>JAANAU010000080.1 GCA_011089965.1 Magnetococcales bacterium
CGGACCAGGGGTGCGGACCTGCCAGCAAGCCTGCGGACCAGGGGTGCGGACCTGCCAGCAAGCCTGCGGACCAGGGGTGCGGACCTGCCAGCAAGCCTGCGGACCAGGCTGGAAGCAGTAGAGCAAAAACAACCGCATCTAAAAACAAATATCAACTAAGCGTTGAAGATGCCAAGCAACTCGATATCGTCGATTACATCTCCCGACACGTCCCGGATCTGAAGCGTGTTGGCCGGGAGTGGGAAGCATGCTGCCCGTTCCATCAGGAAAACACCCCATCGTTCAAAGTCGATCAGGAGAAAGGCGCGTGGAATTGTTTCGGCTGTGGGCGCAAGGGAGACATCATCCAGTTCGCCCAGGAGATCCATCAAACAGATTTCCTGGGTGCCGTTGGCATCCTTGCCAGAGAATATGGCGGGGAGCCGTTTGCACCAAAAAATGAACGGTCAAACAGGAAAACATCAAATAAAATCAGTGCAATAACGCCTGGATTACCACCTCCAGAACAGGCACCACCGCCTCCAACTGCCAACCCATCCATGGGTCCGTACTCCAGGAGATGGGAGTACCGGGACAATGGCGGGATCCTGGTGGAGTATCGGTGCCGATTCGATTTGCCAGGAAGGAAGATGGTCATCCCCCTCTCCTGGTGCCGAAATGAGGAGACCGGGGAGGAGTCGTGGGGATGGAAACAAGCTCCCGCGCCACGCCCACTCTACCGGTTGCATGGGATCATCTCCAGGCCAAACGCGACCGTATTGGTCGTCGAGGGCGAAAAGGCGGCAGATGCTGCTGAGAAACTCTTTCCAGATTATGCTGTTACGACATCATCAGGCGGCGGCAATGCCGCAGACTCAAGCGACTGGTCTCCCATGGCTGGGAGGTGCGTCGTCATCTGGCCGGACAATGACCAACCGGGGAGTCGTCTTGCTGGTTGGCCAGGAGGAAATCACCATCACCGAGGATCTGACCTTCTCCCTGTCCACGACCGCCACGTTGAGCAAACCCATCTGGCCGCACTCACCACAACGGCTTTGTCCGGCATGACCGCGCAGCAGGCTGGAGCCTTGACCACGACGTGGTTGGCCGGATTGACTGCCACGACTTTGGCATCGTTGTCCCAGGTGCAATTGGATGCCATAACTTACAATAAATCAATCAACGAAACCAAAGCGGTGGATATTGCCGCAGCCACCACGCTCAATCTGGGCACACTGGCTGGCAATTATGTGCATGTCACCGGCACCACGGCGATTTCTGCCCTTGGAACCGCTCAGGCCGGGATTCAGAGAACGCTGACGTTTGATGCAGCAACCACATTGACCCACAACGCCACGTCACTGATCCTGCCAACTGCCGCAAACATCACCACCTCGGCAGGGGATGCCGCCGTGTTCGTGGCCGAAGGATCCGGAAACTGGAGATGCACCTCTTTTCAGAAAGCCTCTGGTGCTCCGTTGAGCGGGGGAGGTGCCTCTGCATTGAATGGTTTGACCGATGCCAGAGTGAACGGCACCAGTCTGTTTTTGGGCACGTCGGATGGTGCAGGAACAACGACAGGAAGTACCATGGTTGGGGTGTCTGTGCCCGTGAATGCTTCTGGTGCAAACAACACCCTATTGGGAAGCGGTGCGGGTGCGGGTCTGACCACGGGTGCTGGCAATGTGTTCATTGGGAAAGGAGTGGCACCTGCAAACACAACAACCAGCAATGCGGTTGCCATTGGTCTTGATGCTGGAGCGACAACATTGGCAGACAATACCATTGCAATTGGGAAAGAGGCCTGTAAACGTGTGACGGGTGCATACTCCGTTGGAGTAGGTGTGCAGGCTTTAGGAGGTCAGAATGGTACTTTGTCTGGCGGTTATAATGTTGGTATCGGGTTTCAGACGCTTTTAGGCTTGCAGACAGGGGAAGGAAATGTAGCGGTTGGTCATGCCGCTGGTTATCCAGTAACCGGGCATTCTAATGTCGCAATCGGCTATCTGGCCGCGCAACAAGGCTCTTGCGCCGGTGGTGGTAATGTGTGCATAGGGGGGTATTCCGGTCTTCGTGTGACAGGTGGTTATAACGTCCTTGTAGGGCAGGAATCTGCGACTCAAGTTACATCGGCCAATAATGTGATATGTATTGGACGGGCCAGTTTGTACAGCCAGGCTTCGGGATCGGATTGCATTGTCATAGGCCGTCTGCTTGACGTATCTTCCGGGTCTGCCACCAATGAATTGAATCTGGGTGGGACGATCTTTGCCACCGGCTTGTATGGCACCACCGGGCGCAAGGTGGGGATTGGCCTGAATGCGCCGGCAGCACAGTTGGATGTGGATACGGGCGGCAATGTGTTGGCCTTGCGTGCGGATCGGGCCTCCAGTACGGCCACGGATCATATTGCGGATTGGGTTTCCAATGTCGGCGGGACCAATACCACGGTTGCCTATATCGAGTGTGACGGGAGTTACATTGAAGTGTCTGATGCCCGTCTGAAGACGAACATCGTTGACGCGACCACCTTGCTGGAAGATTTCATGCGGTTGCAGGTGCGCCACTTCAACTGGAAGCATGATCCGGATGGTAAGAAGGTTCTGGGATTCATTGCCCAGGAGGTGGCAGAGATCTTTCCAGGAATGGTGCGTGACACTACCCCGCCTACCCGGATGGTCAAAGATCCGGATTGGGATCCGGCAGAGCTTTTGGAACAGGATCCGGATGTTTTTGTTCAGCGCGTTCGTGCGATCCATGATGAGAATGGAACCGCGCGCGTTGTAACGGAAACCGTGGAGGAACGCGATGCCCGGATTGAGTCCCATCGACCCCATATCCGGG
>JAANAU010000018.1 GCA_011089965.1 Magnetococcales bacterium
CAAAGAATCGTGAATTTGTAGTGCCACTCGCCAAAAAATAGCCTCGCAAGCTATTGATATATAAATTGATTTTTTATAGCATGTTAAACCTGGGTTAAAAAAACCAGCAAAATTAAACAATTGCTGGTTTTTTTTGTCTCCTCTGGACATGTCCTCGCCACTTGGCAAGAGATCTACATTCGTTCCCACTGGCCATCACGCAGTCCATGCGATCCATAGCGTCTCCTCTCTGCGAGACAGGTTACGGATCAAATTATTGAATATCAGTATGCGCCAACTCATCTATGCATACCCTCGCGCTCTCCTGGCGTCCCCAAAGCGGCGAGGTGTCACGGAGCAAACGGCCTTCTTTCGGGAGACTCAAGGATTGCCTGACACAACGGTATCAGGCACACTGGGTGCAGAAATTGGTCTCTTTTGTCCACTATTTGTGATCGTAAATCGGAACCATATGATTATCAAAACACTGAGAATTGCTTGTGACCTGTTCGATGCTGCCGGACGCATGCGGACCCAATTGGGTGAGGAACGGTTTTTCAAGGAGTTGCACCCCCGTTTGATGCGGATCCGGGAGAATCTGGCCGCAGGGCCGAATCCGGATGTGGGCATTGTCGTGGTGGAGCTGTTGGAGTGGGGCTTTTATACCGAAATCCAACCGATATTGGATGTCATCATTGCCGGGCATGGATTTGACTGGCGCCTGGTGACCGGACGTCGGCGTCGTTTCGCTGCACTGGCGTCCGGACCGGCCATTTCAATGGAGGTGCTGGGTTTGTGGGAGCGCGCGTTGGAAAAAGCAACGACTTTCCTGGCCGGGTGTTGAAGAACTCTTGAAAAATGGTGACGGTCATTCCATGATGTCGCATGTCAATGGATTGAGAAGGACAGTAAAAAAAAGGAGATTCAAATGGAACACGCCATCCATGATCCCTGGTTGCAAGTTGTCGCCCAGACACTCGGCGTTAAATCCCTCTCTGATCTGACCTGGACCGGAGCCGAAGGGATCCCGGTGCAGCCGTTGTATGGCCAGGCCGATCTGCAAGCCAGAGCGTGGGATGCCAATACCTTGCCGGGTCATCCCCCCTATGTCCGGGGGCCGTATCCCACCATGTATGTGAAACGGCCCTGGACCATCCGTCAGTATGCCGGCTTCTCCACAGCAGAAGAGTCCAATGCCTTTTATCGTCAGGCGCTGGCTGCCGGAGGGCAGGGGATCTCGGTGGCCTTTGATCTGCCGACCCATCGCGGGTACGACTCCGATCATCCCCAGGTGGTGGGAGATGTGGGCAAGGCCGGAGTGGCCATCGATACGGTCGAGGATATGAAGATCCTTTTTTCCGGGATCGCCTTGGATCAGGTGTCGGTCTCGATGACCATGAATGGTGCGGTGCTGCCGATTCTGGCCGGTTATGTGGTCGCAGCCCGGGAGCAGGGGGTGGCGGATGCCGCTTTGAGCGGTACGATCCAGAACGACATCCTCAAAGAGTTCATGGTCCGCAATACCTACATCTATCCCCCGGCACCCTCCATGCGCATTGTCGGCGACATCCTCGCCCATGCCTCGGCCACCATGCCGCGTTTCAATCCGATCTCGATATCCGGTTATCACATTCAGGAGGCCGGTGCCGACGCGGCCCTGGAGTTGGCCTATACCCTGGCCAATGGCAAAGCCTATGTGGAGACTGCCCTGGCGCGGGGGCTGGATGTGGATGAGTTTGCCCCGCGTTTGTCGTTTTTCTTCGGAATCGGGATGAATTTCTATATGGAGGTGGCCAAATTGCGTGCCGCTCGTCTGCTCTGGCAGCGCATCATGGCCCGCTTCAACCCCCGCAATCCCAAATCCAGTCAGCTGCGCACCCATTGCCAGACCTCGGGTTGGTCCCTGACCAGTCAGGATCCCCACAACAACGTCATCCGCACCACCATCGAAGCCATGGCAGCGGTCTTTGGCGGCACCCAGTCGCTCCATACCAATGCCCTGGACGAGGCGATTGCCCTGCCCAGTGAGTTTGCCGCCCGCATTGCCCGCAATACCCAGATCATCTTGCAGCAGGAGGCCCATCTGACCCATGTGATCGATCCCTGGGGTGGATCCTACATGATGGAAAGCCTGACCCATGATCTGGCTGACAAGGCGTGGGGGTTGATCGAGGAGATCGAAGAGGCCGGAGGCATGGTCGCTGCCATTGCCACGGGTTTGCCCATGCGCCGTATCGAAAGTGCGGCCACCCGCAAACAGGCACGCATTGATCGCGGCGATGAGGTGATCGTGGGGGTGAACCGTTATCGTTGCACCACGGAAGAGCCTTTGGATGTGCTCGTGGTGGACAATCTGGCGGTGCGCGATGCCCAATTGAAACGTTTGGCCCAGGTCAAATCCTCACGCGATCCGGCAGCCGTGGAGGCGGCTTTGTCCGCTTTGACCCGGGCGGCGCGGGAAGAGAACGGCAATCTGCTGGCGTTGTCGATTCAGGCCATGACCGTGCGCGCCACGGTCGGTGAGGTGAGTGAAGCACTGGTTCAGGTGTATGGTCGTCACCGCCGTCAGATCGGTGCCACAAGCGGTGTGTATGGAGCCAATTGGCAAGGAGATGCCATGTGGGACAAACTGGCCGCAGATGTCTCGTCCTTTGTGGCGCGTACCGGACGCCGTCCACGATTGCTCGTGGTCAAGCTGGGTCAGGATGGTCATGACCGGGGAGCCAAGGTGATTGCCTCGGCATTTGCCGATGCCGGATTTGACGTGGATATTGGCCCGCTTTTCCAGACACCTGAAGATGCTGCCCGGCAGGCTGTGGAAAACGATGTGCATGCCATCGGCGTCTCCAGCCTGGCAGGGGGGCATGCCACACTCCTGCCCATGCTGATGAAGGCTTTGGAGAAAGAAGGGGCGTCCGATGTGGTGGTGGTGGCCGGAGGCGTGATCCCGCAACAGGATTATCCCGCCTTGCGGGCACTGGGGGTGGCGGAGATTTTCGGACCTGGTGCCTCGGCTTTGGAAGCGGCAACGCGCGTCCTGGCAGCCATCGAACATCGCCAGCTTCCGGCAGCGGCGTAACACGCATGGTCGTTGCGGAGTTGGTGGCCGGAATCCGGCGTGGAGAACGTCGCGCCCTGGCCAAGGCGATCACCTTGATTGAAAGCAGCCGTCCCGAAGATGACCGGTTGGCTGTGGCGCTGCTGGAGGAGTTGGCCCGGTCGAATGCCGGTGGTACAGGTTTGCGGGTGGCCATCAGCGGTCCACCCGGTGCCGGGAAAAGTACCCTGATCGAGACCTTGGGCATGCAGGCCGTGGCTGCCGGGCTGCGTACGGCGGTTCTGACCATCGACCCTTCTTCCCGGCGCAGTGGCGGCAGCATTCTGGGAGATAAAACCCGCATGCCCCGTTTGAGCAGCCACCATCTGGCGTTCATTCGGCCCAGTGCCGCTGGTTCGACCCTGGGAGGGGTGGCGCGCCGTACCCGCGAAAGCATGGTCGTGTTGGATGCAGCCGGTTTTGATCTCATCTTCGTGGAAACGGTCGGTGTGGGACAGAGCGAAACCGAGGTGGCGGGCATGGTGGATCTGTTTGTCCTGGTACTGCTGCCCAATGCCGGTGATGAGTTGCAGGGGATCAAACGCGGGATCATGGAGTTGGCTGATCTGGTGGTGGTCAACAAGGCCGATGGGGTGTTCCGCGCGGCGGCGGAGTTGACCCAGACCCAGGTCGCTGCCGCATTGACGCTGCTGCATCACGACCGGGCGCATGGGTGGCAACCTGCGGTGCTGTTGGTCAGCGCCCATGAAGAGCGCGGAATCGATGCGCTGTTGACGACTTTGCGCACCTTCCACAGCGAGATGCGCGCCAATGGCAGACTGGAGGAGAAACGGTTGCAGCAGGCGGGTGGATGGATGTGGGAGCGGCTGTTCGACGGGTTGCGTACCCGTTTCCTGGCCGATCCGCACATGCAGAGGCTGGCAGAAGCAATGGAACCCGCAGTGCGCTGCGGAAAACTGGGGGCTGTGGCCGCAGCAGAGCGTATGCTTGTGGCCTTTTTCGATAGGCAAGAGCGAAAACCATGTTAGAGATTATCGATAAATTTGATCAGTTGCGTGCCCAGGCGCGTATGGGTGGTGGCGAAGAGCGTATTCATGCCCAGCACAGACGCGGCAAATTGACCGCGCGCGAACGGCTGGAAGTGTTGATGGATCAAGGCACTTTCGAGGAGTTGGACACTTTTGTCGAACACAACTGCGCAGACTTCGGCATGCAGGAGACCCATGTTGCCGGCGATGGTGTGGTGACCGGTTTCGGCCTGATCCATGGACGGCGGGTGTTCGCTTTTTCCCAGGATTTTACCGTCTTCGGGGGGTCTTTAAGCGAATCCAATGCCCGCAAGATCTGCAAGATCATGGATATGGCGGTCAAGGTGGGATCGCCGATCATCGGCATCAATGACTCGGGTGGCGCGCGTATCCAGGAAGGGGTGGCCTCTCTGGCCGGTTATGCCGAGGTGTTTCAGCGCAATGTCATGGCCTCCGGAGTGGTGCCGCAGATTTCCGCCATCATGGGGCCGTGCGCCGGCGGGGCGGTCTACTCCCCGGCTTTGACCGATTTCATTCTCATGGTCAAAGACACCTCCTATATGTTCCTCACCGGACCGGACGTGGTCAAGACCGTCACCCATGAGGAGGTGACCGCCGAACAGTTGGGTGGGGCCGTGACCCATGCCACCCGTTCCGGTGTTGCAGATTTTGCTTTTGACAATGACCTGAATCTGATTCGGCATCTGCGCAAACTGCTGTCGTTTCTTCCCTCCAGCAACCGCGCCCCGCGTGAATGCATTGCAACCGGCGATGATCCCAAACGGCAGATCCTTTCTTTGGATACGTTGGTGCCCGATGATCCGCAGCGCCCCTACGACATGAAAGAGTTGATCGAAAAGGTGGTGGACAACCACGATTTCATGGAAGTCCAGGCCGGTTATGCCAAGAACATCATCATCGGTTTTGCCCGCATGGGCGGACAGAGCGTGGGGATCGTTGCCAATCAGCCTTTGGTCCTGGCAGGGTGTCTGGATATTGCCAGTTCGGTCAAGGCAGCCCGTTTTGTGCGCTTCTGCGACTGCTTCCATATTCCCATCATCACCTTTGTCGATGTTCCCGGTTTCCTTCCCGGTTTGCAACAGGAGCTGGGGGGGATCATCAAACATGGGGCCAAACTGCTGTTCGCCTTTGCCGAAGCCACAGTGCCCAAAATTACCGTGATTATTCGCAAGGCGTATGGCGGTGCCTATGACGTGATGTCCTCCAAACATCTGCGTGGGGATCTCAACTATGCCTGGCCCAATGCCGAAATCGCGGTCATGGGACCAAAAGGGGCGGCAGAGATCATCTTCCGCAACGAGATTCGCAAGGCGGATGACCCGGAAGCCAAACTCAAGGAGGTCACTGCTGCGTACGCGGCCAACTTTGCCAACCCCTTCATCGCCGCACGCAAGGGCTTTATCGACGATGTGATCATGCCACGGGATACCCGCTTCCGGGTGATACGCGGTCTGCAAACCATTGCCGGCAAACAGTTGTCCAATCCTTGGAAAAAACACGACAATCTGCCATTGTGAACAGGGGCGGTCGAACATGCGCAAAATTTTGATTGCCAATCGCGGTGAAATTGCCTGTCGGGTCATCCGCACCGCCAAAAAAATGGGGATTGCCACGGTCGCCATCTATTCGGACGCAGATCGGGACTCTTTGCACGTCCGTCAGGCCGATGAACGGGTGCGGGTGGGACCAGCCGCCAGCTCTGCTTCCTACCTGGTGGTGGAGAACATCCTGGCCGCCATTGACCAGACCAAGGCCGATGCCGTGCATCCGGGTTATGGTTTTCTTTCGGAGAACACCTACTTCTGTCAGCGTTTGGAAGAGAGCGGCATCATTTTCATCGGTCCCGGTCCCCATGCCATTCGCGCCATGGGTGACAAGATCGAATCGAAAAAATTGGCGCGCGCTGCGGGTGTCAACACCATTCCCGGCCATGACGCCACGATTGAAAGTGCCGAACATGCGGTGGCTGTGGCCCGGGAGATCGGCTATCCGGTGATGATCAAGGCGTCGGCGGGCGGCGGCGGCAAGGGGATGCGGTTGGCCAACAATGATCGCGAAGTCGAAGAGGGGTGGCGCTCCGCAGCCAGCGAAGGACGTAATTATTTCAAGGATGATCGGGTCTTCATCGAAAAGTTCATCGAAAGACCCCGTCATATCGAAATTCAGATCCTGTGCGACTCCCACGGCAATGGCGTGTGGCTCAACGAACGGGAGTGTTCCATTCAACGTCGCAATCAAAAGGTGATCGAAGAGGCACCATCCTCGTTTGTCGATCCGCAGATGAGGCGGGCCATGGGGGAACAGGCTCTGGCTTTGGCCAAGGCCGTGGGTTATGTCTCTGCCGGTACGGTCGAGTTCGTGGTTGGGGCAGACAAGAGTTTCTATTTTCTGGAGATGAATACCCGGTTGCAGGTGGAACACCCGGTCACGGAGATGATCACCGGATTGGATCTGGTGGAACAGATGATCCGGGTGGCGCGCGGCGAACCGTTGGGCTTTACCCAGGCCGATGTGGCGCTGAACGGTTGGGCCATGGAGAGCCGGATCTATGCCGAAAATCCCTATGCCGGATTCTTGCCCTCATCCGGACGTCTGGTGCGTCACCAGACCCCGCCGGAGAGTGAACAGGTGCGCGTGGATACCGGGGTGTATGCGGGCGGCGAGGTGTCGATTCACTATGATCCGATGATCGCCAAACTGATCACCTGGGGTGAAGACCGCACCACAGCCATTGCCACCATGCGTACGGCACTGGACAACTACCTGATCGATGGTGTGGCCCACAACATCGATTTTCTCAATGCGGTTTTGGCTCATCCCCGTTTCCTGTCCGGGGAGATCACCACCGCCTTTATTGCCGAGGAGTATCCATCCGGCTTTTCCGGAGCACCGCTGACCGAGGAGTTGAAACGGTTTTTTGCCTTGGTGGCAGTGAGCGTGGAGCAGGCCGAGGAGGCGCTGTTGATGCCCCCTGCTCCCAAGGAGGAGTGGATGGTGACCATGGTGGGTGAGGTGATCCATGTGACGGTCGAGCATTTGGGAGACCGGAACCGGATCACTCTGGAAGACGGATTGAGTTATGAGGTTGGCAAAAGCTATTGGCCCGGGAACCGTCTGGCAACCTTCATCATGGAAGGCCGGGAACGGACGGTGCGGGTGCGGCGCATGGAAGGGGGGTATCAATTGGCTCATGGCGGGCGTCGCGTCCAGGTGACGGTATGGCCATGGCGCTTGTATGAAATGGCCAAGCGGATGCCGGAGAAACGGCTGGCCAGCAATGCCAAGACCATCATCACCCCGATGCCCGGACTGGTGCGTGAGGTGATGACCGTAGCCGGACACAGCGTGGCCCTGGGGGATCCGCTTTGCATCCTGGAGGCGATGAAAATGGAAAACACCATCCGCTCGGATCGGGATGGTGTGGTGGCCAAGGTGCATGTCAAGGCCGGTGAGGCGGTCGAGGCCGATGCCGTGTTGTTCACCTTTATTTGAACACGGAGTGCGACGGTGATCGGACGATTGAATCATGTGGCCATAGCCGTTCCGGATCTGAATCAGGCCATTGCCACCTATCGTGATGTCCTGGGTGCGCGGGTGGAGGCACCTCTGGATCTTGTGGAGCATGGGGTCACGGTGGTTTTTGTGCGTCTGCCCAATACTAATGTGGAGTTGTTGCACCCTTTGGGAGAGAACTCTCCTTTGACCCGGTTTCTGCAACGCAATCCGGGTGGGGGCATGCATCATGTCTGTTATGAGGTTCCGGATATCCGGGCCGCAATCGAGCAGTTGCGTACTCATGGTTTGGCCGTGTTGGACCCGGAACCGAAAATCGGGGCACACGGTCAGCCCGTGGTTTTTCTCCATCCCAAAGCCATGGGGGGAGTTTTGGTGGAGCTGGAGCAGCAGGCCAGCCTGGATTCATGATATCTGAAAGGGAGTTGCAAGAGTTATGAGTGACATCGTGATCGTCTCAGCCGCACGCACCGCCGTCGGCACCTTTGGTGGTGGGTTGAGCCAGGTTCCGGCCCACAAATTGGGCGAGATTGCCATTGTCGAGGCGCTGAAACGGGCTGGTGTGGCCCCGGCAGATGTTTCGGAGGTGGTGTTGGGGCAGATTCTGGCCGGTGGTGCCGGGCAGAATCCGGCGCGTCAGGCTGCGGTCAATGCCGGCATTCCGGTGGAAAAGACCGCCTATGGTCTGAATCAGTTGTGCGGCTCGGGGTTGCGTGCCGTAGCGAACGGGTATCAGTCGATCTCCATGGGCGATGCCGAGATCGTGGTGGCTGGCGGTCAGGAGAGCATGAGTATGGCTCCCCATCTGCTGCATCTGCGCAATGGCGTCAAGATGGGCAGTGCGGAAATGCAGGACAGCATGATCCGCGATGGCCTGACCGATGCTTTCCACAACTATCACATGGGTGTGACCGCCGAGAATGTGGCCAAGAAATGGGGATTGACCCGCACCGAGTTGGATGCCTTTGCAGCGGCTTCCCAGCAGAAGGCCGAAGCGGCCCAGAAGGCAGGGCTGTTCCGGGAAGAGATCGTGCCGGTGGTCATTCCCAGCAAGAAAGGGGATGTGATCATCGATACCGACGAGCATCCCAAGCATGGCACCACGGTCGATACCCTGGCCAAGCTGCGTCCGGCTTTTGACAAGGAAGGTGTGGTGACAGCGGGCAATGCCTCGGGCATCAACGATGGTGCTGCCGTGGTGGTGCTGATGAGCGCGGCCAATGCGGCCAAGAGAGGTCTGCAACCTCTGGCGCGGATCGTCTCCTGGGCAACCTGTGGTGTGGATCCGGCCATCATGGGCACCGGACCCATCCCTTCCAGCCGTCTGGCTCTGACCAAGGCGGGTTGGACCATTCATGACCTGGATCTGATCGAGGCCAATGAGGCATTCGCGGCCCAGGCTGTGGCGGTCAATCGTGACATGGGTTGGGATCTGTCCAAGGTGAATGTCAATGGCGGTGCCATTGCCCTCGGACATCCGGTGGGAGCCTCTGGAGCGCGCATTCTCGTCTCCTTGCTCTATGAGATGAAGCGCCGCAATGCCCGCAAGGGACTGGCCACGCTCTGCATTGGTGGCGGCATGGGTATTGCCCTGTGCGTGGCCCGGGATTGAGTGGGTGACCGTGTGCGTGCGTCAGATCCTGTGGGTCTGAAGTGATCGGGGTCGGGGGAGTGGGGAGGATTTCACTGCTCCTCCGACCTTTTTTGTTTGGGAGTTGCACCACTGACCAGGTATGGAGGGTGGGATGAACGCCACGAATACGGTTTTGTTGTTGGAACGGGATGCAGAAGGGAAGATCCTGCCGCGCGTGACCGAACTGGCAGATGCGGAACTGCCGGAAGGGGATGTACGGGTGCGCATCATGCGCTCCGGGATCAATTACAAGGATGCGCTGGCCGTCACCGGCACCAGTCCGATCATCCGGCGTTTTCCCATGGTGCCTGGCATTGATTTGGCCGGGGAGGTGGTGGAGTCGTCCCATCCGGATTGGCATCCAGGGGATGGGGTGGTTTTGACCGGTTATGGGGTTGGTGAGGTGCGTCATGGCGGTTTTGCCCGGTACACCCGTGTGCCAGGTGGCTGGTTGACCGGTTTGCCCCATGGCATGGATGCGGATCGGGCCATGATTCTGGGGACTGCCGGTGTGACGGCCATGCTGGGGGTGATGGCCCTGGAGACCGGGGGCGTCCGACCGGAGAGCGGTGAAATCCTGGTGACCGGAGCCACGGGTGGCGTCGGGGGGTGGGCTGTGGTCTTGTTGGCGCGTTTGGGGTATCGGGTGTGCGCAGCCACGGGACGGCGCAGTCATGAGGCGTATCTGCGCCAGCTTGGCGCAGCTTCAGTAATCGACCGGAGCGAGTTGACCGCATCCACTAAACCTCTGGATGTACAGCGGTGGAGCGGTGTGATCGATGTGGCAGGGGGGGCCACTCTGGCTGGATTGCTGAAACATGTGAACCATGGCGGCACAGTGGCCGCCTGTGGTCTGGCAGATGATTCCTCTCTGCCTGCCACGGTTTTTCCATTCATATTGCGCAATGTCCGTTTGCAGGGGATCGACTCCGTGCAGATCGATGCAGCTGCGCGGCGTGAAGCGTGGAGTCGCATGGCGCGACTTGTCCCGGACGATCTTTACCCCCTTTTCAAGGATCGCACGATCTCTTTGGGCGAGACGGCAGCGGCTTGTCAGGATCTCTTGGCAGGTCGGGTGCGGGGGCGGGTGTTGGTCGATCCATTTTTGCAGTGACTCATTATGAACATGGAGTAGAGACGATGAGCAATCAGGAAGCTTATGAAAAAATGTATCGCCGTTCCATTGAGGATCGCGAGGGGTTCTGGGGTGAGCAGGCGCAGTTGATCCATTGGCACAAGCCCTATGATCGCGTCCTGGATTATGACAATCCGCCGTTTGCCCGTTGGTTTCCGGGGGGATTGACCAATATCTGTTATAATGCGGTGGATCGCCATCTGGCGGAGCGTGCAGATCAGGCTGCCATTGTATGGGTCTCCACCGAAGCGGATGTGCGCCAATCCATCACCTATCGCGAGCTGTATCGCCAGGTCAATGAGATCGCTTCCCTGCTGCTGGAGTTGGGGATCGGGCAGGGGGATCGGGTGTTGATCTATCTGCCGATGATCCCGGAAGCGATTGCCGCCATGATGGCCTGCGTGCGTATCGGGGCAGTTCATTCGGTGGTGTTTGGTGGCTTTGCCTCATTGGCCCTGGCCTCGCGCATCGATGACGCCAGCCCGAAACTGGTGATCACGGCAGATGGCGGGATGCGTGGCGGCAAGGTGACCCCCTACAAGCCGCTCCTCAAGGAGGGGTTGGCGGCTGTGACCGTGGAGCTGCCCAAGGTGTTGGTAATCAATCGGGGGTTGGATGCACCGCCCTGTCCGATTGACGGGGAGATCGATTTTGCCACGGCCATGGCCCGTCATGCCAATCGGGAAGTGCCACCGGTCTGGGTCGATTCCACCCATCCGTCGTACATTCTGTATACCTCCGGAACCACCGGGCGTCCCAAAGGGGTGCAACGCGACACTGGCGGTCACATGGTGGCCATGCGTCAGTCGATGAAATACATCTATGGCGTTGAGCCGGGTGAGGTGATGTTTGCCGGTTCCGACATCGGTTGGGTGGTGGGACACTCGTATATCGTCTATGCCCCGTTGCTGACCGGAGCCACCACCATCTTGTATGAAGGATTGCCGATTCGCCCGGATCCGGGTATCTGGTGGTCACTGGTGGCCGACTATCGGGTGAAGTGTCTCTTCACCTCGCCGACTGCCATTCGTCTGCTCAAAAAGACCGGAGCCGAGTGGATCCAACGGCATGATCTGTCGTCGTTGAGCACTCTGTTCCTGGCGGGTGAGCCGCTTGACAAAGAGACCCATCGCTGGATCAGCGAGGCCCTGGTGCATGCCCCGGTGGTTGACAACTATTGGCAGACTGAGACCGGTTGGCCGATTCTTACCAACTTTGCCGGGTTGGGGCTGATGGAGCTGAAATTCGGCTCTCCCACCAAACCGTCTTTTGGTTACGAGACCGTGCTGTTGGATGAAAACGGCGCAGAGCTGGGTGCCAATGTGAAGGGTTCTCTGATGGTGCGTCCGCCCTTGCCGCCGGGTTGCATGAGCACGATATGGGGCGATGACGAGCGTTTTGTCAAAACCTACTTCTCCAGTGCCAAAGAGCTGCTGTACGCCACCTTTGACTATGCCATCTTTGATGATGACGGGTATTATTTCATCATGGGGCGCAACGATGATGTCATCAATGTGGCGGGTCATCGTCTGGGCACCCGGGAGGTGGAAGAGGCACTCTGCACCCACAGTTCGGTGGCCGAGGCGGCTGCTGTGGGGATCAAGGATGATCTCAAGGGACAGGAGATCGAGGCATTTGTCGTGTTGATGGCCAATGCCCCGGTTCCGACCGAAGATGAACTCAAGGCCGTGGTCTCCCGTCAGATCGGGGCCATTGCCCGTCCCAAGTATCTGCACATCGTGCCGGGTCTGCCCAAAACCCGTTCGGGCAAGGTGATCCGCCGTGCCATTCTGGCCATTGCCGAAGGGCGTGATCCGGGTGAACTGCCCACCATCGAAGATGCCAAAATGCTCGACGTGATTCGCAACGCCGTGCAACGCTGAGTGTCCTGAATGGCAGGCCCAGGATTGGGCCTGCCATTCAGACCGATTATTTTGTCCCGATTCTCTCATACCACGCCCGGGATGCCAGGGTGATCCGTACCACGGAGAGCATCACCGGCACCTCCACGAGTACGCCGACCACCGTAGCCAAGGCAGCGCCGGAGTTGAAACCAAACAGACCAATGGCCGTGGCAACCGCCAGTTCAAAGAAATTGCTGGCTCCGATCAAAGCCGAAGGCGCAGCCACGCAGTGGGCTACACCCAGCTTGCCGTTGAGCCAATAGGCCAGACCGGCATTGAAATAGACTTGAATCAGGATTGGTACTGCCAACAACACGATGACCATGGGCTGGGTCAGAATCTGTTCGCCCTGGAACCCGAACAGAAGAACCAAGGTGGCCAGCAAGGCACTCAGTGACATGGGATGCAGGGTTTTCAGAACGGCATCCAACCTCTGTTGGCCCCCCTGTGCCAGCAGAGAGAGCCGCCAGAGTTGCGCCACTACCACCGGGATGACGATGAACAGTCCCACGGACAACAACAAGGTCTCCCATGGCACGGTGATGGCCGACAGGCCAAGCAGCAATCCCACAACCGGGGCAAAGGCAAACACCATGATCAGGTCATTCAGGGCGACCTGGCTTAACGTGAAATGGGGTTCGCCATCGGTCAGATGGCTCCAGACAAATACCATGGCCGTACATGGAGCAGCAGCCAGAATGATCAATCCGGCAATGTAGGAGTCGATTTGTGCGGCTGGCAGCCAGGGTCGAAACAGTTGACCCACGAACAGCCAACCCAATAATGCCATGGAGAAGGGCTTGACACCCCAGTTGATGAACAGCGTGACTCCCACCCCTTTCCAATGCTCCCGCACCTGATGCAGTGCCCGGAAATCGATTTTCAGAAGCATCGGGATGATCATCAACCAGATCAGCAACGCTACCGGCAGATTGACCTGCGCAACTTCCAGACTGCCGATGAATTGAAAGGGAGCAGGGGCGGCATGTCCCAGGAGCACTCCGGCAAGGATGCACAATCCCACCCATAAAGAGAGCCAACGCTCGAAAAAACCCATTTTTGCGCCCAGTGTCTGACGGGCAGTTACCGTACATTGTTCACTCATGATTTGATTTTCCCTCGTCATCTTGTTCATCCATATGACCAATCCGATCCAACTCTTGTTTCAATGTCCGGGCATCCAGAGTGGCCAATGGCAGATCCAGAAAGCGTTGAATGCGGCGGCGTAATTTTATTGCCACTTGCATAAACAGATCCAATGCTGCTTCCGGGGGTTGTCCGGCAGCAAGTGCGCCAGGCTCTTCCACACCCCAATGGGCCTTGAGTGGTCCACCTGGCCAAATCGGACACATTTCGCCAGCTGCCTGATCACATACCGTCACCACCAGATCCATGGCGGGAGCAGCTGGTTGTGCGAATTCATCCCAGTTCTTGCTGCGCAGGTTGTTTGTCGGTATGTTCCAATGATCCAATACGGCCAGGGCCATGGATTGGATCTGGCCACTGGGGTGACTTCCGGCAGAATAACCGCGTACCCTTCCTGTCCCCCAATGGTTGAGCATGGCTTCAGCCATGATGCTGCGGGCAGAGTTGTGGGTGCATAAAAATAATACATGCAATGTGGTGGATCCGGACATGTCGCCTCCTGTAGATACTTTGTTAAATATATGTTAATCTAAATATACATCTTGACATACATGCTGTCAAGCATATATTCTGATCTTGTGCATTTCACCATCCACATTGGCATTGAGGAGAGAGTCATGGCGATTCGTGTGGGCATCAACGGTTTTGGACGCATGGGGCGGTTGGGATTGCGGGCAGCCTGGGGTCGGTTGCCGGAGTTGGAGTTTGTGCATGTCAACGAGATTCTGGGGGATGCGACCTGTGCTGCGCATTTGTTGAAATATGATTCGGTGCATGGTCGTTGGGAGCGTGAGGTGACTTCGGATGGGACCGGGATCATCGTGGATGGAAAGCGTTTGGGCTATTCCATGTCTGCCACGGTGGGTGGTGTGGACTGGAAGGGGTTGGGTGTGGATCTGGTACTGGAGTGTACTGGAAAATTCAAGAGCATGGCGGCCTTGCAACCCTATTTTGACAGCGGGGTCAGGAAAGTGGTGGTGGCCTGTCCGGTCAAGGAGAGCCAGGCGTTGAACGTGGTGGTGGGGGTCAATCATGATCGGTATGATGCAGCCAACCATCATGTTGTGACGGCTGCTTCCTGTACCACCAACTGCCTGGCTCCGGTGGTCAAGGTGATCCTGGAAAAGATTGGCATTGTGCGGGGATCCATGACCACCATTCATAATATCACAAATACTCAAACCATCATCGACTTGGGTCACAAGGATTTGCGTCGGGCACGGGCCAACTCTCTGTCGCTGATTCCAACGACCACTGGTTCGGCCAAGGCGATCACGCAGATCTTTCCGGAGTTGACCGGCAAGATCAATGGTACTGCCGTACGGGTTCCTCTGCTCAATGCTTCGCTTACCGATATGGTGTTTGAAACCCCCAGATCAACCACTGTGGAAGAGGTCAATGGTCATCTCAAAGAGGCAGCCCAGGGAGAGTTGCGCGGCATTCTGGGTTACGAGGAGTTGCCTTTGGTCTCCATCGACTATAACAACGATACCCGTTCTTCGATTGTCGATGCCCTTTCCACCATGGTGATCGATGGGACGCATGTCAAGATCATGTCCTGGTATGACAACGAAGTGGGTTATGCCAACCGACTGGTGGAGTTGGCTGCCCAGGTGGCGCGTTCTTTGTAATCTTGTCCGCCATCCATTCCACATGCCGGAGGGCTATGCCCTCCCTTATCTGTTCGGCACGAGGTGATCATGACCACGGAATCGACTTCCACGCTGGGTTTTCGCGTCTATTTGATCATAACATTGGCCTATTGGGCCTTCACGTTGACCGATGGCGCCATCCATATGTTGGTGGTACTGCATTTTCACAACCTGGGATTCAGTCCGATAGCCATCGCTTTTCTGTTTCTCTTTTATGAGATTTTCGGGATTCTTACCAATGCCGTTGGCGGCTGGATCGCAGGTCGAATCGGCCTGAACCAGACCATGATCATCGGAGGAATGATGCAGGTGTTTGCTTTGGGCATGCTTGCCATGGATCCTTCCTGGTTGACGGTTGCCTATGTCATGACCGCCATGGCCCTGTCCGGTATTGCCAAGGACTTGAACAAGATGAGTGCCAAGGCCGGGGTCAAGTTGGTCACACCCAAAGGAGGAGATGCCGAGTCCAGATTGTTCAAATGGGCAGCTGTGCTGACCGGTTCAAAAAATACGCTTAAAGGGGCGGGATTCTTTCTGGGGGCATTGTTGCTGCAACTGTTGGGTTTCCAGATTACACTCGCCGCCCTCTCAGGAACCTTGCTGGTGGTTTATCTGCTGACCTGGTGGGCATTGCCAGCCAGTATGGGGCTGTCGAAGAGCAAGGCAAAAATCACCCAGATCTTTTCTGCGAATCGGCAGATCAATGTTCTGGCTGCGGCCCGTTTTTTTCTGTTTGGCGCACGGGATGTCTGGTTTGTGGTGGGACTGCCGGTATTTCTGCAATCGGTCGTGGGATGGAGCCATGTGCAAGTGGGCAGTTTTTTGGCCTTGTGGGTGGTGTGTTATGGTTTCGTGCAGGCTGGAGCGCCTTTGCTCTTCCGAGGTCGGTGGCATCCAACGGGAGCCATTGCCAGGAATGTGGCTTTCTTGCTGGCTTTGTTGCCGGCATCCATGGCCCTGGCCCTGAATTACGGTTATGATCCGGCCCTGGCCCTGATGACCGGATTGGCTGCTTTTGGGGTTTTATTTGCCATCAACTCTTCGGTCCACTCATATCTGATTCTTTCGTATTCCGATCATGACAAGGTGGCCATGAATGTCGGTTTTTATTATAGTGCCAATGCGGCTGGTCGTCTGACCGGTACTCTCATTTCGGGATGGGCGTTTCAGACTCAGGGGTTGACCGGTTGTCTGTGGTGGTCAGCGGGTTTTGTTTTGTGTGCCGCTTTCTTGTCTCTTTTCCTGCCCAGGCAGGTGGCAACAACTGAAGAATAATCAAGCGGTGCCATAACGGCAACCGTATACATGGAGCAAAAGAGGAGTGACGGTCATTCTGCCACGTTGCATGCGCTTATGCCTGATATGTGTGACAGGCTTTTAAGCACATCAAGATACTTGTCAATCACGATCTTTTCGTCGAATTCCCGTTCTACTTTCTCACGGCCTTTGTGACCCATTCGGGCGCGATCACAGAGCGGGAGTTGCATCATTTGTTCCATTTTTTTTACAAGATCCGGTACATCCTGCATCTTGCACAGATAACCGTTCACCCCATCATCAACCACATCTCGACACCCGGCTGAATTTGTCGTGATGATTGGTCGGCCAATGGCCGCTGCTTCAAGCAAAGATCGCGGTGTACCTTCTGGATAGAATGATGGCAGTACGCAGCAATCGGCATCAGAAATGTAAGGTCGCACATCCGAGGTGGCACCCAGATAGCACACGACACCCTCGGCAACCCATGCATTCATCTGGCTTTGTGAAATTGCCGAAGGGTTTTTGACATCGAGGAAACCCAGCAAGCAAAACTCGACATCCGGATATTTGGGCTTGAGAATCCGTGCAGCTTCGACGAATTCACCAACTCCCTTCTCCCATAGCATGCGCGCAACCAACAAAAATCTGAACGGTGCTTCCCGTTCAGGCAAAGGAACAACAGAAAATTCTGATAAGTTAACACCTGAACCAGGAAGCCGGTCGGTCAATGCAGATTTCACCAACCCGTTCTGGACGAATAACGTGAGGTTGCTCTTGTTCTGAAAGAAAACTTTTCGTGATTTTGTAATGGAAAGATGATAAAGTTTTTTGACAAGCATCTGCAACCAGTTTGGTTTGTTGAACACCGTACCAAGACCGGCAATATTATTAATTACGGGAATCCGGAGTATGTGGGCCGCCAGTGATCCATAAATATTTGGCTTGATCGTATATCCAAGATAGACATCTGATTTTAACAAGAAAAACAATCTAATGAAACGCAGAGTGAGTAACAAGTCTTTGAAGGGGTTGGTACCATTATTATCTATGGGCAATGGATGGAAGCGACACCCCAATTTCTCCACGCGCGTAACGTGCTCATCCGGTGGGGCGGCAGCATCCACCTGGTATCCAGAATGGATCATTGCTTGAATCAATCCCGCCCGAAAATTGGCTATATTCCATGCGGAATTCGAGGCAATCAAGATGCGCATTCAGGTTCCAACCTTGGCAAGAGGGGTACAAATCCGGGCAATGTCATTTTATTCGGACAATATCAGGGGGCTCGCATCACACCTTCAGGAGGAACGCAAGGTCCGTGCCTTTTCGATGGCGCGCATGACATGGGCCTGGGCAGCATTGAGCAGGGAGCGGACTGAAGAGCTTTCGACAAACTCTCCCCGTTCATCCCGCTCCAGACGTTCCAGTCCATCGAGCGCCTGTCTGGCTTTGGCGATCTGATCGAGAATCTCTCCAGAGGTTTTGGCCGGAGTTTTGGACATCGCATGGTTCCGACAAGCAAAAAGGGTCAAGGTGAATTGGCGGACTGACGGGCACAGACGCCATGTGATCCGTGTTCTTCCAGACATTTGTTCTGTTCCATGGCCCGATACATGGTGCGACCGATTTCGTGGCTTGTGCAGCTTGCGAGCAGCACGACCAGGCCAAGTGCATACAAACAGATTCGCATGGATCAGGACTCCTGGTTCATCTGGCGTTGTTTGAGTTTGTGCCAGTAGTCGAGCCGTTTGGCGATCTCCCGCTCAAATCCCCGTTCCACCGGTTGATAAAAGGTTTGGCCTGCAAGCGGGGCCGGGAGGTAGTCGGCGGCCACATAACCGGTTTCGTAGTCGTGCGGATAGCGGTACTCCTGACCATATCCCAAAGTGCGCATCAGTTGGGTGGGTGCATTACGGATGTGCAGGGGTGGACCCAGTGAGCCGGATGAACCGGCACAGACCATGGCACGTTGAAAGGCAGTATAGACACTGTTGCTTTTGGGAGCTGTGGCCAGATAGATCACCGCCTGAGCCAGAGCCAGCTCCCCCTCCGGGGTACCGAGAAAATGATAGCTCTCCTTGGCAGCCAGGGCAATGGTCAAGGCCTGGGGGTCGGCATTGCCGATATCTTCGGAGGCAAAACGGATCAGACGCCGGGCAATATAGAGGCCGTCCTCACCTCCCTGGACCATGCGGGCCAGCCAGTACAAAGCGGCATCCACATCCGAACCCCGCAGGGACTTATGCAACGCCGAGATCAGATTATAATGGGCTTCACCCAGGCGGTCATGCAAGAGCGCCCGTCGTTCCAGGGTGTGTTGCAGAGCCTCCAGGGTCAGAGTGGCACCAGACTGAATGCTCTTGTGTTGCAGTTGAACGAACACCTCCAAAAGATTCAATGCATAGCGTGCATCCCCATCTGCCAGAACGGCAATCTGGTGCAACAGACCTGCTTCCATTTGCAGATTCATGGCTCCCAGACCATGTTCGGAATCCTCCACGGCCCGTTCCAGCAACCGGGTCACTGCCTCTGTATCGAGGGGATGGAGTACCGCCACCCGGCAACGGGACAAGAGCGCGCCATTCAGAACAAATGAAGGGTTTTCCGTGGTGGCACCGATCAGGGTGATGACCCCCTGTTCGACAAACGGCAGAAACGCGTCCTGTTGTGCGCGGTTGAAGCGATGGATCTCATCGACGAACAGGATGGTTCCTTTGGGTTGGGCGGCTTTGGCCCGCTCCACCACGGCCCGAACCTCCTTGACGCCGTCGAGAACCGCGGACAAGCCCTCGAAATGGTGTCGGGTATGGGTGGCAATGATGCGGGCCAGCGTGGTTTTGCCGCTTCCCGGTGGTCCCCACAGAATCAATGAGGGGATCTGATCCTGTTGGAGAGCTGCCGAAAGCAGTTTGTCCGGGCCGGTCAGATGTTCCTGACCCAACAACGCGCCAAAGTGGCGTGGTCGCATGCGGTCAGCCAATGGCGGGGTGTGCGGAGTGGTTCCCATGATCCTTATGGGTGGCGCGATGCCAGGCCCATGATGATGCGATAGTCATCACGCAACTGTTCCTGGTCCTGGGGATAGCTGAAATTGCAGGGCTTGGTGCGACAGTACTCCTGGTTGGTGACGTAATCCAGAATCATGCGGTAAATGTTGAAATGATAAAAAATTTTATGCGTCTCGGCCCGTCCGTTGCGGAACACGATCAGGCGATTGCGGTGAAAGCGATCCACAATTTCAGGTTTCAGATAGCCATACTCTCCATAGGTTTCAAATCCCCCTTCCAAAGGGGGCAGATGGTCGCTCACCAGAATAATCAGGGATTCCGGATCCAACTGTAGCAACTGTTTCAGGTAGTCGGCCAGAGCCTTGCTGCGGTAGTAGTGTTGATTGATGATCCGTTCCAGATCCCAGGGCAGTTGGGTGTTTTCAAAGACCGGAGGTCCGATCCGGTTGCCGTATTCAAACGGGAAGTGCCCATAGACGGTCAGGACATAGTTCAAAAACGGTTTTTTCTCTGCCAAACGTTGTTTGACAAAGGCGAGATTCTGGCTGAACAGATCGCCATCGAAGAAATATTTATTATCTTGATCATCCCCTTTGGTCAAATAGGTATCCTGAGTGGGGGTGTACTCTTTGGAAAAATAGACAGCATCAAATCCAAGACCTCGGTAGGCAGGAATGGTATTGAAAAAATCGGGCTTGAAGGCGTTCGAGGCCATGGTGTGGTAGCCCAGCCGATGCAGAATGCGCGGCAGACAATAAGTCTCGGTTCCGGAGAAAACGTTGAACTCGATTTCGTCGAACTCCTGAAAGGCCGGGACACCGCACAGGATTTCAAATTCAGCCTGCGAGGTATACCCTCCAAACACCGGTGAGATGGAAAAGCCTTGTTTGTTGCCAATCAGAGCGGTCAGATCCGGATGGGTTGGCTTGATCCGTTTGGGGAGATTGGCCAGCAGGGTTGGATCCAGAAATCCTTCCATGACGATCATGTGGACGTTGTGTCCATTGGCCCTGGTTGGATTTTCCAGTTCAGGAGGCAGGGTCAGCCGCAGTTTGGCGATGTCACGGTATTGATCGATATGACTAAAGGTTTCGCGTCGTTTGGCCTCATTGTAGAGGGCTGTGACCAGGCGACCATTTTTTTCCACGTTGACCACAGTGGCGTAATGGATCAATTCATAGGAAAGATGTGTAAAAAGCGCAATGTAGCTGGCAGGTGCGAGCGATGGCAACGACAAAACGATCAGGCCCGGAATGGCCAATCCGACAGCGGTCCAGGAGAAGCGCACGAACAGGATGAGCAGATAGACAAACAGGGCAGCGGTTCCCATCAGCATCAGATTGCCGGTGAAACCCAGCACTCCGATCAGTTCCGGGAGTTGGTCCAGGTCATTGATTTTGGGAATGCGAAAGAAGCGCAGGAAATAGTAGTCATGGATCAGGTAGAGTCCTGCCAGGGGTAGGGCGGCCAGCAGGGGTTGCCAACGGGAGGGGCGTATGAACAGATTGAGGAGCCAATAGAGGTAGACCAACAGCGGGATCTCCATTCTCCAGACCCCTTTGGTCAATTCGATCAACTCGTCTGTGGCTGCCAGATAGAGATACAGCACTCCCATGAAGAGGGTGTAGCGATTGAATACGACTCTTCTGAGTTGTGTCAGGTTCATGATGTCATGCCTGCTCTGCGCGGACGGGTGACAGTGCCGAGGCGCGCGGTTCCGGGATGGGGAGACGTTTGGCCGGCAGACCGCTGATGGCAGCCATGATCAGGGTGATGGCATAGGGCATGGACTGCACCAGCAGCACACCGACCCACACCCGTGTATCAAAGAAGTCGAATCCGACGCGCAGTTTGACTCCGATGGCAGCTGCCCAGAAGGCCAGCATCAGGATGGTTTCGGTACGGGCTGTGGCAATCGCGTGCCAGAAGTGGTGTCCATCGGCCTTCTTTGGGGTGCGGAAAAAGGGTTTCTCTCCTCCGAAAAAGCCCTGCATGATGGCAATCGAGATGGTATGGGTCAAAGAGAGTCCGGCCACTGCTGCTGCCAAGGATTGCAACGGTCTGATGCCGATATTGGTATAATAGAGATGCAGATGTTTCAAGATTTTGAATGCGAACAGGATCAACGGCAGCATGCTGAAGACGACCGATGGGGCGTCGGCATATTCTGGGCCGATGATCATGGCCAACGACCAGACCAGGGCAATGATGTTGAATCCCAGATTGAGGCCATCGGCCACCCAGGGCATCCATCCGGCCAGGAAGTGATAGCGTTGTCCCCAGGTGAGTGCGGTTGGTTTCCAGCCGAACAGCTCCTTGATGTGGGCGCGCATGATGCGGACCGCGCCATAGGCCCAGCGGAAGCGCTGTTTTTTGTAATCGATGAAGGTGTCGGGCATCACCCCGCGTCCATAGCTGCGGGGCACGTAGAGTGCCTGGAATCCCTTCTCGAAGATGCGCAGTCCCAGTTCGGCATCTTCGGTGATGCACCATTCGGCCCATCCACCCACCGTTTCCAGCACCCAGCGGCGCACCATGGTCATGGTGCCATGTTGGATGATGGCATTGCGTTCGTTGCGCGTGACCATGCCGATGTAGAAGAATCCGCGATATTCGGCATAGCACATGGACTTGAATGTGCTTTCTTCCTGGTCGTGATAGTCTTGTGGTGCTTGAACAATGGCGATTTCCGGCTTTTGGAAGTGGGGTATCAGGTCGTACAGCCAGTCCCCGTCCACCAGGTAATCGCTGTCGATCACGGCGATCACTTCGGCGCGCGGGTCGGTATGACGCAAGGCGAAATTGAGAGCACCAGCCTTGAAACCGGCCAAGGGATCGACATGGAAGAAACGGAACCGTGCGCCGAGTTGTGTACAGTGATCGCGCACCGGCTCCCAGATGGCTGGATTTTTGGTATTGTTGTCGATCACCAACACTTCAAAGTGGGGATAGTTCAGTCTGGCCAGGGAGTTGAGGGTATGGATCATCATCTCCGGGGGTTCATTGTAGGCCGGGACATGAATTGAGACCCATGGGAGTTGTGACTCGTCCTCCACTTCGGGACGGGTCAAGGAGCGGCGGCGTGCCTGCACCCAGGCCGCTTCTGCCCACTCGTGGGCTTCGGCAAACAGCACCACGATGACACCGATCATGCCCAACCCCAGCAGCAACCCAAACAGCATGGCCCCACGGGTCAAATATTGTTGACTGTAGTCATAGACAACGTAGACCGCCAGCGAGGCAATGCCATAGGAGAGTATGGCCAGAAAGAAGCGGCCCCGTTTGCGCATGCCGTGGCTGTCCAGAAACAGGAGCGTGATCGTCAAGATGCCGACGAACATCGAAGCGCCGGCCAGAACATACCATTGGGGGATGCTGACTATCGGGGCATGAAACGGGAATTTGGGTTGACGATCTGCATTGTAGACCCCCCAGTAGGAGCCGACCCCCCGTTCCAGGGAGTTGCTTTTCCAGGGTTGGTCAAAGGCTTCGATCACATAATAGACATATTTCTCCTTGTGGGCGCGCGCCAGGAAGCGACGCAGGAAGGTGGCCTGTTCGGCCTGTCCGGCTTTGGCGTCGATGCGGGTGCGTCCATCGCTGGGCCAACCGACCTCACCGATGACGATGGGTTTTTTCGGATAGGCATCCCGCAGTTCGTTCATGCGGAATACGATGTAGTCGATGGCCTGGTCCTGGGCGATCCCTTCCCAGTAGGGAAGCATGTGTACGGCTATGAAGTCGGTATGTTTGACCAGTTCGGGATATTTCAGCCAGATATGCCAGGGTTCGGCAGTGCTCACCGGTGCATTGACGGCTGAACGTACCCGGTCGAGATATTTGATCAGTTTTTCGACCGGGACGCGATCATGGAGCAAGGATTCGTTGCCGACAATCACGCGCACGACGCTTTGGGCATTGGCGTTGACGGTTTTGATCAACCGTTCGATTTCCGCGTTGTTGCGTTCTTCGTCGGTATCGATCCAGCCTCCGACCATGACATTGATGTCGTGTTTGTGGGCCAGACGGGGGATCTCCGCCAGTACCCCTTCCACGGTATAGGTGCGCACGGCATAGGTTTTGCCGGCCAGCAGGGCCAGATCTTCATCGATCTGTGCGGCAGTGGGGTGGATCCCTTTTTGCGGATCCTGATCGGCGCGATAGGGGGCAAAGGCAAACCCCATGACCCGATCCGGCCAGAGCGGCTCTTCCAGGGGGCGGTTGAACCAGGCCCAAAGACTGAGTGTAATCAGGGTGACAGCACCGACAACCAACCAATGGCTAGGTTTCATGGGGGAGAGATCCGCATACGTGCAATAATAAGGTCGAAAACTGCGTCTTACCAAGCGACGCATTGGCCTTATAGCACACTCCAATGACGGTGACAAAGAGTGCCAGGGCGTTTCTTGAACCAGGGCGTTTTTTTTCGTGGTCTATGGGGGAGGCGCGGCTGGATGGATCAGTGTCTGCAACCAGTTTTCCAACTGATCCACGCGGCGGTCCCAACTGTTTTCCAGGGCGCGGGCACGGCGGGTGGCGGGGGTGCCGACGCCATGACCGGCAATGGCCTGTTTCAGTGCGTTCTCCCAGGCATCGGTATCGGAGGCGATCTGCATCACATCGGCAAATTCCCGCAATGCTTCCTGGGGCGCGGCCACCACCGGTCTGCCGGTGGCCAGGTATTCGTGCAGTTTGGTGGGGTAGCCGTGGACCACCCAGTCATCGGGTGCGCCCTGTTCGATGCGGGCGATCTTGTAGCAGATGACATTGACATCCATGTGTACCACATAGGCCGGGATCTCGTCGCGTCCTTTGAGTCCCAGGAAATGGATGTTGGGCAGGTGCAGCAGACGCTCCCAGGCCTGGCGAGCCAGACGTTCCCGGTCCTGGGTGCCATTCATGTAGATCGGCCCCATGAAGACCCAGTGCCATTCCGGGTGACGGATGGCTATCATGGTCACCATGTCCAGATCGATCTTTGGATTGATATTACCTACATAACCGATTCTGGGGGTTGGAATGGCTGCCAGATCCTGCGGGCATGGGGCGTGATCGGCGTTGGCAAAACGGTGTGCATCTGCACCGTTGGGGAGCAGACGGGCTTTCAGGTGACCTCCTGCCGGCAGGTGCCGGGCCATACCGGGCGAGGAGGCGGTGATCAGATCCGCCCGTGTCACCAGTCGTTCTTCCATGGCGCTTTTGGCAGGGGACCAGTGATCCATGAGTCGATAGACATCATAGACATGATAGACGACCCAATCGGGTCGCAGCCACTCAAGGAGTGGTTCAAACTGAGGATGAAAGAGCATGGCCACGGTTGTTCCCGGGGTTTGGGAGCTGCGCAGCAGTCGGGCAGCATGCATGGCCAGTACACGTTGGTTCCAGAACGATGAGCGGTCCCACAAGCAGGGCCAGCGACCCGGTCGGTCCACCCGCACTCCGGATTCGCGCGTTTCGAGTCTCCCCAGCCAGGGAGCGCGCTGCCAGCTTTCGGTATGCCGTGACCACCAGTGCATGGGACCATGACTGTAGATCACCGGCCAGCCACGTTGTGCCAGGCGGCTCAACAGTTGCTGACGACTGAGCCAATGGTTGTCCCAGGGGTGGGGGGCAAAGGCCAGGATCTGGGGGTGGTGGGTGGGTGCGTCAAACTCCATGGGAAAGATACCAACCGTGGCCAAAAGAGGAAAAGAGACAAAAATGTAAGATGACATTGTATATACTATCATGGTCCATGCGTGCGTATCGAAGGGGAGGTGTCATGGTGGACGCTTTTTTTTTCTGCTTGCAATTTGACGCGAGTCCGCTAGACTGATTTCGTTAAATCGGTGGCACCAGATGCATTGCTGGTCTCTCCCAAACTACTGATAGGTAAAAGAAAATGAGTATCTATGGCGCAAACGCACTGATGTTTGGACCGAGCGCGCAAGTCGCTTTTGAGGGATTGGCGCAGCGGACACGTGCCATGGCCGATACGTCCATGCTCCGCTTCTTTGAGCGCAATGCCGTACAGAGCATGACCGGAGTTGCCAACGATACTGCGCGCGCTTCGGTGGCTTACAAGGTCACGCTGTCCGAAGCGGCCATGCGGCTGTTCCACCAGAAAGCCGGTATCTCCACGGCAGAAGCGGTCTCTACCAAGCTGATTCTGTAGTTTCCTGGCTCCTCTACGTCATTTCCAACAGATCTTCCCTGGCAAACCAATACGATTACGGTTGATCCCTGCCAGGGTTGCATCTGACCTCTGACAAAGTTTTTGCAAACGCGAGACGTTGCTATGGGCATGGATCATCGCACCTTTGAGCAACTGAAAGAACTGGGTCCCGGGCGCATCGCTTCGGACAATGTCGCTTCTCTCTATCATCTGGCGTTTCAGGAATTTGGCCACCAGGCACTTTGGAGCCGTCAGCCAAGCGCACACCCGACGATTGCCCAAGCCCTGATCGTTTCCGACTGTCTGCGTCGTGAAGTCAACCAGATAACCCGCTCTCTTGCCGCTCAGATTAAAGAGGCTTGCCGTGCCGCTCTCTGAACTGCAAAGCGCAATCTGAGCTGTAAGCTGTAAGAAGGTACAGTCCGATTGACACGCTATGGCGGGTTGTCCAGTGGATCGATGGAGATCTGGCGGGTGGCGGGTGGGGGTTGGCAGGAGTCAGGGTTGTCCGAAGTGCGAGTCAAAGCTTGATCGTAGCCGATCATGTTGGCTTTGGGGAGTACCTTGAGCAGGTGTTTCAGACCTGCATGGGAGCCATCGGGATCCAGTGCCGTCAGCAGTCGTTCTCCCTCCTGGTTGGCCATGAAAGCCGGAACAAACCGGACTTGTGCAATCCGGGTCTTTCCCTGATCTTGGATCAGATCCAGGAGCAACAGCGCGATGGATTGTTGCCAGATCTGTTTTTGCCCATTGACGAAATTGCCGAGCGAATAAACGATCAAGGTCTCGCGTCCATCCCGGGTGCGATGTTTGACCCATGGTTGCACGGTGTGCGGGTGGCTGCCCAGGATGGCCAACGCGCCCAATTCCAGCATCTCTTTGGCAAACTCCTCTTGGACCGGTGTGGGTTGGGTGGAGTTCTCCTCTCCCCAGTGCGGGGTGATGAACACGGCATCCACTTGATCTTTCCATAGGGTGACCAGTTGTCGGATCTCCTGCTGGTGGGCATGGCAGAGCAATACCTGTCTGCGAAAATCGATCACTCCATTGGTGCCGTAGGAGCAGCCGATCCAGGCTGTGGTCAGCCCGTTGCGGGTGAGGATGGCAACCCACGGTTGTCGCTGGACTTCATGATTGGAGCGTCTGGCCCCTGAATAGGCGATTCCGGCCTGCTCCAAAGCGGCAATCGTCCGGTCAATCCCCAATGCCTTGCGATCCAGGATGTGATTGTTCCCCAGTGACAGGATGTCAAAACCACTGATTGCCAGATCCGCCACCAGTTGCGCCGGGTAGTTGAAGAGCGGAAAACTGTTGTAGACCTGTTGATCGAATATCAATCCTGGATCCTGGACATGGCCGCCAGTCGAGTTGACTCCGGCAGCTGCCGGTCCTTCCAGGTTGGCAAAGCTGATGTCAGCGGATTGAATCAATCCTGTGAGTTGTTGCCATAACGGGGCAAAAGAGCCGACACGCACGGCCTGTTTTTGCAAGGTGTCATGCAGCAAAATATCCCCGACCGCCAGAATGCGTTGGCGAGGACCAGGATGACACGCATGCAGGAACTGTACCCCCTTGCGCAGCGCCATGGGCGCAGGAGCGGGTGGGGCTGCATTCAGTTCGGCCACCAGAAAACCTGCTGCCATCCACAGCAGCCAGATGGCATGCCATCGGAGAGAGTGCCGCACCATGAGTTGTGGTCGAGTGGTCCAGGTTGGATGGAAAAAGAAGAGAAACAAGGCTCAAGCGTATTTTTTTCGCGTGTGTACGTGGATGATATGCTAAAATGGGTCTGGGTTGCAAAGGCCAGGCATGGATGATTTTTTCTTGAAACGAGGTGGTCTCATGTTCGAGCGGATTTTGTTCAATCAATGGGGTCGATTCTCCAAGGCCATTGTGCCATTGACCCCGTTGACGCTGTTGATGGGCGCTTCTGCCACGGGAAAAACGCAACTTCTGGAAGGAGTGCGGCTGCTCTCCTGGTTGGCCAAGGGTCAGCCGTTGGATCGACTCGAAGAACTGGTGGGCCACACCGGGCATCATCGGGTACGTGGGTTGATCGAAGATCTGCCCAAGGCCGGAGCCAATCGTTTTGGTCTGGCCTGTTCCGGCACACAAGCGGATGTTGAATTCCAGATGGGCATGATGCTCGAAATCCAGGCCGGGGGTTCTGTCCGCCTGGTGTATGAACACCTCAAGGAGATCCGGGGAACAGAACCACGGACTTTGTATCAGGCGGCACCAGGTTCAAAAGGGCGGTTGAAAGTCGATCTGGATGCTTCTGGTCAGCCAGACTCCAGGCAGCGCGTCACCCTGGATGATCGCCATCCGCTTTTTGCCCGCTGTGCTGGATTGGGAGGGGTGGATGGAGCGGCAGATCACCGGATCGCCAAGGGTTGCGCGGTTGTCCAGCAGTGGTTGACCTCGGTTGTGGATCTGGATTTTGATCTGGCGGCCATGCGTGCCTATGGCTCCACGCAGGCGCAGGTGTTGCAACCGGATGGAGGCAATCTCTCTGGGGTGTTGTATCGTTTGTGGGGTGGGGAGCGTCCGGAAGGGGAATTGACCCATGCCGAACAGGTGCAACGGGCCGATATCTGCGCCGCTTTGCAGATCCTGCCTGGTCTGGAACAGGCCATGCCCGGTTTTGTCCTGGGTGGACGTGGGGATGTGGTGGTCCGGATCCGTGAATCCATGAATGATGCGGTGCCATCCTATGATGTTTCACGGTTTTCCGATGGGCAATTGCGTGTGTTGGGTCTGATGGCAGCCCTGTTGAGCTGCCCGGAGTCAACTCTGGTGGTGATGGATGGGATCGATTCCATGCTCTATCCGCAGATTGCACCACACCTGTTGCAACACATCCAAACCGTGGCTCAACGTCGTCATCTGCGGGTGTTGCTGGTGGGACGTGATCCGGCTTTGCTTGATGCCTTGCCTGATTCCGCCCTGGCCGATGCCCTGCTGTGTCATCGGGACAATTCTGCTATTGCCAGTCGAGTGGTGCGACTCGGGGATTTGTCGGATCATCCCGGTCGTTTGGCCGCAGGTCCGGTGGGTCATCTCCTGACCCGTGGAGTTCTGGAGCGGTTTGCCAATATCGTGCGGGTTTCCGGCGTTCCATCCTGAGTCAGGGGATTGGTTATGTCCTGGTTGACACGGGTCTCTTTGACCCAGAAAATCGTTTTCTTTTTGTTGTGGGCTTTTCTGATCAATAGTTATATTTTGGTCATGGAGTCCGAGTCCCAGTTTGAAAGGGCCATGCTGGAACAGGTGTACAAGCAGGCGCAAAGCTATCTGATCGGTTTGTCGCAACGGCTGGAAGGGTTGCCAGCCAATGCCACAGCTGACCAATATCGCCAGGTGCTGTTGGATGGCATGACGCCGGATCACTACGATGTCATGGATTTCGTACCATCCGAGATCTATCTCTATGCCGCGACCGGACAGATCCTGGCTCATTCCCAACCGGGTGAACATCCCCGCAAATCCATGGATGGCCGCTATGGGCAGGTCATACGGGAAGGTCGTCCGCTCATCTCGTCCGATTTGCCGGATCTGGTGGAAAAAAATGCCTTTGATTCTCATCCAACTATTGATGTAATTGTGCCGGTACGTCTGGGGGGGCAAGAGGTCAATGCCGGTCTGGAGGCGGAGTTGCACATGGATGAGTTGATGGTGCATATCCAACGTATTGATGATATTTATGAAAAACGGATTGTTTTGATCGTTTCGATTTCCGGTCTGATTCTGTTCCTGTTTGTCTGGTGGTTGTTGCATCAGGTGGCGATCCGTCATGTGGTCCGTTTTGCGCACAGCACGACCCGTTTCGGTCAGGGCGTTCTGGAGGAGCGCATTTCCTTGCCTCTGCCCCGGGATGAGATCGGCAGGTTGGGTGGGGCGATCAACGGCATGGCGGACAATATCCAGCAACTCATGCGCAGCCAGGAAGAGAGTTATCTGCAAACCCTGCAAGCCTTGAGCAAGGCCCTGGAGGCCAAGGATGCCTATACGCAGAGCCATTCGGCCCGGGTTTCCAAATATGCGGTGATGCTTGGCAAACATTTGGGGCTGGCAGAAGAGACCCTGAAAACCCTCAACAAGGGTGCCCTGATGCATGATTTGGGCAAGATCGGGGTTCCGGATGCCATTCTCAACAAGCCAGGTCCATTGACCGAGGAGGAGTTTGCCATTATGCGCGGTCATGCCCGTTACACGGCAACGATCATGCGCCCTTTGCATCGTTTTCATGAATTCTTGGAAATTGCCGCCTGGCATCATGAACATTGGGATGGGAGCGGTTATCCGGATGGATTGGCTGGCGAGCGGATTCCCTTGTTGGCCAGAATTGTCTCCATTGCCGACACCTGGGATGCCATGACCGGAGATCGGGTTTATCGCAAGGGCATGCCGTTGGAAAAGGCGCTGGGCATTTTGGAAAAAGAACAGCACTCCGGCCAGTGGGATCCGCATCTGGTGGGGAAATTCATGGAGATGATCCGTCGGGAGGAGCGTTGTTAAACCGCACCCATTTCGGGATGCATAGTTTATGTCAAGGGGGGTCCAGGGGCCAATGGCTCCTGGTGGGATCCAAGGGCAACGCCCTTGGTGGGGTTTGGGCAACGCGGTTTGTCTGATGAAATCAAGGAAACCGCCATCAGGTTCCGTCGCCTGCATCGACTCAGGATCCCGGATGCCCTCATTGCCGCCAGTGCCACCATTCACGGTGCGGTGTTGCTGACCAATGACGATCAACTGCATAAGGTGTCCGAGTTGATCTGCCGCAGATTGGAATTGACCGCCCCGGCACATGGACTGGAAAAAACCATCGCCGCCAATGTGACAGGGATTTTGAGCGAATGAACACGATGAGGTGGGATCGAAAGCCTTTATTATCTTTTTGTGATTGGTTGAATTCGGATGGTGACGATATTATAGTTATTAAACTTTTACTCTCTTAAGGCCAAGAACAGTCGGATTCCAGTGTCAATTTCATCGAAGAAAGGAAAAAAATGATCATGCCAACATCAAAGATTTTGGACAATCCCCTTGTTCTACAGTATATGTTTTATCCCAGGCGTGAAATGGCGTTTGAAGGTACGGGGGACGCACAAGTGGTCCGTTTACCGGTCGGCCCGGATATTGACCTCGGTGGGCGACTGCATGTCAGCAGTGTAGATGCGCCATCACTCTTATTCTGGCATGGCAATGGCGAGATTGCCGCCGATTATGACGATCTTGCCCCACTCTACACCGAAATGGGCATCAATTTCCTGGCCATGGACTATCGGGGTTATGGCATCAGCGGTGGAGTGCCAACGGGAACAGGGTTGCTTGCCGATGCCATTACCGTATACCGGCAGGTGCGGCAACTCTTGGCTGACAACGGCATTCGCAACAATCGGTTGTATGTGATGGGCCGTTCCTTGGGTAGTGCGGCAGCGATTGAGATTGCCAGTCATGCACAAGAAGAGATTGCCGGTTTGATCATTGAAAGTGGCTTTGCCTTCACCATTCCCCTGATGGAACGGCTCGGCGGGATATCGTTAGATGGTATAGGGGAGGATCAGGGATTTGGCAACCATGGTAAGATGGCGCGTGTTCCAGTGCCAGTTTTGATCATTCATGGAGAGGAGGATCAAATGATTCCTGTCGCTGACGCCTATGCCCTGTTTGAAGGAATGCGGCATTTTCACAAAGAACTGGTAACCATTACACGCGCCGGGCACAATGACCTCATGGTTATCGGTCAGAGCATTTATTTCGATGCTATTCGGGATTTTGTCTTTGATGATGCACCATAGGCATCCGGTCACATGGAAAGACGCATGCCATCAAGGGAGCTGTGAACCATGACCAACACCCGATCCGTCATTGTAGGAGAGGCATGAGGCTTTGGACCATCCACCCGCAGTATTTGATTGCCGCTTGCCACCAAACAGCCTCTAACAGGCCACCGGTTTTGAGATCCGGGTCAAGTCCATCAACAGGATCACCTCTTGTTCGTGGGCGTTGGCAGGCCAGGCCAGGGCGCACACACCGGGCAGTCTGGCGCGCATGGCGAGCAAAGGGGGCAGAGGATGGATGGTTGTGATGGGAAGCGTACTCAGGGTGACCGGACCGGTTACGACCCAACAGGCCCGGGCGTTGCCATCGGTCCATTCCAGCACCAGTCTGGGCGCGTTGTGCGCATCCGGGGAGAGTCCCGGCAGGGTTGTCAGATCGGACAGAGCAGGGTCAGGAGTGTCCGGATCCAGTTGCCGACAGGCCAGCACGGTACGTGCCTCCACGGCTGCCGGCCAGTTTCCGAGGCAAAATCTCACCACCTCCAGGGTGTGGTGGTGTGCGCTCATCCCAAGCCACGTGCATATTGGGTCAGGATGGCATCCAGATCCAGCAGCGTGACCGGAACCTCCCGATAACGCAGCACCCCCAGCGCCAGGGTGTGCCAATGGGCGGGCAGGGAGGTGGGCAGGGGTTGAATGGCACTTTCCGGCAGATCGAGTACGTCCAACACCCGATCCACGCGGATGCCGCTGCGGATTTCTGCACCTTGGCCCAACAGAATGGCAGCAGCCTGACCAGGCTCTTGTTCGGGAAGCTGCAACAGGCCATGCAGGCGGATCACGGTCTCCATGTCCCCCCGCACATTGACCACCCCTTCCAGCGAGGGCGGACAACCGGGAATGAAAAAGACCCGCGCCCGTGCCAGGATTTCACGCACCTTGTGACCATGCAAGGCAAACCATTGTCCGGCCAACTCGAAAATCACCAGTTTGACCAGCGGGTCATCCAGCTCGATGACCGTCTGACGCACGGTGGTGGGTTGTGTAACGATCTGGTTGAGCGTGATCCCGTTCATTCTTCAATCACCACCCGGTTGCGACCACTGTTTTTGGCTTGATACAAGGCATTGTCCGCTGCCTCACGCAGTGCATCCGAATGCGGGTGTCTGGAGAGGCTGGCGATACCGGCACTGAAGGTGCAGGTGAAACTCCCTCTGGTCGAGTGAAACTGCACCCTGCTGAAATCGAGTCGCAGGATATTGATCAATCGGGCTGCCCGTTCCGGGGAGACGTTGTGCAGAATGACTGCGAACTCTTCGCCGCCAAATCGTCCCACCACATCCGAATGGCGCAACCTCTGCTGCAAAATGCGGGCAAGGGCCATAATCACCTGATCGCCGACCGGATGGCCGTGGGTATCGTTGACCGATTTGAAGCGGTCGATGTCGATCATGCAGAAACACAACAGATCGCCCTGGCGTTGGGCATTGGCCATGGCATTGTCCAGCATTTGGGCGGTTGTGGTGTGGTTGAACAGACCGGTCAGACTGTCGCGGGTCATCAGGGCACGCAACGAGCGCATCCGTTCGGCACGGATGGTAACGGCAGAGATCAATGCCTCCGGGATGACCGGTTTGGTGATAAACCCTTCTGCAGCGATGCGCATGGCTGAGTCCTGTTTTTTGCGGTCGGTTTCGCCGGACAGAAAAACAATGGGTAAACCGACATAATCCGGGATCTGCCGTATGATACGTGCCAGTTCCTGTCCGTGACAGGTGGGCATGTACATGTCCATCAATACCAGATCGGATCGGAACTCGCGCAATTGATTCAGAATTTGCGTCGGTTCGTGCAGGCAGCGTGTCACCATGCCTGCCTCTTGGAGAATCAAGGCATGATATTCTGCAAGTGTTGGTTCATCATCCACCACCAGAATCCGGAATGGATCGGAATGTTGTTTGGCGGTCACGGTGTCCAGGACCGAGACCAGGTCCATGGCACGCACCGGTTTGAGGAAATAGGCATCTCCTCCGGCACGTACCGCAGCCAGACGGGCGGCAAAGTCGCTGCGTCCAGAGAGAAAGATCGTCGGGATATGGGCACCGCTTTCGCTTTGCAAGGCAGCCATGGCATTGGTTCCGGCATCCGGATCATCGGGAAAGATGATATCCATGATTGCCGCATCCGGTGGATGGGTACGTACGGCGGCCAGAAACTCTTCCGGATCTCTGAAGGTCTCCATCTTGAAGCCAAAACACTGCAATTGATAGGAGAGTTGCTCCAGGATCAACGGATCGTCATCGCACAGATAAATCCGTCGTTCCGGGTGGGAAATGTCTTGTGGCATGGATTCGGCTTGCCAGGCAGAGGGTGCGGCTTCCATGCTGGAGAGAGAAAGCGCGCTTTTGTCGCCCATTGATGTCAACAGATCGAAATATTTTTCCATCTGTTCCATCCAGTCTGCCAGTTGTCGCTTTTCCGGAGACTCCAGAAGACGAGCGGTCCAGCTCTCTGCCTGGGCTGCTGCGACACCCAGTTCACGCATCCCAAAAGAGCGGCCTGTGCCTTTGATGCCATGAAAAAAACGATGCAACTCTTCAATGACCACCAAATTGTCGGGTTGTCCGTACAAAAGATGCATCTGCTCCCTGGCCTGACGAATCCGTTCTGGCAACTGCTCCATGAAGCTCGTGCGCAGGCGCAGGATTTTTTCGCGTACGGTTTCCGGTTGGGTGGTCATGGGTGTTATTTATGGTTGGGATGTGCGGGTCAACACCTCGGTGATGAGCGTGGGCAGGCTCTCTTCCAGGGTGAAATCCTTGGTGAGACACCCATCCAGACGTGGCTCCCGGCTGAGTGGGCCTTCCGGTTCATCGCCGGTCAACAGGATGAACGGGAGTTGGATCCCTTGCTCCCGGATTTCGCGAAACAGGTCGATTCCGGAGAGCAGAGGCATGTTCATGTCGCTGATGATCAGGTCAAAGGGAGGGAGACTCTCCAAAGCGGCCAGAGCTTCCATGCCATTTTCCGTCTGGTGGACCTCGTGACCATTGCCTTCCAGTACGGCCAGGATCATCTCACCAGCCACCGGATCGTCTTCCACTACCAGAATGCGCATGTTTGGATCTCCTTTTCATTCGCGTCCGCGCCAACCCAGGAGGCTGCGCAAGGTTTCCACCAGATTGCCCTGACTGAAGTCCCCCTTGACCAGATAGGCATCGGCCCCGACCTGCATGCCGCGACGTTTGTCTTCGTCTTTGGCGCGCGAAGTGAGAATGATGATCGGTTTGTCCCGATATCTGGCATTCTGGCGCAGACGCTCGGTCAAGGTGAAACCATCCATGCCCGGCATTTCCACATCGGTCAGGATGGCATCGAACGGGTTCTCCTGGGCCAGCCGCAACCCTTCCAGCCCGTCGCCAGCCAGTGTGACCTGGAACCCGCAGCTCTCCAAAAGTTCTTTTTCTATTTCCCGGGTGTTGAGAGAGTCATCCACCACCAAGACCCGATCAGGCGGCAGTTGGGTTGTCGTCCCGGCAGTGCGCGTTCCGGCCCGCAAGTGCCGTGCCCGTTCAAACAGCTCCGGGACATGCAGTATCGAAACCAGTTCGTGGTTGCCAGTCACCACCAGGCCGGAAACCAGAGGCAATTTCCGCAACAAGGGTGGCAGAGGATGGATCACCATGTCGTGTTCATCCAGCAGCGCATCCACGATGATGGCAATTTTATTATGAACAGAGGTCAGGATCACCGCCAGTATGCCGGAGGTTTGCCGGTTGGGAAAGTGTACATCTGCGTCTGAGGCAAAATCGTGACTGGGCAACTCCAGCAGTGTGGCCAAAGGCAAAAGCGGAATAAACTCATTGCGCACCACGATCACTTCGCGTTCTGCCAGGGTCATGCGGGCAGAGGCGGGGACGCGCAGCATCTCTGCCACATATTGCGAGGTAAAGCCAAATGTGACTCCGGCGGTTTCCACCATCAACACGCGCATCATGGCCAGAGAGAGAGGCAGGCGCAACGTGAACGTGGTGCCGCTGCCTGGCCGGGTTGCAACCGTCACCGTACCACGCAGATCATTGGAGATGGTTTGCCTGACCACATCCATGCCCACACCCCGGCCCGACATGTCGGTGACAAAGGTGCTGGTGGAAAATCCGGGCAGAAAGATCAGCTCCAGCGTCTCCAGCTCTCCCAGGGTGTGTGCCTTGTCCGGAGGGACAAGACCCATGCGTACAGCTTTGGAACGGACAGCCTCCAGCCCGATCCCTTTGCCGTCATCTGCAACTTCTATCACCACCCACCCCCCATCCTGACGTGCGGAGAGTGTCAGGGTGCCCTGAGGGAGTTTGCCCACGGCTGTGCGCTCTTCCGGAAGTTCCAGACCGTGATCAATGGCATTGCGGATCAGGTGAATGATCGGATCGGACAGCTTGTCGATGATGCGACGATCCAGTTCGATCCCGGCCCCTTGAATGTGGCAGATCGCCTGCTTGCCTATCGAGCGGGCCAATCCCCGGGCCAACCGTTCGGCGGGCTCCAGAATCAAAGAGAGGGGCAGCATGCGCATCAACAGGGTTTTGTCGTGCAAGGCGACCATCAACGACTCCTGATCCAACACATCTTCGCGCAGGGTTCGGGAGAAGTGATGCAACTGCATGGCCAGCGGGTGATCCAACAACAAGGCAGAAATGCGGTGTTCCAGGGTGTTCAATTCCATGGTCCGCTGTCGCAGATGGGCGTGTCCGGAGAGCAACTCCCCCATCAGTTTGGTCAACTCATCCAGTTTCTCCAGACGGACCCGAATGGTATCTTCGGTCTTCAGTCGGGGTGCGGCCAAACCGTCATCGGGTGTGGTGCGGACCGGACGCGTGGTGGCGACAGCAGGTGCCACAGGAGGCGCGGAGGTGACCGGAGTGGGGATGGCGAGCTGTTGCAACTCTTCCAGCAGGGTTGGATCGGCTTGCGGGAGCAGGGTGCCATCCGGAGTCTCGGCCAAACGATCCACCAGGGCGGCAATGGCGTCGATGGCGGTCTGGAGACCGGTGATGCGCTCTGCGGACAGGGTGAGGGTGCTGTTGCGCAAACCATCCATCACCTCTTCGACCCGATGGGCGATCTCGGTGATCGGGGTGAGTTTGAGCATGCGCGAAGAGCCTTTGATGGTGTGCGCCGAACGGAAAATCGCATGCACCTGAGCGGAATCTTCGCCATTCATGGACTCCAGACCCTGATGAATCTGACGGATATGGTCGCGCGCCTCCTCGACAAAGCGTCCGATGAATTTCTTGAGGTCAATGGCCATGGTTCATCTCGCGTTGCCTCGCTCCATGGCTGGAAGGTTTTGCATCAGTTTGGTCTGGCACAACAGACGCACTTCGGCCATGGGCCATTCCAGGGGGAGATAACGCAGGCCGGTCGTTGGCACCTTGGGGGCAGAGAGTTGCTGCATCACCACACGATAGCCGTGTCTGGCCCGTTCCCATTGATGACCGGCCAGGTAGAGGTCGGCCAGATGGTAGTGGGCTGGCCAACAGTCATGATGCCAGTAAATGGCCTGCTTGAACCATTGGATCGCCTCTTGGGGTCGATGTTGCCACTTGGCCACCAGTCCCAGCAGCAGCAAGGCATCGATGGAATCGGCATCCGCAGCCAGTGCCGAGCGGGCCAGGTTTTCAGCATCCGGGTACTATTTATGGATCATATGCAGATAGGCGCGCAGCAATCGGGCTGGAACCGAGGCCGGGGTGGTCGCCAACATGCCGTCCAACAAGGTTGTGGCCGTGTAATACTGTTTGGCTGCCAGCGCATTGTGCACCGGTTCCAGATCATGCGTTGTCGGCGGCACGCTGTGCAGAGAGCAGGGGAGCGGGTTGGAGAGTGTGGTATTGCTGCTGATGGGGTCCAGATCTTTGGAAGAGAGGGGGGGCAGGGAACGGGAACCGTTTTCCAGGAGTGGAGCAGAGTTGAGAAAGATGTAGCATCCATCCTCTTCCACCAGGTGCAGTATCCCCAGATCATTGGCCATGGTCTCCGAGGTGCCAGGGATCAGAATACCGTCCGGATTCAACAAGCTGGCCAGTTTTTCCAGAATGATGCGCCGTGTTGGCGCGTCAAAGTAGATCGAAACATTGCGAAACAGAATGATATCGATACGTCCGGGTTCCAGAGAGAGCGTATCGGCCAGCAGGTTGCACTCCAGAAACGTCACCAGAGAGCGTACCCGCTGATCCAGATGATAACCATCCGCTCCTTTATGAAAATAACGGCTGCGCAGCCCGGGATCCAGACCGCGAAACGAAAATTCCGAATAGCGGGCCAGTCGTGCCTTCGCCAGTGCTGTGCTGTCGATATCGCAACCAAACACCTGAAACAGTCGCCCTGCGCTTTCGCCATATCGCTCCATCAAGGCGATGATGATTGTGTAGGGTTCTTCGCCAGAGGAACACCCGGCACTCAACAGACGGATGGGGCCTTGTCCCTGTCGGGTGGCCAACAAGCGCGGAATCAACCGATTGGCAACCAAAGCAATTTGTTCCGGTTCGCGGAAGAAATAGGTTTCGTTGATGGTCAGACGATTGACCAGCTCCTGGAACTCCTGGGAGCGGGTCAGAAGCAGGGCATAATAGCCATCAGGCCGGGTATGCAGAAAATCGATCCTTTCTTGCAAGGCGCGGCGCAGAATTGCTTCGTTGCCAGCCTCGAATTGCAGTCCGCAACGGTTTTTGATCAACTCCTTGAAAGGGGAGAGATCCAGCTCTTTCATGGTTGGCCTCCGGAAGTGAACACCGGACCACCTGACCTGGAGAGACGGATCATCTCACCGGCCATGGCCTCCAGGGGCAGAATCCGTTGGATGGCGCCGGCCCGAATGGCCGCCTGATTCATGCCGAAGATCATGGAAGAGGCTTCATCCTGGGCCAGGGTGATCCCTCCCCGTTCACGGATGCGCAACATTCCGGCTGCGCCGTCGTGGCCCATGCCGGTCAGGATGATGCCGATGGCGCGCGCTCCAAACCAGTGTGCCACCGAGAGCAGCAGGTGATCGCAACTGGGATGGTAGATGTCCTGGGCGCTGCGGGGCAGGAGGGCGATCCGGCTGGCAGAGGTGACGGTCAGATGGGCTTCGGATGGAGAGACATGGATGACGCCTGGCTCCAGCAGTACGCCATCCACGGCCAGACGTACCGGAAGACGACACAAACCGGATAACCACTCCACGATTCCGTGGGCAAAGCCGTCGGAGATGTGCTGGGCAATGAGAATCGGACAGCAGAAATCTTCGGGCAGATCGGGCAGAATGCGCGCCAAGGCCTGGGGTCCGCCCATGGAAGAGGCGATGGCGAACAGACGTGGATAGGCGTGGAGAGATGACCATGAGTGCTTGCTTTCCGGCATCCGGGTGGCAGCCGTATGACTCATCCGACCGGGTCGCAGCCGGGTCACCACCGCAACTCCGGCCAGCAGTTGGACCTTGGCGATCAGTTGTTCTGCCGATGCCGCACCGATCTCCGGTTTTTCGATCACATCCAGGGCACCAAGCCGCAACGCCTCCAGGGCAGTCGGAGCGTCGGTCAGGCTGCTGACCACCAGGATGGGTACGGCCTTGGTACACATGATCTCGGAGATGGCCTCCAGTCCGCCCATCACGGGCATCTCCAGATCCATGGTGACCAGATTGGGATGCAGTTGTTGCACCAGGGCGACCGCCTGTTGGCCATTGGTCGCCTCGCCGACCACCTCGATCCCTTCGACCTCTTCCAGAAGGTGACGCAACAATTCTCGGGCGAACGGACTGTCGTCAGCAATGACGATGCGAATGCGACGCATGGTCAGGGCACCTGGGCCGCTTAAGCCTGATTGGAAAATTTGAACTGCCCGACCAATCCTTCCAGATGTTCTGACAACCCCAACATCTCCTTGCTGATCTGTGAAATGCGCGTGATCGATTGGGCCGTATGGGAGCTGGCCGAGACGATTTCGCGCAAGGCGATCACCACCTGATTGCTGGCAATCTTTTGCTGTTGGGTCGAAAGTGAAATCTGTTGTGCGGCATTGGTGGTTTGGGTGGCCGCCTTGACGATCTCATGCAGTCTGTCGGCTGTATGACTGGTGGCCGTGGTTCCGGCCTGGATTCCGGCGCTTCCTCTTTCGGAGTTGACCACGAGACGGGTGATGGAGTCTTGAATTTCGTTGATTTTGCCCTCGATCTCGCGGGTCGATTCGGTGACGCTGTCGGCCAGGCGGCGGATTTCGCTGGCCACCACCGAAAAGCGTTTGCCTGCCTCTCCGGCGCTGGATGCCTCCAGGGCGGCATTGAATGCAATCAGACGGGTCTGGTCTGCAACGGTATTGATGATCTCCATCACCTTGCTGATCTGTTTGGATTTGACCCCGAGATCGACGATCTCTTGCAGACTCCCCTGCCGCTCTTCGCGGATGTCATGCATGCGACCGAGAACGATCTGCATGGATTCTGTCCCTTTGCGACTCCCCTCCAGGGTCTGGGTGGCGATTTCGACCACAGAACGGGATTGTTCGGCAATTTCCGTGGAGGAGGCGGACAGCTCTTCCATGGTGGAGGTGATTTCAGCCACCGACGAGGACATCTGGGTGGAGGTGGTGGCCTGACCAGCCACGGCCTCGCTGATCTCCCGGGCGGCCTTGTGGACCTGGATGGCCCGTGCACCGACCTCAGAAGCCAGTTCATGGAGTTTGCGACGCATTTCGGCAGTGGCCTGCGACAAGGCCGCCACCTCGTCACTGCCAGCCAGTGGCACCTCGATGGAGAGATCCCCGGATGCCACGCGATTGACCTCCGTCACCACGGCATTCAGCCGATGCACCAGATGGCGGGCCACCACCATGGTCAACAGCAATCCGAACGCCATGGAGATTACGCCCATGGTCCAGGAGGTGAGACGCGCGGAGTGGAGCATGGCATAGTAGGTGGTTGACTCCATGGAGATCTCCACCACTCCGAGGGGGGTGCCGTTGAAATCCTTGATGCCGGAAGCCAGAATGGCATGGGGTTCCCCGTGTATCTCCCGATGATCGAGTTGCGGGGTGTTCTCCAATGCCTTTTTCAGGGTGTCGGGTTCCAGAGTCGGTTTGGACCCCAAGGTGGAACCCAAAGTTTTGAAACCCTCCTTGTCCACCAGATGCAAGGCGATATCCACGCCATTCATCTGTTTGAAGCCATCAAAAAAGGGTTGTCCGATGTTCAGCCCGAATTCGACGGATCCCAGATGTTTTCCCTGGATCTGGATGGGAACCACGCCGCGTGCGCCCAACCCAGCGACACCTCCCTCCAGGCCACGGGTCGGTTTCAGCTGCTTGTTGGTGGTCACAACCGTATGGCGGAACGCGGAGAGATCATCCCCGAATTTTTCCGGTTTGTGGACCCGCAGCCAGGAGGTGGCTGGTGGCGTGTGAAACTGGAACTGTTCCACACCATATTCCTTGGTCATTATGGAGAAACCTGGGATGAAAAGCTCCCCGATGGCCTTGCGATCTCCTGTGGCAAATTTTTCTTGCACAATCGGGATGTTGGCCACCAGGGCGCCCATCGCTTCTGCTGCCCGGCTTTCGGCAGCGATGGCATTATGAAAGGCTTTGAGATGGGCATTCAGCGCCGTATGTTCGGACTCCAGGATCAACTCCCGCATGCCGGACAGATGCACCAGGGTCAATGAGACCCCAACCACGATGATGGCCAACCCCATTGCCAACATGATTTTGGCCCACAAACGTAAATGCAGCAGCATCGGTCATATCCTGAGAGCGAAAGGTCTGTCGTACCGGCAGGGACAGGTGTCGGGTGGTCTGCGTTTTTCAAGCAGACTGCTGCCCCTCTCCGATTCTCTGGGCAAGTGCAGCCTTGATGAAATCATCCAGATCGCCATCCAGCACGGCATCTGCCGCCCCCTTTTCCACGCCGGTGCGCAAATCTTTCACCAAGCGATAGGGGTGCAGCACATAGGAACGGATCTGACGGCCCCAACCGATCTCGCTTTTGGCATCGTTGACCAGTTTGGCCTCTTCGGCGCGTTTGTCCAGTTCCAGTTGATAGAGTCGCGCCCGCAGCATGCTGAAGGCTTCATCCTTGTTGCGATGTTGTGAACGTCCGTTTTGACACTGCACGACAATTCCGGTGGGAAAGTGGGTGATGCGGATGGCCGAGCTGGTCTTGTTGACGTGCTGTCCTCCGGCACCGGAGGCGCGATAGGTATCGATGCGCAGATCCTTGTCTTCGATTTCGACCTGGATGCTGTCATCGATCTCCGGATAGACATACACCGACGAAAACGAGGTGTGGCGTCGCGCCGAGGCATCAAACGGACTGATGCGCACCAGCCGATGCACGCCGCTTTCGGTCTTCAGGCGTCCATAGGCAAACTCCCCTTCGATGCGCAGGGACACCGACTTGCAGCCTGCCTCATCTCCGGGCTGGTAGTCGTTCATCTCCACCTTGAAACCGTGGGATTCGCACCAGCGCAGGTACATGCGCAACAACATGTCCGCCCAGTCCTGGGATTCGGTGCCGCCTGCTCCGGGATGGATTTCCAGAAAGGCGTTGTTGATGTCGGCCTCGCCGGACAGCATGCGTGCCAACTCCAGCGCATCGACCCGTTCCAGCAGGGTTGCCGACTGTTGGGCCACATCGGCCAGCAGCGCCTCTTCCTGCTCTTCCAGGGCCATGGCATGGAGTTCGCGCGCATCGCGCAACTCCCGGTCCAGATGTTCCCACTCACCGATGGTTTTTTCCAGGCGGCTTTTTTCGCGCATGACCTCTTTGGCGCGGGTGGGGTTGTTCCAGAGGGTTGGGTCTTCGGTAAAGGAGTTCAGCTCCTCCAGGCGTTTTTTTCCATGATCGTAGTTAAAGATGCCCCCTAAGGAGAATTAATTTCTCCTTGATGGCGTCCAGGTTGCGCGGAACATTCTCTTCCATAGTTGTTAAACCTTTACTGACTGAGTCGTAACAGGGAAACTTGAACATAAAATTTTAGCACAATGGAGAACATGGCGTCAAACCCATCACGAACCATTTCCGGGAGTCGGAAGATTCTCCACCAGCCAGGCCAGCAGCGATTTCTTGTTGCGGGAGGCCAAGAGGATCTGTCCCTGTCCGGAAAAACGCAATACCAGGACTTCCCCACTGGTGGCCGAGCTGATCAACCCCCCAAGAAAACCGCGACTGCTGTTGGGGGTGGCGACTTCATAATCCAGAGTGGTTTCCCAGGCCACGATGTGCTCATTGTCGATGGTCAAAGGTTGTCCAGGTTTGACATCCAACAGGAAAACCGATCCAAAGGCCGCAACTGCCACCTTGCCATGCCCTTCGGTCTGCTGGATGAAAAAACCGCCAGTCCCGCCAAACAAGGCATTGCCCAGATTCTGCATGACCGCTTTCACCGCCACCCCTTCGCTGCTGGCCAGAAAAGCACCGTCTGCCAGATAATACTGTCTGGGACCGACCTCCAGAACATGCATCCCTCCGGGAAACGGGGCAGCCAGGAGCAGATCACCAGGACCGTTTCTGGCCGTGATTTTTTGTTGAAAGATGGTCTCCTCGTTGGCCAGACGGCGCATGAGCGATCCCATGATGCCGCGATTGCCAAAGGTTCCATCCAAGGTCAGGGTCTCTTCCATCATGACCATGGCATTGGATTCGGCCAGAATCGACTCGCCTGAACGCAAGGAGACATGCAAAAACGGGTCAATCTCTCCGGTAATCGTGAATTCAGCCATTTTGTTTTCTCCGGTACGCACAGCCAGGATGCATGGGTGGGGTGTCGGTCAGCTCAGAACGCTCTGCAATCGATCCAGATCGATCCGACTGCCCAGACACAAAATGATCTCATCTCCGGTAAACCGATAGTCAGGTAACGGATCCAGAGTGAGCGTGCCACCGAGAGGTTGCACGGCGACAATATTGCAGGCAAAGCTTTCGCGCAGCATGGAGTGGCGCAAGGATTTGCCGCGCAGAAAGGAGCGTACCGGCACATGCATGCGCTCCAGATACAATCCCAGGTGGTTCACCGGCGGTTGGGCCGCTTCGCCAATCACCGCCTCCACCAGATCCAACTGTTCGCGAAAACCCAGGCAGACCAGCAGATCCCCTTCGGTCAGACGCAATTCCGGATCCAGTTTGAACAATACCTGTTGATCGTGAATCATGGCCACCAGTTGGACCCGGAAACGGGAGCGGAATCCGGTATCCTTGATGCGTGTTCCGATGAAACCGGAGTGGGGAATCACCCGAATCCAGGAGAGTTCCATTCTTTCCAGGACGTTTTCAATGGCCATCTTGCTGGTGGCATGCTTCAATCGTTCCAGATCGAGCTTGTGACCCAGGCAGATCAACACGTCGCCGGCAATCAGACGATAGTCAGGGGGCGGGGTGGTGATCATCTTCACCCCTTGTGAAAGGATGCCCACGACATAGCCATGAAAATCTTCCCGCAATTTGGAATCGCGCAGCAACGTGAAATCAAACACCGATCCGGGTGCAATGGAGATCTCTTCAACCACCAGATCGGTGTAACCCTGGTTGAGGGCCAGGTTGAGAAACTGTAATGCATGGGGACGAATCGCGGTGTGGGCCAGATACTGTCCGGCATTCTGGTAGGGTGACACCACGCGATCCGCCCCGATGCGCAGCAGTCTTTGTTCGGAGTTCTGTTGATTGCCACACGCTACGACAAAACATTTAGGGTTGAGTTCCCGCGCCATCATGATCAAATAGATATTGGTCGCTTCGTTGAGAATGGAACTGATCACCCCGGATGCGTGCCCGATGCGTGCCCGTTGCCAGGTCTTGGCATCGTTCACATCTCCGCAGATGGCGATCCACCCTCTCTCCAGTGCCGCATCCACCTGTTTTTGATCGTGGTCGATGGCAATGAACGGACGATTCTCTGTGATCAGGCTTTGACAGGTGAACTCTCCAAGCGCATTCAGACCGCAGACGATGAAGTGGTTCTGAATGCGGGCGATCATCTGCTCCATGTGGTACTCCTTGAGATTGAAAATGCGGTCGGTAAAAATCGTGACGATCAAAGAGGTCAACATGACCGTGATCGACATTCCTACCAGCACGCCCAACGAGGCGATGAGGCGGCCCGTCTCCGTCACCGGTGTGATATCTCCATAACCCACCGTGGTGATGGTGATGATCGACCAGTAGATGGCAGCACTCAGCGTGGGAACCTTGTCATTGACGTTGTGTTCCACCGTGAAAAAGGCGATGGCTGTCATGCCCCAGATGATCACCCCCGCATAGATCAGAGAGGTCATCTCATAGCGTCGTTCGCTCAACAGGTTGGAGAAGAACCGGACGCGCTTGGAATATCGGAACAGCTTCAACAGCTGTAATGCGGTCAGGCTCCGAAAGAGGGGAAACAGTGGCAGAATCGCCACCAGGTCCACCAGCGATAACGGTCTGACCATCCAGCGCAATTTGTGCAACAGAGCGAATGACAGGCCGTAAAAGATCTCGGTGGAGCGGTTCGTCCGATACCGGCTGCGGCGGTGTTTTTCGACCGCAATGCGATAATCTTCCAACAAAGAGGTGTTGACCCACCAGCGCAGCAGATATTCCACAGCAAATATGGCCGTCAGGCCTATCCCGACCATCTGATAGATTTTGGCATGCGGTCTACTGTTGTTTTGCACCTCCAATATCAGCAGTACAACAGAACATAAAATACAAAGCGTCATGAAAAAATAGAAATAGGTCCGATACGGACAGCTGTTCTCCTCCATGAACCAATGGATTCGTTGTTTGATGCGTCGATAATTGGTTATCCATTGGTTCATGTAGGCTTACCAGGATAAACAAACGGTTCGCGTGCTGATCGTCTGTGTCATCGTGCGGTTATCCGTGTCAACGCTCCCTGATATCCTGAAACCCGTTGAAAAAAAACGATAACGTTACACTTGTAAGATACCTTCTCTTCTGTGGTCAGTCAACACTCCATAGAGGCCAGGTCGGGTTGCACCCATCCGCCAACAGCATCAACAAAGAGTTGCCAATACGGTTTCATCACTCTATTCTGACCAGTCCATGATCTACAGTCGGCAGAAGAGGCCAACCGGTGAACTCTTGTACGCAGATGCTTGTGTTGTGTCGGCCCGGATTTGAACCGGAAACAGCCCGTGAGTATACGGCTCATGCTGCGCAATTGGGTGTGGCTGGTCAGAGCCGTTTTCAGGAACGCACGGGTTGGGCACTCTTCATACCAGAAAAATCTGAACAAATTGAACATCTTGTCCAGCATCTTTCCGTGCAGCGGTTGATCTTTGCGCGTCATGTGCTGGCCGTGGATGATGGAACGCCCTCCTTGCCTCCCGGAGATCGGCTCGTCCCCTTGCAGCAGCGTCTGGACGTTTTGGCCAGTCAGGTTGGTTCGTTTTCTGTCTTGTGGCTCAGTCATTCCGATTCCGAGTCGGGTCGTGCGCTCGCGCCATTGTGTCGCGCCTTGCAGGGGCGTCTGGACCAGTATCTGGCGGACAAGGGTCTGCTGAACCAAGAGGCTCAAGGTGTGCGGGCTGAAGTGGTCTGGATCTCCGGGAGTGCGGCCTGGGTGGGCTATTCGCATCCGGCCTCCGGTGCGCGGTGGCCCATGGGGATTCCGCGCGTGCGTCGTCCGGTCGGCTCGCCCAGTCGGGCAGCGTTGAAACTGGAGGAGGCATGGATGATCATGTTGACGCCATCTGCCCGTCAACAGTTGCTGGCCCCGGGACGTACGGCGGTCGATTTGGGTGCTGCACCCGGAGGATGGAGTCGCATGCTGTTGCAGGACGGACTCTCTGTGGTAGCCGTGGACCGGGCCGATCTGGCGCTGGAGTTGCGGAACTCTCCCCGATTGCACCATGTGCGTGTCGACGGTTTCCGTTTTCGTCCCGAACGCTGTGTGGATTGGCTGCTGTGCGATATGGTGGAACAACCCAGAAGGATCGCATCACTGGTCAGCCACTGGGCGCTCTCTGGCTGGTGCCACAATGCACTGTTCAATCTGAAATTGCCGATGAAAAAACGTTATACAGAACTGGAAATCTGTCGTAATCTGCTGCAACAACCGCTTGTTGATGCCAAACGGTTCTTTCACCTCACCATCCGCCATCTTTATCATGATCGTGAAGAGGTGACCGGTTTGTTGCAGCTCTTCGACCATCCCGGCAAGCGCAATGGAAAACCGCGATGATTGACGGCACTCAGCGATTGATTGCACTGGCGCGATTTGTATTGGCTTTTTTGATCAATACGTTCCTGTTTGCCAAACGGAGTACGGCCCAACGCATTCTGATCCCTTTGGTCGTGGTTGCCGTGGCTTTCTTTCTGCGTGCCATGATCGGTTCTCCAGAGATGGGGCTGCCGTTCATCACCTTTTTTCCGGCTGCCGCCATATCGGCCTTTCTGGGTGGGTTCTGGTCTGGCATCTTTGCGGCTTTGCTGGGTTCATTGATCGCCACCTATTTTTATATCCCACCGTATCGGGCCTTGGTGTTTGAGTTTCACTCGTATGTGGTTTTTGGAAATTTTTTCTATCTTTTGGATGAACTGATCGTCTGTTCAGCCATGGCCGCATTGCGTCGTTATCATCTGCGCTCCCGGGAACAGCTCACGGAACTGCAAACTTTGGTACAGACCATACCGGAGATGATCTGGCTGAAGAGTCTGGATGGAATCTATTTGAAGTGCAACGATGCCTTTGCGCGTCTGGTGGGCCGCTCCCCAGAGGAGATCGTCGGCAAAACCGATCTGGAGCTGTTTGGTGTGGAGTTGGCACAATGGATTCGTGTCCGGGATCGCGTCTGTCTCTCCTCCAGTCAACCGTTCAAGTATGAAGCGTGGATCCACAGCGCAGAACTCCAACGCCCGATTTTGCGGGATACCACGAAGGTGGCCGTGCGTGTTCCGGATGGACGTTTGTTGGGGGTGCTGGGGATTGGTCGCGACATCACCGAACAGCGCGAGATGGAGGCGGCCATCGCCAGCCAGCAGCGTGAGTTGGAAAGCCAGGTGGCGGCACGCACCCGCCAGGTCATGGAGTTGAACGCCAATCTGGAAACCATGGCAGCCAGGGCCATGGCCGCCAATCAGGCCAAGAGCGCATTTTTGGCCAATATGAGTCATGAAATTCGTACCCCCCTGAATGCGATCATGGGGTTGTCGCATCTTCTTGGGACCACCTATTTGAACGCCGAGCAACGCGACTTTGTGCGCAAGATTCATGGCTCCGGACAGTCGCTGCTTGCCATCATCAACGATGTACTCGATTTTTCCAAAATTGAAGCCGGGCATCTGGAGTTGCATCCAGTGCGCTTCAATCTGGATGATGTGTTGGAGGATGTGGCCACGGTCATGGCCGGGACCGTGGGTACGAAATCTGTGGAGTTGATCATTGCCGTGGAGCCTTCCGTGCCCAGGCATCTGTTTGGCGACTCTCTGCGGCTGTCGCAGGTATTGATCAATCTGGTCGGCAATGCCATCAAGTTCACGTTGTCCGGTCATGTTCTGTTGCGTGTCCGCCTGGCAGAACGGCAGGAGGAGCGGGTGGAGCTGCAATTGACCGTCGATGATACCGGCATCGGCATTTCCACGGAGAGCCTGGCACAACTCTTTCGGCCCTTTACCCAGGCCGATCCTTCCACCACCCGCACTTTTGGCGGGAGCGGTCTGGGACTGGCGATCTCCAAACGGTTGGTCGAGTTGATGGATGGACGCATGGGGGCGACCAGTCAACAGGGGGTGGGCAGCCAATTCTGGGTGATCGTGCCATTGGAAATCATGACAGAACCGTCTGACGGCGCATTGGCACTCTCTTCCTGGCAGATGGCTTGTGCGGTTGCATATGAACCATTGCGTGCGGCTTTGGAAAACAATGCCCGGGCCTTGGGTTGGCGTGTGGTTGAGGGGTTGGGTGCAGATCCCCTTCCATCCTGTGTGCTGGATCCGTGGCGCGCGGTGGATCTTTGGATTGTGGATGTCCGTGATCCATATCGTGATGATCTGTTGCAACTGTTGCGGGAATTGCGCCGGGAGCGTGTTGAGTCGTGCTTTAAAGTTTTGTTGACACTCTCTTTGGCGGACCAGGAGTCCTGGTGTTTATCGTCCCGGGCAGGTTGGGTCGATGGTCTGTTGATCAAACCGGTGACACCGGCAGCCATGACACGGGCCATGTTGTCAGAGATGCCTGATTCCCTGGAGCTGTCCGGTCATGCTCTGGAGAGCCTGGAGCCGGTTCTGAGCGGTGTGCAGATCTTGCTGGTGGATGATTGTGCCATCAATCTGGAAATTGCCGAGCGCATCCTGAAACAGGCCGGGGCTGGCGTGACCACGGCAGAGCATGGCCAGCGTGCCCTGGAGCTGTTGCAGGCCGATCCTGCTGCGTTTCATCTGGTGTTGATGGATGTGCAGATGCCGGTCATGGATGGCAACGAGACCGTACGCATCCTGCGTCGTGATCCGCGTTGTGCATCTCTGCCCGTGGTGGCGCTCACGGCAGGGGCCATGGATCGTGATCGCCACAAGGCCATGGAAGCAGGAATGACGGAAGTGATTGCCAAACCTTTTGAAGTCACCCGCATGCTGCGGACCATACTGGGTCTGATCAAACCAAACCGGATGGCTGACCCTTCCCGGGTTGGATCGTTTCAGAACAACCGTGTTTCCGTTCCCGATGTCTGGCCACGGATCCCCGGTATCGATGCCCAGGCGACCTGGTACCGCCTGAATGGGGATGGTGTTCTGTTGTTGACATTGCTGGAGAGTCTGGTGGAGCAGTTTGCGCTGTTGGCTGGGGAGTTGGTCGCGCATCTGCAAGCCGGGGAGACGGAACCTGCACTCATGAAGCTGCACAAATTGCGCGGAACTGCCGGGAATGTCGGGGCAGGTCTCATACAGCGGCTGGCCGGTGAGCTGGAGATGCGGGTGCGTTCCGGGGCGCAACTGCATGAGGTCAGCGATCAGATCGCGGCCCTGGATCAGGCCATGCAGGCGTTATCCCGGGCTGTCCAACCGCTGTTGGCACAGAAGAGACTCTCCATGCCGGAGTCGGCACCGGTTTTGTTGGATGCAGAGGCCTTGCTGTCGTTGCAACAGGCCTTGCTGAGCAACGAGTTTCAGGCCGTGGCAGGGTTTGAAACACTCAAACCCGCCTTGCTGCACCATTACGGACCGGAGAAGATGCAACCGGTGATCATGGCGATGGAACAGCTTGATTTCTCCACGGCCTGGCATCACCTGGAAGGGTTATTGACCCGGACCGAGCACCGTGCCTTCGACTCCGGCCTGCCTGCTCACCAGACCGGCGGCGAGCTTGGCGCGGGCAGCTGAAGGGAAGGGGCCGAGACGGACCCGATACATGGTTTTGTTGCCCACCTTGATGGGTTGCTGACTGACAGGCAGTGGTTTGCCCTCCAGTTTGACCGCAGCCAGTTTGGCAATCAGGCCCGCCGCTTTTTCTTCGCTGGAAAAGGCCCCCAGTTGGACCGAATGGTTCCCCTCGGCAGGTGTGGCTTTGTCCTGGGTCTGGCTCTCTTCCAGGGGCGGTTTGGGTGGGGGCAGTGGCGTGGAGGCGGTCGCCGGGGTTTGGGCCAGGGCTGCCAGTCCGGGGATGGGGGGGCGACTTTTGGCGATATCGGGTTTGTGTTCCGCCGGACCATCCAACGGCTTTACCTGGGGTGGTGTGGCAGAACGCAGCACCTCTTCCATGTTCCGGGGTTCCGGTTTGGTCTCTTGAGACGGGGTTGCTGCCTGGCGCTCCTGGCCATCCCCCTTGTCTGCCGCGACGACCGGGCGTTCCGAGCGCACCACCGGCGGGCGTGCCGAGAGCAGCGATTCCACACTCAAGGCGGCAATCATAAAGAAAATCAATCCATTCATGATCATGAACAGCATGAACTGTTCACGGTTTGGCGATATTTTCATGGCGTCAACCTTTCCATGAGGGGTCAATCGATCACAATAACAGGTGGCCAACTTCTATGATCCGGCCATTGCAAACAGTGACGTTCATTGCGATGGTATGGTATCATGATGGACTTGTTTGGCAATCATCCTTCATGGCAATCAACAAAAAAAACCTGCATCCGAGTGGTCATCATGTCCAAGGAAGAAAATCCCCTGATCGAAGCGCGCAAGGCCAAACTGGCGGCATTGGTGGCGACAGGAGTCAATCCCTATCCGAACGATTTCAAACCGACGGACGCTTTGGGTCAGATTCGCAATCACCATGCGGAGATCACCGATGATGCCAGCCTGGCTGCGGTTCAGGTGCAGTGCGCCGGACGCATCCTGCTGCTGCGCAACTTTGGCAAGCTCACCTTTGCCACTGTGGCCGATATGTCCGGATCCATGCAGATCGCCGTGCAACGCGACGAGGTGGGTGAAGCACTCTATCGGGATGTGTTTCGCAAGATCGAGGTGGGGGATATCCTGGGGGTGGCGGGTACGCTCTTTCGTACCCAGACCGGTGAGTTGACCATCCGGGTCAGCCGGTTTCAACTCCTCTCCAAGGCCGTGCGTCCCTTGCCGGAGAAGTGGCACGGTCTGGAGGATGTGGAGGCCCGTTATCGGCATCGCTATGTGGATCTGATCGTCAACCCCGAGGTGCGTGCCCTTTTCCAGATCCGTTCGCGGGTGATCCGGTTGATCCGGGAGTTCATGGAGGCGCACGGTTTCCTCGAAGTTGAAACACCCATGATGCATCCCATTCCGGGTGGGGCTGTGGCCCGGCCTTTTGTGACCCACCACAATGCCTTGAATCGCAATCTGTTTTTGCGCATTGCCCCCGAACTTTACCTGAAACGGTTGATCGTGGGGGGCTTTGAGAAGGTCTTTGAGATCAATCGCAACTTTCGCAATGAAGGGTTGTCGGTGCGGCACAACCCCGAATTCACCATGATGGAGTTTTACCAGGCCTATGCCGATTACCGGCAGCTCATGGATTTCACCGAACAGCTCATCACCTCGTTGGTGCAGAAGATTCATGGTACCCTGATCATCACTCATCAGGGCCGTCAGATCGATTTCACCCCGCCCTGGCCCCGTCTGACTCCGGGTGAGGCGTTGGTCCGGCATGCCGGGGCAGAGTCGGAGCGCATCCACGAGCGCAGTTATCTGGAAGCATGGGCTGCCGACCTGCATCTCAAAACCGAACCGGGATGGGATGTGGGGAAGTTGCAACTGGAGCTGTTCGAGGCCAGGGTCGAAGCGCAACTGATTCATCCCACCTTTATCGTCGATTATCCGGTATCGGTTTCGCCCTTGTCCCGGCGTTCGGACCGCAACCCGGAAATTGCCGAGCGATTTGAACTGTTTATCGGTGGCTGGGAGATTGCCAATGCCTTTTCCGAGCTGAACGATCCGGTGGATCAGGCCGAGCGGTTCCTCATGCAGGTGGCGGCCAAAGAGCGTGGCGATCAGGAGGCCATGCACTTTGATGCCGATTATATCCAGGCATTGGAGTATGGCATGCCGCCAACAGCCGGTGAAGGGATCGGTATCGACCGGTTGACCATGCTGTTGACCGATGCGGCGGCGATTCGCGATGTGATCCTGTTTCCGGTTCTGCGTTCATGATCCGCTTTGCTGACCGCTATGAGTGGCGGATTGGTCTGCGCTACCTGCGGGCCAAGCGTTCGGAATTTTTCATCAGCGTCATCACCTTTCTGTCAACGGGCGGAGTGTCGCTGGGGGTGGCAGCCCTGATTACCGTGTTGGCGGTCATGACCGGTTTTCGCGAGGAGTTGCAACGTCATATCCTGGGTGTGACCAGCCATGTGACCATTCGCGCTGCCGAGGGCCACCTGGCCGAACCGACCAGGGTCATGGCCACCACCCTCAAGGAGCCGGGGGTGACGGCAGCAGCCCCATTTGTGACGGCTCAGGGCATGGTTTCGCTGCAAAATCGTTCTGCCGGTGTGGTGTTGCGCGGCATCGATCCCGAACAGGAGGCCAGGATCTCCAACCTGGCCATCAATATCAAACAGGGGAAACTGTCCGACTTGTCGGAGTTCGGGATCATTCTTGGCAAACGGCTCGCGCGCAACCTCTATGTGGAGTTGGGGGATCCGGTGACGGTCACCGTGGCCTCGGTTTCGGTGACAGCGGTCGGTGCCTTGCCCCGCATGAAACGGTTCAAGGTGGTGGGCATTTTTGATGCGGGCATGTATGAATACGATCAGGGTCTGGTCTATATCCGTCTGGAGGATGCCCAACGACTGCTGCGCATGGACGACCAGATCAGCGGTGTCGCGGTCCTGACCGCCAATCCGGAACTGGCCCTGAGCGTGGGCAAGGCGCTCCGTTCTCAGCTTGGCGACCGCTATGCGATCCAGGACTGGATGGAGATGAATCGCAGCTTCTTTCGTGCCTTGCAAATGGAAAAGGTGGTCATGTTCGTGATCTTGTTGTTGGTCGTGTTGGTGGCGGCTTTCAACATCGTCTCCAGCCTGATCATGGTGGTCATGGAAAAAGGCAAGGAGATCGCCATTCTCAAGACCATGGGGGCCAGCTCTGCCGGGATCATGCAGATTTTCATGATCAATGGCGGGGTGATCGGTGTGGTGGGCACCACCTTGGGTACGCTGTTGGGATTGACCCTCTCCTGGAATCTGGATCGGGGTCTGCGGGCGCTGGAACGGTTGTTTGGTATCCAATTGATTTCAGGGGATGCCTTTTTTATTGATCATGTCCCGGCTACGGTGTTGACCGGGGACGTGGTGTGGGTGACCGGCATGAGTCTGACGATCACGCTGCTCTCCACGCTTTATCCGGCCTGGCGGGCATCCCAGGTGGATCCGGTGGAGGCGTTGCGCTATGAGTGATGCGACCCCCTTGTTGGAGGCGCGTGGGATTTGCAAATACTTTGGCCCCGGGTCGCAACGGCTGGAGGTGCTCAAGGGGGTGGAATTCACCCTGCATCGTGGCGAAATGGCGGCATTGCTCGGGGTCTCCGGATCGGGCAAGAGTACCCTGTTGCAGATCATGGGCGGACTGGACCGTCCCAGTGCCGGGACCATTTATATGGATGGTGCGGATTTGTATGCGCTTTCGGCAGAACGGGCAGCAGAGTTTCGCAACCGGCACATCGGCTTTGTCTATCAGTCCCATCGGTTGCTGCCGGAGTTCTCTGCGCTGGAAAATGTCATGATGCCGCTTTTGATTGGCCGCCAATCGGCGCAACGGGCCACCGAAGCTGCGACACGCTTGTTGGAAGAGGTGGGGCTGGCCCATCGGCTGCATCATCGACCCGGACAGCTTTCCGGCGGGGAACAACAGCGCGTGGCCATAGCACGTGCCTTGGTGACCGGACCAGCCTTGTTGCTGGCCGATGAACCCACCGGCAACCTGGATCGCAAAACCGCCTTGGAAGTGTTTGCCTTGCTGCGCCGTCTGAACGCCAAGCGGGGATTGGCCTGCCTGATGGTCACCCACAACCCGGAGTTGGCCGTGGATCTGGATCGCCGTCTGCACCTGGTGGAAGGGGTCTTGACCGAGGAGCCGACCATTGTCGGGGAGAGGGCATGAAGCGATACGAATGGTTTGTGGGTCTGCGCTATCTGCGTGCCAAACGTTCCGAGCGGTTCATCAATGTCATCACCTTGCTCTCCATGAGCGGCGTGGTGCTGGGGGTGGCGGCCTTGATCACGGTGTTGGCGGTCATGACCGGGTTTCGTGATGAGTTGCAGCGGCAGATTCTGGGGGTGACCAGCCATGTGACGATTCGTTCCACGGTTGGCAATATGGGGCACTATCGTCAGACATTGGATCAGGTGACCGGGGTGCCGGGGGTGATGGCCGCAGCTCCTTACATTGCCGTACAGGGCATGGTGGCGCGGCAGGGGGTTTCGGCGGGATTGATGGTGCGCGGCATGGATCCCGGGCTGGAAGGGGCGGTCTCCAGTCTGGCGGCCAATCTGGTGCAGGGGAAGCTGGAAGAGATGCCTGAATTTGGCATCATTCCTGGCAGACGACTGGCTGAGCGGTTGCACGCAGAGTTGAACGACACCGTGACCCTGACCGTGGCCGTGGGTGCAGCAGACTCCTTGAAAGCACAACCGCGCATGCAACCGTTTCGTATCGTCGGAATCTTTGACTCCGGGATGTATGAGTACGACAATGCCATGGCCTATATCCGGCTTCAGGATGCCCAGCGCCTGCTGGAGATGTCCGAGGCCATCACCGGCATTGAACTGCGCACGACCACGGCAGAAGCGGCCCCCATGGTGGCCGAGGCCGTGCGTAAACGTCTGGGCAAAGGGATCTGGATCCAGGATTGGATGGAGATGAACCGCAACTTTTTCAAGGTGTTGCAGGTTCAGAAAACGGTTCTGTTCGTCATCCTGCTGCTGGTGGTGCTGGTGGCCGCTTTCAATATCATCTCCAGCCTGATCATGGTGGTCATGGAAAAGGGCAAGGAGATTGCCATTCTCAAGACCATGGGTGCCCGTTCGTCCGGGATCATGCAGATTTTTGTGGCCAATGGCGGGGTGATCGGCGTGGTGGGGACCGGAATCGGAACAGTGTTCGGGCTGCTGCTCTCCTGGAATCTGGAGGCTTTGGTCCAGTGGATCGAGCAGAGTTTCGGGGTGCAACTGATCTCGGGTGAGGTCTATTTCATTGATCGGCTGCCGGCCAAGGTGGTGACCTCGGATGTGTTGTGGGTGACTGGAACCAGCCTGGCGATTACATTGCTGGCCACCTTGTACCCGGCCTGGCGGGCGGCGCGTGTCGATCCTGTGGAGTTGTTGCGCCACGATTAATGGTGGAGTCAAGTTGTGAACGCGATTGTGCAAAGCATCATCATTTGGGCGCCGGGCATCCTGTTCGCCATTACCTTGCATGAATGGGCGCATGGGCGCATGGCCACCTGGTTTGGTGACCCCACCCCCAAACTGTATGGACGCTTGACACTCAATCCCATCCCTCATATTGATCTGGCCTGGACCATCATCATTCCGGGTGTGATGCTGATGGTGTCGTTGTTGACCACCGGCAATCCGTTTGTCTTTGGAGGGGCCAAGCCGGTGCCGATTGATCCGCGTTATTTCGTGCAGTCGGGTCGTTCATTCCGGGTCAGCATGTTCTGGGTTTCGGCAGCAGGTCCGTTGATGAATCTGTTGTTGGCATTGTTGTGTGCCGTGTCGTTTCGACTGGTCACCTATTTGCCGGACTATTTCATGATCCCCATCGCCAACATGCTGGTGGCTGCAATACAGATGAATGTTCTGTTGGCCGTGTTCAATCTGTTGCCGATTCCGCCGTTGGACGGTGGACGTATGCTCGGGGCCGTGCTGCCCCACCCCTGGAACGGCTATCTGGAGGGGATCGAGCGGTTCGGCATGCCGATTGTTCTGATATTGGCCTTTTCGGGGGCCATGAGCCATCTTCTGGTTCCAGCCATGACGGGTTTGAACCACTTCTATTTGCGCATGGCAGGACTTAATTGAACCGATCAACCTGGGATGAATGCAGACCATCATGAATCGACCCATCGTTTTTAGCGGTGCTCAACCCACCGGACACCTGACCCTTGGAAACTACCTCGGTGCCCTGCGTCAATGGACGGCCATGCAGGCCGATCATGACTGCATTTTTTGCGTGGTGGATCTGCATGCCCTGACCGTGCGTCAGGATCCGGTCCAGTTCCGGGAGAGGATTCTGGATCTGGCGGCGCTGTTTCTGGCCAGTGGCATTGATCCGGAACAGAGCGTCATTTTTGTGCAAAGCCATGTCCCGGCTCATGCCGAGCTGGCCTGGCTGCTCTCCACCTTCACCATGATGGGAGAGCTGGACCGCATGACCCAGTTCAAGGATAAATCCCGCAGCCATGCCCATAATGTCAATGCCGGGCTGTTCACCTATCCCGTGTTGATGGCGGCGGATATCTTGCTGTATGGCACGCATAAGGTGCCGGTCGGAGAAGACCAGAAACAGCATCTGGAGTTGACCCGCGATGTGGCGGTGCGTTTCAATGGTTTGCATGGAACGGTGTTTGTGGTGCCGGAGCCGTTGGTGACCGGTGGGGGAGCAGCGCGGATCAAGGATCTGCAAGAACCGACCAAAAAGATGTCCAAGACCGCCGAATCGGATCTGGCCAAGGTGATGATCCTGGATGAACCTGATGCCATCATGAAAAAGTTCAAAAAGGCGGTCACCGACAGTTTGGGTGTGATCCGGGATGACGAGGAGCAGCAGCCGGGGGTGGTCAATCTGCTCAACATCTGGCGGGCAGCACGCGGAGCCACCATGGAGGAGGCCCTGGCCCATTTTTCTCACCATCAATATGGCCGTCTCAAAGTCGAAACCGGCGAGGCGGTGGTGGCGTTGCTGGATCCGGTCCGGAGACGTTTTCAGGAGCTGCGTTCTGATCCAAAAGAGCTGGAGGGGATTTTGGCGCGCGGTGCGGATCAGGCCATGGAGCGGGCCGAGCGCATGATGCAGAAGGTGTTGACCGCATTGGGCGTGCCGTTGCAGGGTTCCCGTTTCCCCATCCGCGAGCAGGGCCGTCCATGACCGTCATGCGGTTGCAAAAATGGTTGTCGGAGGCCGGAATCTGTTCCCGTCGCGAGGGGGAACGGTGGATCGAGGCGGGTCGGGTGGCGGTCAACGGTGAAGTGGTGACCCGGCAGGGGGTGCAGATCGGACCCGAGGCTGTGGTCACGGTGGATGGCCAGCCGGTTGCCTTGAGAAAAGGGAATCTGCGGGTTGTGGTGGCCTTGCACAAGCCGGTTGGGGTGATCTGTTCCCGTCGGGATCCGGAGGGGCGGCCTTCGGTCTTTCCATTGGTCGAGGGGGCGGGAGCCAGACTGGTCAGTGTGGGGCGTTTGGATTACAACTCGGAAGGGTTGCTGCTTTTTACCAGCGATGGGGATCTGGCCAATCGTCTGACCCATCCCCGCCACGAGGTGCCCCGGATCTACCGGGTGCGGGTGCATGGCCGGATCAGTGAGACGTTGTTGGCCAAATTGCGGGCCGGAGTGGTGTTGGAAGATGGTCCGACCGGGCCTTTGCAGGTTGAGCTGGAACGGGTGGTCGGGGCCAACAGTTGGCTCAATCTCACCTTGAAGGAGGGGCGCAACCGCATCATCCGGCGCATTTTTGCCGCGCTGGAGATGGATGTGGCCCGTTTGATCCGCGTCTCGTATGGCGGTATTGATCTGGGGGATCTGCCGTCCGGGGCGTGGCGCTATCTGACCCGCAGTGAGGTTGGGGGATTGATGAATTGGGTGAGGGCTGACCGGCCATGATTGTCGGTGTTCATGTGATGATGGGTTCAGGACTTGTGTGAGGTTGTATGGGTTCCATGGAGCAGGAGGTGCGGCGTCGGCGGACGTTCGCGATCATTTCTCATCCCGATGCGGGCAAGACCACTCTGACGGAAAAGCTGTTGTTGTTCGGCGGTGCCATTCAGGAGGCAGGGCGGGTGCGCGCGCGCGGAGAGCAGCGTCGTGCCCGTTCCGACTGGATGAAGGTGGAACGGGAGCGCGGCATCTCGGTTACGGCTTCGGTGATGACCTTTGAGTATGATGGGCATGTGCTCAATTTATTGGATACACCGGGTCATGCCGATTTCTCCGAGGATACCTTTCGCACCCTGACGGCAGTGGATTCGGCGGTGATGGTGTTGGATGCGGCCAAGGGGATCGAGTCGCAAACCCTGAAGCTGTTCGAGGTGTGCCGGTTGAGGGATGTGCCGATCATCACCTTTGTCAACAAGATGGATCGGGATGCCCTGGATACGTTCAGTTTGATGGATCAGATTGCCGAGCAGTTGGCCCTGGAGGTGGTTCCGGCCAACTGGCCGGTGGGAATGGGAGGGGAGTTTCAGGGTTGTTATGATTTGTTCAATGAACGCATGATCTTCATGGAGCGGGTACGGGCCGGAGCGGACAATACCTCGGAAACCTGTACCGGGATTGACGATGCGCGGTTGGATGGTTGGCTGCCAGCCCGGCTGTTGGCTCAGGCGCGTGAAGAGATCGAGATGGTGCAGGGTTTGTGTGCTCCGTTTGATCCCAAATCTTATCGTGAAGGGCATTTGACTCCGGTATTTTTTGGCAGTGCCATGTATGATTTTGGGGTCAAGGAGTTGTTGCAGGCCATGGTTGATCTGGCCCCGCCGCCGCGACCGCAGTTGGCGGAACAGCGACTGGTGGATCCGGAAGAGGAGAAGGTGTCGGGTTTTGTTTTCAAGATCCAGGCGAACATGGACCCCAATCATCGGGATCGGATCGCCTTTCTGCGGTTGGTTTCCGGTCGGTTCCGGCGCGGCATGAAACTTAAGCATGCGGTCAACGGCAAGATTCTGGCGATTCACAACCCTCTGTTGTTCCTGGCGCGGGAACGGGATCTGGCTGAAGAGGCGTATGCCGGGGATGTGATCGGGATTCCCAACCATGGGGTATTGCGTATCGGAGATACGTTGACCGAAGGGGAACCTTTGAAATATACCGGGGTGCCGAGTTTTGCTCCGGAGTTGTTGCGGCGCGTGCGTCCAGAGGATCCAATGCGGGTCAAGCATCTGGAGAATGCCTTGCGCCAGTTGGGCGAGGAGGGGGCGGCGCGGGCCTTCAAGACCTTGTTGGGTTCGCAATGGATTGTCGGGGTGTTGGGGGCCTTGCAGTTCGAGGTGTTGGCAGACCGGATCCGCACCGAATACGATGTTCCGGTCCGTTTTGAGGATGCGGGGTATATCACGGCCCGCTGGTTGGAGTCGGATGATCCCCGGTTGTTGAAGCGGTTCGTGGATGCGGCCCAGGCTGAGATGGCCGAGGATTATGATGGTTCTCCGGTGTTTTTGGCGCGCAATCGCTGGCGGTTGGACGATGCCATCAAGGAGTGGTCCGGGGTGCGTTTCCTGAAGGTGCGCGAGGGGACCAATTGAGGGGTTTGCACTGCAATTTGTCTGGCAATGGTTGAATTTGGCATCCGGGAACGATTGGTCCCGGATGCCGAGATGGTTCAACGGGTGCGCTGGTGTGAGAACGGGTTGTCGAGGATCATGGTTTGGACCCGATCCGGACCTGTGGAAAGGATGGCTGCCGGGATGCCGGTCAGGCTTTCGAGACGTTGGATATAGTCACGGGCAGCTTTGGGCAACTCTTCGATGCGGGAGAGACCGAGGGTGGATTCGGACCAGCCTGGCATCTCTTCGTAGATCGGTTCGCACACTTCCAGGATGGCGGGATCCGAGGGCATGTTCTCCAGGCGGCGTCCGTTGCGTTGATAGGCCACACAGATTTTGAGGGTGGGCAGGGTATCGAGCACATCGAGTTTGGTGATGGCCAGACCGGACAGCCCGTTGATGCGGGCGGCATGACGTACCACCACGGCATCGAACCAGCCACAGCGTCGTGCCCGGCCTGTACTGGCCCCCAATTCGCGACCCACCTGGAACAGATGTTCGCCGACTGCATCGTGGAGTTCGGTGGGGAACGGGCCACCACCCACGCGGGTGGTATAGGCTTTGGCCACGCCGAGGACGTAATCGATGCGGGTTGGTCCCACGCCGCTGCCTGAGCAGGCACCGCCTGCCACGGTCGAGGAGGAGGTCACAAAGGGATAGGTGCCGTGATCCACATCGAGCATGGTCCCTTGTGCCCCCTCGAAGAGCACCGATTGTCCGGCATCCATGGTATCGGCCAGCAGGGTGCTGACATCGTCCACATACGGGGCCAGTTGATCGGCCATGCGCAGGTAGTCGTCGCGGATCGCTTCCAGGGTGAAGGTGGCGGCGTTATGGAAGTTTTCCAGGACAAAGTTGTGGTAGGCGAGATTATCCTGCAATTTGGCTTCAAAGATCTGGCGGTTGTAGAGATCACCCAGGCGGATGCCCCGTCGGGCCATTTTGTCTTCGTAGGTGGGTCCGATGCCGCGTCCGGTGGTGCCGATTTTGCCTTTGCCTTTACGTTTTTCGCGGGCAATATCGAGTTCTTTGTGATAGGGCATGATGAGTTGGGTCAGGGAGGAGATTTTGAAGCCGCCGCTTGTGATGGTGACGCCCAGGCGGGTCAGTTCTTCGATCTCCTGGATGAGTGCGGCGGGATCGAGCACCACGCCATTGCCGATCATGCAGGTTTTGCCACGCAAGATTCCTGATGGAATCAGGTGCAGTACATATTTTTTGCCGTCCACCACCAGGGTATGCCCGGCATTGTGACCGCCCTGGAAGCGGACCACCGCATCCGCCTGATCGGTGAGCAGATCAACGATTTTTCCTTTGCCTTCGTCGCCCCACTGGGCACCCAAGATGATGACATTGGCCATGGTATTCTGGTTCTCATGTTGCATGGTTATGGATAAGGGACGTGCCAAAGGGGCAGGTGACATGAGGATTGGACCCGCCTCGTTTGGAGTTGGGTCAATATGACATCAAACCGGTCGCGATGCCACCGGTAAAATGCATCCGCTGGGTCTGGGGTGCGGAAAACTTGATTAATTAATGGTCTGAAAATTGCATATTGCCTCGTGGAAGCGGTATTTCAGGTTGCGGTCCGTAGCGAAGGCGAGGTGGCAAGCGATGAGATGGGGGTTGAAAGGGATCGGCGTGGTGGTACTCGGCATGCTGTTGACCGCCTGTGGAGGCGGTGGCAGTGGTTCGGGTGGCAGCAGAACTTCTGCCGTCACCACCCCCTCCACCACGTTGCAAGGGGTATTCCAGGGATCGACCGTGGTTGGGGTCCATTATCGGGCGGAACTCAATGGCGAGGTCCGGGAGGGTGAAACCGATACCCGGGGACGGTTTGAATATCTGCACAGTGGCAGCACGTTCAGTCCGGTCACCTTTTCCGTGGGTGGTGTGGAGTTGGGAACCGTGACCCCAACCGGGGTGACCAGCGGTTCTTACAGCATGAGCGTGCATGATCTGGTCAGCCCGGCAGATCCGGAAGTCGGCACCAAGGTGACCAATCTGCAACGTTTTATCAGTACCGTGAACACATCGACCGTCAACGATGTGATCCAGGTGAATGCCGCCAGCCGCGCCGCTCTGGCCCAGGAGACGCTCAAACTCCATGAAGTGGCTCCGCATGAATTTGATGCGCGGGCGCAACAGTTGGTCCAGACCCTGGTCAATGCCAGTGCCGTGCCCTCCGGAACCACGCTGTTGAGCAGTGCGGCAGTTGCCGCCCACATGCAGGAGACCAAGAATCAGGTCGATGCGGCGCGCATTGCCACGCTGACCATTCAGGCCGGATCAGACGAGGTGCAGGCCGATGGTCAGACCCGGGTGATGATGCGGGTGCGGGCGGCCCGTGCGGATGGTTCGGCGTTGGCGGGCGGGTTGGTGCGTCTGGAGACCACAGCCGGAACTTTGGGGAGTGAAAGCAATCTGTGTGATCCGGCAACAGCCGTGACCTCGACACTGGAGCGTCTGACCGATGCCAGCGGTCAGGTGGTGGTGATGTTGACCCCCCGTTGCCAGGTTGGAACCGCAACCGTGACGGCCACGCTGGGCGGCATGCTGGCCCGTTCCACCATCGATTTTGTGGCCTCGCAGCTATTGCGGACCGTGACCCATACCGGCGTATTTCAGGGATATACCCTGGTGGGTGTTCATTATCGGGCGACTCTCAACGGGGTGATCCGGGAAGGGGAGACCGATGGCGAGGGACGTTTTGAGTTTCTGTCCGATGGGGAGTCGTTCAGTCCGGTTGTTTTTTCGGTCGGTGGCGTGGTGGTGGGAACCATGACTCCGCGTGTGGCCATGGACAACTATCCGGTCACCGTGCACGATCTGGTCACCCCTACGGATGGCCAGGCAGAGAGTCGTGCAGTCAATATTCAACGGTTTCTGGGTTCGATCAATACGGCAGCCAATACTGGCACGGTGATTCGCATTTCGGCTGCGGAGCGCACGGCATTGGCCGATCAGAACCTCCATCTGGCCGGGCAGAGTGTTGGTGAATTCCAGGGGGTGGCTGCCAACCTGATCACCACCCTGATTCAGGCCCAGGCTCTGCCGGCAGGAACCGCACTGTTGTCTGCCAGTGCCGTGACCCAGGTTTTGCAGGATGCCAAGACCCGGGTTGATGCCATCCGCTTTGGAACCTTGACCATCACCTCCGGGGCAGAATCGGTGCAGGCCGATGGAACGACGCGGGTGATGATTCAGGTGCGTGCCAGCGGGGCGTCTGAGAATGGTTTTTTGAGCGGCGGATTGGTCCGTTTCACCACCTCTGTAGGTACGCTGGGGAGTGAGACCAACCTTTGTACAGTCGGGACGCAGGTAACGTCGAGTGTCGAGCGATTCACCGACAGCAGCGGGGTGGCAACCGTCACGCTGACCCCGCGCTGTCAGGCGGCGACGGCCACGGTATCGGCCTCCCTGGGCGGAAGGATCGTGACCACCCGGGTTCGTTTTTTACCCGGTGTGACGCATGCGGCCAACTCTTCCATCCAGGTTGTACCGACGACATTACCCGCAGATGGGAACTCCAGGGCCACGGTCACGGTGTTTTTGCGGGATGCGCACAACAATCCGGTGGCGGATAAGACGCCGGTGACGTTGTTGACAGATGCAGGTCGGGTGATTTTTTCGTCGGATGAAACCACCTCCGGGATCGCCACTTTTACCTTGGTGGCACCCAATACCGAGGGTGTGGCCCATTTGAGTCTGGGTGAGCAACCCACGGTGACAGCGTCTGTACCGATCCTGAACGATTCCGCCACCAGCCGTGAAGGGGTGTTTCACGATTTGGGCCTGGTTGGGATTCACTACCGGGCCGAACTGGATGGGGAGGTGCGCGAGGGGGAGACCGACAGCGAGGGTAGGTTCCGCTATATTGCCCGGGGTGAGGTGGTCAGTCCGGTACTTTTTTCGGTGGGTGGCGTGGTGTTGGGGCAATGGACCCCGACGGTGGGTGTGACCGGGGTGCAAAGGATTTCATTGCATGACCTGATCAATCCTTCGGATGTGGATGCGGAAGGCAAGGCAATCAACCTGTTGCGCTTTTTGCAGAGTATCCATACGGAGAGCGACACCGGGATTCTGGAAACCGTACAACGGGTGTGGCGCACCCTCACCAGCAGCCAGACGACCATAACGATCACATCAGGCGTGCGTGCTGCGTTGGCCAACGAGAGCGTGCGGCTGCATGAGCTGCCGCTCTCCCGGTTTGAAGAGCGCGTCACGGCTTTGGTGAACGTGTTGATCGCAGCGGGTCAGTTGCCGGAGGGCAGTGCCGTGGTGCCAGCCAGCAGCGTGGTGGAGCGGTTGCGCGCAGTGAAACAGGCGGTGGATGGCCAGAGGATCGGTGCCCTGGAGTTGACCGTGGGAGCGGATTCGGTGTTGGCAGATGGCCGCACCCGGTTGTTGGTGAGGGTGCATGCCACAACGCCTGCGGAAGCGGATCTGGCGGGTGGGCTGGTGCATGTGGAGACCACGGCAGGCACCTTGGGTGCTGAAGCCGATCCGTGTGCAGCCAATACCATCCCGACAACGGCTGTGGACCGGTTGACCGATGCTGCGGGTCAGATCCATCTCTTCCTGACCCCCCGGTGTCAGGCTGCCACGGCCACGATCACCGCTTCTCTGGGCGGGCGGGTGGTGACGCGCACCGTGGAGTTTACGGGCACGGGTGCCACGGCGGTTCCTGTCGAATATTCCGGATACTGGTCCGGCTTTCTGCCACAGGGGATCCACTACCGGGCCGAGTTGAACGGGGTGATCCGTGAGGGGGAGACCGATGCCGAGGGGCGTTTCGTGTTCCTGGCCAGTGGTCAGACCATCAGTCCGGTGGTTTTTTCTGTGGGTGGGGTGGTGTTGGGCACCATCACCCCGGCAGAGGCGTTGAATCATTACCGGATCACGGTACATGATCTGGTGAGCCAGAGCGCATTGGATTCTGAAGGAAAAGTGGTCAATGTGCAGCGTTTTCTGAGTTCTCTGAACAGCTCGGGCAGTGTCGATACCATTCTGATCAACTCTGCCATTCGTACTGCCTTGGCCGGAGTGAATCAAAATCTGCGTGATTTGGCGGTGGAGCAGTTTGATGGCTGGGCCTCCAGCCAGATTGCCAACCTGGTCAACACCGGGGTATTGCCTGTCGGGTCGGTGTTGGTGCCAGCGCGTGGGGTGACGGTTGGGCTGCGCGAGGCAAAGAATCAGGTGGATGCCACGCGGGTGAGTGGTTTGACGTTGACTGCCGGGGCCGGGTCGGTTCTGGCGGACGGGACGACGCGGATCGCGTTGCGTCTCGTGGCGACCTCGTTGAGCAATCGTCCCTTGAGCGGTGGTTGGGTCCATTTTGTCACCTCTGCCGGGACGCTGGGCAACGAAAGCAATCTGTGTGATGCCAATACGACGGTTGAGCAGAGTTTGGATCGGTTTACCGATGTCAGCGGGGCAGCGGTTGTGATGTTGACTCCGCGCTGTCAGGCGGAAACGGCGCGCGTGACCGCCTCGTTGGGTGGCCGGATTGTCTCGACCACGGTGCGTTTCATGCCGAATGTCACCGCAGCGGTCAACTCGGCAATAGCCGTCATGCCGGTTTCGCTGCCTGCCGATGGTCAGGCCACGGCCCGGGTCACGGTGACGCTGCGCGATGCCAACAACAATCCGGTTCAGGATGAGACACCGGTCACGTTGCTGACCGATCTGGGCACCATCCGTGAGACCACACGCACCACGGTGGCCGGTCAGGCCACCTTCACCCTGGTTGCCCCCTCGACCACGGGTGAGGCCCATTTGAGCCTGCGTGAATATGCGGGCATCACCGGGAGTGTGCCGATTACGTCTCCGGTTGTGACCGATCCGGCGACCGTGCGGGAAGGAGTGTTTCATGGCATCAAGCTGGCAGGACTCCATTATCGGAGCGTATGGCATGACCAGGTGCAAGAAGGGGAGACCGATGCAGAAGGACGTTTTCGTTATCTGGTGAGTGGAAATTCGGTCAGTCCTGTGACCTTTTCTGTTGGAGGTGTGGTGCTGGGTGTGGCGACACCGATGGCCACGGCCAGCGATGCCGGTGTGTATCGCATGAGTCTGCATGATCTGGTGAATCCGGCAGATACGGATGCCGTCACCCGGATTACGCATGTGGCGCGCCTGTTGGCAACGTTGGATGGGGCCAGAACCGATACGCTGGTGGCTCTGGTGCAACAGGCATGGCGGACTTTAACGGGGAGTGGAACCACGATCACGATTCTGCCTGAGGTGCGTACGGCCCTGGCTGGGGAAACTGTGGCGTTGCATGAGATGCCGGTGGCCCATTTTGAGGGACGGGCGACCCGGATTGTGGATACCGTGATTCGTGCTGGTTTGTTGCCTGCCGATACCGTGCTGGTGGCCGCAAGTGAGGTGATCGAAGCGTTGCGCGCGGTCAAGGGAGAGGTGGATGCGGGTCGTGTTGGCACTGTGGAGTTGACGGTTGGCGCAGAATCGGTACGGGCAGATGGTGAGACCCGTGTTCTGGTGCGGGTGCATGCCACAACTCTTTCCGGGAGTCATCTGGTTGGAGGTCTGGTCCGTTTCGCCACGACTGCCGGGACATTGGGGAGCGAAACCAATCTGTGTACGGATGGCACGGCGATCACCAGTACCGTGGACAAAATGACCGACTGGCAAGGAATGGTCTATCTGTTCTTGACACCACGTTGTGTGGCCGCTACGGCTACGGTCACCGCAGAGCTGGGCGGTCGTGTAGAGACGCGGAGTGTGACTTTTGTGGGTTCTGGTCCAGTGGTTGAGACGACCACCTATACTGGATTTTTCCAGGGATACCGGCTGGAAGGGGTTCATTATCGGGCCGTGTTGGATGGCGTGGTACGGGAAGGGGAGAGTGATGGCGAGGGCCGGTTCCAATTTTTGGCTTCTGGCAATCGGATCAGTCCGGTGACCTTTTCGGTGGGTGGGGTGGTGCTGGGCACCGTGACGCCTGGTGAGGCGTTGGATCACTATTGGATCAGCCTGCATGATCTGGTCAATCCGGCGGAGCGGGATGCCGAGACCAAAGTGATCAATATGCAGCGTTTTCTGAGTACGATCAACCGTTCCGGCAATGGAACCGAGATGGTGATCAGTGCGGCGGTGCGCACGGCATTGACCGGGCAGAATGTCAATCTGGCAACGCTGCCTGCGGAGCAGTTCCAGACTACGATTGCCGGAGTGGTCACCACCCTGATTCAGGCCAATGCTTTGCCGGCAGGTACGATACCAGTGTCATCGGGTGCAGTGACCGGTTTGCTGCGCGAGGCAAAGAATCAGGTGGATGCCACGCGGGTGAGTGGTTTGACGTTGACTGCCGGGGCCGGGTCGGTTCTGGCGGACGGGACGACGCGGATCGCGTTGCGTCTCGTGGCGAC
>JAANAU010000057.1 GCA_011089965.1 Magnetococcales bacterium
ACGCACCTCAATGCCGACGGGTTCCAGCACCTCTTTCAGCGTGGCCGCCACCAGGCAGTGCCAACAGGTCTTGGATGGGTGATCGACCAAAAGGGTTGCTCCCGTAAGGATCCAGACAAATACCGACCCTCTGCATTATTCTGCAAACACCTCAGCCAGCGACCCGGCTTCTGCCACTCTCAAACTCCATGCCTCCAAAGAGGCCGCGCTGGCTGCAAGAATTTTATTCTGCGCCCACTCGGGAAGAGGGCCAAAACGGTGTTGCAGCAAACGGGTCAGAATCCATACCGCACCCTCCTGACATCCCTCCTGGCGCCCCTCCTGGCGACCCATTCGGAACCCTTCCATACGCCCATCCTGATGCTTCTGCATCAGGATCTGTTCCACTTTCGGCAAGGCCAACAACTCCTCTTCGGACATCATATCAATGGTTGCTTCGAGTGCCCGGCGTCCGAACAGCATGACCGAATCGGGAGTCAGACCGGCATCATCCAGATGGCTCAATGAATTACGCATCAATTTTCTCCTGAGTCCATGCATCAGATAGTTGAGCGGTTGGGATAAACGGACCAGACCGGTCTGGTCCATGGTTGTGAACGCCTTTTTGCGCTCTTCTGCACGGGAAGCAAAACATTTCAATGAGGCATTCCGGGGGGCATCCGCCAATTCATTCAAAAAAATCAAACGGATCATACCACCCCACGTCGGTTTGCTCTCGTAGACCCCCCGGGCACGGACCGGCTGAAAGGCAAAACGTTCCAGAAAGGCTGCCCGAGGGGTGGTCGCACTGAGGATCACACTCCGCAACTGCCTTCTTTTCAACCGGGCACTGATCAGGTAAGCATCATCATAACGGGATGCCTGACACAATGCCTGCTCATTCAGACCTTGGGTGATCTTGATCTCCATCAGGATCTGCTCCACATCCAAATCCCACAGCCCATCGGCCATGAGCAGACGCTGCTCCCTGGTCCGACCACCCGGCTGACGCTGAAGCAGAATGATGTCCGCCTTGGGCAACAGCTCCATGACCGGCACCTCCGTACGCACCTCAATGCCGACGGGTTCCAGCACCTCTTTCAGCGTGGCCGCCACCAGGCAGTGCCAACAGGTCTTGGATGGGTGATCGACCAAAAGGGTTGCTCCCGTAAGGATCCAGACAAATCTTCATAGAGTGTCATGATAATGCGAACAGCCCATCCGGTCGAGATGTTTACATTGCATCACGACCGATCATCCGATAAACTTGAAGCTGGATCGTTTCCATCCGGGACGCTCAGGGATCCATGCGACTCTTCCTGTTGGTCTTACTTTTGCTCCTTGTAGCGGTTCAGCTCACACCCCGTTCCACACCGGAGCGATCCGGCCTGAACATCACCTCCGTATTGGCCCCCCCCTCCAACGAAGGGTTCACACAGGCCACCACACCCCATCCGTTCCAATTCCCACAGGATCACGGCCCCCACCGCAGCTATCGCCAGGAGTGGTGGTATGTGACCGGCAATCTGGCCAATCCCCACGGTCCGGAACGGTTCGGCTATCAATTGACCCTGTTTCGCCTGGGCATGACCCCCGCCCTGCTCCCCCGGCCATCGGCCTGGGCAGCCCGCGAGATCCATCTGGGACATCTGGCATTAAGCGATCTGAACACCGGTCAATTTTATCATTTCCAGAAAATGGCGCGAGTGGCCCTGGATCTGGCCGGCGCCGATGCCACCCGGGTCTGGCTGGAGGACTGGTCGCTGAACTTCAAGGGTGACAACCCGACCCAACCTCAGCTCGCCATCACCGCAGCCCACACCCCGATCCAACTGCAATTGGCATTGCAGGCCCAAAAACCGCTGATCCTGCAAGGAGAGCGCGGACTCAGCCGCAAAAGCGCCCAAAGTGGCGCAGCCTCACACTATTATTCGATCACGCGACTGGCCACCACCGGTACGGTCACCATCGGTGCCCAGGAGTGGCCGGTGCAAGGCACAAGCTGGCTGGATCGGGAGTGGAGCACCTCGGCTTTGGCACCGGACCAGAGCGGCTGGGATTGGTTTGCCCTGCAACTCGATGATGGCTGGGAAGTGATGTTCTACCGCATGCGCCGCCATGGACAAGAAGACGATCCGGCCAGTCAGGGGATCCTGGTCTCCCCGGAAGGACGCACCATCCCTGTGCAACGCCCCATGTGGCAACAACAAGAGCTGGGATATTGGGAGAGTCCTGTCAGTGGCATCCGCTATCCCTCGGGATGGCGCATACGCATGGCCGAGGCAGACCTGGAGTTGACCGTGACCCCGCGCATACCCAATCAGGAACTGACCAATGCCGCCATCCGCTATTGGGAAGGGGCGGTCGCACTGGCAGGCACCCATCGCGGACAAAAGATCACAGGGGTCGGATATGTGGAGTTGACCGGCTATGCCCCGGCTTCCGGGCGTTGAATGCAGCGTCCACGACCGGTATATCTGCCATCCGACCAGTCCGGGGCATGGATCGGCTCTCCAAGATCCGCTGCCATCAGCCGTTTGCGCACCTCAAGCAACCGTTCCACCAGTTGCGGCTCAATGCGGTCATACGCTGCTTCGTCCTCTTCACGCCGCACCACAATCCCCAACAACTCGGTGATGGCATTGCCCACCGAGTTCTGACTGATGGTGACGATCAGACGGTTCTGATCATCCCGGTAGAGAATCTGCTTGTAGGCCGGACGCCAGCGGATGTCATTGGCAAAGCGGGGATCGGCCTTGACATGATCCCGCACCTCGCGCGCCACCTGCGCAAAACGGTTGTTGAACAGTAAAATGTTCTCCACCTGCCGGGGGAAATAGACCTCCTCCGGGACTCCGGCACCACGGGTCGAAACCTGGGCAAAAAAGGTCCGATAAAAATCCAGGAAACCTTTCAGGACCAGATCATACTCCTCCCAGAACGCCGGATCGCCCAGACGTTCAAACCCTCCAGCCACCTCCCAGCACGGCAACCCCTGGGGATAACCGGTCCAGGCAAGCCGGGCATCATCCTGCTCCAGAGGGCGCAGAATGCGCAGATCCAACACCTCCAGAAAGCGGTGATACACATCGGAAAGATGACGCAGGAACAAACTGTTGTGTCCACTGTCGGTCAGATTGGGATCTGCCGGATCCGCCAGTCTGGCCTGATCCAGCGTCCTGGCCGGAAAAACAATAAAGTGATTATGGATCATGCGAATACTCGGCACCCCAGGCTTGTTCAAGGGCCAGGTGGCATCGAGACTGGCCTCGCCACACAAGATCAACGCCTGATCCGGGTCTGGATAGGACTCCAACATGTATTCAAAAATGATCTGTGTCATGCGACTCCAGACATTCTTCTGCTGACGGGTCAATTGATCCCGACGCACCGGTCGTCCCAACGGATCCAGGATCTTGCGCGAGGTATCGAGCATGATCGAGGTGTCAAACTCACTGCTGTGTCCCAGCAGCTTGCGATACATCAAAAAACCTTCATCATTGATCAACAAGCCATTTTCTTTTGCAAGATGTTCCAGATTGGCCGAACTGTTAAAAAACTCCACCGAAGACATCCCTTCCGGGATTTTCATGGGGATTTTGCGGCGCGGAGTTATGACTTCCCGAGGTCCAACGTTCATGGCGGTCTGGATCCTTGCTGGCGTGCCGTGGCATTCCAGGTGCCAACCATGCGTTTGAGCTGTTCGACCTGTTCGACAGCTCCGGACTCCTGGAAAATCCGGTAACAGGTATTGACCAGCTCGACCAGAAAAGTAAGGCTGCTCCGATCCGGATCCTGATCCGCCAACCGCAATGCCTGCTCCAGATACTCGGCTCCGGCGCGCTCCTGCCCCAGAAAGCGCAGATTCATGCCCAGCTTGTAGCGTCCATAGATGGTGTGCGGGTCGCGTGCCACCCACTTGTGCAGAATGGCGACATTGCGGCGGATCTTCTCCTTGTTCAGGCCCGCGCTGTAGCCGTGATGGATCAGACGCAGATCGATCTTTTCCGGGGGCTGATCCGGCCAGGCGCGAAAAACCGTATCGGCAATCCCTTCATGCACCGGGTTGACGAACCGGATGCGCGGATCGTTGCGAAACAGCCGCATGGCCTGACTGGGGGTGCTGCTGCCATCGGCCATGAGATTGTCGATGCGGACGATCCAGGCCGGGGCTGCTGAAGTGCCACACAGGGCCAGAATGCGCTCCCGCAACCCCTCTTCGACCACCAGCACCTCATCGCAATCGACATTCAGGATCCAGCGATACCCGGCCTGGGTGATCGCCAGATTCTTGGGTGCGGAGAAATCGTCATCCCAAAGGCAATGCAACACCCGGCAGCCATGCGCCTCGGCCAGCGCCACGGTACGATCCTCGGAACCGGTATCGACAAACACGATCTCATCCGCCAACTGCTGCAAGGGGGGCAAACTGAGCGGCAGATAACGCTCCTCGTTGCGCCCCATGAGGATGGCCGTCAATCCAACCGGAAAAGGGGAGTCGATCACATGGCCTCGTGCATCATCCTCTGACATCGGCCAACACGGCCACACCCGGCAACTCCCGGCCTTCGAGCAATTCCAGAAACGCCCCGCCTCCGGTTGAAATATGGGAGATCTGCTCGGCCACCCCGGCTTTGGCAATGGCCGCCTCGGTATCTCCACCTCCGGTGACCGACAGCGCTGAACTGTTGGCAATATGCCGGGCCAGAGCCAGGGTTCCTTCGGCAAAGGCCGACACCTCAAACACACCCACCGGACCATTCCAAACCACAGTGGCTGCCCCTGCAAGCCGTTCGGCAAACCGACGCACGGTTTCCGGTCCCACATCCAACCCCATCCACCCCTCGGGGATCTGATCCACCGGGACCACCTTCGTTTCGCCACTCCCGTCGCTGCGGGTCGAAACCACGGCATCCACCGGCAGCAGCAACTCCACATGGGCCTCTTTGGCCCTGGCTTCGGCCTGACGGGCCACTTCCAGCATCTCCGGCTCCACCAGCGATGCCCCCACCTGACCGCCACGCGCCGCCACAAAGGTAAAGGCCATGGCTCCACCAATCAATATGGCATCCATCTTTGCCAGCAAAGACTCAATCAATTGCATCTTGGTAGAAACCTTGGAGCCACCCAACAGGGCCACCACCGGTCTTTGCGGAGCGATCATGGCACGATGGAAAAAATCCAGCTCCTCGGCCATCAACAGCCCGGCCACAGCGGGCGTGACCTTCTGCGCCACACCCACGTTGGAGGCATGGGCGCGATGGGCCGTGCCAAAGGCATCATTCACCACGCAATCGGCCAAACGGGCAAACCCTTCGGCCATGACCGGATCATTCTTCTCCTCCCCCGGACGAAAACGGACATTCTCCAACAGGATCACACCACCCGGCGGCAAGGCGGCGACCATGGCCTCGACCTCCGGCCCCATACAGTCCGGGGCCAGGGATACCGGTTGTCCCAACAACTCCGTAAGCCGTGCGGCCACCGGCTTGAGGGATGGACCGACACCATTCTTGGGACGCCCCAGATGCGAGGCCAGAATCACCCGTCCGCCACGCTCCACCACATGCCGAATGGTTGGCAGAGATTTGCGAATCCTGGCATCCGAACCAATCGTGCCATCCGAGGCCATGGGAACATTGAAATCCACCCGAATGAAAACCCGTTTTCCGGTGACATCCAGATCTGCGATGGTCTGTTTTTTCATATTCGACTCCCTGAAGAGAACAAGAATCCTCAAAACTCCCTGCACCAGCGGACAGTATACGTCAGATCCAGGGGGTGAGACCAGGGCAGAGGCATGCCGCCAGGTCGTGGAAGGATGACACCATTACCCTGGACGCTGCTCCTGCCACTCTCTGGCCAATTGTTGCCCCTCTTTGATTTGGGCATCGGACATGTTTCTGGCAATGGAACGCCGCATGTCTATCGCCTCATCATTGCCCTGTTGTGCGGCCAACTCCAGCCAGGCATAGGCCGTGACATAATCCTGCAACACCCCGGTGCCATTGGCATACAGGATCCCCAGATTGAGTCGTGCGCCCGGATGGGCCTGCTCGGCAGCGCGGCGATACCAGATCAAAGCCTGCTGGTAATCCTCGGGAACCCCTTGGCCATGGGCATACATGAAACCCAGATTGGCCTGGGCATTGGGATCCCCCTGATGGGCCGCCTTGCGATACCAGAGGATCGCCTCTTCCGGATCCTGTGGCACCCCACGCCCTACGGCATACAACACCCCCAGATTGAACTGCGCCCCGGTATGCCCCTGATTGGCTGCCTGATGAAACCAGTAGACCGACTGAATCAGATCCTTTTGCACATGATCGCCACTGGAGTATTTCACGGCCAGATTGAACTGCGCCCCGACATGGCCCTGACGTGCGGCCTTTTGATACCAATAGGCGGCCAACTTGGCATCCTCGGCCAGATCGTTCCAGGTATCATAGGCCACACCCAGATTGTATTGGGCAATGGAATCCCCTTGACGCGCCGCATTGAAAAACCAGGCAATCGCCTGCCAGTCATCCCGGGGCACGCCGCGCGCATCCGCAAACATGAAGCCCAGATTGAGCTGGGCCTTGGCATTGCCCTGCTCGGCAGCCAGACGATACCAGTACATGGCCTGCTTGAAATCCCGAGGCACCCCGCGACCATTCTCGAACATGATCCCCAGATTGAACTGGGCATGGACATGGCCCTGCTGGGCCGCCCGCACCCACCAGAGCAGCGCCTGATGATCGTCCTTGGGCAGACCTCCGCGACCACTCTCATAGAGAATCCCGAGATTGAACTGCGCCCGGGCATGGCCCTGAAGGGCCGACCGACGGAACCAGGTCACAGCCAGAGTCTCATCCCTGGCTGCACCGCGTCCGTAAAAACAGAGCAGACCCAGATTATACTGGGCCTTGGCATACCCCGACTCCGCTGCCCTGGCAAACCAGAAAGCGGCCAGGGTGTCATCCTGGGGCACTGCAATGCCCCGTTCATAGAGAATCCCCAGATTGAACTGGGCCTCGACATGGTCCATCTCTCCGGCCAGCCGATACCAATGGGCTGCCTGGACCCCGTCCAGGGGCAGCCCCCCGCGACCGGATTCGCTCATCACGCCCAGATTGAAACAGGCACCAGCCTCCTTTTTGTCAGCGGCCTTGCTCCACCACAACACCGCCAGCGCATCATTCTGCTCCAATCCACCCCGACCGCTCTCATACATCACCCCGAGATTGTACTGTGCCCTGGCATCCCCCTGTTGGGCAGCCTGCAACCACCATTGCACGGCCTGGGCTTCATCCGGCGGAGTTTGCGCCGATCCCTTGAAAGCCAAACAACCCAAATTATAACACGCCCCGGCATCCCCCTGATCCGCCGCCAATCGATACCACCGTTTTGCCTCCGACAGATCCACAGCCAGACCGGCCTGACCCTGGGCATACCATACGCCCAGACTGAACTGGGCAGAAGCATATCCTTGGGCTGCGGAGGCCTGCATCCAGGTCAAGGCCGACGCCAGATCCCGGGCCACACCGCGCCCCTGTTCATGACAGATCGCCAGGTGATATTGAGCCTTGAACTCCCCCCGTTCTGCCGCATACGACCACCAGCGCACGGCCTCGCCCGGATCCGGAGCCAGTCCGCCACGCCCCTGTTCGTACATCACCCCCAGATTGAAACAGCTCCTGACATCTCCACGTTCGGCAGCCTGACGCCACCAATAAACCGCCAACGGCTCATCCTGGGGCACGCCACGCCCATCTTCGCAGAGGATCCCCAAATTGAACTGCGCCCTGACATCCCCATGTTCGGCAGCCTTGCGCCACCAGTAAGCCGCCTGCTCCTCATCCAGGGGCACACCGCGTCCCCGTTCATACAGCAAACCCAAATTGAACTGCGCCCTGGCATCCCCCTGCTCGGCAGCATGCCCCCACCAAAAGGCGGCCTGTTTGGCATCCATGGGCACGCCACGACCTTCATCATACAGCATGCCCAGGCTCAATTGCGCTTCCACCACCCCCTGATTGGCTGCCTGACGATACCAATGGGCAGCCTGCTCATCATCCTGTTCCACCCCCCGACCCTGCTCATACAACATTCCGAGGTTGTATTGCGCTGCTCCATGGCCCTGCTCTGCGGCCAGACTCCACCAGTAAAGCGCCTTCTGATCATCTTTCGGCACAGCCCCGCCATCTTGCGAGGTGAACCCCAAAAAAAACTGCGCCTCCGGATCCCCATCTTCTGCCGCAGCCACGATGCTCCGGAACTCCTCCAACGCCACCGGCTCGCTACGGGATTGTGGGTCTGCGGCTGATTCGGGTATGATCATGATGCACTCTGCTCGAAGTGGTTTCCGCCTGTCGCGAAATCCCGGTCACTATAACGGATCCGCCACCGGATTTCCACCCGTCATGACCACCTGTCAAAACCGCTCCAGCTCTTGGGTTGTGTTAACCGAATCAAACAGATATATGCCCAATCCAATCAAAAAAAGAGTGCATCGACTCCGGAATCGGACTACACTGGGTTAACAAACGTTTCTTTCGTCGGCATCACGGGTATCCGGACATGCATCTGCACACCATACCACCCACTCCTTGCATGCCAAGTCAGCGCGGATTCACCCTCGTTGAACTGTTGATCGTGGTCGTCATCCTTGGCCTGCTGGCCAGCGTGGCCCTGCCAAAGTTGCAGGATGTCAGCACTGAAGCGGAAAAGGCGGCAGCCGAGGGCGTGTTTGCCGCGGCCCAATCCGCCACGACCACCAATTTTGCCGCTGTCCGGGCCGGACGCACCGGGGCCAATCCGGTCACAAACGGCCTGACCCTGCTGAGCGCCATGGAGAGCACGCCCCACGGATGGAGCGGGGCCGGGAACTCGTTGACTTTTACTGGAAATTCTGGCATGATTTACACAATATCCATAATCAGGAACGAAAGTGACACCAGCAAGGCCATGCTCACCAAAAGCTGGTGATAATCATGAATTTTTATTCGGTCTCTGTCCAGCCTGCCACCCTCTGCGGAGGAAACGGGCACCCACAGCAGACCTTTTCCACTCCGGGTTGCGACCTGGGGTCCATCACCAAAGAAGAGGAGTGCCACACCATGAACACCCAAACCGCGTGCCGTCGTCACATCCACCAGGCCGGTTTCACTTTGATCGAATTGATCATGGTGATCGTCATCCTCGGCATTCTGGCCGCTGTTGCCGTGCCCAAATTCACGGACCTGAGCACCGAAGCCGAAAAAGCCGCCGCTGACGGGGTCTACTCTGCCGCACAATCGGCCACCACCACCAACTTTGCCGCCAATCGCGCAGGCAAGGGCCTGCCCTTGATCACAACAGGTCTCACTCTGTTGGGAGCCATGGATGGAAATCCAGAGGGTTGGACAGCCAATGCCGCCACGCTCACCCATACCGGTGGCGGCGTCACCTACACCATCACCATCACGGCAGGTGAGAGCACCACAGCCAAGGCGCAACTCAGCAAGAGCTGGTGATCCGGGTGACCCATGAGAACAGGCAACACCCAGGGACAAGGGTGGCAGACCTGACCTTTGAAAAGGGATATTCACTGGTTGAGCTGGTGATGGTCATGGTGATCGTGGGCATCATCGGCATCACTGCCGGAGCCAAATGGCAGGGGGATCTCTCCCTGTTCGCCAAGGCCGATCAACTGGTGAATGACATGCGCCTTGCTCAGGCACTGGCCATGGGCAAGGGCATCTACACGATCCGATCCGTCACGCCAAATTCGTATCGGATCCAGGATGCCAATGGCGCAGCGTACTATCCCCAGGATCCGGTGTTGGAGGGGGTCACCATCAACCCGTTTGCCATCTCTTTTGATGGGCGGGGTGACCCGGGACCACTCGATATCGATCTCCTGCTCACTCTGGAAGGTCAAACCGCTACCATCCGGATGTATGGTTATACTGGAGCAGTAAGACGTTTGTAGTGCGGGAGGCACGTTCGCGATGCACAACAAACCGGCATCTGGCGGTTTCTCGTTAATCGAGGCGATCTTCTTCATCGTAGTCGCAGGAATCTCCATGGCCGGAGTCATCCCGCTTTACAGCAATGTCCTCACCAACCAGTATAAAGTCAGCACCTACATGCAGGCGGAATATCTCTTCCTGGAGACAGCCGAATCTCTCCGGGCAGCCTATGCCAAAGGGGCAGGCTTTGCCAATATCACGGAAGCCAACTTTCCCTCACGCATGGCCATGGATCTGGGGGGCACCATGCGCTTCGACCTGCTCATCGAGGTCGAAGGCATGGTGCCCGGACAACTGCCAAACCCCTGCACAGGTCAGGATTATGCCGGTGAATCCTACAAATGCGTGACCGTCACAGTCCGAAAAGCCGGTTCCTCGGAGGTGTTGTTCCGGAAACAGATGCTCAATGCGGATCTTTTGAACTGAAGGAGTATCAGAAGATGACGCAACATGACAAAACACGAACCCAACACCAAAAAAATTCAGGATTCACCCTGATCGAGACAGTAATGACAATCGTTATTGTCAGCATCATCGCCGGTGTTGGGGCGGTCAGCATGCTCCATGGTTTCAACGCCTATATGACGGCTCAGGCCATCGAACCCTTGTCCAGCAGCGCACGGGTGGCCATGGAACGGCTGCGTCGGGAAATCCGCAATGCCCAAACCTGTGTCGGCATCTCCCAACCAGGAGGCAGCGGCTCTTTGCAATTCGTCAATGATCAGGGGCGCACCATTCTGGTCAATCAGGGACAACAACCCACTGACGCCATTTACATGACTTTTGATGGTGTGGAAAAGTTGCTGGTCCCCAACGTCAAGGCACTCAGTTTGCAATTTGCAGTCTCCCCTTGCACCCTGGCCGGACCACCTGCAACCCTCACTCCTGGATTGGTGACCTTCTCATTCACCATGACCTCCAAAACAACCGATGGTAAGGTTCTCACATTACCATTACGAACAGCAGTTTATGTGAGGAGTACCTAACATGAACACGCAAGCGCGACAACGCGGTGCATTGATTGTCATGGCCATGTTTCTGCTGGCCGGTGTGGCTGCCATTGGCGGCTCGCTGGCCAAAATGCAGGTCAGTGGCCTGGACGTGGCTGCCGAACACAGCGGCAACAACACATCATTCAATCTGGCCGAGACCGCCATTCAGGTGGGTCTCAAGCAGTTCAAGGATGCCGAGTGCGATCCCAGTCAAGTCATTGGCGCGGCTGCCGAGGCCACGGATGGCTCGACCACGGTCACCCAGTCTCTGGGCGAAATCGGCAACGTCAAGCTGATCTTTTGCCCCATGGATGGAACCTGCTTCCCGCCCGCATACATACCGGATGATGAAGATGTCAACCAGGCGGAAACCGAAGCCCAAAATCCACCGGAGACCGGGTATCATCCTCACTGGCACCGGAAATATGGCAAACATGCCGGCTGGTATCACTGGATTTCATACCGGAAGCACTATCGCTACCACCACTGGCGCCACACCGACAAAAAAGAGCACTGGCGCCATGTCCAGCGTCACCGCAAGAACTGCCATGGCCCCTTCAAACGCCATCACAACAACTATGATTACCGCTGCATGGCCGGTGGTGAGTTCAGTGCCGAGGATTCGGTCAACTACTGGATGGTGACTGCCAAGGATGCCAACTCGGAAAACCAACGCAGTGTCACACAATTGTTCAGTTGTGAATCGGGTCCAGAGAATACCGGCAATCTCTTTACCGGCAACAACTACACCTCCTGGAATCCAAAAGCCATGGTCACCCAGGGCAATGGCAAGGCCACTTTTGGTGCTTCCAGCGGCACCAACATGAAAATCGAGGCAACCGACATGACCAACCTGACCCTGCCGGAAGATGGTGGACAGGATGTCTGGTTCCATGGCACCTTCAAAGTTCCAGCCACATCCGGAAGTTTTGTCAAGTTCACCCTCACGGCCCGGGATCCCTATTACTGGGGGGCCACGCGCACCTATGTCTGTGGCGACAAGGGCAAACCCAGTGACGGGATTGTCTTGACCAAAACCAGCCAAACCATCCGCTGCGATCAGATCGTCTGGTCCGATGTCAGGAGTCGCATTGAGATCCGGTGTGACGGTACGGTGGATCCGGACTGCAACATCAGCCAGGGCAAGCTGCACTTCAATCTCGGCAAACTGGATACGGCCAGAGTCAAAAGCATCCGCTTTGACGGAAAGAATGCCGAATTGAACGACGCCTTCCTCGGCAACAAGGACGGTGGAACCGAGGCCACCGCCAAACCGAATCTGACTGTGGGACAGTGGTACGATGATCTTTGAGTGCTGACACGCCTGCCGGGCATCCAAACGCGGATGCCCGGCAGGCTTTGACTTTATCTTTTAAACCGCACTCATTTCGGGATGCGTAGTGTATGTCAAGGGGGTCCAGGGGCCAATGGCCCCTGGTGGGATCCAAGGGCAACGCCCTTGGTGGGGTTTGGGGCAACGCCCCAACAAAACAAATTCCACATTCCAAAATGGTTTTGGTTTAATCTTTTAAACAATAATATTTATCAAATATTATTGCGTCGCTTGCCGACGCAAAAACTTGGTTGCACTGAGCGCGGTCATATCACTGGGCAATTGACTGGCAATCCGGTTCAGCACCTCCAATAATTTCTTTTTATTGATTGGTTTGGTCAGATAAAGATCACATCCGGCTTCTTTGCTGCGCATTTGTTCCCCCTCCATGGCGTGGGCGGACAGGGCGACAATCATCATGGGAGAGCGTTGCATTTCCCTTTCCCACTGACGAATCTGCCGGGTAGCGGTGTAACCATCCATGATTGGCATCTGAACATCCATGACGACAACGTCGAAAATCTGCTCCTGCACCCGGGCAACCGCCTCCAGCCCATCATTGACCATGACCAGGTCATGAGGAGTCTGCGCGAGATAGGCGTCAAACAGGATCCGGTTTTCCTCCACGTCCTCGGCAAGCAAGATGTGCAGGCTTCTGGTCTGGGGCAATGCACGCCGCCCCTCTTCCACATCCGGGCAGACTGATGCCGCCACAACCCGTGCAGGAAGCGTAAAGAAAAATTTACTACCTTCTCCCAACCGACTCTCTACCCATATCCGGCCACCCATCAACTCTACCAGACGCCGGGAAATCGCCAACCCCAGGCCAGTACCCCCATAGCGTCGGGCAATCCCGGCATCAGCCTGGGTGAAGTGTTGAAAGATATACTCCATCTGCTCCGGGTGGATACCAATGCCCGTATCCTCCACCCGATAGAGCAGACTATCCGACTGCGTGGAATCAATAGCAAGCTCCACCACCACACGCCCCTGATGGGTAAACTTGATCGCATTGCCCAACAGATTGATGAGTACCTGACGCACCCGTCCATCGTCGCCCAGAATCGCCTCCGGGATGGCCGATGTCACCCGCCATTCCAGCGTGATCCCCTTCTCCTGGGCCACAATCTGCATGAGGCTCGCACTCTCCTCCAGCACTTGGCGCGGCGAGAAGGGCATCTCGGCCAAAGAGATCCGATCCGCTTCGATGCGGGAAAAATCCAGAACGTCATTAATCACCCGCAGCAGCGCCTTGCCCGAATGGTGCATGATCGTGGTATAACGCCGTTGTTCTGGATTGAGATTGGTCTCCAGCAACAGCTCCGACATCCCCAGCACGACATTCATCGGCGTGCGAATCTCATGGCTCATGTTGGAGAGAAATTCAGATTTGGCACTATTGGCCACCTGCGCGGCCTTCAAGGCCTCCTGCAAGGAGAACATAATCTGCTGACGCTCTGTCACATCACGAATGACGGCAGAAAAATAACGTGAACCTCGGGCCTCCCAGGAAGAAAGGGTGATCTCGATGGGAAACTCGCAGCCATCCTTCCTCACACCTGCCAGTTCAACCACTTTTCCGGCCATCCGGGAGTGGCCAGTGGCTTTGAGTGTCTGCATCCCCTGAATGTGGGCCTCTTGATAACGGACTGGCATCAAAATTGTGACCGGCTGACCGATAACCTCCTCGGCTGTATAACCAAAAAGATTTTGTGCGCCACGATTCCAAAAGGTGATGCAACCGTACTGATTCACGGTGATGATGGCATCTCCCGCCGATTCGGCCACGGAACGAAACTGCTCTTCGCTCTCCTTGAGGGCCTGTTGGGCCAAGCGATGACGGCGATGCTCCTCCATTGCCTTGAACTCGCGTTCCATGGCGGTGATCAGTCGGAAGAGGTTCTGCTTGGTGACAAAGTCATTGGCCCCGGACTTGATCAAATCCGCTGCCTTCTCCTCGGCGATGGCGCCAGAGATGACGATGAACGGAACTTGAATCGCCATCTCCTGACAGATGAGCAACGCCTCCTTGGCACTGAATACAGGCAGGTTGGCATCGGCCAGCACTGCATCCCAAGTCTGCTCCGCCAGCCGGGTACGCATCTCTGCACCCGTTTCCACCCGCTCTGCCACCACCTCCAGCCCTTCCTTGCGCAAAAACCGCAACAAAAGCTGGAAATCGTAGGCCACATCCTCCACCACCAGCAGACGGAGCGGACTCGGCAAGACCTGAATCGCTGCATTATCGCTCATGATTGCCCATCCTCCGCCTGCAAGGTGAAAAAGAACCTCGCCCCCGCACCCACGACCGACTCAGCCCAGATGCGTCCGCCATGCCGATGAATGATCCTTTGCACCGTGGCCAGCCCGATGCCGCTGCCAGGAAAATCGGCTATCTGATGGGGAGCATTCCCTATTTGTCAACGAGCCTCAAACGAGGCTGACGTGACTGCGCTGCATAGTGGTTGAAAACCCGCTCGTAGGTTCCGTTGGCCACTGCGCACCTGACCCGA
>JAANAU010000058.1 GCA_011089965.1 Magnetococcales bacterium
GGTTGCACAACGCGGCTGTGGCAGCGATGCAAGCCGGAGACGGCGACCAGGCCCTGCATTACTTCCGCAAGGCCGCCACCCTGGCAGCCAAAGCCGGAGATGCCAAAGAGGCTGGCCTCTACAACGAAGAGATCACCCGCCTGGCCAATGCCGTCCCGACCTGGGTGGACGACACCTTGAGCCAGGCGGGTGCCATTCCGCCATCCCTGGCGACAGTGGCGGACATCTGGTCCAAACAACGCGCCGAGGCTGCCGCCGCTGCCGACAAGGGCGATCTGGAACAGGCGATCCGTCTGGCCAAACAGGCCGCTGATCTGGCCCGGGAAAACCTGGGCCAAAAACACGCCGCCACCTTCATGAGCACACGGGAGCTGGGTACGCTCTACACCATGGCCGGCAAACTCACCGAGGCCGAACCCCTGTTGCAACAGGCCGCCTTGCAGGCCAAAAGCCTCCTGGGTCCAGAACATCCGGAGAGTCTGCTGACCGACAAGGCCATGACCGATCTGCTCATCGCCCGCCAAGACCTGACTGCCGCTCGCGCCATCTGCCAGAGTGCCCAAGCCTCCTGGAAAGCCAAAATCGGTCTCGACCATCCTCTGGCCATCGACAATGATCTGACCTTGGCGCGCATCCACCAGGAGCTTGGAGAGTTTGACAGCGCCGAATCCCTGATGCGCGATGCCTGCGGACGCTCCTCGGCCCTGCACGGCTATCACCATCCGGAAACGGCACGCTGTCTGGAACAGTTTGCCGCATTGAACCAGGTCCGGGAGCAGTGGTCATTGGCACGGGATGGTTTTGAACAGGCCGTGGCCCTTTACAGCGCCATCCTGCCCAAAGATGACCCCCGATCATGGCCAGTCAAAATCGGTGCTGCCGAAGCCAACCGACGGCTGGGACAGATCAAACGGGCCGATGACCTGTTGAAGCCTTTGCTGCCCAAACTCCCGGATGGCGTGGCCGATCCGGTCTCTCTGGAGGGCCAGATCGTGGCCATCCACCTCCTGGTCGATAAAAACGATCTGCCCGGTGCCGAAAAACAGACGCGCCGACTCATGCAACAGGCCACCGGTTCACTGGGTGCCCTACACCCTTCCACTTTGGCTTTGCAGGTGGAACTGGCCACCATTCTGGGAAAACAGGGACAATTGGCCGCCGCCGAGTCCACCCTGAAACAAACCCTGGAAGGGATGAGCAAAACCTTGGGTGACAATCATCCCACCACCATCACCACCCTGAACAACCTTGGCCAGATCCTCGAAGAGGCCGGTCTCTATGACGAAGCGGAACCGATCCTGCGTCAGGCACTGGAGCGCGCCATGCAGCGGTTTGGCATCGAGCAGCCGCTGACCTTGACCACCATGAACAATCTGGCTTTGTTGCATGAAAGCCAAGGCAACTTCGACAAGGCGGAACCGCTCTATCAGGATGCCATTGCCGCCTACGGCAAACGCCTGGGTGCCCGCCATGTGGATACGGTGGCGGTTGTCAACAATCTCGCCTATTTGAATCTGTTGCGTCAGGATTATGCCCGGGCCGGACCGCTCTTCAAGATGGCCACCGAAATCTGGAGCACCTATCTGGGAGAGCAGCATCCGCGCACGCTCAAAGCTCTGAACAATCTGGCGCGCGTACAACATCGGCTCGGCAACCATCCGGAAAGTGAAAAGCTCTTCAAACGTGCCCTGGAGCAGCGCAAAAAAAGCCTGGGAGAACGCCATCCCGATCTGATCCGCACCATGAATGATCTGAGTCTGCTGTGGCGCGACATGGGACGTCTGAAAGAGGCGGAAGAGCTGGTCAGACAGGCCCGCACCAAGGCCGAAGAGACCCTTGGCCCCCTGCACCCCTACTCCTTTGAACTGTTGGAAACCCTGGCATCGATTCTGGACAAAAACAAACACCCCGATGCTTTCAAGTTGCGCAAGGAGCTGTTCATACGCCGTTCCGATTTTCTGGAACGGATGCTCTGGTCCACGGGTGACAACGCGCGTGAAGGCTACATCCGACTGCATGCCCCGGAACTCCATCACCATCTGACCCACCTGACCACGCTCGACCCGGCCACTGCCGGACGCGAACTGTTGGAAGTGGGCATACGGCGCAAGGGGTTGCTGTTGAAAATCACCTCCGAGATCCGCCAGGTGGTCCAATTGAGCCAGGATCCAAAACTCAAAGAGACCAGCACCCGTCTGACCGAAATCCGTCAGCAACTGGCAGCACTGACCCTCTCCGGACCGACAACCGACAGCGCCAGCCAACACCTCAAGACCATTCATCAACTGGAAAACGAGGTGGACCGACTGCAACAGGAGTTGGGACGCGGCAGCAAACGGCTGCAACGGAATCTGGAAAAGATCACCGTGGATCAGATCGTGCAGCAACTTCCGGAGCGGGCGGCCCTGGTGGAGTTCATCGCCTTCAAGGATGAAGAACGGACCGGACTCTTGGCTGCGGTCTTGCGCAAAGAGCAGGGCAAACCGCTCTTCGATCTGGTGGTCTACCCGGAGCCAGAGACCATTCACAAGGTCATCACCGACTATCGCAGCATGATTCAGGAAGAAGATGCCTCCGAAGATACGCTGAAAAAGAGCGGACAACAGGCCTATCAACAGATCTGGGCACCGATCAAAAAACGGATCGGCACGCGGGAACAGGTGTATGTGGTTCCGGATGGTCTGCTCAACATCCTGCCATTTCCCGCCTTGATCGATCCGGAAGGGGTCTATCTGGCCCGGGATACGGATCTGCACATGCTCTCTTCCAGCCGCGATCTGATCCCATCCAGGCTTCCGGAGGCCAAAGGGGGTTATCTGATCATGGCTGGCCCGGATTACAACGCCGATGCCATCGGTGGCACCCGCGCAGCCACTCTCAAAGAAGAAGAGCAACAGGGCAAACGTTCCAGCGATCTCAAACAGGGTTTGCGGGCCTTCTCCTCCGGCATGCGCGGTCTCCATTTCGATCCTTTGCCCGGAGCAGAAAAAGAGGGTCGTCTGATCTCCGATCAGGCCACGGGCAAGAAAAAACCAACCACCATCCTGATCAAAAACCAGGCGCAGGAAGAGATCCTGCAAACACGGAAAGAACCACCGGAGATCCTGCATATTGCCACGCATGGCTTCTTTCTCAAGCCTGACGACAACCTCAAGAAACGGCTCTTGAAGGTGGCGCGCGGCAGCGATGTGCGTCTGCCGCCTCCGGGAGACAATCCGTTGTTGCGGGCCGGACTGGCCTTTGCCGGCATCAATGCCAATGCCCGTTTCCTGGGGGAGATCGACACCAGCAACGATGGCGTGCTGACCGCACTGGAGGTGTTGAATCTGGATCTGACCGGCACGCGCCTGGCCGTACTGTCGGCCTGCGAAACCGGACTGGGTGAGGTGCATGAAGGCGAAGGGGTGTATGGTCTGCGCCGGGCCTTCCAGGAGGCGGGCACCAGGGCCGTGATCTCCTCGTTATGGGAGGTGAGCGATGCCGGAACCCAAGCCTTGATGACCAACCTGTATGCCCGTCTCGGGGAGGGGATGAGCGCCCACCGCGCTCTGCGCGAAACGCAACTCGATCTGTTGGAATCCAACGAATGGAAGCATCCCTACATCTGGTCTGCCTTCATGATGGTTGGTGAATGATTATAAACAATGCCGTAACACCCTGGCCCGTCTTTTGCTTCTTGTTCACCCATCATCCCTGACGGCTGGATTTGACTCTGACCAGCCGTCAGAATCTGCCAACAACCCACTCCATCCGGATTCCAACGTCTTTCATCCGAGTTGCCCGCACGATGCCGACCTCCCTTGAATCCCTCATTGCCCGCGCCATTGATCTGGGACTGAAATCCTCTCTGGCCACACCCAAGGCTGCGGCCCTGTTGGCCAGCAAGACCCAATCTCCCGAGGCTGAGGCCATCATCCAGACCTCCAACCAACTGACCGCCGATTACAAAGCCAGCCTGAAAGAGCTGGAAAACGCCGCACCCCAGCAATATGCCTCGCTGCGGACCCAGGTGGTGGATCAGGTGCGCAAAGCCATGAAAAAACAGCCAGGCATGCGCAAATGGCGCTGCAAGGTGTGCGATTTCATCTATGATGAGCGGATCGGCATACCGCGCCGCCACATCCCCCCCACCACCAGTTTTCAGGAACTGCCTGAAGAGTGGGAGTGTCCGGAGTGCGATGTGGGCAAAGACCACTTTGTGTTGGATCAGGGTTAATCCAACCCTTTGGGCTGACCACGAAAAAGCGTCTGCAACGAATCGGCTGTGAAAATATTGCGACTCCAGTTGGTCAGCTCGTCCAAATTGGCCAAGAGTACCTGCTGTTGGATCGACTCCGGCACAGGTCCAAAACGTGCCTGAACCAACTGGAGCAGCATATCCGCTTTACCCTTTTGTTCACCGATTTGAATACCCACTTTTTTCCCCTCGATCAACCCGGCACCATAGGTGGACTCCACCATGCTGGCCTGAAAGTGCAGATCTTCCTGGTAGCGTTCATAGGCCTGCCGTTCCGCTTCCGGCAGGTTCAGGATATCGAACAGCTCTTTGGCCTTGCTCAGACCCCGTGCCGAAAACTCCTCCCGGATCTCGCCGGTTTTCAGAAAACAGATCCACTCGTCCAGACTGGTGCGGGCGATTTCATCGAAGAGATTGACCTTGAGCAGATAATACTCCGGAAAGATCTCCCGGACGGTTTGACGCCGGAACAGACTCTTTTGTCCTTCATTGAGTTGCAGTTCATCGTGAAGATGCAACCCCCGGAACGCTGTTGTGCCGTGGTAGATGTAATCCTGGCCCTGCCCGAGATCGAAGTACAGGATGCTGATTGAAATCAATTTCGGTATTTTCGAGTAAGCATCCCCTTTGTGCAGATGCTCGACAATGGTCTTGGAAGAGGCATAGACCAGACGGTGCAGATAATCATGCTCCCGTTCATATTGCAGTTCGATCAGGATCGGCTCCCCCTGACTGTTCCTGACCTTCATGTCCACGCGATTGTATCGATCCAGGGCATGATCCTGATTGCTTTCGCTCTCCAGAATTTCGAGGATCTGCACGTCGGTCATGAGCAACTCGCTCAACAACCCTTCCAGCACGTCAAAGTTGGCCTTGCTGCGCAAGAGTCGCTTCAAGGCCCAGTCAAAGGTGATCAGGCGGCGTTGCGTCATGGATCTCCTCCTTCGCTGTGTCGATCTTTTCTCTTCCCCTGCAAATCCCGAAATAAACAGTCACAGCATGGATTCAAGATACCGGTTCGACGGCAACCGATCAACACCCGTGCCTCCTGCGCAGCTCATACAGGGCAATGGCCCCTGCGGTGGCCACATTGAGAGAACCGACCGCACCCACCATGGGAATGGCCAACACCGCATCACACCGCTCCCGGGTGAGTCGCCGCAACCCCTTGCCCTCGCCCCCCAACACCAATGCCACCAAACCATGCCACCCCTTCAAACCGTCATCCAACCGGACAGGACTCTCCCCATCCAGACCAAAGACACGCACACCATACAACTGCAACTCCTGAATGGCACGCGCCAGATTGGTGACCCTTACGGTATCGATCTGTTCGGCAGCCCCTGCCGACGCCTTGACTGCCACAGACGACAAGGGGGCGGAACGATCACGGGGCAAAACCACGGCCATGACCCCGAACGCTTCGGCCACACGCAGAATGGCTCCCAGATTGCGTGGATCCTCGATGCCGTCCAACAACAACAACACCGCCTCCTCCATACCCGCCAGCCGTTCCAGGAGCATCTCCCAACTGGGCTGCACCCGCACCCCGACCCGCAAAGCCACCCCTTGATGCACAGCCCCGAGACACAGACGATCCAACACCATCCGTTCCACAAACCGAGGCCGCACCGCCCGCTCTCCGGCGAGCCGTTCCACCTCACGCAACCGGGGATTGCGCCCCCCCTGCTGCAACAGCAGGGTCTCCACAGGTCGCGCACGATCTGCCAATACGGCCAGGACCGGATTGATCCCGAAAATCAGCTCGGCTTCTGCTGTCACGCTTCGCGCCTCCAGAGCGTGCGCTCTTTCTGATCCTCCAGCACAATCCCGCCAGCCGCCAACTCCGCACGCATGCGATCCGCACCGGCAAAATCCCGGTTGCGCCGGGCAATGGTGCGCTGCTCAATCAAACGCTCCACCGCCTCATCGCTCAACCGGCCCTGCTCAGACTCCTGGCCAGCCGCATCCGCCGGACAAAAACGAAAATGGTGCTCCGGCGCGTCGCCACACAAACCCAGAATCGCACCCAGTCCGCGCAACAATGCCACCTGCTGCTGCAACGATGCCTTGTCGCCACCGTGCTGACACTCGCCAACCGTGCGGTTGATCATGCGCGCCAGATCAAACAGCACGGCCAGGGCACGCGGGGTGTTGAGATCATCGTCCATCGCCTCCCGGAAACGCTGCGCATGCCCGTCCGGCCGTTCCTGTTGCTCACGCGCCCAATACACAGCCGTCGGTTCAGGCAACACGTCAAGAACCTCACAGGCAGCCCGCAACGCCCCATACAACCGATCCAGTCCGGCACGGGCTGCATCCAGCAACTCCAAAGAAAAATCCAACGGTGCCCGATAGTGGCTGTTGAGCAAAAACAGACGGATGGTCTCTCCGCGCCAGGCGGCCAACAGATCGCGAATCGTCCGAAAGTTATCGAGACTCTTGGACATCTTCTCCTTCTGACCCGTCTCATCCACCACATTGACAAAACCGTTATGCAGCCAGCAGGTCACCCACGGTTTTCCGGTCGCTCCTTCGGTCTGGGCGATCTCGTTTTCGTGGTGGGGAAAAATCAGATCCCGTCCGCCACCATGGAGATCAAACGCCTCTCCCAGATATTTCACCCCCATGGCCGAACATTCGATGTGCCAGCCGGGTCGTCCATCCCCCCACGGCGACGGCCAGTGCGGCTCTTCAGGCTTGGCCCCTTTCCAAAGCACGAAATCCAATGGATTGCGTTTGCGCAGATCCACATCCACCCGCGCTCCGGATTCCAGTTCATCCAGATGTTTGCCTGAAAGGCGGCCATAGGAGGGGAAACGGTCCACGGCAAAAAAGACATCCCCGCCGCTCTCATAAGCCAATCCCTTGTCGATCAGGGTGGCAATCATGGTGCGCATCTCAGGCAGATGCTCGGTGGCCTTGGGTTCGACATCCGCACGCTTGACCCCCAAGGCGGCCATGTCCTCGTGAAACGCCGCGATAAACCGGGTGGTCAACTCTTCGATGGCCACCTGTTCTTGCAATGCACGCCGGATGATCTTGTCGTCAATGTCGGTAAAGTTGCACACATGGGTCACCTGCAAACCGCCTGCACGCAGATGACGGACCAAGGTATCAAAACAGACCATCACCCGCGCATGGCCGATATGGCAATAATCATAGGCCGTGATGCCACATACATAAATGCCGACCTGACCCGGAATGCGCGGGACAAACGGCTCTTTCTTGCGACCCAGAGAGTTGAAAAGCTGGAGTGTCATGATTCCGCCTTGTTGACGATGGTGGGAGTGCATGATAATCTTTATCGGTTTGCTTCCTGAAACATCAGCCCTACCGGAAAGAGATCCATGTCAGTTTTATCGCAACGCATTCAGAACGTAAAGCCCTCGCCAACCCTGATGATCACGGCCAAGGCCAAAGCCTTGCAAGCACAAGGTCAGGATGTCATCGGACTCGGTTCCGGGGAGCCGGATTTCGACACCCCGAATCACATCAAAAAAGCCGCCATCCGCGCGCTGCGTGAAGGTTTCACCAAATATACCGCAGTCGAAGGGATCGATGAACTCCATCAAGCCATCATCCTGCGCTACGCCAAAGATCACAACCTGACCTTCCAACCCGATCAGGTCGTGGTGACCGTGGGTGGCAAACAGGCCTTTTACAACCTGATCCAGGCCACGCTCAATCCCGGGGAAGAGGTGATCATCCCGGCCCCCTATTGGGTCTCCTATCCGGACATGGTGCTGTTGGCCGACGGGGTGCCGGTGACCGTGGCCACCCGGGAAGAGAACGGCTTCAAGATGACCCCGCAAGAACTGGAATCCGCCATCACCCCCAAAACGCGCTTTCTGGTGATCAACTCCCCCTCCAACCCCACCGGATCGGCCTACAGCGCCGAAGAGCTGCAACAACTGGGGAGTGTTTTGGAGCGCCACCCCCACGTCTGGATCATCAGCGACGACATCTATGAAAAAATCATCTACAAACCGTTCGAGTTCGCCACCCTGTCCGCCGTGGTTCCATCCCTGCAAAACCGGACCGTGATCGTGAGCGGAGTCTCCAAGGCCTACTCCATGACCGGTTGGCGCATCGGCTATGCCGTTGGCCCCAAGGAGATCATCAAGGCCATGATCAAGATGCAGTCTCAAAGCACCTCCAACGCCACATCCATTGCCCAGAAAGCCGCAGCAGTGGCCCTGGCCGGTCCGCAAAAATGCATCAAACCCATGGTCAAAGCCTTCCGCGAACGCCGTGATTTCGTGGTCAAGGCACTCAACGACATGCCCGGCATCACCTGCCGCATGCCCGAGGGGGCCTTCTATGTATTCCCGAACGTCTCCGGACTGATGGGCAAAACCACAGCCAATGGCAAGGTCATCAACGACACCCTGGAGTTCTCCGCCTATCTCCTGGAAGCGGTCGGAGTGGCTGTTGTTCCAGGATCGGCCTTTGGCCTGGATCCTTATTTCCGCATCTCCTTTGCCACCTCCATGCAGGAGTTGGAACAGGCCATGCTGCGCATCCGCAAAGTGGCCGAAGAGTTGACCCGCTGATCGATCCGTCACACACGAGGCCATCGCACCACGCAGATGGCCTCGTGTCCCACTCCTGCCGGGTGAGATGGGGTGCATGCGCGCAAAATCTCCATCCAGAACTGAACGGTCCAAGCGTATCGCCTCTGCCGTTGCCCTCTTCCAGGCCGGACAACATCAGGATGCCCTGCTGCTGGCAGAACAGATCCTGACCACCGACCCCGAACACCCGATCCTGTTGGAGTTGGCAGCACGCAGCGCCGGGCAACTGCAACGCCTTGACCAGGCGGACTCCTTCTGGCACCGCCTGCTCCGCACCCAACCCGACCATGCCGACAGCCACAACAATCGCGGGGTGGTATTGCTGGAGTTGCAACGTTACATCGAGGCCGAAGCCGCCTTTCGGGAGGCCGTGCGTCTCAATCCCGAATCCGCTCTGTTCTGCAACAATCTGGGACTGGCCCTCCGCAAGCAACAACAACACGCAGCCGCTGCTGCGATCTATCGCACGGCACTGAACATCCAGCCAGAAGCCGCAGAGATCTGGTGCCATCTGGGCAACGCACTCCAGGAGTTGCAGGATTTCACCGGAGCGGAAACAGCCTATCGCACGGCGCTGCACCACCAGCCCGCATTGGCGAACGCACACTACAACCTTGGGATCCTGCTTAAAAAACTGCGTCGCCATGCCGAGGCGGAAGCTGCCCTGCGCACCACCCTGCACCTTCAACCCCAGGCCGTGGATGCGGCACTCAATCTTGGGCTGTTGTTGTTGACCCAGGGACGTTTTTCCGAGGGGTGGCCACTCTATGCCTGTCGCCACCACCCGAACCGCACCGATGAAAAGATCATTCCCCCTGCCCTGCCCTGTCCGCCATGGTCAGGGGGCAACCTGGCCGGCATCTCTTTGATCGTGGTGGCTGAACAAGGCTTTGGCGACACCCTCCAGTTCTGCCGCTATCTGCCGGAGATCAAAAAACGTGGCGTCAACCGGCTGACCGTGATGGCACCACCTCCGCTGCTGCCGCTCTTGACAACCCTGCACGGAGTTGATGCGTTCACCCCTCCTGCCCCGTTGACACCGCTGCCACCGCATGATTTCTGGATGTTTCTGCTCGATCTGCCGCTGCATCTGGGCACCACCCTGGAGACCATCCCCGCACAACTCCCCTACCTTGACACCGATCCGGAACGTCTGGCCTGCTGGCGCGCGCAGATGCCCACACACGGCGTGCGCGTCGGTCTGGTCTGGAAAGGGTATGCACACCACAAAAACGACCGGAACCGTTCCTTGCCGACTTTGTCCACATTGGCACCGCTTTGGGAAATCCCGGGGGTGACATTCATCAGTCTGCAAAAGGATGCCGGAGAACAAGAAGCCGCCCAACCACCGGATCATCAACCGCTGCTGCATCTCGGGGAGCAGATCCGCGACTTTGCCGACAGTGCGGCGATTGTGGCACAACTGGATCTGGTGATCTGTGTGGATACGGCCATCGCCCATCTGTGCGGGGCGCTGAACAGGAACTGCTGGGTGCTGCTGCCAGCCATGGAGACCGACTGGCGCTGGCTGGAGGAACGGGAAGAGTCCCCCTGGTATCCCGGGGTGATGCGGCTGTTTCGTCAACGAAAGGCCGGGGAATGGACCGAGGTGGTGGACCGCATCGCCCAGGAATTGCGCTGTATCGCACGGCCAGACTTCCAGTCCGAACTGCAAACGCTCTTTTCCGTGTACCGGCAAGGCAAACTGTCAGAAACGCTGGAATTGGCCACCAGGCTGTTAATGCATCATCCGGATCATGTCGAACTGCTCAATCTGGCCGCCATTTGCACCCATCGGCTGGGCAATACGCTGACAGCCGAAACCATGTGGCGACGGTGTCTGGAACTCAAGCCCGGTTTCACCGATGTTCTCAACAATCTGGGCAGCATGTACCAGGAACGGTTGCAATTCGCCGAGGCCGAGGACGTCTACCAGGAAGCCTTGCGCCTGCGCCCGGATTTTGTCGATCTGCACTACAATCTTGGACTGATGCTCAAGAGATTGCGCCGTTATCCAGAGGCCGAAGCAGCCTATCGGGAGGCGCTGCGGCTCAAACCGGACCACATCGAAACCGGATTCAATCTGGGCCTGCTGCTTTTGACCCAGGGACGTTACCAGGAAGGTTGGCCGCTCTATGCCCTGCGCTACCACCCGGAACGAGGTGAAGAGCGGATTGCCAAACCCAAGCTGACCTGCCCCGAGTGGCAAGGGGAACCGTTGACCGGTCGATCTCTGGTCGTGGTGATCGAACAGGGGTTTGGGGATTCCATCCAGTTCTGCCGTTATCTGCCGCTTCTGAAACAACGGGGTGCGGATCATCTGACCCTGCTGTGCGATCCACCTCTGCTCAGGTTATTCCAAACCCTCTCCGGAGTGGATACCCTGGCCACACCGGATCAAATCCCTCACCTCTCCAACCATGATTTCTGGACCTTTCTGCTCAACATTCCACGCCACCTGGGCACCACCCTGGAGACCATCCCGGCAACGATCCCCTATCTGCATCCGGATCCGGAACGACTGGCTCTCTGGCGCGACCGGATCGTGCATGGAAGGTGGCGCATCGGCGTGGTCTGGAAAGGGTACGCCCAACACAAAAACGACCCGCATCGCTCCCTGCCCAATCTGGGCACACTGGCACCACTTTGGACCATACCGGACACACGGTTCATCAGTCTGCAAAAAGGGGCAGGAGAAGAGGAAGCCGCAACCCCACCCGCAACGCAACCCTTGCTCCATCTTGGGGGAGAGATCCAGGACTTTGCCGACAGCGCCGCCATCATCGCCCATCTGGACCTGGTCATCTGCGTGGACACAGCCATTGCCCATCTGTGCGGCGCCCTGGGCAAACCGTGCTGGGTGCTGCTGCCCGCCATGGGAACCGATTGGCGCTGGCTGGATGAACGCTCCGACTCACCCTGGTATCCGGGGGTAATGCGGCTGTTCCGACAACAAAAGAACAATGACTGGACCGATGTGATATCCCGCGTATCCACAGAACTGACCCGTTTGACCCACTCCAGACAGGTAATCATGCACGAACAAAGCAAAGCTGCCAAACGCCGTTTCAACGACGGCGGATTTCATCAACGCTGGTTTGTCGGTCATGGCATCGATATCGGCGGCAAACCCGACCCTTTGTCCCAATACCAGGGCATCTTTCGCGGGATCCGCTCCGTGCGCATCTGGGATCTGGAAGACGGCGATGCCCAATACATGCCGAACGTGGCCGATGCCAGTTACGACTTTGTCCATGCCAGCCACTCTCTGGAACACATGGTGGATGTGCATGAGGCGTTGCACCACTGGATCCGCATCGTCAAACCCGGTGGACATCTCGTCATCACGGTTCCGGACGAGGATCTGTACGAACAGGGACACTGGCCAAGCCGCTTCAATGCCGATCACAAATGGAGCTTCACCATCCACAAACCCGGCAGTTGGTCGCCGCGTTCCATCAACATCCTGGATCTGGCCCGCCACTTCTCCGCCCAGGTGGAAACAGAACGGATGGAACGCATTCTTGACTTCTTCCGGCCAGAACTGCTCTCGCGCAACCTGGATCAAACGCTCACACCCGTTGCGGAGTGCGCCATCGAATGGATCCTGCGCAAACGCCTCCAACCGCTTGCCCCCTGAACACCCGGATCACCTGGCATTCAACCACGCCTGTCCCAGGGAATTGCCCTGGGCAGCGGCCAGGCGATACCAGTGGGCAGCCTCGCGTTCGTCACGCCGCACCCCCTTGCCGACCTGATACATCTCGCCCAACCATACCTGACCAATGGCATGGCCCTGCTCCGCAGCCAGACGATACCACTGCACCGCCTGCTCATGGCTCTGCACCACCCCATCACCGGCTTCATACTTTTCTCCCAGATAACACTGGGCAGCAGCATGCCCCTGTTCGGCAGCACGTCGCAACCAACGCACAGCCTCATGGCTGTTGCGGGTCAATCCCCCACGGCCATTCTCATACATCAATCCCAGATTGCATTGCGCCAATGGATGGCCCTGTTCGGCAGCCTGCCGATACCACAGCATGGCCTCACGCTCATCTTTGGCCACCCCCTTGCCGGTTTCATACCGCACCCCCAAGGTACACTGGGCCAAGGGGTGTCCCAGCTCGGCTGCCTTGCGATACCACCTCAAGGCTGACGGTTCATCCTTGCGCACTCCGCGCCCGAACTCGTACGCCATACCCATCTTGCACTGGGCCTCGGCATGCCCCTTCTGGGCTGCCTTGCGATACCATTTGACCGCTTCGGTCAGATCGCAGCCCACACCCCGCCCCTGCTCATACATCTCCCCAAGCCAGATCTGACTGATGGCATGTCCCTGCTCGGCGGCCTGTTGCAACCAATGCACGGCTTCCAGAAGATTTTGGGCCACCCCTTCCCCATTTTCATATTTCACGGCCAGATTGCACTGGGCCACCACATGACCACCCTCGGCAGCCTTGCGAAACCAGACCGCCGCCTCCCGATCATCCCGACCCACCCCTTTGCCGTATTCATACGCCACGGCCACCCGATAGCACGCCTCCACATTGCCGGTATCCGCCGCTGCGCGATACCACTGCAACGCCTCCTGCTCATTCCAGACCGCACTGCCCCGTTTGGCCAGCAAACCCGCCAGACGGAACTGGGCCTCGGCATGTCCCTGTCTGGCCACGCGGCGAAACCATTGAACCGCCTCCTGTTCATCCCGACCCACCCCGTCACCTTCGGCATAACAGACAGCCAGAGTGAATTGCGCCTGGAGATGCCCCTGTGCGGCAGCCAATAAAAACCACTCCAGCGCACCCGGATCCATACCAGAACCCTCTTTGCGCTGCGCCACCATCAAACCGAGATTGAATTGCGCATCGGCATGGCCTTGTGCCGCTGATTGACGATACCAATGCAATGCCTCCTGTTCATCCCTGGTCACCCCACGACCGCGTTCATATTTCTTGCCCAGCATGTTCTGGGCTGCGGCATTCCCCTGTTCAGCCGCCTTGCGATACCATTTGACCGCCTCGCGGTAACTCTTGCGCACCCCCTTGCCGAACTCATAACGCACGGCCAGGTTGTGCTGGGCCGTAGCCTTACCCTGCCAGGCCGCCTTGCGATACCACTTGACCGCCTCGACATGGTCCTGGACCACCCCATATCCCTTTTCGTATTTGATCCCCAACATATTCTGCGCCGCAGCATGCCCCTGATCGGCAGCCTGACGATACCACCTGACCGCCTCGACATAATCCTGGGCCAACTCCCGACCAAATTCGTGCAGCGTTCCAAGCCGATACTGGGCCTCGGCATCCCCCTGCCCGGCCTGGGCGTGCAAACGGGATAAACGGGTCTGGGACATCATGGGCAAAAACCTCCGGATCAACCGCATGGGAAGAAGAATTCTACGTGTAAATTCAAAAACCATACCAGATCCCAGCCTGACCCCATCCAAAAACGGCCCATGATTTGCATGAAAAAATACCCAACAAAAGCCAATGGATCTCTCTCCCACCCACACCGATTGCCACCACCATGCATCGCATTGCCATCATCCCTGCACGTGGAGGCTCCAAAGGAGTGCCCCACAAAAATGTGCGCATCATCCACGGCCAACCCCTGATCGTCTGGTCGATCCAACAGGCACGACTCACCCCGGAAGTGGATCGGGTGATCGTTTCGACCGACTCTTGGGAAATTGCCGAGATCGCCCGCGCTGCCGGAGCCGAAGTGCCGGATCTGCGCCCGCCTGAACTGGCCCTGGACTCCACACCC
>JAANAU010000003.1 GCA_011089965.1 Magnetococcales bacterium
CCTCCGAAATGGCCATGACACGCTTCCACCCGCCACTGGCGACCGGTCTGCGGATCCACGTCCAGGACCGTGGCGCCGATGCGCCGCAGATTGCGGACGAAGCGGGTTTCCTCCAGTTGCCCGGTTTCGAACAGCCGCAGCATGCGACCGGCAAACGGGGCGCAGGTGGTCCAGCGAAAGTCCAGCCACAGGGAGCGTTCGCACTCCCTGCCGATGATCGATGCCCCCAGGTGAGGCCGGAGACCATCCCCGGCGTCCGCCTCGTAGGCGGCGAGGATCGCCTCGACCGTGGGAGGGTTTGGTTTGGGAAGAGGCACCATCACGCACCTCCCTGAGTGGCGAGCAGGTGGTGGGCCCTGTCCATGACCGTGCGCCACTGCTCCTCGGTGAAATGGTCGCGCACGACCCGGATGATGCACTCCTTGAGTCTCGCCTTGGTCTCTTCCGGTCCGCCGGGCATGCGTCGCAGATGCTCCTGCATGCGGGCAAGTTCCTCCCGCTTGTGGCGCAGTGCCGAACGGGCCCGGGCGAACCACGCCGGGTCCATGGGCAGGCTGTTGACCTGCCGGTTGAGATCCGCCACGGCGATCTGATCGCGAATGGCGGCGATGTCGGATTGCAACTGGATGATGCGGTTGCGGCACTCTGGCCGGGTCGCGGGCAATGGGGTCTTGTCCCGCCGCTCTTGATCCTGCAAGATGGCAGTGTCCATGGGTCTTCTCCCAAAAAAGTCGTCTCGTGGATGGGGCGACGCCGTCACACATGCTTGCCGGCGGGGTGACGACGTGCGCCCCTCGATTTCATCCCATGCGTCGCCATGGTCCGGTACCGCCTGCAACCGGCTGGGCTGGCTTGGCCTGGGGGGCGGCACTTTGCGGCGCCGGTGCGGGCGACGGTGGCGGTGCCGCTTGTTGCCCCTGGATGGCCGGACGGAACGCCTGGGCGGCGTTGGCCACGGGCTTGTAGCCCTTCACCTGGTTGTAACCCTCCCGATCCACCGTCACCTTCACCATCACCGGCTTGAAATGCAGTTCCTCCGAATCGCTCACCTGCAAACGCCCGATGGCGTGGCAGATGGCCGACAGGGTGCGCTGGGCGATCTCTTCCGCCTGACGGTTGGGATTGATCAGATTGAGCCGGTCAAAAAGTTTGCGTCCGGCCAGTGGGCCATCCAGGACATCCATCTCCATCCACAGGTACTGCCCGGAGCCGGTCTTGGTGGCCCGCATTTCGCTGTTGATGATCTGCACCCGGTAGTCGCCGGGGGGCAGGGTTTCGAAGGGTTGCGACGGATCCACCTGGGAGGCGTCGAAGGTTCCACCGAGTTGTGCCATTTCTCTCTCCTCATGCGGTTTGGGTGTTTTGTTTGCCCGTGAGATGCTCTTCCAGGGTGGACCACTCCATGGACATCTCCGGGGGAAGGCCGTAGCGGTTCTTGGCCAGAAAGGCGGGCCGCTCCTGCGTGAACAGCACCCGCTCTCCGGTGCCGACGGCCCGGTTGACCCGCTGGCCAAAGCCGACATCGGCCTTGGTGGTGGCGATCCGGTAGTTGGCGAACAGCACGCAGTCGCTGTGCTCCTGCACAAGGGCGGCGGCCTTCTGGTGGAGCTTCACGTCGTAGCGGTCGAAGGGTTCGTGCTCCGGAGAATCGAACCGGCGGATAGTGGCGTGGGCGATCTGGATCACCACCATGTTCTTTTCCGCCCGCAGTCGGTTGAGACGCTCCAGGTACATGCGCCAGAGATCCAGGGCGGCGACGTAACCCTTGCCGTAGCCCATATCCTCGATGCTGTTGACCCGGTTGATCCGGCACACCTCGGCCCAGATCAGGGGTTCGAGCCAGTCCACCGAGTCCATAACCACGCTCTCGAAGTCATGCTGTTCGGCAAGCAGGCTGTCGAGGGCCTCCAGAACCTCGCCGAAGGTGCGGGAGATCGGGAAGTTGGTCACCTGCAGCAGCCCGAGACCATCCTCGGTCAAAATGAAGACCGGTTTGGGCGAACATGCCGCCAACGTGCTTTTGCCGACTCCGGCCACGCCGTAGACAAGAATGCGAGGTGGCAGAAGCGCCTGCTGCCGGTTGAGAGAGGCGAGCGAAATGGCCATCACAAACCTCCCCGGCCCGCAGGCCGTTCCAGCTTGAAGGTCGGTTTGCCCACCTTGAGGGTGCGTGCCGCCTCGAAGAACTTCCGGATGGAGGTGGGCCAGGCGGTGTAGCGGCTCTCCGGCACCCGGTAGGCGACCTCGACGTAATCCGTGGGGTCTTCCCCGGACTCCTCGATTTTTCCGACTAGTTCGGCAAGCTTCTCCTGGTCCCACTCCGGCTTCTTGGGCAGATCGGTGATCACGATGAACGGGCCATCGTCGAAGCGGACGATGCCGGTGGGCTTGTTGTTCTGATTGCGGACCAGGGCAGCCCGGTCGTTGTAGCGGTGCGCGATGGCGTCATCCAGGCTGGCCTTGATCGCCTTGGCGCGGTTCAGGTGGGCGTCGGCTTCGTCCAAAAGAGTGGCCAGCGACTCGATATCGAGATCGGCCACCTGGGCAGTGGGCTGCTCCGGAAGATCGTGAATGGAAAGGGTGGTGTTCATGCCAAACCTCCAGCTTGGGCAGTACGTTGAGATTGGGAACGATCGTTGCGCCGTTGCTTGGCCTCATACCGTTCGATATCATCCTGACGGTAGACGACCCTACCGCCGATCTTGAGATAGGGCGGTCCCTCGCCGAGAGAACGCCAACGCTCCAGGGTGCGGTGAGAAATGCCCCACCGGCGGGAAAGCTCGATTTGATTGAGATGATGAGTGGTCATGTCCTCCTCCAAGAGGTTGTGGGAAGCTGATGGGGAGGAAGATACCAACCACCAGGGGAGGAGGAACTACCCACGAAAGGGAGGAGCCAGGGGAGGAATGCACGGAAACGGATAAAAATGACCCTGCAAAGGAAATGGAAATATGGATTCAGTGGGTGCCGAGCCTGTTCAACAAGACTCCTGACAGCGCCGGTCGCGCGCTGGTGATAGATGAGGTGGTATCATTCGAGAATTTCTGACTGGTGGCACACATCCAAGGCAGGACCACAAATACGCCCCCTGCTTGAACACCCAGGAGGTCTGAAAGAGGGCAGATGAGTAGTGTCAGGAGGAGAAGATTTTATACCTGCCTGCTCCCGGGAGGCATTCCCCGGCTTGTTGTACGGGAATTGCATGGAATTGATCGCACAGAGATCACGCCAGCTTTTGAACCCCGAGGAGAACGCGGCATGACGATGATGAATGGGCGACGGACGGTGCGGGTCGAACATCTGGAGGAGTTTGGATTGCTGTGAGCCTTCAGGGCGAGGATGGAAACCAGCACGACGTGTTTCCGTTGAATCTGAGCGCCGGGGGGTGCGCTTTCCTCTGGCCCGAGGAACCGGTGGCCTGGCAGGCGGGAAGTGCGCTGGAATTGACCTTGCACTGGTGCATGGACAGACGCATCCGGATCCCGAGCGCCCTGGCGCGCATGGATCGCCGTGCCGCAGGGTTGACCGGCCATGTGGCGTTCTCCCCCTGCGAGCCGAGGGCATTGCGGGAGGTGGAGGCACTGATTCCGGTCATCGAGCGGAGTCAATTGCAGGCCAGAAGCGACTGGCAACCCCCCACCGGCGCGTATCCCGCCATCCGGTCTGTCCGTTCACGGCCCTGTTTCACATGTTGACGACTGCTCAAGTGTGCCGTCAGATCAATAACCAGCAGTATCCATCCCCGTAGCCAATCAACTCCTTCCAATCGGGATGTCTGTGAAACAGCTTGGTAATCTGGGTGGCATTGGAATCGATGGCCTCCAACACCTCCTGGGTTCTGACCCTGGGTTCTCCGCGTTGCCAGGCGTTGATCAAAGCACCGATCACCTGCTTTTGTTTGTCACCCCGGAATAGAAAATTTCGCCCACTGACCGTTATGGAGCTGTAATCATTGCTGTAGCGTAACGGCAGCTCCCGTTCTTGAACGGCGGTTCCGGACAGCACCCTCGCTATCGCATCCAGGTCGATGCGGACGTGCTCTTCTCCGGGCGGAAAGCAATCATGCAAACGCATCACCCGATGATTGCCTGGAAAACGGGCATTGCGAATCGTCCAGAGCGAGGTGGTCAGCAGTACGCCCGCTGGTTCTCCGCTACGCTCCTGCAGAGCATCGACCACCTGATCGTACCCACTGGCAAATCCAAGACGGCGGGTAAAAAACAGCGCACAACGTCGCTTTCCGATCCAGGGATTACCAAGATGCCACAGACGATCCTGAATCAGCAATTTGGGCGAAAGCGGCATGGAGAGGCCGAACTGTTCTCCGATCCAACCCATCAACCACTCCAGGTCCAGATCCCAGGTGAGCATGTCTTCCTTCGGCACCGGAACCCAGCCTCGAGCGTCCGCGCTGAAATAACGAAATCCTCTGGAGGCGGCATCCCATTCCGCCTCCACATAATGGCATTCATGATTGGACCGGTCCGGCACCATGGTCTGCAGCGGTCCCGGACGCAGCGCTCCGAGACGAATGGCCTCGGCACCCTCCCTGGGGAAATGGTCGCTCATTTTTTCTCCGCCCGTGCGGGGGGTGGCTCCCTCGCATAGTTCGGCGAGCAACTCCATGGTCATTCTGGAAATCTTCTGTCCCATACTCTGGTCACACCTCCCGCACCAATCCCCAGAGAGCGAGGTACTTTTCGCACACGAGGCGCTCCTTTTCCGTTTTGCTTTTCAGATTGCAACCGTTGGGCAGGGAGAGTCTGACAGGTATGGTCTTGCCGCGACCAAACCCTTCGTCCGGGTGAAACTGGACCGAAAGGACCGCCTTCTGGATGCGAAAGCCTGAGGTCAATGGATTGTGTTCCTGGAACCATTCGAAAAGCCGTTCGTATAGGCTTCGACCGGTTTGACGATCCGCCTCAAAGGTCATGAGTTCTGCGCCATCCAGCAAGGGTTTCAGGGTCAGAGAGATCACCTCGACCCCCTTGATGCCATCTTCCGGGTCCGTGGCAAAGGCTCGCAGAGTCATCAGCGGTCGCAAATCGAACTCCCGCAAAGGAATCCGCGTACTGACGATCTCCTGGCGCAACAGGGTGTTTGCAAAGGCGCGGGCCATCTCTTCCCGGCTGGCCCGGTCCTGGGCAATGACCTCGATGATCCCGGTGTCGGCTTCGTAGGTGAGGGAGAATTCGTGAACAGGACGCAGATGTCGCCGGGCCAGATCGCCGTTCTCGAACTCCAGGATGCTGTCCGGCAACCCTTCCCGATAGACCACCACCTGCACCAACCGGCTTTTGCCTCCCTTGTCTTTATGCCGGATGCGTTCGTAGATCTCCACCTTGACATGGGAAGAGCGGAACCAGGTCTTGACCCTTTCGACGAACTCTCGGCGATGCTCCGGGTCGGCACTGACGGTCATTTTTTTCGGGCCTACGAATCCGTCCCAGATCCGTCCCAGGCGATACCGGTCGGCATGGCGGATTTCCATGGCCCTCCGGAAAGAGTCGGGTTCATGGAGATGGAGCCAGATGCCACGTGCAATGGCACTCTCTTGTTCAACAAATCCTTTCCGGTCGATCACGACCGCCTGCATGGCTTCCTGCCCCAGATCGTCGGCCATCTCCACGAATCGTTCGGCATCTGTTCCAACCTGCCCCAGAAGGGTGTCATCCAGGTGGCCGATCTCTGCCAGAATTTTCTGTGTTCTGGCTCGCGCCGACCCTCCGGAGGCAGAAACGAGCGTTCCCAATTGCACCCCGAGGCCATCAAAATAGGCCACCAGCATGGAGTCCGAAAGATGACGGACAACCTTGGCGATGGCAGGGGACACGGGCAGAGTACTTCCCGCCGACACTGCCGGAGACAGGTCGGGAACAACAGCGTGCAGATTCATTGCGGCCTCCTCATCAAAAAAGTTCAACTCAATGCTTATCCGCAAAAGAACGTATCATGGAGGCATGATGCGGTCAATCTGCATTTTTACAAAATAAGCGGATAAACATATTCAGCTGGAGGCGAAATCTGCCGATGAGTGGTCGGTTATGGCATTGAGTTTGAGCAGGCGGACCCGGGCCGCATCCCCGGAAACGGCGAATTGCTCTTTGATGCGTTGGATCAGAGCCTGGACAGGCTTGGTTTCCAGGTCGAGGGGATCGACCAGGTGGTTGGATTGCCAAACCTCCTCGATCAGGGGACGAAGATGGCTGATCGGCATGAGCAGAGCGCCGCTCGCATAACCGGCCTGCCACTCCATCCAGTCGTCGTGTGTGGTCTCCAGAATCGTGTCTCGTTTGCAGATCGCCTTGTTCCCCAGGTCGTCCCGGTCGAGCAGGCGATCCACGAAAAATTTTTCATCCCACAACTGGTGATGGAAATAGAGGTGGCCGAACTCGTGGGCCAAGGTGGTACGGAGGCGGTTTTCCCTCCTGGAGTCATTGGCCAATTTTTCGGAAATCAACACGGAGGGCCTGCGATCCGGGAAGAAGGCCGTCATTCCCTCCACGTCATCGCCAAAGTCCGACAGGTCGGCATAGGAGTCCAGATCGTCGGCGTACTCTTCGATCAGACTCTGGAGATCCTCGGTGACGATGGGGAACCGTTCCTCTCCATAACGTCGCCGCAGAAAGGAACGCATAATCCCGTCGCATTCCAACTCCAGCTCTTCCTGGGTATAGAATGGACGTTGCCCGAACCGGCCTGTGTTGTCGTGCACCATCCACACGGCGGCATCCCCGTCAACCGTTGGTCAGATTGCGACGGAAATTGGCGAAGCTCTCCATGATCTGTTCCCGATTGGTGGCCTGTTCCCGGAGATCGTCCGGGATCTTCCCGGCCAGAACGAACAGATAGCCTTCATCCTCTCCAAGCACCGAGGCAAATTGGCGGATCAGGTGGTCGGAGGTCGGATTGCGCCGATCATGCTCGATATCGTTCAAATACTGTGGAGAAATGGGACCGCCGTCGTCGTCCTTGTGGATCATGGCGGCCAGATCCTTTTGATTGATCTTTTTTGATTTCCTGGCCAGAACGATGGCCCGGCCAAATGTGACTGGTTTCTCAGCCATGAAATTTCCTTTTCGTTGATATACGCATGTTCGCGGATATGTCAAATCTATTATCACACTCCAAAGCCCGAGGAAAGAAAAAAACAGTGACCTCGTCATGAACAACAGAGAGATCGTTGCGATCATCAGACCGATTTACGCTCCAGTTCGCGCCACCATATTTGTTTGCGCTCCTTTTCTATATCTGTTTGTTTTTGTTGTTAATTGATAAATTATGCATCTATCCTCGGTTCCCGATTACACAATCGAACCGCCGCCTTCAAGGAGACCGAGGAGAAGATGGTCAGTACCGCCGAACCCACCCGCATGACCCCCGACCAGCGCCTGGATGAAATCGCCGGAATCCTCACCTCCGGCATACTGCGACTGCGTCTAAAAAAGGCACAACACATTGAAAAACGAGAATATTTTTCACTTGATAAAGGGAACCGAATGGCCCCTTATGGCACTCCCAACCACATTGATATTCAAGGGAAAAAACCATGAGTACACTATCCCAGATCGCAGCCCTGCCGGGCAGGTCCACCCAGGAGTTGAACCAATTGTGGCGAAAATTGTTCGAGACCGATCCGCCCCAGGCTGGGAAGGATTATCTGGTGCGTCGCTTGGCCTACCGAGTCCAGGAACTGGCCCACGGGGGCCTCTCCCAGGCAGCGACCACCATTCTGGACGGACTGGGACGTGGGACTTCCGATCCGGGCAAGACGCCCGCCAGGACGGAGGGTGCCATACCGGCTCCAGGTGCTCGGTTGATCCGGGAATGGCAGGGGGTGGAGTACACGGTCACGGTTCTCGATGACGGGTTTGAATATCAGGGCCGCCGGTTCAAAAGCCTGTCGTCGGTGGCCAAAGCCATCACCGGCACCCACTGGTCGGGTCCGTTGTTCTTCGGACTGCGTAAGGGAGGCAAGGTATGAACCGCAAAAAGCCAACCACCATCGTGACTCCCAAGGTGCGCTGCGCGGTCTACACCCGCAAATCCACCGACGAGGGTCTCGATCAGGAGTTCAACTCCCTGGATTCGCAACGGGAAGCCTGTCTCGCCTACATCACCAGCCAAAAGGCGGAAGGGTGGATGCCGGTCGCAGACCGTTACGACGATCCCGCCTATTCCGGCGGCACCCTCAATCGCCCCGCGTTGCAACGATTGATGGGTGACATCGACGCCGGGAAGGTGGACTGCGTGGTGACCTACAAACTGGATCGCTTTTCTCGCTCCCTGGCAGACTTCACCCGGTTGATGGAGGTTTTCGAGAAGCGCAGCGTCACCTTTGTCAGTGTCACCCAGTCGTTCAACACCACCACCTCCATGGGTAGGCTGACGCTGAACATTCTTCTGAGCTTCGCCCAGTTCGAACGGGAGACCACGGCAGACCGGATACGTGACAAATACGCCGCTTCGCGCCAAAAGGGGATCTGGATGGGTGGCATTCCGCCCCTGGGGTACGATGCCCGCAACCGGGAACTGGTGGTGAATGCGGTGGAAGCCGATCAGGTGCGGCATATCTTCCGCCGCTTTGCCGAATGCGGCTCACCCACCCAGGTGGTCAAGAATCTGCGGGCGTCCGGCATCAGCAACAAATCCTGGACCACTGCCGAGGGAATTTGTCGCAAGGGGCAACCCATTCACAAGGCTGCGCTTTATCGGATTCTCAAGAACCCGGTTTACATCGGCGAGGTGGTCTATCGGGAGGTTTCCTATCCAGGCAAGCACCAGCCCATCGTCGACAGGGAGCTTTGGGACCGGGTGCATGGCCTGATCGCGGAACACAACCGGCCCAACTCCACCCTCCCACGGGGACAGACGCCGTTCCCCCTGAAAGGGCTGGTGCGCTGCGGTCATTGCGACGTGGCCATGAAACCCACCCATTCCAGCAAAAATGGTCAGGTCCAATATCGTTACTACATCTGCATCAATGCCGCCCGCACCAGTCACGATCAGTGCGCCCTGCCCAGCGTGCCAGCGGCGGAACTGGAGCGATTGGTGCTGAACCGGGTGCGCGGTCTGCTCAAATCGCCGGAGGTGGTGGCTCGCGCCATCCACAAGGTGCGCAAGGCCGACCCGGAGATGGACGAACGGGAGATCGTCGGGTTGCTTTCCTGCCTGGATCCCATCTGGGAGGAACTCTTCCCCCTCGAGCAGAACCGGCTGCTCAAGCTGCTGGTGGACAAGCTGGTGGTCAGCGCAGGAGGTATCGATTTGCGCCTGCGGGTGGCGGGCCTGGGCGCCCTGGTGGACGAACTTACTTCAACGCAAGAAAGGAACATGGCATGAACGCTCATCTCTCCGAAGACGGAACGATTCTCCACATTCACATCCCCATGCAACTGCGGCGGCGCGGGGGGCGCAAGGTGATCCTTACCCCGGACGGACGCACCGTTGAACCTTCTGTCGCTCCGGCTCCCGTCATGCCAGATGATCCGGTGGTGCGTGCCCTGGTCAAGGCGCGGCGCTGGCAGACCATGCTGGAGTCCGGCGATTTTGCCACCATCAAGGAGTTGGCGGAAAAAGAGGGTGTGGAAAAATCCTACCTCGCCCGCATCCTGCGGCTCAACGTGCTGGCTCCCTCCATCGTGGAGACCATCCTGCGCGGGGATTATCCGGACAGCCTCAGTCTGGAAAAGCTGCGGGCGGGAATTCCCGTGGAGTGGGAGGAGCAACAGGAGCTGTTCGGCGTCCGGGCGGCGTGAGAACGATCGGACTTCATTTCAAAAAAGAGCGTTTCAGCATCTTGCAGGCAAGCCGGAGGATTAATCTATCTCCGCGATTCATGCGGTGATTGCGGCATGCATTTACCGCAAGAGCAAGATATCGCATCGGCAAGGCAGAAGATAATGGGGCCTGGCGGAGGAAAGCCAAACGGCCTGAGAGATAATCATCGTCCTCGCTTGAGGGTCTGAATCACCTCCTCCAGAGCCTGCAGGAATCGCGATCGGTCCTTGTTGCCGAAGGGCGGACCTCCACCCCGGATCTCTCCAGCATCGCGTAAATGGGCGTTGAGGTCGCGCATGGCCAGGGCCATGCCGATGCCGTCGTCATCGAATGGCTTGCCCGTGGGACCGATGACCCGCGCTCCCTTGGTCAGGCAGCGGGCGGCCAGGGGAATGTCCGCCGTGATGGCGATATCTCCCCGTTCGATGCGCTCTACGATCCAGTCATCGGCCTTGTCCAGACCGCCTGTGACCACCTGGAGCTTCAGCAGCGGGTGGGCGGGCAGGCTCATCCATTGGTTGCTGACCATGTGAACGACAAGAGCATGACGTTCGGCGACCCGCATCACCTCGGACTTCACAGGACAAGCGTCGGCATCCACGTAGATCATCATGCCGACCTTTTAACGTTTGAAGCAGTGAGCATCCCAACGCCCCCGTATCCAGAGCAAATCCTCAATTTTCCTTCACCAAGGACGGTGCTTTCAGAAGTATCCATCTCGATCATGGTCGCCTTTTCGACCTCAGATTCCTTCGATCCAAAAGCGGTGCGAAGGGAGGTCAAAATAGCTCTGAGGTCGGGGTTGGTGCAACCTATTGATTTCATGGGCGAGGTCGGGGTCAAAGGGGCGTGAGGTCGGATGGGCCGAAGTCCTCGGCCAGTGAGAAAGAGAGAGGGGTTGGGGCAGGTTTTGGCCTGAGTGGGCATAAGGCCGACCTCGTGGCGGACGCGTCACATTGTGACCGTCTCCGTAACCATTGAATTTATTGGGACTTTATACGCAAAAAAGGCCACCCTTGCAGGTAGCCCTTTTCAGATAACTTCTTGATATTCTTAAATTGGTGGCTCGGAATAGGATCGAACTTCCGACTTTTTCCTTATTTATCAAATACTTATCTTAAAATTTTTCAAAAAAATTCTCAAAATTATATCTTTATTCGTTCAATCTCTATTATGGTTTATTTACTTTAAAAAAACAGCTAGATGCTACCTAAAATACATAAAAATTTTGCTTATAGTGGTTGTAATAGGGTGCGTGAGCCACCTACTCCCTCCGCCAAACGTCACGCCAGTTCGTTTTCGGTCTTTTAAGTCGCTTGCAACCGAGAGGAGATCGAACTGCCGACCTCAGGGCCTTGGAGGTGCTATCGGCAACCGAATGGATGTCGAACTGCCGACCTCAGGGCTTTGGAGTCCCTGTGGCCGAACCATGCAGCAGGGAGCCGGGCCAGCAGAGTCATCTCGGCCAGGGCATGGCAGCCGCAGCAGGGAGCCGGGCCACCCTCTGGACGCCAAACAGTCCGCGCCCGTCGCGCCGTGTCGGCTTTTCCCGGCTGACGGCAAGGGCAGTGGTGGCTCTCCAAGTGTCGCGCAACAGGGCGGCACACAGGCCATCGCCGAACACCGAAACACCTTGTTCATTCCGACTCAACGAGAACGAGTGGCCAACAGTGTCATTTTACCATTCTGAACCGGTTCAAGACAGGGATGACATGCCGCAACCAATGAAAATCCAACGTCTTTCTGCTTCGCTAAACTTACTCTACCCACCGAGAAAAGTTCGCCAAAACCCATTGCCCGCCATTCGCCGTCCAAACTCGCCCTAAAAAAAGTTGAACAAAATCGCGGGTGGGGTTGAACCACACTCACCCCCGGTGCGTGGGGTTGAAATGGAGAAGAGAGGCCAAAAAGGAGAGTCCTGGAGCCAGAAAAGGCAATGGGAGGGCAAGAACGGGTGCGGTGAGTTCTCCGTCGTTGTTCGCTAACCTTTGAATTCATTGGGATATTTTGGCAGGGTGTGCCGGAGATTCGATAACTAAAGAATGCGCGCAAAAACTAAATGGCGGAGGAGCAGGGATTCGAACCCTGGGTGGAGTCGCCCCCACAACGATTTTCGAGACCGTCCCATTCGACCGCTCTGGAACTCCTCCGCACTCAAGAGTCCAAGATCATAATCAATTGGGTGAGGATTGGCAACCTTCTTGTTGACCTGGAGTCAGAAAAAGCCTGTTCCATCCTCATGAGGTTGGGCGTTGACGGTGGCGGATGGCTTGGTAACAGAGGATCAGAAACAGGATGCCGCCAAGTACGGCGATGAATCCGCCGACACCGGTCAACCCCATGGCCAGTTTCTTGGGCAGTGTTTCCAGACCTTGGGCTTCTCCTGCGGTTTTGCGTTGGATCCCCAACATGCCGGACCAGGCCAATCCAAATACATGCAGCAACGATCCCCCGCCATAGAGCCACAGTTGAGGTGCTGCCCAGCGAATGTGGGGCAGGGGCATGCCGAATGCAGGCAGCAGGTGATACGTCAGTCCCATATAGGCCACAGTCACCGAGACGATGGAGCCGTGATAATGGGAGGGGATGGTGACATTGATCCCCTGGATCAGAAAACCGATGACCCCGCCCACGCCAAACAGTACCAGTGAGAGGATCAATGCGACCCGCAACGGCTCTACAGAGCTTGTGGAGTGGCTGTTTTTCCAGGCCACGAAGGCTGCCAGACCGGCAGGCAGGGCGGCAACGCCACCGCCGTATTTCATCAGATCGGCAAATCCGGACTGAAAGCCGGGATCTCCGGGTGCAAAAGCGGCATGGAGTACCGGGGCCACGGCCACTGGGGCAGCACCGAGTAAAAACAGGATCGCAGCCACGCGCGGGGTCAGAGGGATGGTTCCTCCGGATGCGTGCGCAAGCCACAACCAGGCCACGATCACCAACTGGGTATGGGTGAATTGCAAAACATGGCCCCCGCCCCAGAACAGGGCCTCATAATAGAGCACCCCTTCCAAACCCTTGGGCAGTACGAGATAGCTCCAGACCCAGAAGAGAATGGACAGAACCAGAATTCCCACGCCTGTGCGCAAGCCGAATCGCAAGGCACCAGCACCGTTCGACCACCCTTCCGAAGGTTCCGTCATCCACAAAGCATACAGGCCCATGACCCCGACACCGGCCAGAAAGAGCGCCAGTCCGAGAAAAAAGGCACCGTTTTCCAATACCGGGACGTAGTTGTTCATATAGGGTGCGTCCACACCCAGAAAGGGCGAGAAGGTGATCAGGAGCGCACCGGTCGTTGCCACGCCGAGTGCAATCAGTCCAACCTTGTCGCTGCCGGAACGGAGATTGAAACAGGCCAGGAATCCCGCAAACGACAAAAACCACACCAGTACCGACAGATCCACATGGATCACCAGGGCGGTTTTGAAGGATCCGGTCCAAGGGATCAGGTCATGGATCACCGGCATGCGGGCAATCAGAATCAGGATGACCACCAAGCCAGCGCCGATCAGCGAATAGAGTGCCAAGTAGAGCCAGCCAATCGCCAGTCTGCGAGCAGAACTGGCAGGAATCGGGAGGGAATAATTTTGGTCCATCATGGGTGTTGAGATCCTTGCGTCGATCAAAAAAAAGAATTGAGTGCAGCGTTCATGCCACGATTTCTGCCAGCGTGATATCGTCTTCGTGGACTGTGGCCCCGACATATTGATTCAAGGTTTCGAGGAGTGTTTCCAGGGGGAGTTGGTGGGTGAGCAGACGACACAACTCCTCTTCCAGTCGTTCTTTTCCGAACATCTGACCATCCGGATTGACGGCTTCAATGATTCCATCCGAGCACAGATAGAGTCGATCTTCCGGTTGCAGGGTCAATTCGTGACACACGGGTCTTTCTGACCAGGAGAGGATCCCCAACGGCACCATGAGTGAGGGATATCTCTGTTGGATGGTTTTGTGATGGACGTGCAAAGTATCGGGCATGCCGCCGTTGTAGATTTTGGCCTGGGTGCGATCCGGGGTCAGTTCGACCAGCTGCACTGCAAAGAAGATGCCGGTGGGCAGACGCAGGCAGAGTTGCTGGTTGAGTGCGGTCAGAAGTTGTCCACCGCTGGCACCTGATGCCACCAGTTCATGAAACAGATGGCCCACCAGGGGGCCGCCAATGGCTGCGGATAGGCCATGTCCGGTGAAGTCTCCCATCATGACCATCTGGCGTCCATCCGGGGTAAAGGCAGCCAGCAGCATGTCACCAGCCGTGGTTTCCACCGGTGCCACCAGATAGCGCAGATATTTTTCGTCCATTTGATCCGCGTGCCGCATTTTGACAATCATCTCTTCGATGAGTCTGCGCTCTTCGAGCAGAATCCGGTTGCGATCATTCAGATCCCGGTGGGCCTGGCGCAGTGCCAGATGGGTGGAGACGCGCGCCTGGATGATCGGGATGCTGTAGGGTTTGATGATGTAGTCCACAGCTCCGGCGGCCAGACCCAGTACCTCATCTTCCACGTCGGATTTGGCGGTGACAAAGATCACCGGGATATCCCGAGTGGCGGGATCGGCTTTGAGTTGACGACACACCTCGTATCCGTCCATGCCGGGCATCATGATATCCAAAAGAATCAGGTCCGGATTGGGTTGGACATTCGCGGCGCGCAGGGCGATTTTGCCATTGGTGGCGGGTCGCACCTGATAATCTGCGATCAAGGCCCCTTTGAGTACATCGATGTTTTCCGGTATGTCATCCACTACCAGGATAATCGGTTTATTGGAACGTTTCTGGGATCTCATACGGCTCCGGGGGCTGTGAAAGGTTTCCAGGCAGGTCAATATATAACACAAGATGGTGCCTGGAAACCAGACTCCCGGATCAATACCGTAAAAATGGAACCGGGCAGCTTATTGGACAGGGTGTGACAGAGTTCAAAGCGTGTGACCTTTTCACGTTGGTGCGTGGTGAGAGCAGACAGTGCATAAATGCCGGGAAGCTTGGTTGTTCCGGTTCCGGTGATTGTTGAAAATTCAAAATTGTTTTGGAAGATGGCTGGGATGAGGGGCAAAATGGACGAATAACTGTTCTGTCTCCTGGTCGGCCAATACGCGGGTCAACTCACGGTAAGCGTTCAAGCCGCGTACATGACGCACACAACTGAACAAAGGGCGTGCCCGAATACGCAGACGACCATCCTGACGCACGGTCTCCAGAATGCCACGCAAGCGATTCAGATGCTCGGAGGTGAACCAGGAGCGCCACAGATGGGTCAATCGGTCCCAAGGCATGACCCCTTCTTCCCGGTTGCCCAGTTGTCCTTCGTCCAGAATCCATTGTTCCGTATCCACCACCGAACGCAGAATGATCAGATTCAATGAATAGATGGCCAACTGACCGATCAAAGGGACGGGTCCAAACCAGGGATCGCGTTCGCCGGTCATGATGGTCGGCATGGTGTTGCCCTGCAAGATCCAACCGATCTGACCATGTACGATTTCATCCAGGATCACCAGGAAGTTGTTCCGATCCAGCAGTGTGCTGCGCTCCCCTTTTTCCGGCATGAAGCAGCAGTTGACCCGTTCCCGCATCATGGCCAGGATACCGGGTCGATCCAGCAACGGGGTGTGCATCAGGACGGTCAACCACAGCTCCGGGGTGGTGGCGGGATTTTTGAAACGCTCTTCCGAGAGTTTGCGCACGGTGCGGTTGCGTCCGCGTCGTTCCCGGCAGATGCGGGTGGCTTCATCCCAGGTAAGACGCAACATGAAATCGGCACTCAAGAATTCGCCAAAGGCCGCATGCCAGAACGAGAAGGCGCGACGTGGTGGTTCTTTGTCACGACCCACCGGTGTAGACCGTTTCAGCGTCTCCACATGCACAAAAAAAAGTCGTTCCAGAATATGAGCGGCAGGTGCGCTGCCTGGTGGTGTGGCAACTGTGGGCAACAACAAGGCGGCATCGCGCTCCAGTTCTTCGGAGCGGATCGTCAGGGTGCGGCGATGAAACATGCCCAGGGCCGCAGCCCCCAGACGTTGCCACTCCTGGTGAATCGATTCATTGGGTGATCCTGGAGGTAGGCTGCGTGCGACAAAGCGTTGAATGATCTGCTGAAACAGTGCGGCCCGGCTTAAAGGACCACAGGTGCGCAGCGGATTGCCATCGGCATCAAAGACTGCCAGCAGGGTGAGCAGGAACGGAGTTTCCATCAACTGTTGTACGGTGGGATCTTCGGGGATTGCCAGGGGTTGCACTCCGGTGGCCCGGAAATAGTCGCGATTGGCCCGGTTCCACACCTGCATCCAGTGTTGGCAACGTGGGGTATCAAAGGGTTCCAGGCGCACCACCACGGCATCTTCCGGGATGTCGGCCCGATCAATCACCTCGGTGCGGCTGGTCAGGATCATGCGCACCGGGCGTCCCAGTGACGCCTCCAGCTCCTGAAAGCGGCGCGCCTTTTCCGGATAGTCCCGGAACACCTGCTCATTGGCCCCCAACAGGTCATTCATGCCATCCAGCAGCACCAGCGGGATCTGTTCGCGCACCGAACGGCTCAGGCTGCTCCATTCGATCTTGCGTCCGGTTTCGTGACGCAACTGCTCTTCGATTTGGGCCTGGATGGTCGCTTTGGCATCCACACTGCCCAGAACCACCCGTACGGCAAAAAAGCGTTCAGCACCCAGATGGGCGGCCAGCATGCGGGTCAGCAGGCTTTTGCCAGAACCGGTTGGTCCCAGGATCACCAGCGGGACAGATCGGGAGAGATCGGAGCACAGCCAGGCGAGCAGGAAGCGTCCCAGATCCGTGCGGGGCATCGATTGCGCCCAGAACAGATCATCCCCGTAGTGGGGTTCGCCAGCCACATGGCGTACGGCGCGAAAGGTTGAGGGAATAAAAGTTTGGACCAGGCGCGGAGGGGTCATGGTATGCCCCTTGAATACCGGAGCCTGTTTGACCGGAAACAGAGGTGCCATCAAAGGAGCGGCATGCAATTGGTTCAGCTCTTTCCAGGTCGGATCGGCCTGGCGTGCAGCATCGGGTGTGGCGAGCATGCGCACCACCTTGCGCAAGCGGGCAAAACCGACATCCAGCGGATGGGCAAGCAGCCGTTGGGCAGTCTCAGGCAGGGCCAATCCTGCAGTTTCCAGGGTGGGCAGCAGTGCCGGATCGGTCAGAACTGGCTCCATCAAAGGCTTTGTCTCCGGTGGTATCATGTTCCAGAACAGGTCAAACCGGTAATGATAATGCAAAACATGTCAGGCAAGAAGGAATTTATCTCGACAAGCTCAGAAAAGAAAAAAAATCGCCTCCGAAAGCCGGGTTTCGGAGGCGATCCAGACAGACCAGGACAAGAATACAGAATCGATCAGGCGAAACGGCGCAGCGGTTCAGCGGGAATCACCTGTTGATGCAAGGCCGCATCCTGCCAGCTTCCCCCCCAGGAGAGGACAAAAAGCTGGGAGTAGTAGAGGATCGGGATGTTGAAGTTGGTATTCAAGGTGGTGTTGATTTTTCCCTGATAGACCTCCAGATTCAACTGGCAGACCGGGCAGGGGGTGACAATGACATCGGCACCGTTGTCCACAGCGGATTGGAGAATCTGCTTGGTCAGGACGCAGGATTTGTCGGGTTCCGAGAACATCAATGCACCGCCGCAGCAGGCCACCTTCATGGGAAAGGGAACTGCCGTGGCACCCGTGGCTTCGATCATCTGGTCCAGATAGGTGGGATTTTCATAACTGTCCCCGCACACCCCGAAAGGACGGTTGGTCTGACACCCCACATATCCGGCGACCTTCAACCCTTTCAAAGGTTTGGTCACTTTGGCCTTGAGAGCATCCCAGCCAAAATCTTCGATCAGCACCTCGACCATGTGACGGGTCTTGATGTGGCCGTCGTAGGAGAGACCGGCTTCGGCAAGGGCGGTATTGATGTTCTTTTTGATGTCATCGTCTGTTTCGATGCGCTCGTTGGTCTCGCGCATGGCCAGCCAGCAGGCGGCACAGGTGGCCACCAGATCGGCATTGCCTTTCTGTTTCTGGGCCAAAGCAAAGTTGCGGGCCGACAAGGCCATGCGGGGCAGTTGACCACCGCCCGCATAGCCGATGGAGGCGCTGCAACAGTTCCAGTCATCGATTTCGTTCAGTTTGATCCCCAGCAGGCGGCACATGGCTTGAACCGAGTTCTCCATGTTGGCGGCTGAGGCGTTGTGTTCAGAACTGCAACCAGGAAAAAACGTGTACTCCTTCATTCTTTGTTCTCCAGTTTGCTTTCGAGTTCAGCCGCTTTTGCCAACATCTTCGCAAACCCGTCATACCCTTTGATCTTGCCCCGGAACGGGATCGGATTGAGGCGGCGGGTCTTGAGCATGCCCAGGGCCGAATCCTTCATCTCCAAGGCCTTTTGAATGCCGGAGCCAATGCCGTCCTGGAAATACAACCGCATGGTCAGCATGGCCTCGCCCACGCGTCCGGTGGCTGTGATGTTTTTCCAGAACACCTCCACGGCAAAGCGCCGGGTCGGTTGCATGGGATCGGTCATCTTTTCGGTCTCGGCGTAGCGCGCCAGGCCGTGGATGATATGGGTAATGGGCAGGTTGCGTGGGCAGCGTACAATGCAGTTGTAGCACGAGGTACACATCCACATGTCCGAGCTTTTCAGCACCTCGTCGCGTTTGCCAGCGCGCACCATCTGAAAGAGTTGACGCGGGGAGTGCTGCCAATGGGCGCGCAGCGGGCAGGAACCCGCACACACGCCACACTGCATGCACATCTTGATCCAGTGGCCCATTTCAGACTTCTTGTAGACATCTTTGGCAAATGTCAGGTCGTATGCCATGATGATTATCTCTCCCCTCTGGTCAGAAACCCTTGTAGGGGTTGGGATTCAGATTGCCGATCTGCTCCACGAAATCACTGATGACACCCGGCAGGGTGTCGGCATCCATGATGTTCACTTCGACCATCTTGACGCGGTTGGATTCGAGTTTCAAACGTTGGAGCGTTTCGGAGACCTTGCTCAGGCGGATTTCGGCCAGGGCCGAACCGCGCACGTTGTGGCACTGATAGTCGTCGCCATGGCGGCATCCCATCAGCAGCACACCGTCAAAACCTTTGGACATGGCGTCGGCAATCCAGACCAGGCTCAACGACCCCATGCACCGCAACGGAATGATACGGATGTAAGGGCTGATCGGAGAGCGCAAACGACCCATCATGTCCAAGGCCGGGACCGCATCATTGGTGCAGGCAAAGACCAGGATGCGCGGCTTCTCTTCATCCTCTTCGGGGATTTCGACCTCCTTGAGCATGGCGCTGATCATATCCACCGAGTAGTTGGCAAAGGAGATGATCTTCTGCGGGCAGGCACCCATGCAGGTGGAGCAGCGCCGACAGCGCGCCGGATTGAAGAGCGGATTGCCTTTGTCGTCTTCGTTGATGGCACCGAACGGGCACTCCTCGGTGCAGCGTTTGCATTGGGTACACCCTTCCGGACGATACGAGGGGAAGGAGAGATCCCCGGAGCGGGGATGTACCGCCACCCCGCGTGCCACCGCTTCCACGGCCTGGATCGCTTTCAGCGCCGCACCCGAGGCATCGGTCATGGTGGCGGCAATGCCCATGGGACGCCGGGCGGGTCCAGCCACATAAATGCCGGTGCGACGGGTCTCATAGGGGAAACAGATGAAATGTGAGTCCGGAAATGCGCTCGTTCCCAACTGGGGCAGACTCGGGCCTTGGCGATACTGGAGGTTCAACACCGAACCCGGCAGTTCATCCCGGGCCGAACCCACAGGCGAGGGGACATTCGGATCCTGGGTGTCGACCGTGGAGATCATGCCGGTGGCCAGGACCAACAGATCCACATCCAGCGTCTCCTGGTTGCGAATCAGATGGTCATTCACCTTGACAGCCACACCGCCCTTGTTGTTGCTGCCGACCTGGGTTACATCCCCTTTGATGAAGACCGCCCCTTTGTCCTGGGCAGCACGATAGAAATCCTCCATCTGCCCCGGGGTGCGGATCTCCTGATAGATCAGATAGGTCGAGGCGTCCTGACCATATTGATCGATCACATACATCGCCTGTTTCATCGAGTAGATGCAGCAGGCGCCGGAACAGTAATCCAGATGGGCCGGGTCGCGTTGACCGGCACACAAGGCAAAGGCCACCCGTTTGGCTGGCTGACCATCGGATTTGCGCACGATCTGGCCCGCTTTGGCCATCCGTTCAAACTCGGCGCTGGTCACCACGTCCGGTGAGCTGCCATATCCCAATGATCCCGGCAGTTTGGTCGGATCATACAGCGTGAACCCGGTGGTCACCACAATGCTGCCAACCCGCAGCTCTTTGCTGACCGTGTCGTTTTTGATGGTGATGTCGAACTGGCCCGGTTGGCCAACGGTTTTGGTGACGACCGAGTTCTTGAAGATCTTGATGCGATTGTCCCCTTCCACCTCGGAGACCAGCGCACCGATGAAATTTTCTGCCACATCCCGATAGGGTGGTTTGTTGTCCGGGGTCACCTTGAGCATATCGTTGAGCTTGCCGCCCAGGAGCGCACTCTTTTCCACCAGCACCGCGTTGTAACCCGCCTTGGCCACATCCCGCGCTGCCGTCAGTCCGGCCAGACCACCGCCTACCACCAGCACATCTTTGGAACCGTCGGAGTGCAGGAAGGGATCCGGGACATTCATCTTTTTCATCTTGACGCAACCGAGGCGCAGATAGTCCTCGGCCATCATTTGCCGATCCTCTTCTGCGGTTTCGTCGCCTTCTTTGACATCCAGCAACCACAGGCACTTGTCGCGCAGGTCCACCCGTTCGAGCAGATCGATGTCAAAACGGAATTCGGCGCTTTTTTCCCGGTGGGAGCAGGCGGCAATGATCACGGAGTTGACCACGCCATCGGTGAGATCTTTTTGAATCAGACCCACCCCTTCGGCACCGCACAGCAGTGCATGATCCTTGACCACCGGGATTTTCTGCTCTTTGGTGGCAATCGCCTTCAGGGCCTTGAGATCCAGGGCCTCGCCCAGGCCGCAGCCCGTGCAGATGTAACAACCGATTTTCTTCTCCATGGCTTTTTATCCTTTCTTGACCGCGGCGTGGATGGCCTTCATCGCCATGGCCGTGGCAGACTGGACCGAACTGGCGACATCGGTGGGTGCAGCCGCGCACCCCGCAGCCAACACCCCGCCGGTGACAAAGCCGTAGTCATCGCTGGTGGCATCGTTGGCCGGAACCTTGGCATCGACCGCCGAGTGGGGTTCCATGCCTGTGGCCAGCACCACCAGATCAAACGGCATGGCATACCGCTCGCCGGTCAGGGTGTTTTCCCCGATCACCACCGGATTGCCCTGAGCATCCTCTTCGATCCGGGCCGGTTTGGATTTGATCCAGCTGATGTTGGCATCAGCGCGGGTTTTTTGCAGGAAGGCCTCATAGCGATCCATGGCCCGCAGATCGATATAGAAGATCGTCACCTTGGAGTCGGGATATTGATCACGCACATAGGCTGCCTGTTTCATCGAGGCCAGGCAGCAGACCCGGGAGCAGAAGGGCAGATAATTGTGATCCCGGGAACCGGCGCATTGGATGAATGCGACGTTTTTGGCCTCTTTGCCATCCGAGGGGCGGACGATCTTGCCCGCAGTCGGGCCGTACACGCTGGCCAGACGCTCGAAACGCATGTTGGTGGTGACATTGGGATATTGTCCGAAACCATAGGGCAGGATCTTTTCCGCATCGTAGGGTTTCCAGCCTGTAGCCCAGACAATGGAGGCCACCTGCTCTTCGATGACGCTGGCCTGCATGTCGGGCTGAATGGCACCCACCGGGCAACTCTTGGCCACTTTTTTGGCTTCGTCGCTTTTGGCATACTCCGGATCCATGTAATACCAGCTCGGAAACGCCATGGCATGGTTGTTGCGGATGGCCTTCACCTGGTTCATGCCGAAGTTGAACGGATCCGGAACCGTGACGGAACAGGCGGCTGCACACTCTCCGCAACCGGTACAGGCTTCGGTGACAAAACGGGGATGTTTGCGGATGCGGACCGTGTATTGGCCTTCACTGCCCCGGATCTCCTCCACCTCTGCCAAGGTCAGGTAGCGGATGCGGGGATTGCCCTTGATGCGCTGGAAGTTGATCTCCAGCCCGCAGACCGGAGAACAGAGTTTGGGGAAATACTTGTTATGTTGCGCAACACGACCTCCGAGGTGGGGAGCTTTCTCCACCAACAGAACGTCGTACCCGGTCTCGGCAGCCTCAATCGCGGTCGTAAGGCCGCTGATTCCTCCGCCGACGACCAGGATGGTTTGACCCGCGGCATGAGCATCCGCCATGGTTTCCCTCCGATTCATGGGTTATAATGAGTGTTTGGCCATTGCATGGCATGCTTGTGAACCATCTGACATCGATTTGCAAGGACCGGTCTGGCTTTTTGAGCCGGGATGATGCACCATGTCAGCATTTTCTTATATGCTGATGTTCTTACACGTCATGCATCTTAAGCATTATGGGCACAAGTTTCAAACAGCTTTCTGCACCGTGCCCTTTTTTGTGTGTTACCAACTTTTTTGTTTGTATGTTGACATCCAGCGACTCCAAGGATCCCCATGACCCATCCTGAATTTGTCTTGTTGCGCCGCGAAGCCGTGGCGGCCCTGAAACTGACCGTGGAGTCCTACCGTCACCAGACCACCGGGGCACGTCATGTCCACCTGGTGGCCGATGACCCGCATAACGCCTTTCTGGTGGCCTTTCTGACCGTACCCCGGGACTCGACCGGGGTGGCCCATATTCTGGAACATACCGCCTTGTGTGGGAGTGAACGTTATCCGGTGCGCGATCCCTTTTTCATGATGCTCAGGCGCTCTTTGGCCACCTTCATGAATGCCTTCACTTCCAGCGACTGGACCGCCTATCCCTTTGCCTCGCAATCGCGCAAGGATTTTGATAATTTATTGCGGGTTTATCTGGATGCCGCCTTTTTTCCCAACCTGCATGCCTTGGATTTTGCCCAGGAGGGGTGTCGGATCGAGTTTGCCGAACCGTCCAATCCCGACTCGGAGCTGGTGTTCAAAGGGGTGGTCTTCAATGAAATGAAAGGGGCCATGAGTTCCCCGGCGCGTGTGCTGTCTCAAACCCTTTCGGCCCACCTCTTTCCCACCACCACCTATCACTTCAACAGCGGTGGCGATCCAGAGGAGATACCAGATTTGACCTGGGAAGGTCTGAAAAGTTTCCATGCCCGTTATTATCACCCCTCCAATGCCATTTTCATGACCTATGGCGAGATTCCGGCCAGCCACCATCAGGCCCGTTTTCAGGAGCTGGTGTTGTCCCGTTTTGCGGATAATCCCGGGGCATCGGCCATTCCAGATGAACAGCGATATGCTGCGCCGCTTCAGGTTGAGGATCACTATGCCCTGGATGGTGCCGAGGAGACGGGTGGCAAGACCCATATCGTGCTGGGATGGTTGTTGGGGCGCGGCATGGAGATGGACAGCCTGCTCAATGCCCACATGATGAACGGCGTGTTGCTGGACAACAGCTCATCTCCACTGTTGCAGGTTCTGGAGACCACCGAATTGGGTGCTGCACCCTCCTCGTTGAGCGGGCTGGATGACTCCGGACGCGAGCTGGTGTTTGTCTGCGGTCTGGAAGGGTCTGAAGTCGAGCATGCCGATGCCGTGGAGCGGTTGGTGTTGGAGCTGTTGCAACGGGTTGCCCGCGACGGCGTGGAGCCGGAGCGTCTGGAGTCGGTATTGCACCAGTTGGAGCTGTCCCGTCGGGAGATCGGTGGGGACGGATTGCCATATGGCCTGAAGCTGTTGCTGAATGCCTTGACCCCGGCCTTGCACGGCGGGGATCCGGTGGCGGCTTTGGCATTGGATGAGGCCCTGGTGGGGTTGCGCGAGCGGGTGCAGAATCCGGAGTTCATCAAGAAACTGGTGCAGGAGTGGCTGCTGGACAATCCCCATCGGGTGCGGGTGGTGTTGTCGCCGGATCCGCAACTGCATGCCCGTCGCAATGCGCGCGAGGTCGAACGGCTGCGCACCATTCGGGCTGCCCTGGATGAAGCGGCACAACAGCAGGTTCTGGAGCAGACCCGTCTGCTCACCGCCCGTCAGGAGATGGCCGATGACCCGGAGATTCTGCCCCGTCTTGAGCTGGAGGACATTCCCAACGAGATCTCCATCCCCGAAGGAGAGACGCAACCATTGGGGCAGTTGCCGGTCATTTGGTTCAAGGCAGCGACCAATCGACTGGTGTATCAACAATATGTACTCGATCCGCCCGAAATGAGCGCCGAGTTTCTGGATCTGTTGCCGATCTTTTCCACCTGTCTGCCCGAAGTCGGCTGCGGAGGACGGGATTATCTTCAGACCCAGGCCCACCAATCCGCAGTCAGCGGCGGCATTGCCGCCCGCATGGGGTTGCGGGCCTCGGTGGATGATCTGGGGCAGTATCGTTGCGTATTCTGCATCTCTGGCAAGGCGTTGTCACGCAATCAGCACGCTCTGTCCGAATTGCTGCAACAAACTCTGGATACGGCCCGTTTTGATGAACTCTCCCGTCTGCGTGAACTGGTGGCCCAGATGCGTTCGTCGGCAGAGTTGCGGGTCACGGAGAACGGCCATGTGCTGGCTCTGTCTGCGGCTGGGGCCGGGTTGAGTCCGGTGGCGGCCCTGAACGATCACTGGGGTGGTCTTGTTGCGGTCAAACGTCTGAAAAATCTTGATAAAATGTTGGATGATCCACGCGAGTTGACCCGGTTTGCCGAGCGTTTGGAGGCATTGCGGGATCGGTTGCGCCAGGCCCCGGGCCGTATGCTGATTGTCGGGGAGGAGGAGGATTTCAGCAGTTTTGCCCAGGTTCTGGTCACGCAGTGGAGCGGCAGGGGTGGGGCGGGGGAGGGGCAATCCGGGATCAGTGCCGCTCCTCTGGCAGGTCCGGAACATCGTGCCTGGTCTACGGTGACGGCGGTCAATTTCTGTGCCCGGGTGCATAAAACCGTCTCCTACTCCCATCCCGATGCCCCGGTATTGGCGGTCTTGGGACTCTATTTGAAAAATGGTTATCTCCATCGGGCGATCCGTGAACGCGGTGGCGCATATGGGGGTGGGGCGGGTTATGATTCGGATAGCGGACTGTTCCGTTTCTACTCCTACCGGGATCCGCGACTGGAGGAGACCTTGACCGATTTCCAGCAGGCTCTGGATTGGCTCCTGGCTGGCAAGGCCGAATCCCGTGCCCTGGAAGAGGCGATTCTCGGCGTGATCGGGTTGATTGATCGTCCCGGGTCGCCTGCCGGTGAGGCCAAACGGGCCTTCCACGATGCGCTCTATGGTCGCGTTCCGGCAGCCAGACGGGCTTTTCGCCAACGGGTTTTGGAGGTGAGTGAACAGGATCTGCGGCGTGTGGTGGAACACCACCTGGTTGCAGACAAGGCCGGATTCGGCATTCTGACCAACGCCGAGGTTCTGGAGAAACGACTTGGGCCAGAGTGGCACAAAAAGAGTTTGTGAGCATGCGTGCAACCCATGCGGGCAGAAAACGGTTGATCGTCAATGCCGATGATTTGGGACTCAGTGTCGCAGTCAATCGCGGCATCCTGAAAGCGCATCGTCAGGGGATTGTCACCAGCGCCACCCTCCTGGCCAACGGACCAGCTTTTGACGATGCCGTGCAACGGATCCGGGAGGCTCCGGAACTGGGGATCGGTGTGCATCTGAATGTGTTGCGCGGCGCTCCTTTGACAGATCCGGAACGGTTGCCCCATTTGACCCGCAATGGTCGTTTTCATCTCTCCTGGAGCCGGATGGGGATGGTCTGGCGTCCGGGGATGGCCGCAGAGATCGCCTGGGAATATCGCGCCCAGATCGAACGGGTTTTGGCAGCCGGAATCGCCATCACCCATCTGGATGGGGAGAAACATCACCAGCAATTTCCACCGCTGTTCCGACTGCTTCGGAGGCTGCTTCCAGAGTACGGGATTCGGGCCGTGCGCTGCGCACCCGAGTCCCTGACCTTCCGTTTTGGATTGACGAAAATGGTCAAGGTGGCTATTTTGAACACTCTTGTCCGGATCAACCGTGCATCTTTGGAGGCAACGGGCATCCGCTCCCCGGACCATCAGGCAGGCATTGCCATGACTGGAAAAATGACCGTATTGGCCCTGGAAACGATCCTGTCCAATCTGCCAGCAGGTGTCACTGAGCTTTGTTGTCATCCGGGTTGCATGGACGCGGAACATCTTTTGCAAACTGCCGATTTTGGATCTTTTTATATCGATGATCTCCGTGAGGGGGAACTGGCTCTGCTGACGGCTCCAGACCTCAGACGCACGCTTGCACTTGCCGGAATCGATCTGATCCATTATGCCGATTTGTAATTTATAGCATGGAGTGGAATGGTCATGTCCAAGGTCAGCATCGTTGTGCCGTTTTACAACGAGGCAGGTATTCTGCCCCGATTTCACAACGAAATGGTGCAGGTTCTCACATCTCTGGATCAGCGTGAATGCGAGCTGATCTACATCAACGACGGCAGCAAGGATCAGACCTGGTCCATTCTTCAAAGCCTGGCTGAACAGCCGCCGCCCGGAATCACCATTGTTTTGGTGGATTTCCGGAAGAATTATGGTCAGACCGCTGCCTTGCAGGCAGGATTCGATCTGGCCACCGGAGATGTGATCGTGGCCATGGATGGCGACATGCAACATCTGCCCGCAGAAATCCCCCAGTTCCTGGCCAAAATCGACGAAGGCTACGATCTGGTCAGCGGTTGGCGTGCCAATCGCATCGATAACTACTGGTTGCGTCGTCTCCCCTCCATGCTGGCCAACCGCATGATGGCCAAACTCTCGGGCGTCTCCCTGCACGATTTCGGGACCACGTTTAAAGCCTATCGCCGTGAAGTGCTCCATGAGATCAATCTCTACGGAGAACTGCATCGTTTCATCCCGGTTCTGGCCGCCGAACGCGGTGCCAAAATCTGTGAAATCCCGATCACCAATGTCCTGCGCTCCACCGGTCATTCCAATTATGGGATCTCCCGGACCTTTCGCGTCTTTTTCGATGTGTGGACTTTGGCCTTCCTCAGCCGTTTCGGCACCCGCCCCATGCATGTATTGGGGTTGATCGGGGTGGGCTTCATGGGGATCGGTGCCCTGCTGATCCTGACGATCATTGTCGATTACCTGCTCTCGACCTCGGATTTTCGGGGCACGCTGCAAATTGCCATCATGATATTTTTGTTTGGCAGTCAATTGGTCGCCACCGGACTGGTGTTGGAAATGCTGGTCCGGGTCGGCCATGAAGCCACGGGGAAAAAGATTTACGCCATTCGCACCATCTCCAAATCCGGATGATCTTTATGGATCGGTTGTGGCACCGGATTGCGACCGCCAACAACGAACGTGGCTGGCTGCTGTTCTGGCTGGCCTGGTCGCTGTCGATTTCGGCCATCTACTGGATCTTTGGTCCGCACTCCTACTTGCGTATTCAAGATAACGCCGACTTCAACATCCCGTATCGGATCGCCGCAGCAAAGGATCTCTTGCACCATGGTTTGACCTACTGGCAGCCCAAATTCAGCGGGGGCATGCCAGCCATGGTCCATCCCATGTTTGATAATTTCCTGATTGACGGGGTGCCTTATCTGCTGTTGCCTGCCTGGTTGGTGCATGGCATGGTCATGTGGTTGCAGCGATTCCTGGCCGGATACATGACTTTCCGTTTGTGTCGTGGCCCGTTGCAGATGGATGGGATCGCAGCTCTGTTTGTCGGCATGAGTTTTTCCCTTTATCTGTGGAGCGTGCAGGACTGGAAGCTGGTGGAGGCATTGGGTATGCCTGCCATTGCCTTGACCTTGTGGGTGTTGGAGCGACTGCTCGGCATGCGTGTCTGGCATGGGGTGGTGTTGTCTCTGGGTTTTGGGGTGGTGTTTGCGACTGTTTCACAAACATTCATCTTTACTTTCTTTTTTCTTGGAGCTGTACCGTTCTGGTTCTGGATCGTCCGCCAGGTGCGTTGGTCGGTGTTGTTGCCGTGTTATGGGGCTTTTGTGGTGGGTGTGCTGCTGACCGAAGCCCCGCAACTGATTGCCCTGTTGAGTTATCGTCCCTCCACAGCCCGTTTTTTGCTTTCCACAGACGGGGAATCCGTACCTGCTTTCATGGAGTCTGTCCGGCATGCCTGGCAGATCATGGGCTGGAGTGATGTGCCGAGGAATGGATTGTATTATGGTTTATGGATTCTGGGCATGGTGCTGACCCGCACGGATCCAGCCCGGAATCTGGCCTGGCGCTTGTTGATCCTGTTTTTGTTGTCCGGTGTGGGTGCGGAATTGTTGTATGCCGTGCAGCGCGGTTTTTCCTGGTTCATTCCCACTTCCAGTGGCAATCTGCTTGATTTGAACCAGTTCACCGTATTTGTTGGACCGTTATTGGGTGGTATTGGTGTCCATCTTTTGCGTGTCCATCTGGAGCAGACACCTTCTGTCTGGGTGAAACCGCTACTCCGGGGAGTCCTTCTGATGGCCCTGGCGGTTCCGGTCTATTACGGGTTTCACGTCAGTTATCTGCTTAGTTATCGACTTGCCACGGACAATTTTGCGGTCAATTTCCAGAATCCACTGCTGCAAGAGTTGGGGCAAAAGCAGGCCAGAGTCTTGCCGCCGGAGCGGGTGGTCACGGTTGGAACCTGGCCGCCACGCATAACGGCAGCCTCCGGAGATCGGATCTATCCAGCGTATGTGTATGCCTATGGCCTGGAAAATGCGGATGGTTATTATCGTTTGCACTCGGCCCGGTATCACCGGCTCTGGCGGAGAATCATCAAAAAGACCTTGAATCACTATCCGGAAGTGGATCGCAGAACCTCCACGTGGTACTATCTGTTTCAGCCCCCTTTGCCGCGTTTTGTTTCACGTGCGCCATTGATCATGCAGGATTGGTACAATCTGGATCTGCTCTCTTTGGCCAATACCCGCTATATGATTTCCCACTGGCCGTTGGAGCATTCGGATTTGACATTGAGACACCATCCGGAACAGGAGTTGCGGGAGGGGCAGGCGTGGGAGCGATTGGGCAGAAGGGATCAGCTTTGGCAGACCTGGCTTGGCAATGTGCCGCACCATGCCCTGTATCTCTATGAAAATAGGAATGTTTTGCCCCGTGCCTTCCTGGTGTCCAGGGTGCGGGTGGTTCCGGATGCCACGCGTTTGTTGGATGAGATGGAACAGACCCCTGCCGAAGGGTTGCGCCAGATCGCTTTTCTGGAACAGCCTCTGGCTTCAGAGATCAATCCCGGTTTGACGCAGGCTGAGGTCAATTGTGAACTCTATACCCCGGATCGCATGCAGTGGCGTGTGCGCAGCAATGGCCCTGGCGTATTGGTGGTGACCAACAATTATGATCCTTATTGGCGTGTGACCATCAACGGAAAATCCGGAACCATCATTCCCGTGGACCACGCCTTTCAGGGGGTAGTGCTGGAGGCCGGGGAGCACCAGGTGGTTTTGGAGTATTGGCCCCCTTACCGGCCTGGTTCATCCTGACCCTTGAGCGCAAACCAGATTGTTCCAGCCAGACCAAAAGCGGCAGAACTCCAGAGATTGACCTCGGGTCCGATCTGCCAGAGCAGCGCCCCGATAAATGCCCCTGCCGCGACAAACAGATCCCGAACCAGATAATAGGCCCCAAAAGCCATGGCGCGGCGGTCGGGTTGGGCCAGATCGAGGATCAGGGCCTTGCGTGCCGGTTCGCCAAACTCCTTGAGTCCCCGGACGATGAAAGCGATCACCAGCATGGTAAAGCTGTCGGCATGTAATAACAGTACCGGAAAGGCGGTAAAGAACAAAAAGGTGATGACCACAAACGGTTTTTTGCTGGTGCGGTCTGCCATCCAGGCCACAGGCAGATAGATCAATACGGCGGTGGCCATTTCAATCGAGGTCAATACGCCGAATTCGACTGCTGAAACCGGGGTTGCGATCTCCTTCATGCACCAGATCACCACAAAGGCGTAGGGCATGTGTTCGCAGAAGCGCACCAGGATGTCTGCCACCAGCAGACGCCGCATATTGGGGGTCAGCAGGGTCAGAATGGTGGACCAGTGGTGGGGGTGTGGTGCAGCGGTGGGGCGATCATCCGGGATGAGGCGCTGCTGGGCATACAGACCTGTGCCAGCCAGGAGCAGGGCCAGGCCAAAGGAGATCCGGATGCCGTCTACCTCTCCGAACTGGTCAATACACAGACCACCCAGGATCGGACCCAGGGCCATGGGGATGCGTTTGACCAGAGAGTGCATGGTCACGCCCATGGTGCGTTTGGTCGAGGGGAGAACCTGGGCGATCAATCCCATGCTGGCTGGCAGTGACAAGGCGCTCCACGCCAGAAAGAACACGGCACCGATCAACACCGCTTCCCAGCGTGGAATGGCGATCACCAGTACATAGCCCAGCATGGCCGTGAGATTGATGATCAGCAGGCTTTTGTGGATGCCGAACCGTTCGGAGAGATACCCCCCCGGATAGGAGTAAATCGCGCCCAGCAGATTGTGCAGCGCCCCGAACAGGCCGATCACCAGCGGACCACCCCCGAGAGCCAGTAAATAGATGGGCAGAAACCGTTCGGCCAGCCGTTCCCCCAATCCCATCAGAACGACCAACAGCAACAAACCGACGGTTGCGCGTTTCAGGGCGAAAAATTCCAACAGATGCCTGGATGGCGTCATGAGAGATAAACCTGAATCAAGCCCAATACCATGCAGACCAGGATGATACGCATGATCTCTTGTTTGTAACGGAACAGCGCAATAAAGGCGGCCAGGGCAATGATGGCCTGAATGGCTGCAAAACTACCGGAAAAGGGAGCAGCTTCCGTGGCGTGCGGCCAGAATACGTGCCAGGCGAAAAAGATCGCCAGATTGACGACAACCCCGACCACGGCAGCGGTAATGGCGGTCAGGGGAGCGGTAAATTTGAGATCCCCGTGTGTGGCCTCGATCAGCGGTCCGCCAGCCAGAATGAACAGATAGGAGGGCAGAAAGGTGAAAAGGGTTGCCACCGATGCTCCGGCAATTCCGGCGCTCAACAGGGCCTCGGGTCCGAACAGCTCCTTGGTCCAGCCGCCGATGAATCCGACAAAGGCCACCACCATGATCAACGGTCCGGGTGTGGTCTCGCCCAGAGCCAGGCCATCGACCATCTGCGCCCCGGTGAGCCAACCATAGGTCTCCACGCCGCCTTGATAAACATAGGGCAACACGGCATAGGCACCGCCAAAAGTGACCAGGGCGGCTTTGGTGAAGAACATTCCCATGGTATGCAGCGTGGGATTGGGCACGAGCAGGAGCATGATCAGGCCCCAAAGTGCCAGGAAACCGATGACCATGACCGCCATGCGCACAGGCTTGAACCGGACATGCTCGGGAGGCGGGGTGTTGTGATCGATCAGGGCCGGACCGTAACTTTTGCCATGTGCGCCATGACCTCCGCCCCCCTTGAAGGCTTCGGGGGCGATCTTGCCCCCGATGGCACCCAGGATGGCTGCGGCCAGTACGATCATCGGGAAGGGAACATGCAGGACAAAGATGGCCAGAAACGAGGCAATGGCCAATCCCCACAATACGCGGTTCTTGAGAGTGCGTGATCCGATGCGCCAGGCGGCAAAGAGTACCACGGCCACCACAGCCGGTTTGATGCCGGTAAACAACCCTTGTACCCACCTCACGTCACCAAAGGCCAGATACAGGTAGGTCAAGGCGATCAGAATCAACAAGGAGGGGAGGACAAACAGGGTTCCTGCCACAATCCCGCCCCAGGTGCGATGCAGCAGCCAGCCGATATAGATGGTGAGCTGTTGGGCTTCGGGACCAGGGAGCAACATGCAGTAGTTCAAGGCGTGCAGGAATCGCTCTTCCGAGATCCAGCGGCGCTTTTCCACCAGTTCCTGATGCATGACCGCAATCTGTCCTGCCGGTCCGCCAAAACTGATGAATCCGAGCCGCAACCAGTATCGGAAGGCTTCCCAGAACGAGGGGTGAGGGGGAGGAGTCAACGGCGGGGAAGGGTTCATGACGGGCCTTTGGGGGATTGAGAGATGAAACGGGCCGGATCCAGCCCGCGTTCCACCTGATTGACGCGCCACAAAGCCAGAACCAGACAGGCTGAGGCCCAGGTGATGGCAATGCCCCCTGCCCACCAGTAGGAAGAGGAGGTCAATAACTCCATTGGTGAATGATAGAGTGGAGTTCGGATCAAGGTCAAGGCATGGGTGACTGGATTGATGATCATCAGACTTTTCAGCCACATCGGGGCGTGGTCCAGGGGAAACAGCGCGCCGGAGAGCATCCACATCGGCATGAGAAACACCGACATCACGGCATGAAATCCGGCGGTACTTTCCATGTTCCAGGCGATCAGAAAGCCCAAGGCCGTAAAGCCCAGCGTGGCGATCAGAAAGCCGCCAGTCAGCCAGACCAGACCGCTCCAGGTCAACGGAATGTCGAGAAGCGGGGCGGCCAGCAGCAAAGGCAACGTCTGGATGCCGGCAATGGCGATTCCGCCGATCACCTTGCCCATGACGATGGCCATGCGTGGTGCCGGGGAGACCAGCACCCCTTGCATCAATCCCTGGGCACGGTCCTCAATCAGGGTGATGGTGGAGAAGATGCCGGAAAAGAGCATCAACATCAACAATATTCCCGGATAGAAATATTCGGTGTACGAGATCTGTTCCATGCCTGGTGTTCGGAATGACGGGGAGAACCCGGCACCGAGAAAGGCCCAGATCAGCAGAGGTTGAGCCAGGCTGCCGATCACGCGGTGGGGTTGACGAAAAAAGCGGATCCATTCCCGCCTGGCCAGGATCAGAGTGGCACGGATCATCGGTTCTCCTCCTCCTCGTCGCTGGTCAGTGCTCGGCCTGTCAGGGTGATATACAGATCTTCCAGCGTTGGTTGTTTGATGGCCAGGGTTTGAATCCGTGCGCGCTGGGCCTGGAGGAGATCGGCCATCAGCGTGGGCAGTTGGGTGCCCTGAATGCGCAATTCATGGTTGTGAATCTGCCAGGAGAGTTCGGGCCGGTTGGTCAAGGTGTGGGCGATGGCAGCGGGATCGTCGGCCTGGATGACCAGGATTTCGTTTCCCAGCCGGGCAGTGAGTCTGGAGGGTGCATCCATGGCCAACAGTTGGCCCTGTCTGAGAATTCCCACCAGATCGGCCTGTTCGGCTTCGGCAAAGATGTGACTGGTCATCAGGATGGTGACATTGCGTTTTTTTTGCAGACGGCGCAGCGTGGACATGAAGGCCATTCTGCCACCGGGATCCAGTCCGGCAGTGGGTTCGTCCAGCAGCAACAATTGGGGTTCGTGCAGCAACACTTTGACCAGTTCCGCCTGGCGGGCCAGACCTCCGGAGAGCGTGCCCACCCGGGTATGGAGTCGGGTTTGCAGATCGCTCCAGGCAAGGGCAGCATCCAGGCGTGGTTGAAACTGGTGAGACGGGATGGCGTGCAACCCGGCATGGATTTGAAAATTCTCCAGTACGGTCAGATGTTTGTCCAGTGCCGGTCGCTGGAAGATCACCCCCATTTGCCGGCGTACCCGATTGGGTACGGCCAACAGATCCTGGCCATGGATGGACACGGTGCCAAGACCGGGTCTGGTCAGGCCGGACAGGATTTTGAACAGGGTGGATTTGCCGCTGCCATTGGGTCCGGTCAGAACGAAAAAGGCACCGGTCGGAATGTTCAGATTCACCCCATCCAAGGCCAGACGTGGCGCTTCGTGGCGTGTGCCAGGATAGACATGATGCAACCGGGAGATATGTACTGCTGGTACCTGGGAGAAGTCATCCATGACTGTGTTGACCGAGGTTGCGGTCGGAAAAGATCCAAACCATGGCAGAGATCATCAGGACAACCCCTCCCGACTGCCAGAGGGCTGTCGAGGTTGTGAACAGGCTGGTGGCCAACAGCACCACCGCCAGCATATGGAGCAGCCATCCACGATTGCCTGGAATGGCATCCGGACGCAGGGCAGACATGGTGCCCAGCAGTTGACTCAAGGTCCAACCCGGCAGAATCAGCACCCCGAACAGCAGCGGCCAACGGTCATCCGGCCAGAGTGGCCAGAGCAGCCAGGTCAACAGGGCCAACACTCCGAACAGATCCGCACTCCACCAGTAGCGATGGTGGTGCCAGCTCTCAAGGTGTCGGGCGTGAAGAGTCCAGATTCCCCAGGAGAGCATGCCCGGTACTGCTGCCAGTCGTACCCAAAGCGGTTGGTCCGGAAACTGGAACAGCGTGACCGGAACAAGGATCCAGGTGATGAGCAGTCCCGCAAACCAACCGGAGGCGGGTGCGTTGCGGCTGGCAGTATTGCCGGTGATGCGCATGACCCACAAGATGACTCCTGCCCAGCCAAAGATGCCCCAGGTCAGATGGGTGCCCAACAAAGCCAGACGATCATGGGCGAGAAAACCATGTGCATACTCACCCAGAAACATGGCACCCAGGAGAAACACCCCGGTCAGAGAGAGGGTGGCGAGTGTCAACAGGGCCATGATGCCATCGCGACGGCGGCTTCTCCAGAGCAGCAGGGCCATTTGTACCACAAATATGGGAATGGCGACGCCAACACCGGCAGAGGCCGAAAGCAGAAACCAACGATGTATGTCCGTGCCGATTCCCAGAAATACCGACCAGGCTCCGACCAGCAGACTCCATACGATCCAGGAGTGCAGTGCAGGTTTTGGCCAGCCACTTCCGGCCCACTCCGGCAGATGCCGGATGGCCAATCCTGTCAAGGACAAGGTCAACACCCCCAGAACATACAGATGGACCGTAGCCACGACCATTGGATTGAGAAAATGCTTTGGGAAGTCGCTCTCCATGAGGGCGATGGCACCACCGGTCAGAGCCAGATTGATGGCAGTAAAAGGAATGAATCCAGTAGGTTGAATGCATGCAACCTGCGCCACAATCTGTTTTTTTCCTTTGAATGTGTGAAATGACATGTTATAGAAGACTCACATCGTCCGGGGGGTGGAATTTTTACCGTTCTCAGTCTCGCAAACTGCGTATACGTGCGTCAAGGCACGAGCCTTCCCGGATCGGTTCCTGATCGTGAATGAATTTTTTTGATCTTTCTTGATACAGGTCAAGGTGGTGGTCAGGCGGTTCCATTAAAATATGGTGTTAATGTGCAGTTACGATTGCTGGTCACTCCGGTAACGTTGAAGATAAAACCTCTTTATAAACCTTTCCAAAGCGAGGGAAACAACCATGCAAAGAAACGACAATCAAAGTGCCACTCAAGGAGATGAGCCGATTCCTCCCATGCAACAGTTGCTGGACAACCCGTTTATGCTGGTGTTCATCGGTGTGTTGTTTCCCACAGTTTTCTATATCTTGTGGGGGATCATGGAGATCATCTCAATCCCCGCGGTTAAATAAAATTTAACAACAAAAAAAGGAACTTCTATGCACAACACACAAAGAAGGAGGGCAACCGTATGAGCATTCTGCCTCCCTCGCAGAAAATCTGGTGGAAAGAGCCGATTCATGGCATTGAGATCACCTGGATCATCATTGCCCTGATCTGGTGTCTGGTGCTGTTTGCGTGGATGCCGTACTGGCACATCTACGGCAAACAGAACCTCTCGAACGAATCCTACAAGACCCCGCCCGAAGTGTTCGAGGCCAAAGCCAATGCCATGGCCAAGGCCCACACCGTGCGTACCGAGCCGAAATCCAACATCCCGGTGGTGAAACCCCCGGCTGGCAGCGATGTCTATATGTTGGGCCGTCTGTGGCAGTGGTGGCCGATCCTGGAGTTGGAAAAGAACAAGACCTATCGTCTGCATCTCTCCTCGCTGGATTGGCAGCATGGCTTCTCGCTTCAACCCACCAACATCAATCTGCAAATCCTTCCAGGATACGAGACGGTGGTGACCATTACCCCAGACCAATCCGGTGAGTTCGCCATTGTCTGCAATGAATATTGCGGCGTTGGCCATCACACCATGTTGGGCAAGATCTTTGTGAAATAGGGAGTCATCACACATGGCCATGTTTCGTCAATGCCCGGATTCGGGACTCTTCTTTCATAAATCCGCCGAATCCCTCATGAAGGCGCACGCCGTGCTTGGCGTGGTCTACCTTCTGATCGGCGGTGTGCTGGGTCTGCTCGTTGCCCTGACCCGTATGCCCTCTCTGCATGTTCTGAATGCCGAGGATTTCTATCTGGCCCTCTCCATCCATGGAACGGCCATCCTGATCTTCTGGATCATCTTCTTTGAAATGGCGGTGCTTTACTTTGCCGCATCCACCCTGCTGCGCTGCCGTCCAGCCACCCCGGGGATCGGTTGGATCGGGTTTCTGCTCATGGTGATCGGTTCCACGCTGGTGATGGTGGCCTTTTTCCGTGGCAACTCCAGCGTCATGTTCACCTCCTATGTCCCGATGCCGGCAGAACCGATCTTCTATCTGGGTCTGATTCTGTTTGCCGTGGGGGCATTGATCGGCTGCTTCATCTTCCTGGGCACGCTGGTCATCGCCAAGAAGGAAAACACCTATGACGGCTCCATCCCGCTGGTGACCTTTGGTGCCTTGACGGCCACCGTCATCGCCATCTTCACCATCGCTTCGGGTGCCGTGATCCTCATCCCGACTTTGTTGTGGTCGCTGGGCTTCATCAACCACATCGATCCTCTGATGTACCGCACCATCTGGTGGGCCTTGGGTCACTCCTCCCAGCAGATCAACGTCTCTGCCCATGTGGCCATCTGGTATGCCATTGCCGCCATCATCTTCGGCGCCAAGCCCATGTCGGAAAAGGTCAGCCGTACCGCCTTCCTGCTCTATATCCTCTTCCTGCAACTGGCCAGTGCCCATCACATCCTGGCCGATCCGGGCGTCAGCTCTACCTGGAAAGTGTTCAACACCAGCTATGCCATGTATCTGGCCGTGCTCGCCAGCATGATCCATGGTCTGACCGTGCCAGGCTGCATCGAAATCGCACAACGCAAGAAAGGCTTCAACAACGGCCTGTTTGAGTGGCTGCAAAAAGCACCGTGGGCCAATCCGGTCTTCTCCGGCATGTTCATCTCCCTGATCATCTTCGGCTTCATCGGCGGTATCACGGGCGTGGTCATGGGAACCGAGCAGATCAACCTGATCATCCACAACACCATCTTCGTGCCTGGTCACTTCCACGCCACTGTGGCTGTGGGTACGACCCTCGCCTTCATGGCCATCACCTACTTCCTGATTCCGGTTCTGTTCCGTCGTCAACTGATCTGGCCGAATGCCTGCAAATGGCAACCCTACATCTTCGGCGGCGGCATGCTGATCCTGTCTCTGTTGCTGTTGGGTGCCGGAACCCTGGGTGTGCCGCGTCGTCACTGGGATATCAACTTCTCGGATGCCGCGCTGCAATTCCAGTATGCCGGTACGGCCATCACCATGATGGGTATTGCCGGTCTGGGTGGTCTGATGGCTGCGGTGGGTGGTGCCATGTTCTGCCTGATCGCCGTTGGCTCACTGGTCTTCGGCAAGCGTCTGGATCCGGGTGCCAGCCTGTTCAGCAGTTTTGGCTTCCCCATGGCCGCCTCCTGCTACAACATCGAGCGTCCTGGCAAGCTGGAGTTGGCCCCCATCGAGCAGACCGGAGACAGCGGTGTCCAGGCCAAAGGTACTTTTGTCCTGGCCCTGGTCTTCCTGGCCTCCTTCGTGGTCTACTTCTTCATCAATGCCAAGTATCTGTCCTCCATCTGGCCGATGGGCTGATACGGATCACCTCCGGGATGGGCTTCGGCCCATCCCGGCCTGCCTGACATTCCATTGTTCGTTCGATTGCTAAATTTTTTATAGTATCGGGAAGTTGCACGCCATGTCCATCGTCGCTTCGCTCAAGCAGGTTCTGATTTTGTTCAAATTGCGCATCGGCGTGGCCATGGCCTTGACTGCCGGTGCCGGTATCGTGGCCATGCCAGGCCAGGCACCTGCCGTGGAGCAGATCGTTTTGTTGATCGTGGCAGTCCTGCTCTCTGCCGGGGCGGCGGGTGGTCTCAATCATTATCACGATTACGATATCGATGCCCGTATGGGACGGACCCGCAACCGTCCGTTCGTGACCAATGCCTTGCCGCGTTCCCCATGGTGGCTGGTGTTTTTTGCCTTGCTGGTGGTGGTTCCGGTCGGTCTGGTGTGGCATTATATCAATCCGACTGCGGCCATTCATGTCTTCATGGGTGCCTTTTTTTATGGAGTGGTTTATACCATCTGGTTGAAACGGCGCACCTGGATGAACATCGTCATCGGTGGACTGGCCGGGAGCTTTGCCATTCTCTCCGGTACGGCCATTCAATATCCGGAACCCACCCCCCTGGCCATGGCTCTGGCTTTCATTCTTTTCCTCTGGACGCCGCCCCACTTCTGGAGCCTGGCGATTGCCCTGAAAAATGATTATGTGGCTGCCGATGTCCCGATGCTGCCGGTGATCGCGGGTGAGGAGAAGGCAGCCCGCGTGGTCTTCTTCAATACCGCCCTTCTGGCCCTGGCCACCCTGTTGCCCGCCTTTTTCGGCCTGGGATGGGTCTATCTGGTGGGCGCATTGACCGGCAGTGGCTATTTTCTGGCCAAAAGCCTGCTGTTGGTGCGCAACCCCACCACGGATCAGGCCATGGTCAACTTCAGAGCCTCCCTGATTCAACTCGTGCTCTTCTTGACAGCCCTGTATGTTGAAGGTAGCTTCATGCAGATGTCGGCTGCCAATTCCACAGTCGTGGCCTTGTTGTAGCTTCTTTTCCACTATTTCTGGCTTTTTTGCGAGTGGACGTGCCTCGGAACCAATCGTTGCCGCTACACACGGTGCGTGCCTTGTTGATGGGCATGCTTATGGTCTGGATGGTCGCTCCTCTGCATGCGGCACCTCCGGTGGGAAAAGGGCGCGATCCGGTTTTTGATGCGCGTCAGGCCGTGGAGAACAGTCAGGCCTCCATAGGCCGTACCCTGGATGCCTACACCTTGACCAAACCCTCTGGTGAGCGGGTGGAACTGTCAAGCTTTCTGGGCAAACCTCTGATCATCAGCCTCATCTATACCAGTTGCTATCAGACCTGTTCGATTGCCACCCGTTTTCTCGCCTCGGTCGTGGACAAGGCGCGGGAAGCCTTCGGCGACCAAAGTTTTCATGTGGTCAGTATCGGTTTTGATACCCGTTTTGACTCCCCAAAAGCCATGGAACGCTTTGCGCGTCAGCAGGGGATCGACTCCCAACCCAACTGGAGCGTGCTGAGTGCCTCTCCCGAGACCCTGAACCGTCTGGTCCAGCAGTTGGGATTCATCTATCAACCCTCACCCAAGGGGTTTGATCATCTGGTGCAGGCCACGGTGGTGGATGCCAAGGGGGTGGTGTATCGTCAGGTGTATGGCGAATCCTTTCAGACCCAACTGCTGACCGAGCCTCTGCGTACCTTGATTCTTGGCACCCCCCCTTCGGATAACGAAACTCCGGTGGACGAGTTGATGCGTCGGGTCCGTTTTTTCTGTACCACCTATGACCCGAATACCGATGCCTATCGTTTCGATTATTCATTGTTTGTTGGCATGTTTTGTGGCGGAACCGTAATTCTTGGGATTCTTTATTGGATCCTGCGCGAATGGTGGCGAGGCCGCAAACTGCGTCGTGGCTGACAAGGTTCATCTGGACCCTTTGACACTTTCATTGTAACTCCTTGACAATTCGGATGAACAGTGCTTGGCAGGGAATATGCTATTTACTGGCATAGAAGAGTAACCTTTGCCATCACGGAGTTCATTATGGAGACCTTGAGAATCATTTCCAAGAAAAACGATTACGAAATTTACGATACCATCGAAAAGATGACTGTCGTTAAAGGAATAGAGACCTATCAAACCGCTTTGATCCTGCAAAGAAAGTTAATGAAACTCAAACAGGATGCTGCGGCTTACTCCGTGCGACCGATTCATCATCGCAGCGGGCGTTGAGGTGTTCTGGAACGGCCTGACTCTGGGCCTGTGAGCGGACATGGTGACCATGGAGTTGGGATCAGCCTTGCTGGCCACCCTGCGCTACTGGCGGGAGTGTGGCATAGATCGGCTCTCCGGAGAGGATTATGGTTGGGGTGGTGCCAACCCATTCATCCGGATGCCTGCCAGGCAATACCCCAGTCAGCGGGTGTTGTCATCTCCCCCGGTTGTGCAGGTTCCCCAAACACCGTCTGAACCCACTGTTGCTGTCGAGCCGCCTCCGGTTGTCTCTCTGGACCGTTTGTTGACCCCGGTTGTGCCTCTGTCCGAACGTGCGCCATTGTTTCAGCAATGGTCTGACCAGGTGGCGCAGTGTCGGGCCTGTCCCCTCTCGGTGACGCGCCAACAGACCGTTTATGGCTCAGGAGCCAAGGATGCCACAGCGGTCTGGATTGCCGATGCCCCCAGTGCCCTGGATGAACAGACCCGCCAACCTTTGGGCGGTGAAACCCGTGAACTGGTCACCGGCATGATCCGGGCGGCGGGTTGGCAACGCGATCAGGTCTATGTCACCTATGTCGTCAAATGCCGCCCTCCAGGGGATCGGAATCCGAAAAGCGACGAGATTCGTCTCTGTCAGACCTATTGGATCCAAGAGTTGGAGACCATTCGTCCCAGAATCATCGTGGCCCTGGGCAAGGTGGCGGTGGAGACCCTGTTGGGACCGGTTGGACAACTGGCCACCATCCGGGGACAGCTCCATAGCTGGCGTGGCATTCCGGTCATCCCCCTTTATCATCCAGCCTACTGTTTGCGCACTCCCTTGGCCAAACGGGCGGTTTGGGAAGATCTGATCAAGCTGATCAAGTTCATGCATAATCAGGGATTTTGTTGATTCGTCCCTTGTCGGTTCACGGTATCCATCCAGCATTTTTTTGGCGTGGTTTGCAATTCTCCTTGATTCGGAAATTGATTTTAGGTTCCATGTTCCGGGTATGGGGGTTGCATGCGGTCACGCCCGGAAACTTACTGACCTTCACCCAGTGGAAATCAAGACGCACATGGAACGACTTTTCAAATTCCTGCAACAAGTCAGTGTCAAGACGCGCATCGGGTTGATGTTGATTGTGATCTTCATCGGCATTTCTATCGGTGGTGCCATTCAATTGACCTTTGAGCGCCGCGAACTGATGGAGCACAAAAAGATGTTGACCAATGTGCTGGTCGAGAGTGCCTACAGCATCCTGCAACACTATCAGGCGCTGGAGGCCAAGGGGGAATTGACCCGCGACCAGGCGCAGCAGAAGGCCATGGAAGTGGTCAAGTCGCTCCGTTATCGGGAGGTCGAGTATTTCTGGATCAACGATATGCATCCCAAAATGGTGATGCATCCCTATAAACCGAAACTGGATGGTACGGATCTGTCGGGTTTGAAAGATCCTGCCGGCAAGTTGCTGTTCATCGAGTTTGTCAAGACCGTCAAAGAGTCTGGAGCCGGATTCGTCGATTATCTGTGGCCAAAACCCAACATGGAGCAGCCGCAACCGAAGGTTTCTTATGTCAAGGGGTTCGCACCCTGGCAGTGGATCATTGGAACCGGGGTGTATGTCGATGATGTGGATGCGGAATTCCGCCGCAAATCCATCCGGTTCATGGGTGGATTGGGGGGATTTATGGTGATCATGTTCGGGCTGGCGTATTTGATTTCACGCAGCCTGACCGTGCCCATTGGCAAGATTTTGCAGTTGGTGGATGAGATGGCCCAAGGCCATCTGACCAAACGGATCGAGATTCCCAAAAAACAGGATGAGATCTTTTCGATAGCGGCGCGGATCAACCAGATGGCCGATGGGTTGGCCCGGATGGTCCATACGCTGCAATTGCAGTCGGAAACGGTCATGGCCGTGGTCGGTGAACAGATGCTGTTGCGGGATACCCTTGCCGGAGATTCGCGCGCCACGTTCGAGTTGGCAGAAAAGGTGGTGGAAAAGAATGACCATCTGGACGAGGAGAGTCAAAAACTGAATGTCCAGATCGATACCACCAAAATTCATGTAGAGGATGTCTCCAAGGAGGCATCATCCCTGTCAGGAGATGTGGCATCGATTGCAGCGGCTTCGGAACAGGCCAGCATCAATGTGCAGACCATGGCAGCAGCGGCCGAGCAGATGAGTGCCAATCTGGCCCAGGTGAATGAGAATCTTGGGGATGTCAGCCATTCGGTTCAGTCGGTCTCCATGGCTTTGACCAGTGTGACGGGTGAGCAGAGCAACATCCGCACCCAATGTCGGATGGCTGAAGAGCAGTCCAAGTCAGCCAACGATCAGGCGCATGATATGGTCAATTTCATTCAGGAGTTGACGGGTGCGTCCCAGGAGATTCGCAATGTGGTCAGCGAGATCAATGCCATTGCCGAGCAGACCAACATGTTGGCTCTGAATGCGGCCATTGAAGCGGCCAGTGCAGGCGAAGCCGGCAAGGGATTTGCCGTGGTGGCCAATGAGGTGAAGGCGTTGGCCAAGCAGACTTCGGATGCCACGGTGACCATTGCCGAACGGATCGATGAGATGCAAATCCGCTCCAGGTCGGTGGCCGACGCTGCGGATCAGATCGTGCGGGTGATTCAGATGATTGCCGACATGAATCTGGCCATTGCCCGTTCCGTGGACCATCAGACCCGTTCCGTGGAGAAGATCACCACCTCAATGGATCAGGTCAGCCAGTCGACCGAAGAGGTGACGCGCAACGCCTCCGAGTTGTTGCAGGCCGCCAATGAAGTGGCACGGGCCGCAGAGGAGGCGGCACAAGGTACTTCGGAAATTGCCCGTTCTTCTGGCAATGTGGCCGCAGGTGCGGCCCGAACTGCCGAATATGCGGCCAGTGCCCTGGAGTGCGCCAACAAGATGCAATTCTCTTCGGTGGAGATCTATAGTGCCTCGGTTGAGGTGCAGAAGATGATGATGCGTTCGATTCAGCTCATCAACTTCCTGGATGGATCGATTCGGCAGGCTGGCAAACTGACCGTGGTGACGCAGCAGACCAGCGAGGCATTGCGCGAGGCCATTCAAGGCAAGGAGGTGGGGGGGGCGCCGTTCAATGTTCTGGAACTCAAACAATCCCATCTGAAGTGGTTGGGGCATCTGGAACATATGGTGCGCGGACGTGTCCGCCTGCGTCAGAGTGAGGTGGTGGATGCGCATGCCTGTCATTTTGGCAAGTGGTATGATCAGGAGGGGACGGTCCGATTCAGCGATGATCCGTTCTTTGAGGAGTTGGGGCGGGTGCATGCTGCGGTGCATGCCAAGGCCGGAGAGGTGGTGGGGTTGGTGGATACCCAGGATCACTCCCGGATCAATGAGGCCATGGAGCAGTTTGATGAACTCCGGCGTGAGCTGTTCATCCAGTTGGATCGGTTGTATTTGAGTATTGTCAATCGCAAGGGGGCTTCATGATCCGTTCAGATACTCACCATCCAGGTCGGTCAGCACTTCAAAGCCAGTGGGGGTGACCAGGATGGTGTGTTCAAACTGGGCAGACAGGGAGTGATCCTTGGTGACCACGGTCCATTTGTCTGGCAGCACCCGGATGTCTGGTTTGCCGAGGTTGATCATGGGTTCGATGGTAAAGATCATGCCGGGTTTCAATTCGGCCCCGGTTCCCGGAATGCCGTAGTGGAGTACGGCAGGTTCTTCGTGGAAATCGCGACCAATTCCGTGGCCGCAATATTCGCGCACCACCGAGCAGTTGTATTGGCTGGCTACAGCCTGGATCGCGGCCCCGATATCACCGAAAAACCCTTTGGGGCGCACAGCCCGGATGCCCACATCCAGACATTTTTTGGCCACCTGGATGATGCGTTCTCCTTTTGGCGAGGGGATGCCAACATGGAAAGTTTTGTTGGTATCACCATGAAAGCCGTTGAGGTGGGCGGTGACATCAATGTTGATGATGTCACCGGACCGCAAGGCCCTGGGACCGGGGATGCCGTGACAGACCTGTTGATTGACCGAGGTGCAGATCGATTTCGGGAAGCCCCGGTAGTTGAGTGGCGAGGGACGGGCATGATGATCCAGCAGAAAATGATGACATAGGTCGTTAAGTTGTTGGGTGGTCACACCGGGCTGAAGATGCGACTCGACCATTTTGAGGCAGAGTGCGGCCAGGCGGCAGGAGGCACGCATGGATTCGATCTCTTCGGTGGTTTTGATTTTGATGGCAGGCATGATGGTTTGCGGGTTCCTTGGAGATCAGCGATTCAGGGTGCTTCCGTGGGGGGTGCGGCCAACTGGGCCTGGGTATCGATCATTTGATTTTTGCGGTTGATGGTCACCTCCACCAGGTCGCCGGGTCGGTAGCTGCGCAGGATGCGGGCAATGGCCATGGGCGAGGAGACCGACTGGCCATTCAAGGAGATGAGGATGTCACCCTCTTTCAGGCCTGCCCGTTCGCCGGGTCCACCAGGTGCGATGCGGGAGAGAAGTACGCCCTGGGGCGAGAGTTCCGGTGCAACTCCCAGCCAGACTGCGGGTGGTGTTTCATTGGGGGGAGGGAGTTTGGTTCGTTCGCTGACCGACGGGGGTTCCATCGTGGCTGGCGGTGGCCGTTGTCCTGGCATCGGGTCTGCCCGGGGATCCTGGGTGGGCATGGGGTTTGCAGGCCAAGGTTCAGGGTATTGCCAGTTTCTGCTGTGGGGTGGCAGCTCCATGGGTTCCAGGGGATGACCGTCGGCAACGCGGGAGGCGTGATCACGGCTGTCATCCGGTGTGATCGGGATGTTTTTTTCCTCACCTTTGCGGATGATGGTGAGTTGCATCTCTTTGCCTGGTGTGGCATTGGCCATGGTGGCCAGGAAGTGTTGCAAGGAAGTGATTGGTTTGCCATCGACCTTGATCACCACATCCCGTCTGGTCAATCCGGCTTTGTCCGCAGGCCCGTCCTTGAGAATTTCACCGATCTGCACCCCGTCCGGAGGTTGCACGGTGATTCCCAACCAGCCACCGGCATTCACCGGTGTGGCCAGGAGCCATGGAGAGAGCAGCAGGGTGCAGACTATCCAGGTGGTGGGTCTCATGGTTGTTGGCTCCGTGATTGGTCATGGAACATTGCCATTTTGGGTATGCACGTCACTCTCTGAACACCTCTTCCAGAGTGCGGGCATCCATATAGTTTAAACTCCATAGCTCAAGAGTTGAAGAGTTGGCTTGTTTGATTTTTTCAGTGGCCCACTCTGGCACAGGTCCAAAGCGATGTTGCAGTTGACGAATCAGAATGGAGATTTCTCCTTCCTGCCGTCCTTCCTGCCGTCCTTCCCGTTGTCCCAGCCATCGTTCATCCTGGAGTCGTTTCATGAAAAGCTGTTCGATGCGGGGCATGGCGAACAGTTCTTCATCCGGGGTTGTATCCACCAGAAAATCCAGCCACTCCTTTCCTCCCAGGATGGCGATTTGTTCCGGTGTCACCCCTTCGATGGTGGGATTGTTCAATGAGTTTCTCATCAGCAACCTCCCTAAGCCGAGAATAAGGCGACCAAAAGCAATGGAGAATCGATACAGTCCAGCATGTCGGATGGTTTGAAAGGCTTTGTTTCTCTCCTTCTGACGGCTGGCAAAGCATTTCAGCGGGGCATTCCAGGATTCATTGGCCAACTCGTTCAGCAGGATGATGCGGATCGTTCCTCCCCATTTCGGGATGCTGTCATACACTCCAGGCGCTCCAACAGGTTTGAAATCATGTCGTTGGAGAAAGTTTCGTGATGGTGTGATGGAGCTGATGATGACGCTTTGGAGTTGTGTTCTTTTCAGTTTGGAGTGATCCAGAAAAGCCGTATCGTAGAGAGACACCCATGTCAGTGTTTTTTCGGTTAAATGTTCTGTGACTTTGATTTCTGCCAGAATGCAATCGACATCCAGATCCCGCAGGCCATCGGCCATGCGCAGGCGTTGTTCATGGGTTCGGCCATTCGCGTGGCGCTGGAGCAGGATGAGATCTGCCTTGGGTGCCAGAGAGAGGACCGGAATTTCGGTTCTGACTTCGATGCCAACCGGTTCCAGCAGCTCTTTCAGCGTGGCTCCGATGAGACAGTGCCAGCAGGTCTTGGATTGGGTGTCACTCAACCGATGGGTTCCGTTTTGCTCCAGTCACGCCATACCACAGGATGAACTGTGCATCATATCCAGCTTCTATCTGAAGGTCAACATACAAGCCGGTGGGTTGGAAGCGGTTATGCTCTGTACCATGCCAGAACCAGAGATTATGTGGGTTTGGGTCAGCTTGGCATTGGGATCTGACTGTTCTTGGCTGTTGTGAACAGATACAAGCATAATTTTTTAGTAGATTCTGGCTGACATGGCTGTTATCTATTAAACTGCACCCATTTCGGGATGCGTCGTTTATGTCAAGGGGGTCCAGGGGCAAAGCCTTTGGTGGGGTTTGGGGCAACGCCCCAACAAAACAAATGACACATTCCAAAATGGTTTTGGTTTAGTATCTGGACTTTAGAGTTTCAGCATTGTTTGTAAATTTTAACTCCCGTCGTGAAACTCATGAAGTCAAAGTCAAAACAAGGCGCTTCGCGCTTTAAGGGAAAAAGCGTAATAAAGTCAAGGATTAGTCCTCAGCAGGCGGGCGCCCAGGGCGCCGTTGCGAGCACCCGAACCGATGTTGCTGCGATACGCGGAGCGGAGGCTGACTGGGTAGTAGTTCCAGCCGCCGCCCCGACCGACCCGGTGGGAGCCTGATGATGGTCCTTGTGGATCCATCACTGATGTCGATGCGAAAGATCCGTACCAATCTTGAACCCACTCCCACACATTCCCGTGCATGTCATACAATCCCCATGGGTTCGGCAGTTTCTGGGCCACGGGACGAGTTCCGCTTGATGCGTTGCTATAGGACCAACCATAGTTCCCAAGATTACTCTCGCTGTCCCCAAACGAATACGCCGTCGTCGTCCCGGCACGAGCCGCATACTCCCACTCCGCCTCAGTCGGCAAACGATACGTTCCATCATTCCGGGCATTCAACGTCGTGATGAAAGTCTGAAGATCATCCCAGGAGACTTGTTCAACCGGGCAGTTGTCCCCGCAACTCGAAAAATACGATGGACTGTTCCCCATCACCGCTCGCCACTGACCCTGCGTGATCTCCGTCGTTTGCATGTAAAAGGCACGGCTGATCGTCACCTGATGTTGTGGAGTCGCTTGGCTGTACCATGAATTTGCACTGACATCACTGGCAGAAGCTCCCATCGTAAACATTCCAGCCGGGATCAACTTGAAGGTCATCCCCAAGCTGTTGGTTACCTCCGGCGCCGGTCCTTCCCGAATGGTTACCGTGATCATGGCCACGTTGGAATCACCCGTGCCGTCGTTGGCCTTGAAGGTGAAGGTGTCCGCACCTGTAGTCCCGGAGTTCGGGGTATAACGGTACTCTCCGGTCGTAGCATTGGTGATGGTGGCACTCCCCTTGCTACCATTGGCAACGATGAAATAGGCCAATTGGTCACTATCCGCATCCGTCGCACGCAATATTCCGGTCCCGGCGGTGTTCTGGGAGACGGTCAGGGTATCGGAAGTGGCCACCGGGTCATGATTGTTCCTCAGAAAGGTCACGGTCACCGTGGCCAGGTTGGAATCGACACGGCCATCGTTCGCCCGGAAAGTGAAAGTGTCTGTTCCGGTGGCGCCACTGTTCGGCGTATAGGTGAATGCACCGGTGGAGGCGTTCAGATTCACTTGCCCTTTCGTCGCATTGCCCACAATCCGGTATGTCAAAGGATTCCGATCCGAGTCAGTGGCCGTCAGGGTGTCGGTGATGGCTTGACCCGGTGTGACGCTCAATGAATCGTTCGCTGCCACCGGTGCCCGGTTGGTGAAGGCGATCACAAAACTGTCGCTCACCGACCCGCCACGTCCATCGCTCGCCGTCACCCGGATAGTCAGTGTGCTGGCATAGGCCGGGGGTGTGCCGGAAAAAGTCCGGGTGCTCGACGAAAAACGCAGCCAGCTCGGCAAGGTCGAACCATTGGCCTGACGCGCCGTGTAGGTCAGACGGTCGGAGTCCCGATCCCGGAAGGTGGTCGAGGAGAATTGGAATGACTGGGCGCTGCCACGCCTCCAGCTCTTGTCCGTGATCGCCTCGCGCACGGTTGGCGTGTCGTTGACGTCCACCAGATTCAACCCGAAGGCGCACACAGCCGTTCCGTTGTTGCCGTCATTCGCCCTCACCCGCAATGTCAACTTGGATGTGCCCGCCGGAGGATTGCCGGAAAAGGTCCGCGTGGCCCCGTTGAAACTCAACCAGGAGGGCAGCGCCGTGCCGTCCGCCTGTTGGGCCGTGTAGGTCAGATCATCCCAGTCGGTATCCCGAAAGGTGATGGACGAAAACTGAAAACTCTTGCTCCCTCTGCCCGTCCACGTCTGATCCGGAATTGGCGTGAAACAGACTGGTGCCGCCGCCTCCGCCACCCGCCACGGCAGCAACACCAGAGAGAACAAACCCAATGTGGTTTTTTTCATGCCCAAGTCTCCATAATCAAAGTCAGGGTGACATCGCAATACGTTCTCAATCCATTATACTACACCTCATCCTGAAAAATCATCTTTTTTCGCAACGATTGGTATCGCACCCATGACGGGATGCGTCGTTTATATCAAACGGATCCAGGGCAACGCCCTTGGTAGGGTTTGGGGCGAGAGCCACCCAAGAAAAAAATGACATATTCCAAACTGGTTTTGGTTTAAGAACAGTCGGATCGGCACTGGGCTTCGACTGTTCTAACCGCCCTTGACCGATGCTGAAAGAGGCTGTAAACCAGCACAATGAACGCTAACGAAACCATCAATTGAGCGGACTCCTGCCATGGCGGCAGGACTGACAAATCATCGGTGGACGATGAAGGAGCTGTTGGAGTATAAAACCTCTCCAAAGTTCAAAACTTATATCGTCCATGGTTGGATGTGGTGCTACCCCTCACTCTGCGAAGACCTCATCGAGTGAAGTTGCGTCCACGAATCTGAGACTCCATTCCTCCAGCTCGGAGGATTTGGCCTTGGTGATCTTTTCGTTGGCCCAGTCTGGGAGTGAGCCGAAACGGCGTTGGAGTTGGCGGGTCAAAATGATTGCTTCGCCTTCCTGGCGTCCATCCTGGCGGCCTTTTTTCTCACCGATTTGGATGCCTTCCTCAATCCCTTCCTTTTTACCCTCTATTTTCCCTGCCTTCCAGGTGTTCTCCACCATGCTGGCCTGGGAACGAAGATCTTCCTGGTACTGCTCGTAGGCCTGACGTTCGGCATCAGAGAGTTGCAGGATATCCAATACCTTTTTGGCTTTTTCCAGACCACGGGCAGTGAAATCGTCTCGTATTTCTCCTTTCTTTAAAAAATAAATCCACTCGTCCAGAGTGTCTGTCGCGACTTCATTGAACCGTTTTACCATGATGAGGTAAATCGCTGGAAATATCTCCTGAACTGTCTTTCTGTGAAACATTTCTTTTTGAACATCATTTAAGATTAACTCGTCTTTGGTGTGCATACCTCTGAATGATGTCTCACCAAGATAGACATAATCTTTACCTTCTCCAATATCAAAGTAGAAGATATTGATTGAGATTACCTTTGGTATTTTGGTGTAAGATTCTCCTTCATCTACATGCTCGGTGATGGTCTTGGCGATACCAAAAAGCAGCCGTTGAAGATAATCAAACTCCCGCTCGTATTGCAGCTCGATCAGGATTAGCTCACCCTCGCTGTTCTTGACCTTCATATCCACGCGGTTGAACTTGTCTTTGGCATCCTCCTTGTTGCTCTCACTCTCCAGGATCTCGACGATGCGGATGTCGGTGGTGAGCAGTTCACTCAGAAAGCCCTCCAGCACCTCGAAATTGGCCTTGCTGCGCAAAAGCCGTTTCAGGGCCCAGTCGAAGGTGATGAGACGACGTTTGCTCATATTGCATCTCCAGATTTCAAAGTCGGTCGGCTTTTGGCGGTCCCGCTTCGCTTGGGACCGCCTTTCGCCTCCCTCATAGAACACTTTAACTCCCGTCGTGAAACTCATGAAGTCAAAGTCAAAACAAGGCGCTTCGCGCTTTAAGGGAAAGACGTAATAAAGTTAAGGATTTGTCCTCAGCAGGCGGGCACCCGGGTCGCAGCTGCGAAAACCCGAATCGTCGTAGCCGCGAAGCGCGGAGCGGAGGCTGACTGGATCGATGTGTTCATGTCGCATTCCTCCCATGCAAGCTGTGTTGAGCAGTTTCGTCGGTAGTGTAGCCACATGAATTACGATAATCAACCAAATTCGACCCGTCCACGTTCAAGTGCGGTGGTACCCTGTACAGGATTTCAAGGAGTTGCATGGTCTCCTTGCCGGAGATGCCGGACACCTCACCACCTTGTATTGACTTTGAGAGCGGGCTGGGCATAAAATTGGGGATTGATCCAAGGGATGCTTGGACCAGGGATGGGAATTTCAAACGCTTTCTAAGGATGGTCGCATGGCGAACGACAGTGCGCGGGCTGTGCTGGTATTGGAAGATGGCACCCGGTTCGATGGTTTTTCTTTTGGGGCCAACATCGAACAGGTGGGAGAGGTCTGTTTCAACAGTTCCATGACCGGTTATCAGGAGATCGTGACCGATCCCTCCTATGCCGGTCAGATCGTGACCATGACCGCTCCCCAGATTGGCAATGTGGGGGTGAACCCCGAAGACATGGAGTCCGAAAGACCACATGTTCGCGGTTTTGTGGTCAAAGAGTATGCACGACGACACTCCAACTGGCGGGCTGTGGAAAGTCTGAGCGCGTTTTTGATCCGCTTCGGGATTCCGGCCATCGAAGGGATCGATACCCGCCGTCTGGTCAATCACTTGCGCGAGCATGGCGCCCGGCGCGGTGTTCTCTCCACCCAGGATTTCGATACCGCCTCGCTGAGGGTCAAAGCACTGGCCTGGCCAGGATTGACCGGCATGAACCTCACACCCGAGGTGACCTGCGCTACCCAACATTCATGGCACGAAGGCGCCATCCCCTGGAAGAAAGGGATCTGGGGACCGGTTTCCCCGGACTCTGCACCGATTGTTTCCGGGAAACGGGTGGTGGCCCTGGATTTTGGCGTCAAACGCAACATCCTGCGGGGATTGGTTGGAGTCGGGTGCGCGGTGACGGTATTGCCAGCTCATGCCACCCTGGAGGAGATATTGGCTCTGCGACCGGATGGGGTGTTTCTCTCCAATGGTCCTGGCGACCCCGAAGCTGTCCACCACGCCATTGCCGTGATCCGGCAACTGCTGCATCACGAGTTGCCAATCTTCGGGATCTGTCTGGGCCACCAGATGCTCTGCCTGGCCCTGGGTGCCAAAACCAGAAAATTGAAATTCGGCCATCGCGGTGGCAACCACCCGGTGCAAAATCTCAAAACCGGCCAGGTGGAGGTCACGTCGCAAAACCATGGTTTCGTGGTCGAACCGGATGGCTTGCCCAAGGAGCTGGAAGTGACCCATCTCTCCCTGTTTGATGGCACCGTGGAAGGGGTTCGCCTCCGTTCGGCACCGGTTTTTTCGGTGCAGTATCATCCCGAGGCCAGCCCTGGCCCTCACGATGCCCACTATCTGTTCCGTCAATTTGCGGAACTCATGGTGTAATATGCCAAAACGTACCGATATTCAAACCATTCTGATCATTGGCGCCGGCCCCATCATCATTGGCCAGGCGTGCGAATTCGACTACTCCGGAGTGCAGGCCTGCAAGGCTTTGAAACAGGAAGGCTATCGGGTGGTTCTGGTCAACTCCAATCCGGCCACGATCATGACCGACCCGGAAATGGCGGATCGGACCTATGTCGAACCCCTGACCGTGGAGTCTTTGACCTGCATCATCCGCCAGGAACGTCCGGATGCCCTGTTGCCCACCATGGGTGGACAAACGGCGCTGAATCTGGCCATGGCCCTGTCCAAGGCCGGGGTGCTGGAACAGTACGGAGTCGAGCTGATCGGTGCCACGCAACAAGCCATTGCCAAGGCCGAAGATCGCATGCAGTTCAAAGAGGCCATGGCCCGCATCGGATTGGGTTTGCCCAAATCCGGGTTTGCCCATTCGCTGGAAGAGGCGCTTGAAGTCCTGGAAGAGGTGGGTTTCCCGGCCATTTTGCGCCCAAGCTTCACCCTGGGAGGCACGGGCGGCGGGATTGCCTACAATCGTGAAGAGTATGAGGAGTTGATCCGGCATGGATTGGCAGCTTCACCTACCCACGAGGTGTTGGTGGAAGAGTCGCTGTTGGGCTGGAAAGAGTACGAGATGGAGGTGGTGCGGGATCGGGCCGACAATGCCATCATCGTCTGCTCCATCGAAAATCTCGACCCCATGGGCATCCATACCGGGGACTCGATCACGATAGCACCAGCCATGACCTTGACCGACAAGGAGTTGCAGGAGCTGCGTGACGCCTCCATTGCCGTGTTGCGGGAGATCGGCGTGGATACCGGCGGATCGAATGTCCAGTTCGCCATCCAGCCGACCACGGGCCGCATGATCATCATCGAGATGAATCCCCGGGTCTCCCGTTCGTCGGCTCTGGCCTCCAAGGCCACCGGTTTCCCGATAGCCAAGGTGGCGGCCAAGTTGGCAGTCGGATATCTGCTGCCTGAGATCATGAACGATATCACCGGTGTCACTCCGGCCTCGTTCGAGCCGTCCATCGATTATGTGGTCACCAAGATTCCCCGTTTCACCTTTGAGAAATTTCCCCAGGCCGAGGCCATTCTCACCACCCAGATGAAGTCGGTTGGCGAGGCCATGGCCATCGGGCGCACCTTCAAGGAGTCGGTGCAGAAGGCTTTGCGCTCCCTGGAAACCGGACTGAGCGGTTTTGATCCGCTGTTCGATGCCTCAAAATATACCAACAATGCGGAACGGGATGCGGAGTTGGCCTATCGGTTGAGCCATCCGGGACCGGATCGCATCCTGTTGTTGGCCGATGCCTTGCGACTGGGCAAAAGTGTCGAGTGGTTGCATGAAACAACCGCTGTCGATCCCTGGTTTCTGGATCAAATCGAACAGATTGTCCAGGCGGAACAGGAGTTGGTCGGAACCTCCCCGGGTGCGCTCACGCCTGAGCGGTTGCGTTCTTTGAAGGCTATGGGTTTTTCCGATCAACGTTTGGGAACGCTCTTGCATGTTTCTGCCGCTGAGGTGCGTGCGCTTCGACGTTCACAGGGGATCATCCCGGTCTTCAAGCGGGTCGATACCTGTGCTGCCGAGTTTGCCTCCCAGACCACCTATCTCTATTCCACCTATGAAGAGGAGTGCGAGGCCCGGCCTTCGGCGCGGCGCAAGATCATGATTCTGGGTGGCGGTCCCAACCGCATTGGTCAGGGGATTGAATTCGACTACTGTTGTGTGCATGCCGCGTTTGCCCTCAAGGAGGCCGGATATGAAACCATCATGGTCAACTGCAATCCGGAAACCGTTTCCACGGATTATGACACCTCGGACCGGCTCTATTTCGAGCCGTTGACCTTCGAGGATGTGATGGCCATCGTGGATCGGGAGCAACCCCAGGGGATTATCGTGCAGTTTGGCGGTCAGACGCCGTTGAAACTGGCCAAGGCGCTGGAAGCGGCTGGTGCACCGATCATCGGCACCTCACCGGATGCCATCGATATTGCAGAAGACCGTGAGCGGTTTCAGGTGTTGCTCAAGCAACTGGATCTCAAACAACCGGACAATGGTCTGGCCCGCTCTCCGGAAGAGGCCAGGCGTGTGGCCGAAGCGGTCGGTTATCCGGTGGTGGTGCGTCCCTCGTATGTTCTGGGCGGTCGCGCCATGGAGATTGTCCACAATGCCACGGATCTGGAGCGGTACATGGTATCCGCAGTCCGGGCCTCTCCGGATCATCCGGTGCTGATTGACCATTTTTTGAGCGATGCCATTGAGATCGATGTGGATTGCGTCTCGGATGGCCGGAATGCGGTGATCGGTGGCATCATGGAGCATATCGAAGAGGCGGGTGTCCACTCCGGGGACTCGGCCTGTTCTCTGCCCCCCTATTCGGTCGAAGAGCCGTTGCTCAACGAGATCGAACGGCAGACTCTGCTTCTGGCCAATGCCTTGCGGGTGGTTGGATTGATGAATGTGCAGTTTGCCATCAAGGATGGCGAGATCTATCTTCTGGAGGTCAATCCCCGCGCCTCGCGTACCGTGCCGTTTGTCTCCAAGGCAACCGGCGTGGCCCTGGCCAAAGCCGCTGCACGGGTGATGGCCGGAGAGAGCCTTCAGGAGGTGGGGTTGCGCAACTATCCACGTGTGAACCATGTGGCGGTCAAGGAGGTGGTCTTTCCGTTCCAGAAGTTCCCGGGTGTGGATACCATTCTGGGTCCGGAGATGAAATCCACCGGTGAGGTGATGGGTGTGGCCGATGATTTTGGTCGCGCTTTTGCCAAAGCCCAGGAGAGTGCCGGTACATTCCTGCCCAAAGCGCCCTCGGAAGGTGGCAACCCTGGCATGGTATTCATTTCGGTGAAGGACAGCGACAAACAGGCGGTGACAGCATCGGCGCGCGGTTTGTTGGCGTTGGGATTCAAACTGTGCGCCACACGTGGAACCGCTGCCCATCTGCAACGGGAAGGGGTGGATGTGCGCGTGGTCAACAAGGTTCTCGAAGGACGACCGGACATCGTGGACATGATGAAAAATGGCCAGATCGTCATGGTGTTCAATACCACGCATGGCAAACAGACCATAGCGGCCTCCTTTTCCATTCGTCGTACGGCCTTGATGACCGGGATTCCCTATTTTACCACCGTGGCGGGCATGCGGGCTGCCGTGGAGGCCATGTCCGCAGTGCGCATGTCTCAATTCCAGTGCAAGGCGTTGCAGGATTATCATCCTTGAGGATTCCGGGAGAGCCATGATGAAAAAAGTACCAATGACCCTGCAAGGCGCAGACAAACTGAAAGCTGAATTGAAGCGCCGCAAAACCGAAGATCGACCCCGCATCGTCGAAGCGATCTCTGTGGCGCGTGCGCATGGCGATCTGTCGGAGAACGCGGAATACCATGCGGCCAAAGAGCAGCAATCCTTCAACGAAGGACGGATTCAGCAAATCGAAACCATGCTGGCCAATGCCGAAATCATCGATACCAGCCGCATCCGTTCCAGCAAGGTGGTTTTTGGCGCTCAGGTGCGGGTGGTGGACGAAAAAACCGATGCCGAGAGTGTCTACCGCATTGTGGGTGAAGATGAGGCCGATCTGGAGCAGGGGATGATCTCCATCACCAGTCCGATGGCGCGCGGCATGATCGGCAAAGAGGTTGGGGATACCATCGAGGTGCGGGCACCGGGTGGGGTGATGCGTTATGAAATTCTTGCCATTCAATTTTGATCCTTGACCAAACGTCGTCCTTCCAGTGCCCGGTGGCTGGCTGAGCATCGCTCGGATCCCTATGTGGCCGCAGCCCGCCGTGAGGGGTATCGCTCCCGGGCGGCCTACAAATTGTTGGAGATCGATGCCTCTCTGGCCGCGCGTGAGGCAGGCAAAGGGCTGATCCGACCCGGGGATGCGGTGGTGGAGTTGGGCGCTGCTCCCGGAGGGTGGTCCCAGGTGGCAGCCAGTCGGGTGGGGATGCACGGACGGGTCGTGGCTTTGGATCTTCTGCCCATGGATCCGATTCCCGGAGTGGTGATCCTGTGTGGTGACTTTTTGGACGATGCGCTCCTGGAACCATTGCGGGCTGGATTGGGTCCAAGTGGCAAGGCCGATGTGTTGTTGTCTGACATGGCCCCCAACATGACCGGAGTCAAAATTGCCGATCAGGGGCGCGGATCCGTGTTGGCTGAGGCAGCCCTGGATTTTGCCTGTACCATTCTCCGTCCCGGAGGACGCATCGTATTGAAGTTGTTTCAAGGCCCGGATTTCCAGGAGCTGGTGCGTATGGCGCGTCTGCGCTTCAGCCGGGTCAAGGTGGAAAAACCGCCTGCCAGTCGTGACCGAAGTGCGGAACTCTATCTCGTCGGATCTGGTTTTCGCGACGCTCCGATGGTTTTACAAGAGCATTTTTCCGAATGAGGCGTAATGAAATGCGGATCATCAAGCAGGCTCTGACATTCGATGATGTGTTGCTGGTTCCGGCCTATTCTGAGGTGTTGCCCGGTTCGGTCGATGTTTCGACCCGATTGACGCGCAAGATCCGCCTCAATATACCTTTGGTCTCTGCTGCCATGGATACGGTCACCGAGGCGCGTGCGGCCATTGCCATGGCCCAGGAGGGGGGGATCGGCATCATTCACAAGAACATCTCCCCCAAAGAACAGGCTGCGGAAGTGCGCATTGTGAAACGGTTCGTGACCGGACTGGTGCTGGATCCCTGGACCGTGACCCCGTCGGCCACTCTTGAAGAGGCCATCGAGTTGATGCGCGAACGCAACATCTCCGGGATTCCGGTGACCGAAGAGAATGGCCAGTTGCATGGAATTCTCACCAATCGCGATGTCCGTTTTGCGACCGATCCCTTGCAGCCTGTCAAGGAGTTGATGACCCCACGGGAGAAGCTGGTCACGGTGCGCCAGGGGGTGGCGATGAGCGAGGCCAAGCGTCTGTTGCACTATCATCGGATTGAGAAGCTGCTGGTGGTGGATGATGAGTTCCGGTGTGTGGGACTGATCACGGTCAAGGATATCGAAAAATCCCAAACCAATCCCAATGCCTGCAAGGATGAAACCGGGAGATTGCGGGTGGGAGCGGCCATTGGCATTGGTCGTGATGGCCGTCGTCGGGCCGAGGCCCTGGTGGAGGCGGATGTGGATGTGATTGTGGTGGATACGGCCCATGGTCACTCCAAAGGGGTTTTGGAAATGGTATCCTGGCTCAAGGGACGTTTTCCCCATTGCGAGGTGATCGCTGGTAATGTGGCTACGGCAGATGCCACCCGCGCGCTGATCGATGCCGGGGTCGATGCCGTCAAGGTGGGCATTGGACCCGGATCGATCTGTACCACGCGCATTGTGGCCGGAGTCGGCATGCCGCAGGTTACGGCCATCTCCGATTGTGCTGTTGAAGCCGACAAGAATGATGTCCCGATCATTGCCGATGGGGGGATCAAATATTCTGGTGAGATCGCCAAGGCGATAGCTGCCGGGGCTTCCAGCGTGATGATGGGTTCGATGTTTGCAGGAGCTGATGAAGCGCCCGGGGAGGTTTTTCTGTATCAGGGGCGCAGCTACAAGACCTATCGGGGCATGGGATCCCTGGAGGCCATGACCAAGGGATCCAAGGATCGTTATTTTCAATCCGGTGTTGAAACGCGCAAACTGGTTCCAGAGGGGATCGAGGGGCGTGTGCCGTACAAAGGGCCGATGTCGCTTTTGATTCATCAGATGGTGGGCGGGTTGCGGGCAGCCATGGGATATGTGGGGTGTGGTGACATCCCGGCCCTGCGCGCCAAAGCGGTTTTTGTCCAGATCACCAGCGCCGGGCTGAAAGAGTCGCATGTCCATGATGTGACCATCACCAAAGAAGCACCGAATTATCATTTGGGGTGAGTGGAATGGATGATCTGTTGCACGCGCAAAAGATTCTGGTTCTGGACTATGGTTCGCAATACACCCAACTGATCGCACGACGGGTACGTGAATCGGGTGCCTACTGTGAAATTCACTCCTGGCGTATGGAACCGGCAGAGATGCGTGCCTTTGCCCCCAAGGGGATCATCCTTTCCGGCGGGCATCACTCGGTCTATGACGCCGATGCTCCGATGTTGAATGAGGCGGTGCTGGCCCAAGGGGTGCCGGTCCTGGGAATCTGTTATGGCATGCATCTGTTGGCGCGCCATTTTGGTGGTGAGGTCGCTCCGTCTGCCACACGCGAATATGGTCATGCCATGGTGCAGGGGGTGGGGGGCAAGGGTCATGGTTTGCCTGGAGGTTTCTTGTCCAGTGGTGCTGGTCAGGTCTGGATGAGCCATGGAGATCATGTCACCCGCGTGCCTTTTGGATTCCGTGCCCTGGCCAACAGTGACAACGGCATCCTGGCTGCCATGGAACATGAGGAGATGGCGGTTTTTGGGGTGCAGTTTCATCCGGAAGTCAATCACACCGTGGATGGGGAGAAGTTTGTTCGTGGTTTTGTCCAGGAGGTGTGCGGTTGTTCCGGCTTGTGGACAGCGGGCAATGTCATAGAACATGAGGTGGCCCTGGCCCGGGCCAGGGTGGGTTCGGATCGGGTGATTCTGGGGCTGTCTGGCGGGGTCGATTCGGCGGTCACGGCGGTATTGCTCCATCGGGCGATTGGGGATCAGCTCACTTGTGTCTTTGTGGACAATGGCCTGTTGCGTCTGAACGAGGGCGAAGAGGTGATGGCGACCTTTGCCAGTCATCTTGGGGTCAAGGTGATTCGGGTGGATGCGGAAGAGCGTTTTCTGACGCGCCTGGCCGGAGTGAGCGATCCGGAACAGAAACGCAAGATCATCGGGCATACCTTTATCGAGGTGTTCGAGGAAGAGGCCAACAAGATCGATGGAGCCAGATGGTTGGCCCAGGGCACCATCTATCCGGATGTGATCGAATCCGCAGGTGCCAAGACCAAAACGGCTGCCAATATCAAATCGCATCACAATGTCGGTGGTCTTCCGGAACGGATGGGGTTGCAACTGCTGGAACCCTTGCGTGAACTCTTCAAGGATGAGGTGCGGACCGTGGGTTTGGAGTTGGGTTTGCCGGCACGGATGATATTCCGGCATCCTTTTCCTGGTCCTGGCCTGGGCGTGCGCATTCTGGGGGAGGTGAAAAAGGAGTACGCCGATCTGTTGCGGCGTGCCGATGCCATTTACCTGGAAGAGCTGTATTCAACCGGTCATTATGACAAGATCTCTCAGGCTTTTGCGGTCTTTTTGCCGGTCAAGAGCGTTGGGGTGATGGGGGATGGGCGCAGCTATGATTATGTGGTGGCATTGCGTGCGGTGGAGACGCGGGATTTCATGACCGCTGCCTGGTATCCCATGCCCCATGACCTGTTGTCACGCATTGCCAACCGGATCATCAATGAGGTCAAGGGGATCAATCGCGTGGTCTATGATATCACCTCAAAACCACCGGGAACCATTGAGTGGGAATAACGCCGACTTGACGGTAGACCGGTCAGGATCGGCCTACTGAACGTTTGTTCGTCCGGCAGGCCGATTTCCCGGTCACGCGGAGGCAATCAACCTGCCGATTGGACAGCAGACAGCTCTTCGACAGAAAAGACCTTGTCGATATCCAGGATCATGATGAACCGTCCATCCTGTTTTCCCATACCTTTGAGGAATTCAGTCCGCAGTCGCATGCCGATTTTCGGGGGGGGTTCGATCTGATTGGGTTCCAACTCCATCACTTCGCGCACCGAGTCGGCCAGCGCCCCCATCACCACCACGCCGCCATCCTCCTCCGGAGCGATTTCCAGAATAATGATACAGGTGTTGACTGATTTCTCTCCCTGGGTCATATTGAACTTCTGGCGCATATTTACGACCGGAACCACACTCCCGCGCAGATTGATCACGCCACACATAAAGGCCGGAGTTCTGGGAACTTTGGTGACCTGAGTATATTCCAGCACCTCGCGAATTTTGGCGATATCGACGGCAAAGACTTCGGTGCCGAGAGTGAACGTCAAGTATTGTGTTGATGAGGTTGTGGTTTGTTCATTGCTCATGCCAAACATCCTTTTCAGACAGATGCAGTGGGTTCGGATCCGAAGGAATTCGGAAGGGTTGGGGTGGGTTGGGGGGTGAGGTTGGACGATACCGGTTCCGGAATCGCGACCTCATGGGGTACAAAGTAAGAGGTGGCCTGATGCAAGGGACCGGTGGTCAGATCAAACACCCCTTTGGCGGCCAGGATGATCTCCCGGGCAGTGGCCTGATTTTTTTTGAGCAGGCCATCCAGTCGTTCCAGTGCCATCAAGGTTTTTTCCGGGGAGTGATCCAGCAGGACCGTGAGATCGCTTTCGGTCTGCTGGGGCATGGGCATGGCAGGCAGAAGGGCATCCAGGGTGGAGATGGCATTTTCCGAGGTGGTCAGACGTTCGTCAATGAGTCGTGTCAGGGCGTCCAGTTCGGTCTGAATGGCACACTGGATGCGGTTCTGGGCCTGCTGGGCCGCGTGTTCCTTGCCATGACCTTTGCCATGTTTGGATCCTTTGCCCTGTTGTTGCTCTTCCTGCACCAATCGCGACCACTGTCGTGTTGCCTCCTGAAGGTGACGCAGGCGGGTGTGCAGATGGTTCCAGGCGGTCATGGAGTCACTGACCACCTGTTTGCCTTCCACCACAGCCTGGGCAGTCAAGCCGGCCATTCGTTCGCTGTCGTGCAGCAGTGTGGTCTGCTCGCCGAGCAGGCGTTTGCGATCTTGCAACAGCCGCACCGACTCGTCATGGGATTGGCGGGCATTGTCCAGCAAGGTGGTTTTGGCTTCTTGCAGGGTTTCGGATCCGACTGCCGATTCACGGGAGATGACCATGGCCAGAGAGGCCAGACGACGAATCCGGACTGCCAGGGGGTCTGCTGCTGCCTGAATGCGTTGTCCGGCTTGGGAGATTTCGGTTGAGACCGTATGGACCGAACGGGTCAGTGTACCGATCTCATCCCGTCGGGCGGAGGTGGATGTGGCCGTGAAATGGCCCGATGCCATGCGATTGAGGGTAAAAGCCGTGGCACGCAAAGGTCCAAGCAGGTCGTGCTGGAGGAACAAGGATCCAGCCACGGTTAACAAGGCAACGCAAAGCAGCATGCCCAGCAGAATGGAAACGGGATGCAGAGGGGGTGTGTTTTCGCTCAGATTGATTTCGACGATCACTCCCCACAGAAATCCATCCATGGCCAGGGGTGCATAGGCAGACAGTACGGTTTTGCCGTCGTTGCGCGGTCCGTGGTAGGTTCCGGTTTCACCGGCCAGGGCATTCTGGATGGCGTGGGTGGAGACCACGGTGGTTGCCGCTCCGCCAATAAAAGCGGTAGCCGTGGAGGGATTGGCGGCATCGGTGAAGGCGTCGGAACGCAACCGTTCGTCCGGTCCCACCAGAAAGATCCGATAGGGGTTGGATTGAGAGAGTTGATACAGCAGATTGGTGATGGCATCCGGAGCCAGTTGCAAAGCGGCGATCAGGACCACCTGGCCGTGATCGATCACCGGCTGGGCCATGAAGATGGCGGGTTGGTTGTCACTGGGCGGATAAGGTTGCAGGTCCGACAGTCCGGCCTGCTTGGTTTTCAACACTCTCTGGATCAGTTGACCCAGATTGGTGGTCGCGAATCGTCCGGTCAATAAATTCGTGGCATAATCGGCCTGTTTGGCGGATGTATAAAAGACATTGCCGTCCGGATGGACCAGAAACAGATCATAATAGCCGGAAGATTCACTGAATTGATGCAACCAGCTGCGCTGCTCTTTTTCCGGGGAGCCAAACAGGCGAGCGGCCTCCTTGGCCACCAGAATGGTCCAGTGCAATCCTTTGATCTGGAGCGGTGCCCAGGCTGCCAGCATGGGAGAGCGTCCAGACGGGGTCAGGACTCCGGAGTTGCTTTTGCCTTCCATGAGAGAAGAGATCAAGGTCTGCGGCAGCGGTTCGTGGGTGCGGTTGGCAGGTGGATCCGAGCGGAGGCCGTCGGAAGCGAGCAGGAGCAGTTCATGACCCGAGGCCGGGTCCACACCGGCGTGCAGCAGTTGGGTCAGATAGGTGCGGGAGAAACGGATGATGACCGTACCGATGGTCGTACCATCTTTTTTGACCGGGGCACCGATAAAGACGGTTGGAACCGGTGCATTTGGGGGATAGGGTTGAAAATCCTGAATGACGGGTGCTTCCAGGGCGGCTTTGTGTGCCTGGGCCAGAGCGGACTCTTTCCAGGGTTTCTGGGTGAGTGATTGTCCCAGTTCAGCCTGTTTGTGCAGAGAGTAGACGATATCCCCATGCGGAGAAATGAAGAAAAGATCTTCAAAGCCTTGGCCGACCGGTCTGCCGTGCAGGGGAGGGACAAATCCTTCCACGGTATCGCGCCACGGTTTGTCATCGGTTTTGCGTCCGCCTTGTCGAAACAACCAGTCAATGGCAGCAACCCGTTTGGTGAAATCCGGATTGGCGGCCAGTTGGGTGACATCGGTCAACTGGGCGTTGAACAGGTGTTCGATGCGTTCTTTTTTCAGGTCACGCAACGCCTCCAGGGTGGTACGGGCCTGACGCTGTTGTTCGACGACCACCTGGGTGAGCAGTTCCAGATCTGCGCGCCGTTCCGCCATGTGGCGTTTGATATCGGCCAAGGCAATGTGCCGGACCGTTTCGAGTTGGCTGCCAAGCTGGTTGATGCGGAGTTGATCGTTTTGATAGGTGGTAATCGACCATTGAATCCAGACCGGGATCAATCCGCACAGCAGCAGCAGCGCCGTCAGTTTATGGCGCAGCCGGATATCTTGCAGTCGGATCATGCCGATTCCCAGGTGGTATTATTGAACTTCCAACTCGTGCAGCTCTTCCTCCTCGACATAGCGCACCATTTTGGTGAGATCCAGGATCAAAGCCACGCCACCATTTCCCAGGATGGTGGCACCCGAGAACTCTTCAGAGTGCTGGAAATTTTTGCCCAAGGTTTTGATCACGGTCTGGTGCTGTCCGACCACCTTGTCGACCACGAAACCGATCCGTTTCTCATCGACTTCGGAGATGACGATCTGTTCGATCTCCGGAGCATTCCCTTCGATCTCAAAGCGGTCGCGGATGCGGATGTAGGGGATGATATCGCCGCGCACGTTGATGACATGGCGTCCATGGGCTTTTTTCACATCGTCGCGGGAGAGTTCCACGCACTCTTCGACGGCGGCCAAGGGCAGGACGAAATATTCGTTTTCGACCATGACCAGCAATCCTTCGATGATTGCCAGGGTCAACGGCAGTTTGAGGGTGATGGTGGTCCCTTTGCCCAGGGTGCTGTTGACATCGATGGAGCCGCGCAGCCCTTCGATGGAGCGGCGTACCACGTCCATGCCCACGCCCCGGCCCGAGACATTGGTAATTTTGGCTGCTGTGGAGAAGCCGGCGGCAAAGATGAGTTGGAAGGCCTCTTTTTCCGACAGTTCATCATCAGCGGAGATGAGTCCTTTTTCGATCCCTTTGGCGCGCAATTTGTTGGCATCCAGTCCGGCACCATCGTCTTCCACACGGATCAGCACATTGGCACCCGAGTGAATGGCGGCCAGGGTGATTTTGCCGACCGGATTCTTGCCCCGTGCCCGTCGTACATCCGGGCCTTCGACCCCGTGATCGATGCTGTTGCGAATGATATGGACCAATGGATCGTTGAGCTGGTCGATGACGGTTTTGTCCAGTTCAGTCTCTCCGCCTGAAGTGATCAGTTCGATCTCTTTGCCGAGTTCGGTGGAGAGGTCGCGGACCAGGCGTTTGAATTTGTTGAAGGTGGTATCAATCGTGAGCATGCGGATACTCATGGTATTGTCCCGCAGCTCGGCAGTGAGTCGTTCCACCTCTTCGGCGATCAATTGCAGGGTGTGGTCCCCGATAGTGCCAGCGGTTTGATTGAGGCGCGCCTGCATGGTGACCAGTTCGCCCACCAGATCGACCAGGCTGTCCAGTTTATCCGAGGGCACCCGGACGCTGGTGGCAGTTTCGGCGGTTTTCTTTTTATCGTGTTTTTCCTGGATGACCTGTTGTTCGGTGAGAGCGGCCCGGACCTTGTCGGGTGAGACCACACCGGCTTGCACCAGGCGATCTCCCAGGGGCATGAGTGCCCGTTCCAGTTCCGAGGCGTTCACGTCACCGCGTTCCAGGAGGATCTGTCCAAGTTTTTTGGACTCTTCCCGATCCCGTATCACCTGGTCGCGATCCAGGAGGCGGATGTTCAGTTCGCATTCGTCTTCGACAAAGATGAAGACATCGCGGATGGCATTTTCACCGATTTCGCTGGTCAGAAAGATCTCCCAGCCGGTATAGCAGACTTCAGGATCCAGGTCGTCGAAATCCGGGAGTTTTTCCGTATGGGCTACGATACGGCACTCTCCGAGTTCGCGCAGTTCGTTGAGCAGCAGGAGGGGATTGGTGCCAGTGCCGAAAATGTCCTGGTTCGGGGTGAAACGAATGCGGAAAATATTGGGTTCTTTGGCGGCTGCCGTTTGGGCAGGTGCTTTGCTGCCGGTTGGGGCAGCGGGTGTGGTTGAGCCGCCTGCCGGTTTTTTGTCCGGGCTTAAGGAGCGCAAACCGGAGATGATGCGGTTGGCGTTGGCCTGATCCACGGCATCTCCGCTGGCTGCCGCATCCAGAAGGGAACGGATGTGGTCGCGGGCCGCCAGGGTGAGGTCGATGAGTTGTTTGGTGACCGGGATGGTGCCGTTGCGTGCCATGTCAAAGACCGTTTCCACCTCGTGGGTGAATTCGGCCACGGCGTCGAAACCGAACATGGCGCCTGAGCCTTTGATGGTATGCATGGCCCTGAAGACCCGACTGATCAGATCCTGGTCCTGGGGTGAGGCTTCCAGTTCGAGCAGTGAGTCCTCCAGTTCGGAGAGGAGTTCATAGGCCTCTTCGGTAAAGGCGCTGGTATCGATTTCAACGTTCATGGCATGCAGTTCCCTTCAGAGGGGTCAGCCCAGTACCTTTTTGACGACTTCCAGGAGTTGTTCCGGCTTGAAGGGTTTGACGATCCAGCCGGTGGCTCCGGCGGTTTTCCCTTCCTGTTTGCGGGTGGCCTGTGATTCGGTCGTCAGCATGACAATTGGCGTGAATTTATAGTTGGGCAGGGCGCGCAGTGCGGTGATCAGGGCGATGCCATCCATGTTGGGCATGTTGAGATCGGTGATGATCATATCCAGGGCACTGGCCTTGGCTTTGGCCAGACCGTCGGCACCGTCCACGGCCTCCACCACGGTGAAGCCGGCACCTTTGAGGGTCATGCCCACCATTTGTCGTACGCTGGATGAGTCATCCACGGTCATGATCGTTTTTGCCATCAGTTCATTACTCCCTTCCAAAGTCCACTGGTCTCTTTATCGCCTCCGCATTGTACGAAACCGGCTTGTTGCACGGCATCCCGGAGGGCTGGGGAGAGCGTGCCGGCAATTGTCAAGGTTTTTCCATTTTTCAGCAAGGTGCGATGGGCAGAGCAAAGGATTTGCAGGGTTGTCAGGTCAACCCGTTCCACTTCCGTGAGGTTCAGTTCCAACTGTTTGGATTGGTCCATGGCCTGGCTCATGGCCTCTTTGAGTTCGGCAGCGTTGCGGATGGTCAGATCTCCGTTCAGGGAGAGCACTCCAACCGAGCGTGCAGCATCCATGTTGAAATGGAACATGGTTATATCTCCTTGCATAAGTCCCGTTAACCGGACATTTCCGGTTAAGACGAAAATATAGCACATTCCACCGAATAGGGGAAGGAAATCCTGCCAATTGGAAAAAATTGCAATTCAGTGATCCCCAAAGGGTGCCAGGAGTTCTTTGGCGGCCTGTGCCGGGTTCGGGGCGTGGAGCAATCCCCGGATCAGGGCTACACCGGAAGCACCGGCAGCATGTGCCTTCCAGACATTGTGCGGATCGATTCCTCCCAGAGCCAGGACCGGGCCGGGTATTTGCGCGCGCATGGCAGCAAAACGGTTGACCCCCAATGGCATGGCGTCCGGATGGGATGCAGTGGCAAAAAGTGGTGAAAGTGTAACATAATCTCCGCCATCGAGCAAGTGTTTGCAAGCATGAGCGGGTGCATGGCAGGAGCGGCCCAGCACTTTGGCTGGTCCGAGCCGTTGGCGTGCCTGGTTTGTGGACAGGCCGGTCTCAGGCAGATGCAGGCCGTCGGCATTGACGTGGATGGCCACATCCAGACGGTTGTGGATGAGCAGGCGTCCGCCAGCGCGGTGCAGGATGGGGATCAAGATGTGCGCCTGTGCGCACAGAGTCTCCTCAGAGGCTGTTTTATCCCGCAACAACAGATCGAATGGGGCACCGGTCAAAGCGATGTTGACCAGATCGACCAGATTGGCAGGCAGGGGGGAGTCGGTGATCAGCAGCAGGCGTGGATGGGAAAGAGGCATGTGGGATTTATGAGGGGTCAGGCGAGACACGCCGTTGAGGCCGATGGCGTGTCTCGCCGGGTGGAATCAGAAGTTCTTGGTCACTTTGAGGGCCAGTTGATCTTTGGCATTGTTGCCCAAGGCTTTGCGACCGTCTTCGTTGTTGCCGTAGAACGAGAGATCGGTGACAAAGCCAAGGATCTCTTTGGAAAGGCCGACGCTGTAGTCGGTGTAGCCGTCACGCATGCCGATGGCATCGAAATGATCGCCGTTACTGTGGCCGACGTGGGCAGCCGCCGTGACTTCATAGGGCAGATCATAGGTCAAGGCCCCTTCGGCATAATAGGCCGAATTGTCCGGGATCGAGCCGCCAAAATCCGGTGAATAGGAGTATTTGGCGCTCATGCCCAGGGCTTGATACTTGTACCCCAGACCAACATAGAACTCGTTGTAGTTGTACTCCAGACCGCTGGATGTGCCAGGGTAGTTGTAGTGGATGAGTCCCAGATCGATCTTGACCTTGTTGGCGAATTCACGGGCATAGCCGCCAGCCAGATCGATTTCCACAGGTCCCACGTTTGCATCGTTGAAGTCTATGGAAAAGGCGGTGGCGCTGACATAAAGACCGGTATCATGATTGATGGTGATGCCGCCTTGTACCGACGGATCCCGGTCCGAATTGGAGAGTCCGCGCGACACATAATCCGTGGTCAGGGTCATGGAGCCGCCGATGTCGAATTCACCGTATTTGGTTCCTGCCATGGCCGGTGTGGCGGTCATGCCGGCCAGAAGGAACAGGATGGTTTTGGTGGTGGTGCGCATGGTTTGTTTTTCCTTTCCGAAACATTAATAATTGTATCCCCGTTCGCCGTGCAAGGCGATGTCCAGCCCGGTACTTTCCGACTCTTCGTCCACCCGCAGACCCACCACACCATCGATGAGTTTCAGTAAGACATAAGAGAGAAGTGCGCAATAGATTCCGGTTGTCACCACACTGATCCCTTGCACCCCCAGTTGTCCGGCCATGTCCAGCTCTTTAGCAAAACCGATGCCACCTAATGCGGGTGAAGCAAAGACTCCGGTCAGCATGGCACCGACGATCCCGCCGATCCCATGCACGCCAAAGGCATCCAGCGAGTCGTCATAACCCATTTTGCGCTTCAGTGTGGTGGCGCCAAAGAAGCAGACGATTCCAGAGATTCCGCCCACAGCCAAGGCACCCATCGGACCAACGAATCCTGATGCCGGGGTGATGGCCACCAGTCCTGCGACTGCTCCGGTGGTCAGACCCAGGGCGCTGGGTTTGCCATGGGACATCCATTCCATGAACATCCAGGAGAGGGCTGCCATGGCCGTGGCCAGTTGCGTCACCACCATGGCCATGCCTGCTGCGCCATTGGCGGCAGCGGCGCTGCCAGCGTTGAATCCGAACCATCCCACCCACAACATTCCGGCACCCGTGACCGTCAACGGCAGACTGTGCGGAGGCATGGCCACATGCGGAAATCCCTTGCGTTTGCCCAGAACCAGGGCAGTGACCAGACCGGCAATTCCGGCGTTGACATGCACCACCGTACCACCGGCATAGTCCAGAATGCCCATGTTCATCATCCAGCCGCCACCCCACACCCAGTGACAGATCGGAAAATAGACCAGAGTCACCCATCCGGCCATGAACAGCAGCATGGCGGAAAACTTCATCCGTTCGGCAAACGCGCCAACGATCAAAGCCGGGGTGATGATGGCAAAGGTCAATTGAAAGGTGAGAAAGACCGTTTCCGGAATGGTGCCGTTCAGAGAGTCGGGCTTGATCCCGGCCAGAAAGGCTTTGCTTAATCCACCAACCCAGGCATTGAGTGCCCCACCATCGGTGAAGGCCATGGAGTAGCCGTACAGACTCCAGAGCACACTGACCATGGCAGTGATGGCAAAGCATTGCGTGAATACGGACAGAATGTTCTTGGTGCGCACCATGCCACCATAAAACAGGGCCAGACCCGGCAGGGTCATGAAGAGTACCAAAGCGGTTGAGGTGAGCATCCAGGCCGTGTCGCCGGAACTGAGGGTGGGAACAGGTGCTGCCTCTTCTGCCAGAACAGCCGCAGGCATCAGCAGCGTGGTCAGGGTCAAGGCATTCGGTACGGAAGGGATCAAACGTCGCATGGTATTGCTCCTTTCATGATACAACATCGTTACAGGACGCCAGGTCCGCTTTCACCGGTACGGATGCGCACCGCCTGGTCAATCGGCATGACGAAAATTTTACCGTCGCCGATTTTGCCGGTTTTGGCGGCTTCGCGGATCGCTTCCACCACCTGATCGACCCGGTCCGCAGGAACGGCGACCTCCACTTTGAGTTTGGGGAGAAAATCCACCTGATATTCGGCCCCGCGGTAGAGTTCCGTATGTCCTTTCTGTCGTCCGAATCCGCGCACCTCGGTGACCGTCATGCCCGTGATGCCCACGGCGGTCAGTGCTTCGCGCACGTCATCCTGTTTGAACGGTTTGATGATGGCGGTAACGAGTTTCATGATCGATTCTCCTGTTGTGCTGCAAAGGGGTGTGCTGTGATCCGACTTGACAAGAGTATGGCAAGATGAGGGCCAGTCGTTATTTTATTGATTTTATTTGCTATTCAATTGGCATGGCGCGGACTTGTTCCGGGTATGCTGAAAAAATAATCAATATTGGTGCGTGTACAATCGGCACTGAGTAATAAACGAGCTGGCATCTCAAAGCGGATCCTTCGGACTGCCTTCTGATCCGGCATTGGCGTGTTGACTGGACAGTGCGAAACAGGTATCTTCAACGTATGCCACGGTTGTTTTTCCAAGAATTTTACCGATAGCAGAGCCTGCGGGAGAAGATCCATGACACAACGCCACCTGATCACCTTTGACTGGGCATTGAAACGGCTGTTGCGCAGCAAGGCCAACTTTGACGTGCTGGAAGGGTTGTTGAGCGAGTTGCTCATGACCGATGTGCAGATCCTCGAAATCCTGGAGAGCGAAAGCAATCCGGATCATGCCCTGGATAAATACAATCGCGTGGATCTGAAGGTCAAAAACAGCCAGGGCGAACTGATCCTGATCGAGTTGCAATATGAACGGGAGCATGACTATCTCCAGCGTCTGGTCTATGCCTCCTCCAAGGCCATTACTGAACATTTACATAAGGGGGATGCTTACTCGAAAATCCCTAAAATAATTTCAATCAGCATTCTGTACTTCGATCTTGGACAGGGTGAAGATTATGTTTATCATGGTACAACTTCGTTTCGTGGGATGCATCTCCATGATGAATTGCAACTCAACGAAGGGCAGAAGAGTCTGTTCCAGCGTCAAACCGTCCAGGAGATCTTTCCGGAGTTCTATTTGCTCAAGGTCAACCGGTTTGATGAAGTGGCCCGCACCAGCCTGGATGAGTGGATCTATTTTCTCAAGACCGGCGAAATCCGGGAGGAGTTTTCGGCACGAGGTTTGAACAAAGCCAAAGAGCTGTTTGATATCCTGAATCTGCCACCAGCCGAACGGCAGGCATACGAACGGTATCAGGAAGATCTGCACTTCCAGGCCAGCATGGTGGAGTCCACCTATGGTGCCGGGTTGATCGAGGGAAAGAGAGCGGGAGAACAGATCGGCTTGCAGAAAGGGGAGCAGATCGGCCAGATCAATCTTTTGACCCGTCTGCTTCAGCGCCGTTTTGGATCCTTGCCGGATTGGGTTCAGGACAACCTTTCCAAGGCCGATTCCAGATCTTTGGAGCAGTGGAGCCTGCAATTTGTGGATGCCAGCTCTCTGGAGGAGATCTTTGTCAGGTCGGGGTAAGCACACACCGGGTTGTGGGTTTTTGCCTTCTCTCGCACGCAGGGCTGGATTATGATGACCGCTGTCCATTGAGAAAAATCTGAACCGTTGGAGGGGAATTGCCCATGCGTACTGAGTTTCATTCCATACTGCTGGCCAAAATGAAGGATGTGGGCGAACCCCGCTTCAATCTGGCCCATGAGCGTCTGTTCAATATCATCATCGATGCCGATGAGATTCTGGGAGCAGCGACCTCTGGAGAGCGCCAACTCACCTCCGAAGAGTGGAGTTCCTTGTCCACTGTCTGTGATGAACTGGTCCGCTATACCAAGATCCATTTCATGGAGGAGGAGGAGTTTCTGATTTCTCGTGGTTATCCCGACAGCGAACGCCACCGGGTGATTCATCAAAACCTGATCGAAGCCCTGAATAGTTTTCAGAAAAAGGTGACCCAATGCGATGAGATGAATCTGAAAGAGATGCGGCGTTGGTTGCTGGAGTGGTTGTTGAATCACATCAACCATGAAGATTATGCCTATGCAGCGTACTTCAGCACCAAGGAGTAGCGGCCAGTGTTCATTCAGGATTGAACCCGGTGGTGGCAACAACCAGACCGCGTCAGGCCGTGCGCCTGAAAGATCTGGAAGCGGCAGGCGTGCTGCTCAACGTGCAATGGTCGCGGGGGATCCATTTTGATGTTATTCCCATGGATATCAGCACCGGAGGGTGTGCCTTTCTGATTCCAGATCCGTTCGAGCCGGTCACGGTGGGTTCCCGGCTCGAACTGACGTTGCATTGGTGTGTGGATCGACGGATCTCTTTGGAAGGGATCCTGTTGCGGGTGGAGAAGGGCAAAGAGGGCTGGTCAGGTCATGTGCGCTTTTCCAGTCCTAACCCCCAGAGCATGCGTGTCGTGAGCGATCTGGTCATTGCCCTCGAACGTCGCATGTTGCAGCAGCGTAGTGGTTGGGAAGCAACCGGTACAGAGGGTTCCCGCACGCAGCAGCCTCGTCGTTCCTTGACCTCTCGTTGTCGCGTCTGTCCGTAACGATGGGATCATGCCCGCTTCCAGGCCGCAAAGTGGTTCAAGGGGGTGACCGGGGCAGAGCCGCTGATCACCTCAGCCAATGATTGAATCAATTCGGCTTCGGGATGGTGGTTCTGGAGTGCGCGTTGACAGTTGCACTGCAAGTCCCAACCCGGTGACCGGATCCCTGCCAGAATCATCCCTTTGATGTGGTGCAAGGCTTCGTCAAACCGGGGCAGGTCATGGGCCAACACATAAAACCATAATTCAAGTTTCAGATCTGGGGGGGCGTTGTCGAGTTGCATGAGGGCTTTGTGCAACAGAGGCAGCCCTTCAACTTCTCGTCCATTGCACAAGAGCAATTGCACGAAGTTGCCCAAACGGACGATATTGTTCGGCTCCACCTGCAAGGAGCGCCGATACAGCTCTTCGGCGGCTTCCGGGTTGCGCCGCAGACTCCGCATGAAGTGGGCCAGGTTGCCCAGATGGTTGGAGTCGTTGGGATCGGCCTGCAAGGCGCGGTGATAATAGGTTTCGGCACCATCATAGTCCTGGCGGACGTTTTTCAAGAACAAAGCGAAGTTTCCCAGATGGGCGGAATGGTTGGGTTCGATGGTGAGGGCCAGGCGGAAATGGTGTTCTGCTCCGTCGTGATCATGCCGGACATTTTTGAGAAACAGTGCAAAGTTGCCCAGACAATTGGCATCCTGGCTGTCCAGGGCAATGGCGCGTCGGTACAAGGTTTCGGCCAGATCGTCATCGCGGCGGGTGTTGTGCAAAAACAGGGCGAAATTGCTCACGGTGGCGGCATCCGGTGTGCCTGACATCGCCTGACGAAAGAGCTGTTCGGCCTGATCGTCATCATTGCGGACTTCGTGTAAGAAGAGCGCCAGATTGCTGGCATGGATCGATTGTGCAGGCTCCAGCTCCAGGCTGCGGCGATAACAGGTTTCCGCTTCGTCATAGGCATGGCGGACCTGATGGAGGAAGATGGCAAAATTCTCCAGATTGGCAGCATCATGGGGGTTGGCCTGGAGTGCGCGGCGATAGAGGGAGTCGGCCTGCCCGGCATCGTGGCGGACCTCGTGCATGAACAAGGCAAAACCACCCAGAATATCCGCATTGGTCGGTTCCATGGCCAAGATCTGACGATACAACCGTTCGGTCAGGTCGTAATCCTGGATCACCTTTTCGGCCACAAATCGTTTGGCCAGCAGTTCGTTGACCTCGGAAGGCCGGGTCTGATCCAAAGGGGGGATCCAACGGATCTGATCCGATGCCAGAATCGGTCCCAGTTTATCCATCAGGGCATGCATCCCCAGTTGCAGCCGCACGCCGTTTTCCGGGTTGGGTGTCACGGGGTGCTTTGGGGAGATGGGCCGGAATTCCAGGGTGGCAATCTCCTCCAGAAGCGGTTGCCAGTTTTCCAATTCCCGTGGTGTGGTCGGAACTCCGGGACCGGCAATCCGAACCTCATAATTGTGAATCTGTAAAAACACCCAGTGATTCCAATCCGTGGACTCTTCAGGGGTTGGTTGGTGCCGTGACCACATCGAGGTCAGTCCGTTCCAGAAACCACCGGGAGAGGTGGTCCGGGAAGTCACGGAGCCATGGTGTTGGGTGTTCATGAAGTCACCTCAAGCCAAAGTGTGGTTGTCGGGAAACTGTTCAATGTTTGGTTTTTTCATGCCCGCGACGACCATCACGCTGTTTGATTTCGTTCCAGAGGGCGCGATAGGCTTGGGCCTCTGAACTCTCGCGTGCATACGAGAAGACCGGGGAGCGTTTCACTCCCATGGCTTCGATAATGTTGGATTCAGGAATGATCGATTGCAGAAAGATCGGATGCTTCCCGAAGACGTTGCGCGTCACCACCCGATGGATCGGTTTATGGTCATTGATCATGTTGAAGAACGGCAGCACCTGGAGACGATTGGCGCGCCGTTTGACCAGAAACTGCACCAGGCTGTTGTAGGCCCGCAAAGACAAAGGGGTGGGGATGAGCGGGACCAGCAGCACGTCCGACATCTGGAATACATTTTCCGCAACGACGCCGATACCGGGAGGGCAATCGACAAAGACATGATCAAATTGATCTTTTAATGGTTTTAATATTTTTTGCAGAGCCAGCAGCGGCTTAGAGTGGTGATCGATCTGGGTCTCCATGTGGCGATAGGAGAGATCGGCAGGCAGAAGATCCAGATTGGGGTAACCGGTCATGCGCAGCATGGATTGCGGATCGGGATGGTGGCCCAAAAGTTCTTTGGTCCCACCTTTGATCACGGGTTTGACACATAAATAATAGCTGGTGCTGCCCTGCGGATCGAGATCCCAGATCAGGGTTCTGGCCCCTTCCGAGGCGGAAAGATAGGCGAGATTGACAGCCGTGGTCGTCTTGCCGACGCCGCCCTTGATGTTATACAGGGAAAAGATCTTCATGGGTACTCCCGTACTCCTTGAGCCAGATGTGATACGGACCGGATGGCTGCATCGATCCAATTCTACCAATATAACGGTTTTGTCGGTTGAAAGAAAGTCGATAATGCGGGTATGCTGTTGCAGTAGTGTCCGGGAAGTCACCGGTCTTTGCGGAGTGGACGGTTCAATCGGGAGGAGAGGGACCATGAAAGTGGCTGTGGCCTATGCCGAGGATAAACGGCAGGTGGTGTTGAACCTGGATGTCGCCAGCGGATCCACAGCGGAGGCAGCGATCCGGCAATCCGGCATCCTGGGTCGTTTTCCGCGTCTGGATCTGGGCGTGAACAAAATCGGTATTTTCAGCAAACTGGTTCCTTTGGACCAGGTGCTCAACGAAGGGGATCGGGTTGAGATCTATCGGCCTGCCGAGGGCAAACCCCCGAAGAAAGAGCGTGCTGCCAAAGGGGGAGCGGCTGCCACTGCGGATGAGAGTGAATAGAGGGAAGGAGGTGCCGTGACCGCTCAAGCCGAAGGTCCGTTGCTCCGCTATCGTCTGACTTTGGAATACGATGGCAGCCGGTTTGCCGGATGGCAGCGTCAGGCCCGGGGGGTGGTCACGGTCCAGGGTGTGGTGGAGCAGGCTTTGGAACGGATGTGTGGTCATCCGGTGCTGTTGGTGGGGGCCGGGCGCACCGATACCGGAGTGCATGCCTTGGGACAGGTGGCCCACTTTGACACTGCCAAACCTCGTACGTCGCAGGTTTTTTGTCGTGCGCTGAACGTCCTGACCCCTCCGGATGTGACCATTCTGGAGGCAGAGGCTGTCTCGAACCGGTTCCATGCCCGACGGGCAGCCTGGCGGGAGTATCTCTACCGGATTCTGAACCGTTCGGCGGGTGCGGCATTGGATCGGGGACGGGTGTGGCACCATCCGGGCCGCCTGGATTTGACAGCCATGCAGGAGGCTGCGCAATTGTTGCTGGGCCGTCAGGACTTTTCCGCCTTTCGTTCGGCCAACTGCCAATCCCTCACACCGGTGCGTGAGGTGATCCGGGCCGAGATGCACATCAGGGGGGATGAGATCCATTTTGTCATTCGGGCCAATGCCTTTTTGTACCACATGGTACGCAACATCGTCGGCTCTCTGGTGCTGGTCGGTCGGAACAAATGGAGTCTGGAGCAGTTTCATACGGTGCTGTTGGGCAAGGATCGTCGTCAGGCCGGTCCCATGGCTCCGGCCCATGGACTCTATCTCCAGCGGGTTCATTATGCCGATGCGGCCAATGCTCTTGATTCGGATGAGATCTCATGATATGGACCTGCTGTAAGGTTTATAAATCAGGAATGACGCAAGCGGGAGTTGAGACCAATGGATGAATGGATCCGGATCCGAAACGATGCTCACTTGGCCTTGACGCGCGCCCAGGATCGTTCCGGGGAATTGAAGAGTCGTTTCAATCAGATCAAGAAGCAACTGCTGACCAACTCCATACAGCTCGCCCGTGCCGAAGGAGAACGGGAACGCGCCCTGGCTGCCTATGCGATTCACCCGGGCAGCGAACGGATGCAGGAGGCATTGACCGAATCCCGCGAACAGGTCAGCCAGATCCGTCAGGAGATCAGCGATCTGGAAACCCTGATGGCAGCCTCCAAACAGGAGTTTCAAATCCTGGCCAAAGAGATTCCTCTGTTGCGTCAGGCACGGGATCAGTCGGATCAGCTTTTCTGGTTCGGGATGTTTGAATCCCTGCGTGAGCGGATCCGTACAGCGGTGGGTGCGGAAGTGGAACAGGCCTATGCTGCGTATGCCGCTTCCTTTGCACGCGATCTGAGCCGGGAAGCGTTTCTCAAACGGCTGTTCGTGGAGGGGACGGATGCCGAACGCCTGGCAGAACTGCGTCAGCGTATGGCCCAGGCCCATCCCGTGCCCCAATCCAAAGAGTCCCAGTCCAAAACCTACTCGTTGGCCCCGCCGGAAACGGGCAGCAGTCGCATGTCTGATCCCACACCCGGCGATGAGGCCCGGAACTGGGCGCAAATGGTCCGGGGCTAAAGATCCACACTGTTGTTCCATGCCGGGGATCAAGAGGGTCACTTCCTTTTTTTTCTTGCGGCATCATAACCTTGGAGGCAGTCATGACGACCCATAAGACTGAAAGAGTCTTGCTGTTGGGCATCGATTTGGGCACCGCGCGCACGGCGGTAATGAGCAATCGCCAGTTCAAGGGATTGGTGCATACGGTGGTCGGGTATCCCAAGGATATCATCGGAGTCAAGATTCTGAACCGCACCCAGGTGGTCGGTGCCGAAGCCATTGAAAAGCGTTCGTTGCTGGATCTTTATTACCCTTTGCAAGACGGCATGCTCAAAGAGGCCAGCGAAAAGGATCTGGATGCAGCGCGCGAACTGTTGCAACAGGTGGTGGCCATGGCCACTCCTGCTGCCGGGGACAAGGTGTGCGGCATCATCGCCATTCCGGCACGGGCTGCTCTGTCCAACAAGGGGCAGCTTCTGAAACTCATGGACGGGATCATGGATACCGCAGCATTGGTGGCCGCTCCCTTCATGGTGGCCTACGGACAGGATCGGCTCAGCAATGCGTTGATCATCGATGTGGGGGCGGGCACCATTGATCTGTGTGCCATGCGAGGCACCATTCCGGGTCCGGATCAGCAGTTGAGCATCTTCAAGGGTGGCAATTATATCGATGGTCTGTTGGAGGCAGCGATTCGCGATGGTCACTCCGGGGTGCATGTGGATCGTTATCTGGCTCAGGCCATCAAGGAGCGTTACGGCTTTGTCGGCCAGCCTGAACAGCGGGTGGTCGTCCCCTTGCGGATTCATGGCAAACCGGCTGAAGTGGATGTGACCGAGGCGATTCGCGTCACCTGTGAAACCATTGTTGCCGATATTGTCGAGGGGATCAAACGCATGCTGTTGCAGTTTGACCCGGAGTGTCAAGCCGCAGCCTTGACCAATCTGGTGCTGGCTGGAGGTGGGGCGCGCATCCGGGGATTGGGGCCGATGATCGAAAACGATCTGCGCGAATATGGCGAGGTCAAAGTGACCGTGAGCAGTGAACCCGAATTCGCAGCAGCGGCTGGCGCTTTGAAACTGGCTACGGAACTGCCGCCAGAGTATTGGGATCAGATCGGCGACGTGGTCAGCCGATGAATTCGTTCTGGATTGGAATTCCAGGGGGGGGATGAAGATGCGCGCTGGTGTGGCGAGTTTTTTTTCAAACCTTCTGGCCCTGGTGTGGAGTTTGGCACTGATCGCTGGTGCCCTGGGGGTTGGCATCCATGTGTTTCGCGAACTGGATGTCGTGGCGCTCTCCCGTTGGGCCGGGTTGCCCAATTTTCTCAGTGTTCCTCTGCAACGTCAGGGGGACAATCTGATCATCGTGACATTGGCCGGTGTGATCGCCGGTTTGTTGGTGTTGTTTGTGGGGGGGTATGTCTGGCAGGCACTCTGGGATGGGGTGCGTTTGCGTTTGGTGCGGCGCTCCCTGATCAAACGTCTGGGTCGCCTGAATGACCCGGAACAGATCCTGCCAGACGCATGGAGTTGGTTCTATTATCCTCATTTCACCCGTTTGTGGCGTGAATATGCCGCTGCCCTCCATCTGGAAAGCCGGTTGGACCCCCGTACCGGTCTGGTCCATCCCCATCTGCTGGCCACAATTCCCCCTGAGATGGTCTTCAACCAGCAATCGTTGGTCGATCTGCCGATGCGGATCGAATTTTTTCGACATCTGCCCGGGATTTTGACCGGTTCCGGGATTGTCAGCACCTTTGCCGGTATTCTCATGGGTTTGACCGGGTTTGATCCGGCAGTCGGAGCCGATCAGGTGACCCGTGAGTTGCAAGGTCTGTTCATGGGGGTATCCACCGCTTTTTCCGCCTCCTTTTTTGCCATACTCACCGCCATGCTGGTGACGGTGATCGAGAAGATCCTGCTGCATTGGCGTTATGGTCAGGTATTGGTTTTCCAAGGGGAGGTGGGTCAACAGATCTCCCGTCAGGCCGTTGGTGTCGAACCAGCCGTCACATCGGTGGTGCGCGCTCCGGTCTGGGATGAACCGGTCCAAAAGATCATCGATTCCGTGGCCCGTCTGGAGCCGTTGTTGACCCGGGAACAGATCGGACGCGAGGAGTCCACCCTGGCCATCTCCCTGAATCTGAACGGGGTCATGGCCACCGTGGAACGTGCTCTGGAGTCGTGGGTGGCCTATGAGAGCAAACGGCGTGACGAGGAGCGGTCTGCCTGGACCACCCTGGAGCGCCATCTGACGGCCATGGATCAAAACCTGCGCCATGAAATCGGATTGCAGGCCGATGTGAAAGGGGTGGGAGAACGGATGGCCGGATTGCTGGAGCGTCAGATGTCGCTGTGGCAGGAGGGATTGAAACAGCACAAGGAACAGAATGCCGCGTTGATGCGGTTGATTGCGGTGAGCGAAGGGCTGGATCAACGGTTGGACCGCCTGCAAAGCTGGATGGCCGATGAATGGCGTCAACAGCAGGCGAGTCGGGCAGCGCAAGAGGAGCGGTTGGCAGCCTGGGCTGAACGGCTGACCCACCAACTGGAGCGGTTGCAGGATTCTGTCCATGCTTCGCATGACACCCCAACCACAGGTTACGGTCTGGAACAGATCGGTCAACAGTTGGATCAGCAGCTCTCCTGGATGCGCGAGGATACGGCAGCGCGTCAGGTGAGCATGGGTGAGATCGTGCAGGGATTGGAACAGTTGGATGACCGTTTGCGTCAGCAGCTCAACCGTTGGCGTGAGGAGTCCACGTCACGTCGTGATGGTGTGGGTCAGGTCCATCAGGGGCTGGAACGATTGGGTGCCGAATTGCAGCAGCAGTTGACAGGGATGCAACAGCAGTTTGCACGCGCCAACGCAGAGTCCCAGAGTGTGGCCCACGGATTGGAGCAGTTGGGCCGACAAATGGATCACCATTTGACCCGGATGTTCGATGCCGCCACGCTGCCTCAGGAGGATCTGCGTGCCGTTGTGGCCGGTGTGGGAACACTTGAAAAGCAGTTGCAACAACAGCTTGACCAGATGGGTCGGAATGCGCAGGCGCGGCAGGCCGATGCCCAGGCTCTGCTGCGGGTGGCAGAGCAGGTGGAAAAACAACAACAGGAGATCGCAGCGCGCCTGGAGAGTTTCGATGGGGTGGCGGCGGGTGTGGAGCGTCTGGGTGGCCAGTTGGAGGCGCAACTGGCCTGTCTGCGTGACGGCCTGGCAGTGGGTCAACAGGGGCAGACCCGGCTTGGTCAGGGTTTGGCCCACCTGGCTACCCAACTGGAGCAACAACTGGAGGAGATGCGTACCGGGTCTGCTGGTCAGCGTGCCGGTGTTGCCGTTCTGGAGAGCGGGATGGAGCGGCTGGGGGAGCGGTTGGGAGAGCGGTTGGAGCGGCAACTGACCTGGCTGGAACAGGAGAGCAGCGTTCAGCGTGAGGCCGCAGCGAGCCGGAACGGTCGTCTGGTCGAATCGCTTCAGGGGATTGATCGGCAACTGGAGCGTCAAGGCGGGGAGTTGAGCGCAGTGGCAGCGCGTCATCCGGACTGGGTGCGACGCGCAGAAGAGGGGATGGGGGCACTGCGTGCGCTTATGGAGCGGATCGATGCCCAGGGGCATGAGAGTCGTCAATTCCGCGATCAGGCTCTGGAAACGGGTCACCGGTTGACCCGTGGCGTGACGGAACTGCATGCCCGGATCCCTTCGGGAACAGAAATGGCAGGTTGGATCCGGGATGCCCTGGCTGAAACAGGTCAGGCGGCTGAGGGGCGGCATGCCCGGTTGCATGACCGTCTGCGTACCGGTCATGCCGAGTTGTTGGCCAGGGTGGAGGCAGGTGTGGTGGCCATGGAGGCGGTAAGGGCCGATGGGTCGGGCCTGTTGCGGTTGCTGGAGGCTGTTTCGCGTCGTCTGGAAGGGTTGCAGGGAGGCTGGCGCGAAGGGATGAGCGAGTTGGCCGAACGGGTGGCCCAGGCGACTCAGGCCATGGATGCCACTTTGCGCGAGGTGTTGTTGAAGGTGGAACGGGCGGCTGGTTCCAGTGAAGAGGGGATGGCCACGCTGTTTGGGGAGATGGGCCGCGAGATGGAACGGATGCGGCGTCAGATGCGGGAATCCGCCGGTCATGTGGCTGCCCAGACCCGTGAATGGCTGCTTGCCACCCGGATGGGTGGGGAAGAGAATCTGCACAGCCTGATGAAAGGGGTTTCCGAGGAGTTCAAGAGCGCCGTATCGACTCTGGTGGATGAACGCGCTCAACTGGATGGCGACCGGGAGGCCGCCATGGTGGAACGGCTGCTCAGTCAGACCGCCGAACAGGCCGAAGGGGTCAAGATGGCGGTATTGGGCGAGCTGGATGAAACGGCCAAACAGTTGACTGAGCATCTGCGTGTTTCGGGTGAGGAGCTGGAACGCTCCCGAGAAGAGACCTCCCGGGAGGTGGTGCGGGTGATCGCCGAGCGGGTTGAGACTGCGTTTGGCGGAGTGGCGCAAGAGTTGTCGGAGATGCGCAAGCGTCTGGTGGCTGAACAGAAGGCCATGGAAAACGCCTTGCAACTGTGGGTCAACGAAGCCGCCCGTTCCACGGTCGAAGAGAACCGGGTTCTGGCGCAACGGCTCATGGAGGTTCAGAGCCATTTTGAAGAACGCCATCAGGGGGTCATCCATGTCATCGACCAGCTTGGCAAAGGGTTGGAACAGGATCTGGAACAGTTGCGCGATGGTCTGTATCACAAGAACGAAGAGTCTTCGCGTCATGTTGAGCAGCATCTGAACGAATTGGGTCAACTGCTGGAAGGGGTGGTGACCAGCCTGGGACGGGAGCAGAGCGTTTTCATTGAAATGCTCGGAGAGCGGTTGGAGTCGTTGCGGCGGCGGTTGCGGGTCAAATAGCGGCAGTCAGACGGGAGGTGGGATGCGTATCGAAACGATTCGTCTGCGGATGACGACCGGCAGCGGGAACGAGATGGTGTGTGATCATCCGGCGGTTCGTGCAGCCCTGGTCGGCAAGTCGCGGCGCGAGGAGAAGCAGGAGTTTTGTTTCGATTCGTTGGATCTCGGACTGTGGCGTCAGGGTGTGCAACTGGTGGTGGAGCGTCAGGGAGTCCGGTGGTTGGGCCAGCTGATCGGTCTGGTCGGGCGTTCCGAAGTGCGGCAGGAGTGGGATTGCGGCACCGGAGAGCAACCGGACTGGAGTGAACTGAAACGCCTGTTGGCAGCCTGTTCCATCGAAGAGATCAAATCGAAGGCGTTGCGTCCCTGTCTGTTGGTTCATCGGAAGGAGGAGTGGTGGCGTCTGGAGTATCCGGATGGCTCCCGCCTCTGGCTGTGTGAAGCGCGCGGTCAATTGGAGTGGCTGGGTGAGGAGGGGGTGACCGAGCCGTTCCACGAGTTGGTTGTACAACATGTGGCAGGATCCCGGCTGCGTTTTCTGCAAACGGTGTTGGCGTTGGGGCGGCAGGGAGGGGCTTGTCTGGAGCCGTTGTCCCCGGCGGCGCGCGGGTTGGCACGGCTGGATCCCGGGCCTGTAACGGCCATGGCGTTGGAGCGTGTGGTTTGGGAGGACGGAGAACGGGCGATTGGCGGGTTGGCCAAGGCGGGCGCGGGTCGGATTGCCGGGATGCTGGATCAACTGGCGGCGTTGCTGTATGGACCGGAACAGGCCTGTCTGGAGGCGGTGTGCAATCTGGAGCGGGCGGTATCCGGTTTGCGGCGTCTGATCGGCTGGTTTGCCGAGTGGATGCCGGAGCGGATGCATCGTGACATGGACAATGAGTTGATCTGGCTGGCCGGAGAGATCCGGCCAGCCTGTGTCGGGGTGGATTTGCGTCAAGTCACTCTGCCTGGCATGCGGCGGCATTTTCCGGAGGTTGTCCATCTGGCCGAGGCCGAGGAGCGTGCCCGTCAGGAGGGTGGAGCCAGCGTGCAGCGTGCCCGCGAGGCCGTGGACTCCTTTCGGTTTGCCCGTCTCTGGATCGGTTTGGCCACCTGGTTGAGCAGTGAAGAGGGGGTCAAGGCTGCTCTGCGGGACAGCGAGGCCGGGGTGCGGGTGCGGCAGCAGGCCACGGTGGATGAACAGGCCCAGACCTTGTTGCGTCCATTGATCAAACCCCTGAAGAGCGCATGGGCCGGATGGGGTCGCAATGTCCCTGTGACGCTGGAAGAGTTGCGTGAACTGCTTGTGTGGGCCGAAGCGTTGGAAGATGCATTGGGGTTGTGTGGTGGCTGTTGTGAGGAGCGGAGAGCCTCTGGCTGGCACGAGGGGGTGACGGTTGTGGCAGGTGCGGCACGCGCTGTGGTGGCCTTGGAGGAGGAGCGGCAGTTGTGGCAGCGTTTGGCAGCGGATTGGTCTGGTCAACCGGTGGCGGCTCTGTTTCGGGGTTGGCAGGGGGCGCGACTGGAGGGTGCCTGGCAGGATTGGGAGCGTGCCTGGGCCTCTTTTTCGTGCCATTTGGCCTGATACCTCAGGACTGGATATATGATGATCAATGGGTGGCGTCAACAGCGTTCCGTAACCGATGAAGGGCCGGGAAATCCTTTCTGGATCAGTTATGCGGATCTGATGACAGCTTTGGTCATGTTGTTTCTGGTGGTGATGAGCATCTCCATGGTGGCGATTGCCTCGCGTCCCATGGTCGAGAAGCGCCAGCGGGCTGGAGACATCCGCATGATCCTGACCCAGTTGGATCTGAAGGCCGAAGAGGCCGGTTTGGATCTGCGGGTCAATCACGAAGATCACTCCATCAGTTTTGGAGACAAGGCCCGTTTTGCCTTCAACAGCTTTCAGTTGACCCCCGAGGCGGTGGAGATTCTGCGCGCCTTTGTGCCGATCCTGTTGGAGGTGCGGGCCGGGGTAGAGGGGGAGCGGTGGATGGAGCGGGTCCACATTGAAGGGTATACCGATGCAGCAGGAAGTTATTTGTATAATGTGGATTTGAGTCTCAAGCGCGCCCAGTCGGTGTTGTGTGCATTGTTGTCCGTGGACCAACCTCCGGAAAAATTGCGTCGTTTGCAGCAGTTGCTGATCATTGACGGGGCCTCGGTCACGGCCATCAAGGCCAGTCCGGAGGAGAGTCGGCGTGTGGAGATCCGGTTGGAGTTTCGCCGTGTCGGTGATGAATCGACCAGGATCAAATCACCACCCGATCTGCCGATGGGGCGTTGTGCCATTCCCATGGAAGAAGGAAAAAAAGTACCTGCCAAATCCACGGGCAGCGATTCCACCCATGCACCGGCCTGGTTGGAACCCTTCCGTGAACAGCTTTTGGAGCAACCTTGATGTTGCGGAATTGAATATCCGGTTTTATTTGACTGGCAGAGACCTCTCTAACAATTCGGATAGACACCATGAACATCTTCAAGAATTCATTATGGCTGTCATGCGGTTTGTTTCTGATGACTGTCGGGAATCAGCTTCAGGCCGCTGCGCCAACGGTTATGAATCCAATCCAGGATCAGACCTGGACCGGGAGTGGAGTGAAGAGCTTTCAGGTGCCGGCGAATACCTTCCGGGATGTGGATCAGGATCTGCTGACCTATACGGCTTCGATGGCCGATGGCACGGCATGGCCCTCCTGGTTGCGTTTTGTTGCGGCCACTCGGACCTTTTCCGGTAATCCACCGGTCGGGGTGATCCGGTTGCCATTGCGGGTCACGGCCAGTGATGGTCGCGGGGGGAGGGTGAGCAGCCGTTTCAATCTGAATCTGGTGAATGTCAATGATCGGCCTGTGGTGCGTCAGCAGTTGACCAGTCAGGTGTGGAGTGGTTCTGGAATCAAATCGTTTCAGATCCCAACAGAGCTGTTTCGAGATGGGGATGGTGATCGTTTGACCCATTCGGTCCGCATGGCAGATGGAAGCACATGGCCCTCCTGGTTGCGTTTTTCCGCAGCGACCCGAATGCTGTCGGGTAATCCTCCATCCGGCACCCGTACCTTGGCGCTCAAGGTTCAGGTCAGCGATGGTCATGGAGCCACGGCCTCGACCGTGTTTGATCTGGTGACACGCGCGGGCAATGATCTCCCGGTGGTGACAACCCCACTGGCCAGTCAGACATGGAATGGCAGCGGCGTGCAGAGTTTTCAGATTCCGGTTGCGACTTTTTCGGATGCCGATGGTGACCGTTTGAGCTACACCGTGAAACAGGCCAATGGCTCTGCCCTGCCGACCTGGTTGAGTTATGCAAGCAGCACCCGAACCCTGTCCGGCAATCCATCAGCCGGTCTGACGGCTCTCAACCTGTTGGTGACGGCCACGGATGGCAAAGGTGGGACGGCCACCACCCCTTTGACTTTGAACTTTGGTTCTGCAACCAATGATGCACCCGTGGCAGTGAATGACTCTTTGACTGTGAGCGGATCCAATCCGGTTGCCGACACACTGACCGCTACTGATGCAGACCGGGATGTCTTGACCTACCTGATTGTTGGCCAACCGGCTTCTGGTCGCGTCACTCTGACCAATTCTGCTGCCGGAACCTATACCTACACGGCCAATGCCGGGGCTGTCGGTACAGACCGTTTCACGTTCAAGGTCAATGATGGCCGTCAGGATTCCAATGTGGCGACTGTTACGGTCACTGTCAGCAACGCGAATTCGATCCCGGTGGCCAACAATGGCACGCTCACCATTCGTCAGGGTGCGGTTGCACGTGGAACTCTGTCGGCCAGCGATGCCGATGGCAACGGGTTGATCTACTCTATTGTTGCCAATGGCACCAAAGGAAGAGCAGAACTGACGGATCCGGCAACCGGGGCTTATACCTATACACCCAATGCCACCAGCATCGGAAACGATACGTTCACTTTCAAGGTCAATGATGGTGTAACCGATTCCACGACAGCCACCATGACTGTCACGATCACCTCTCCGACCTCTTTGCCCGCCACAGGGGTGAGGGTTTCTTTGAACAGCGGGGATGACGGGGCGCTGCGGAAGGGAGAAGTCTGGCCCGTACCGCGTTTCACCGATCACGGCAATGGTGCAGTGACCGATCACCTGACTGGTTTGGTGTGGCTCAAACAGGCCGATTGTCTTGGCACTGCCGCCAGTTTGACGGCTGCCGTCAATCTGGTGGGTGCCCTGGAGGGCAATGGCGGGCAGTGTGGACTCCAGGATCGCTCTCAGCGTGGAGCCTGGCGCGTACCCAATCGTGTGGAGTTGGAAAGTCTGGTGGACTACTCCCGTATCGGCCCTGCTCTTCCAGAGAATCACCCTTTCCTGGGGTTCCCTTTGAACACCACACGGATTTTCTGGTCGAATACGGCTCAGTTCAATGGAAGTTCGATTTGTTGGGCCGTGGATTTCAGGCTCGGGAGTCAGGATCGTTCCGCCAACTCCTCCAGTCTGGTTTGGGCGGTACGTGATGGCACGGCAACCGGTCGGGTGGCGTTGCGACAAACCGGTCAGACCCGCTCTGTTGTGACCGGGGATGATGGGAATCTGCGCAAGGGAGTGGCCTGGACCAGCGACAGCCGATTCGTGGATCGCCAGGATGGCACCATCATGGATCAATTGACCGGGTTGGTATGGTTGAAGAACATGTTCCGCTGTCCGGATAATACCGAGTTGTCGGGATCCGTGACCCGGGTATTGGAGCGGGCCGCAGGGTTGCAGCAGGGCGTGTGCGGTTTGACCGATGGCTCCCGTGCCGGGGATTGGCGCGTGGCCAATATCCGGGAGGCGGCCAGCTTGCAGGATATCGATCAGACTGATGGTGGTTCAGCCTGGGCATCACCGTTGTTCAATGGTTCATGGATCGGTTGGACCAGTACGCCGGTGGCCAATGATCCTCTGCGGTACTGGACTGCGGTTTTCACGGCCGCATATGTCGAGAATCAGGAGATCTCCCGGAATGGATCCCCGGTGGTTTACATGGGGTTTTATGTGCGTGACGAGCGTCCGTGATTGTGGCATGCGGGTCGGGATTGCGTTGTTGGCTGTCGGGTGCATGGGGCAGCCAATTCCGGTAACGGCAGCCTCCCGGATTGCCTTTGATGGTTCGCTGGGGAGTGGTGGCGCTGTGACCGGAGTGCAGGGGGTGTATGCCATTGACCAGGCACGCGGCACCACCCGTGGCAACAATCTGTTTCACAGCTTTTCCCGATTTTCGGTCGGGACCGGGGACACTGCCCGTTTCACCGGTTCCGGGGTGAGCAACATCATTACCAGGGTCACGGGCGGTGAGATGACAACCATCGATGGACGACTGGAGTCGGCCATTCCTGGCGCCAACCTTTATCTGCTCAATCCGCACGGAGTGATGTTTGGCCGGAATGCCTCTTTGAATCTCTCCGGCTCCCTGCATGTTGCCACAGCCGATTACCTGGCCTTTCCGGATGGCACCCGTTTTCCAACCGATTCTGCCCGTTCTGTAGGTTTGGCCTCCGTGGATCCAGTGGCTTTTGGATTTCTGGGGGGCAGGGCTGAGGGTGTGACCGTGCGTGGAGCTTTTTTGGAACTGCCTGCTGGTCAGGGAATGACTTTGATCGGTGGACCGGTCTCCCTGGAGAATGCCACACTGTTCGTGGAAAGCGGTCGAGCCAACCTGGTGGCAACCAATGGCCCGGGCGAAGTGACCTTGAGGGCTGAATCGGTCGCCTTGCAGGGCTTTCCTGCGCTGGCCGATGTGACTTTGCAGCGCAATGAGCCGTTTCGTTCATTCTGGTCTGGTTTTGGTGAGACCTGGTTTTATGGGGATATTGGCACATCCGGGACCGGGCCTGGTCAACCAGGTGGCCAGGTCTTTCTGACCGGAGATCGTGTTGCCCTGACCGGATCAACGATTGGCAACAACAACGGTGCAGACACCTCGGGAGGTTCGGTGCGGATTGAGGCCAGCCGTGAAATGGTGCTGGATGGCTCTGGTCCCAATCCTGGCATCAACGGGGCGGTGCAAAATGGAACGTATGCTGCCGGGGATGCCGGTTCAATCCAGATTTCTGCTCCGCGTGTTGTCCTGAAACATGGTGGATCGCTCTCCGGACATACCAAGGGCAGAGGGATGGGCAGTGAGATCACGGTGACCACTCAGGAGTTGATTCTGGAAGAGCAGGCCGGGATCTATGCCAATGCCTTTGCATCTGGGCCAGGAGGGCGCATTGCCATTCATGCAGAGCGGATCTCCATGTCCGGAGGCTCCCAGATCAACTCCTTTGCCCGAGGGTTTGGGTCGGGAGGAGAGGTTGTCATACAGGCGCACGAACGGCTGTTGATCGATGGTCAGAGTGCAGAAGGGGCGATCAGTGGCATGCATGTCACCACACGTGGGTTTGGACAGGGAGGAACTCTGACCCTGGAGACACCCTGGCTGAGATTGTTGCATGGTGGGGGATTGGTTGCCACCACTTCTGGCGCAGGCCATGCGGGTTCATTGAGTGTGCTGGCCGCACGTCTGGAGATGGATGGGGGGATGATCCAGGCAGAGACCAGGAGTTATGGGGATGCCGGACAGATCATGATGGATGCCGGGCAGATGGAGATGTCCAACCAGTCACGCATCTCAACCACAGCCCAAAGCAGCGGACAAGGGGGCGATGTGGTGATGCACATCTCGGAGTTGGTCATGCGTGGTGCCAGTCGGATCGAAAGCTCCACCCAGGAGCAGGGAAGCGGAGGCACCATTCAGATTCATGCGGTGCGCACACGGCTGGAGGATGAAAGTGCAATTGTTGCCAATAGCACCTTGCCCTATGCACTTGCCGGACGAGCCGGGTCTGTACAACTCCGTTCTTCTGACACCCTGATCATGAATCATGGTACGATCTCTTCCAGTGCCGAGAGTGGCGGAGGCGGGGATCTGGAAATTGCCGTGGGGCAGATGATCCATTTGAGCGATTCTGCCCTGACCACTTCGGTACGCGGTGGAGATGGCAATGGGGGCAACATTCGTGTTGACCCCAGGTTTCTGATTCTGGAGCGGACGCAGGTCACTGCCAATGCCTACGAAGGGGCGGGAGGCAATGTACATCTTCAGGCCGATACCCTGATTCAGGATCCTGCCACCAGGATCACGGCCTCATCGGCTTTGGGGATTCAGGGTACGGTGGTGATCGATACGCCCGAGATCAATGCCACAGAGGGGCTGGTGGCTGTCAATACCGGTTTTTTTGATGCATCTGCGTTGATGAATCAACAGTGTGCGGCACGCCGTTCCGGCAAGGTGAGCACTCTGGTGGTATCCACCCCTGGAGGATTGCCAGAGATGCCGGGTGATGTGCGTCCGGCAGGGATTGGGCAGCTCTCTGCCCACTGTGCAACGGATCTTCCTTGATGACCCGATCCATGCAGGTTTTTGCCTTCGTGGTCTGTCTGCTGTCTGATCCGGTGGGCGTGGTGATGGCAGACTCTGCCATTCTGCCTCCCCTTGAGTTGCCTGATGCGGAAGATCGTGCGCTCTCTCGTCGTGAACGGTTGTGGTTGCAGGGGGTACGCCTGGAAGGCAACCGGATTCTGAGCGATGCCCAGGCCGCAGAGTTGCTCTCTCCGTATCTGTTTCGTGTGGTGACGACAGATGAGTTGATCCTGCTCAAGGATCGCATTTCGCTTTGGTATCTGGAACGCGGATATGTGACCTCCGGAGCCTATTTGCCGGAGCAGGAGATCGGAACAGATGGCATCGTGCGGATTCGTGTGGTGGAGGGCCGACTGGGAGAGGTGGCAATCCATGGCCATGAGCATCTGCATGAGGCGTTCTATCGTCAGCGATTACAGATGGATGCTGATGAGATCCTCCATCTGCCGGAATTGGAGAAACGGTTGCGACAATTGCGGCAGCATGAGTTGGTGGAGCGGATTCAGGCCGATGTGCGTCCAACCTTGACTCAAGGTGTGGCTCGGGTTGATGTGCAGGTCGAAGAGCGTTCCCCCTATCGCATCCGGATGGGGGGTAACAATCAGGGTGCACCCGGAACCGGGGTCAATCGTTCCGTATTGGGTGTGGTCCATGAGAGCCTGTTGGGTTGGGGAGATCGCCTGGAAGGGGAGTGGATCCACTCTGCGGGTGTCAATGATGTCATGATCTCCTATCAGTGGCCGTTGCCGGGTTCGGAGAGTTCGCTGCATGCCCGGATCGGTCGTTCGACTGCTGCGGTGGTTCAGGAGCCATTGGCGCCTCTGGATATTGTCAGCCATACCAACAGCTATCAACTCGTCTTCAAACACAGGCTCGAACGGAATCCCCGGGATGAATTGGCCTGGTCCCTGGGTGTGCAACACAAGAAGAGCCGGACAGAATTGCTGGGTGTCCCGTTCGATTTTGTTCGGGGAACGGATCAGGGGGAATCCGTGGTCCACGAGATCGATCTGGGTGGGGAGTGGATCCGTCGCGATTTGGAACAAGTTTTGGCTCTGCTTGCCACATTGCGGTGGGGGGTTCCCTGGGGTGGTGCCAGCCACCGACCGGATGAGCCGGGAAGTGACTTCTGGGCCTGGATGGGACAGTTGCACTGGGCCAGACGCCTCCCCTGGCTGGAGAGTCAACTGCTGCTGCGGACGGCCATGCGGTTGACCAGCCACTCCATGTTGCCGACTGAAAAGTTCATTCTGGGTGGAATGGAGACCATTCGCGGATATCGGGAAGGGTTGCTGGCCAGGGATTCCGGCCTGTTTGAGAGTCTGGAGTGGCAGGTGCCATTGCCGTTCACTTGGTCATTGCCGGGACTCACCGCTCAGGAGGGGGATGGCCAAGTCTCGTTGGCGCTTTTTGAGGATTGGGGACGGAATTGGGAAAAGGACGGCACTCCCCCGGGTGAGCCGGGTGTATTGGCCAGTGGCGGGATGGGTCTGTTGTGGGGCATCAACCGTCATTCGGAGATGGCCTTGTATCTGGCTGCCCCCCTGCATCCAGTCGAGATTCTGGACAAAAGTTCCTCGGATCGCGGGATCCATTTCCGGCTGACCGTGGGTTGGCCATGAATCGGCTTGTGTGGGTTTTGTTGGTTCTCTGCATGGGAATGCGTGGCAATCTTCTGGCTGCCTGTCTTGTCCAACCGGTTGTGTCATCTCAGGAATGGCAGCGTCTGCTTGCGGACGTGCCTGACGCTCAAAGGGTCTCTGCCTGGCTCCGGTTGGCCGGGCAATATCGCGCGCGCGGGTTGTTGCCCGAAACCCGGACAATCCTGGATCAGGCCCGTCAATGGGTGCAACAGAATCCCAATCCGTCGGATCAGCTACAGGTGGATATTGCCTGGGCTGATTATCTGTTGGGCATGCGTCAGGAAGAGGAAGCAGTCCAGATTCTGGAGCAGAGCGTGCAGTCACAGAAGGAGTCGTCGGACCGCACCGGTTTGGTGCAAGGGTGGATGCAGTTGGGCAATGCTTATCTGGTCCAGGAGGAGTTTGTCAAAGCAGAGCAGGCTTATCACACGGCACTGCAACATTCAGGTGTTTCCGGGGAGGAGCGTTGGCGTGCCGAACTGTATCACAATTTGAGTCGGCTCGCCTTGCGTCAGAAAGCTTTGTCCAGGGCCAGCCGCATGTTGGAGGAGTCGGCCAGGCTCTATCGTCGTCAGGAGGACAAGCGGGTACAAGGGTTTGGTCTGCTGTCAGCAGGCAGGATTGCCATGGAGCTGGCCCAGCGTGCCAAAGGTGAAACCGGGTTTGGCACGGCATTGTTGCGTGCGGATGGTCTGTTCGTGGAAGCGGATGAGGCAGCACGTGCGGTTCGGGATGAGCGGACCCGTTCATTTGCCCTGGGTTGGCGCGGTCAGTTGTATGAATGGGAAGGCCGGATGGCCGAGGCCATGAGTTTGACCCGTCAGGCACGGTTTCTGGCTCAGGAGGGCGATCATCCGGAGAGCCTGTATCTTTGGCAGTGGCAATCGGGCCGCTTGTTGGCCGGTCAGCACTACCGGGCGGAGGCTGTGCGTCATTATCGTGCGGCCTTGGCAACTTTGGGACGGGTGCGGGAGGATGTGTTTTGGGGGATGCGTTCTGAGACGGATCTGTTCCGCACCACGATTGCCCCAGTCTATTATCAATTGGCAGACCTGCTGTTGCAGGAGGCAGACAGTCGCCCCAGCGGGAAGGAACAACAGAAGGATCTGCTGGAGGCCCGCCAGGCCGTTGAGGCCCTGAAGAGTGCCGAGATCCAGAATCTGTTTCAAGATGGTTGTCTGGTGGAGCGGCAGGCGCGCCATGCCCGTCCGGAACGCACGGTGCCAGGTACGGCCATTCTTTATCCCATTGTCCTGGCAGATCGGCTGGAGCTGTTGTTGACTTTGCCCTCGGGTCTGGTTCGGCACGGGGTAAGGGTGGAAAAACAGCGTGTGGAGGAGGAGAGTCAGCACCTGCGTCAGGCTCTGGAGGATGGGGAGGGGGAGGATCGAGGTTTTCTATTGCCATCCCGTCAGCTCTATCGGTGGTTGATCGATCCCATTGCCCAGGAGCTGCGTCATGAACGTATTCAGACTCTGGTGGTGGTGCCGGATGGGGTTTTGCGTACCATTCCGTTTGCGGCCCTGCATGACGGCCAGAAATTTCTGGTGGAACAGTGGGCCATTGCCGTGACCCCCGGTCTGCAATTGACCGACTCCCGTCCGACAGATCACCGGCAAGAGACGCATATTTTGATCTCTGCATTGTCCAAAGGAGTGCAAGGGTTTGCCCCCTTGCCGAATGTGACCCGCGAGGTGCAAAGGATTCAGCGTTTTTTCCCCGGAGAGGTGTTGAGTGATACGGAGTTCACGGTTGATCAGGCCATGAGCATGGTGGCCAGGCGTTCTTATTCCATGGTGCATATTGCCTCTCACGGGCAGTTTGATCGTGATCCGCGCAAAACCTTTCTGTTGACCTATGATGGCAAATTGACCATGGATCGCCTGGAAGCGATGATGGCTGCTGGTCGGGATCGGGAACAACCGGTGGAGTTGTTGACACTCAGTGCCTGCCAGACCGCTGTGGGAGATGATCGGGCAGCCTTGGGATTGGCTGGTGTGGCAGTCAAGGCCGGGGCCAAGAGTGTCCTCGCATCGTTGTGGCTGATCGATGATGAAGCCACCTCTTTACTGGTTTCTGATTTTTATCGCCGCTTGCGCGAGCCAGCGTTTTCCAAGGCCGAGGCGTTGCGTCAGGCGCAAGTGCAATTGATCCAGAGTGATCGTTACCGTCATCCCAATTTGTGGGCACCGTTTGTGTTGATTGGCAACTGGTTGTGAGTGCCATGGGATCTTCAAGGTGATGGAAGGATTGACATCTCGGGGGGATAAACGGGACGAAACGACGTCCCTGATCACCTCATCGTTTTCCCGACTCCTGGCGTCGGATATGGATCCGTTTGGGACCGAACAGTTTGCGGAGTTCATCCAACAGGTTTTGACAGGGAGTGACCCGGAAGGGATCGCCAAAGGCAAACATGCCGATCCGGTCCGGAAGACGCAACTCCAGAACCAGACGACAGGTGTGGCCCGGATGTGCCCGCAACAGGGTCTGCAACCGCTCCAGGACGGTTGGCGTCAGGGTGAGCGCATCGGCCTGGAGCAGCAATTCACGGCACCAGTCGCGGCGTAAAGAGTCGAGATCCACCACCTTTTCCGCCGTGATCTTCGGTTCGTCCTCTCCGGATTCCAGGTTGCCCTCGATGATGATTAAACCCTCTCCCTCCAGCAATGTCTGGCATGCGGCATAGACATCGGCAAAAATGACGACCTCGATCTGCTCATCCTGATCTTCCAGGGTGATGAAGGCCATGCGCTCCCCTTTGCGGGTGCGATGCAGTTTGATCTCGGCCACAATACCGGCCACCCGCACTTTGCCCCCCCCTTCCGTCGGCATGCGTTGTCCATGCTTGATGTGCGCAATGGAATGGATGCCATACTCCTGCAATTCGGCGGTATCTTTTTGGGCGGGATGGCCGGTGATGAAAAAACCGATTGCCTCTTTTTCATGCATCAGTTGTTCATCGAACGACCAGGTTGGCACCTCGGGCAGAGGCGGCGGTGCATCCTCCTGATCACCGAACAGATTCATGAATCCTTTGCTTTTGTTCTCCTGTGTTTTCTGGGCAGAAGCCATGATCTCCGGCAATCCGGCCAGCATGGCGGCCCGGTTGGGGTGCAGACCATCGCATGCCCCGGATTTGATCAGACTTTCCAACACCCGGCGATTGAGGCCACTGGCTGCCAAACGACTGCACAGATCATGCAGGGAACGGAACGGACCTCCGGCTGTGCGCACCCGCACCAAAGCCTCCATGGCCCCTTCGCCCACGTTTTTGATTGCCGCCAGACCGTAACGTACACTCTGGCGTTCCACGGAAAAGACGATGTGCGATACATTGATATCCGGTGGCAGGACCGGGACTTTCATGGCCCGGCATTCGCGAATGAACTGAGCCAGTTTGTCGGTGTTGATCAGGTCACACGTCAAGGTGGCAGCCATGAACTCCACCGGATAATGGGCCTTGAGCCAGGCGGTCTGATAGGAAATCAGGGCATAAGCCGCAGAGTGGGATTTATTGAAACCATATCCGGCAAATTTTTCCATTAAATCAAAAATATATTCCGCACGCTCCCTGGAGATCTGATTGGCCAGCGCACCGCGTACGAAGATCTCTCTTTGGGCCAGCATTTCGGCGGGTTTCTTTTTGCCCATGGCGCGACGCAACAGATCGGCTCCACCCAGGGTGTAGTCGGCCAGCACCTGGGCGATCTTCATCACCTGTTCCTGATAGAGAATCACTCCGTAGGTCTCTTTCAGGATCGGTTCCAACTGGGGCAAAGGGTAGGTGACGGCCACGCGGCCATGCTTGCAGTTGATGAAATCATCCACCATGCCCGAACCCAATGGACCAGGCCGGTAGAGCGCCACCAGGGCGATGATGTCCTCAAAAGTGTCGGGAGCCAGTTTTTTCAAGATATCCCGCATGCCGGACGATTCCAACTGGAACACCCCGCGTGTCTGTCCGGATTGCAGCAATTTGTAGGTTGCGCGATCCTCCATGTCTATGGTGGCGATATGGATCGGGGGTTGTCCGACCCGTTCCGGGCTGTTGTTGACCAGTTTGATCACATCATCGATGACGGTCAGGGTCTTGAGTCCCAGAAAATCGAACTTGACCAGTCCGACCTTTTCCACATCTCCCATGTTGAACTGGGTCACCGGCATGTCGGAGCGGGGATCCAGATAGAGCGGCACCATGTCGGTGAGCGGACCATTGGCCATGACCACACCCGCAGCATGGGTGCCAGCCGAGCGTGGCAACCCTTCCAGGGCCAATGCCAGATCGATCAGTTCTTGCACTTCGGGTTCGGCCTGGATCAGGGCGGCAAACCGATCTTCCTGTTCCAGCGCCTCTTTCAAGGTGATGCCGAGTATATTGGGAATCAGTTTGGCAATGCGATCCACCTGTCCATAGGGGAACTGCAACACCCGTCCGACATCGCGAACCGCCATGCGGGCTTGCAGGGTGCCAAAGGTGATGATCTGCGCCACCCGGTCCTGGCCATAGCGGTTCTGAACGTAATGGATCACCTTTTCCCGCTGATCCATGCAGAAATCGACATCAAAGTCGGGCATGGAGACCCGCTCCGGATTGAGAAAACGTTCAAACAGCAGTTGATAGCGCAATGGATCCAGATCGGTGATCTCCAGCGCCCAGGCCGCCACCGATCCGGCACCTGAACCGCGTCCAGGACCGACGGGAATCCCATGATTCTTGGCCCAGCGGATGAAATCGGACACAATCAGGAAATAGCCCGGAAAACCCATCTGCACGATGACATCGAGTTCATAATCGAGCCGTTCACGGTAGTTCTGGGCAATCTCCTGCCCGTTTTGTGGTGTGTTGTGTGGGATAACGGTGCTGGTCAGGCGTTTCTCCAGCCCCTGTTCTGCTTCCCGTTTCAGCCAGGAGGCCAGATCTTCACCCTCCGGGACGTAAAAATCGGGCAGCACGGTCTTGCCCAGTTCCAGACGAAAGTTGCACCGCTTGGCAATGAGCAAGGTGTTTTCCAGAGCCTCGGGCAGATCGGCAAACAGACCTTGCATCTCGTCCGAGCTGGAAAAATGATGTCGATCATTGATTCTTGGGCGTTTTTCATCCAACAGGGTGAATCCGGCACCGATGCACACCAATGCGTCATGGGCGCGGTGATCGCTTTTGTCGAGAAAATGGACATCATTGCTGGCCACAAGTGGCAGTTCGAGCTGATAGGCCAACTCGACCGTGCGGGCAATCCACTCCTCTTCTTCCGGCTCACCGTGTCGATGCAGTTCCAAGTAAAATCCGGGAGCACCACAGTCAGGGTCGCGGAACAGTTCACTGAGTTTGCGGGCCTGCTCTGTAGCCAGATCGGTCCGGCCTGCCTTAAGAAAGCGACCCACAGCACCCTTGGGACCAGCAGAGAGGGCCAGCAATCCCTCTTTGTATCGCTCCAGAACCGCGTAATCGATGCGTGGCTGATCATGGCTCCCTTCCAGATGACCGGCAGAAACCAGCCGCATGAGATTGCGCCACCCTTCGGCATTGCGACACAACAGAATCAGTTGATCTCTTGGTTCCTGATCGGGTCGGCTGGATTTGTCGAAACGGTTGGGTACCATATAGACCTGAGCACCCATGATCGGCTTGATGCCCGCTTTCAGACAAGCCAGGTGGAATTGTACGGCAGCGAACAGATTGCCATGATCCGTGAGCGCCAGGGCTGGCATGGCCCACTGTTTGGCACGGGCAACCAGAGCCTCCAGCCGGACGGTTGAGGAGAGCAGGGAAAAGCACGAATGGACGTGCAAATGGACAAACGGGGTCATTCGGCTTTTTTGGGATGCTGAGTGGCACCACCACTTGGCCCAGGGGGTGGGGAGATCGGTTTCAAGTTGGGGGGGGACCAGCGCCGTGCCAGATCTTTGGCCTGAGCCATTTGCTCACGACTCATCTCTTGTCCAAGTTGGGTCAATTTTTTGGAGGCTGCCGGATCCCCTTGATCCGCAGCCAGTTGCAGCCACATGACGGCCTGGATCAGATCCTTGGTCCCTCCCTGGCCTGTTGCCAGCATGGTGCCCAAAGCCGATTGGGCTTTGGCAAACTCCTGGTCTGCCGCTTTGCGCAGCCATCCTGCTGCTTCGGTGGCATCTTGCGGGCAATCTTTGCCATCCCGCAGACAGATTCCCAGGTAATATTGGGCTTCGGCAAACCCCTGTTCCGAAGAGCGACGCAGCCAGCGCATGGCCTCCTGGTCATTGTTGGAACCGTCTTTGGCAGTGCGGTACACCTCGCTCAAAGCAAACTGGGCTTCAGCCATCCCCTGATCAGCAGATTTGCGTAACCATTTCAAAGCTTCTGCGTCATTTTTTGGGCCGCCTTTGCCGTCGTGCAGCATCATGCCCAGATTGTATTGTGCCTCGGCATGTCCTTTGTCGGCAGCCATGCGAAACCATTTCAAGGCGGCTTTGTAGTCCCGTGTTACGCCCAGTCCATCCCGGTAGATCATGGCAAGACTGTTTTGGGCTTCCACTGCCCCCTGATTGGCAGCCCGGATCGCCTCATCCAGGGTGTGGATCCCCTCGTATTCCCCTGCGTGCAGGGGGGCGAGGTGGGTCAGACCCAGTGTCAGGGCCAGCAGGAGTGTTTTAGAGGTGATGTTATGGAAGTACATATGCAACCCGGATCAAAAAATGTGTGGTTCAAGAATCGATTAAGTCATGTGTTACCAGTAATGTCCGCCATGGTCAAGCCTTGTTTCAACCGGGTTATCCGGATGGCAGAGGTTTCCTGCGCAATCGGGGCAGAATCAAGCCAAAGAAGCGATCCGTGGAGGATTGTTGAAACATCCAGCCCAGATGGTGTTGACATTGACCACAGAGTGCCAAGGTCCAGGCATGTCCGGGGAACCAGGTGAACTCCATGGAGGCTGTCCCAGCGGTCAGGCATCCTGGTGCTTGTCGGAAGCAGCCGATCTGGAAGATCAAGCCATGAGGGTTGAAAAAAGTGTGTTCATGACTGTCGGAAACTTCAATCCGTTGTGTTTCATCGGTGATCGGATGATTGCAATAGCCGCAGAGCAGTCGATTGGGAGCGGCATGCTGTTGCTCCCGGGTGGGCGAATCCGGGATTGGGCGTGGGGTGTCGGGTGCTTTTGGAGCGCGGAAGAGCCTGACTGCCTGCTTCCAAGTCACGTTAATTGAATTATCGTAACCTGGAAGCGGGCAGTCAAGAGGGTTGCATGGCACAAGAGGCATCATGTTGGGTACAGTGGTGGCAAAAGAGCCGGTTGATTGGGATGAGGGTCCGAGGGTTTTGTGGTGGCCTTCTGGTAGGCGCGCCACAGTTCCGTCCCCTGCCAGGTCGTGGCGGTTTGGCCATAAAGCATGCTGTTCAATCGTTCGATCTCATGCATTAATTCTTTATTCTGACTGCCATGTGTTTCAAGGTTGTTCAAGGCCGTGCGGGCAGCGTGGGCATCATGGCGTTGACAGGCGCGGTGCAGTCGCTTTTCAAATGACTGTCGGGACGAGTCGGGGTTGAGGTTCTGCTCTTTTCGGGAACTTTGACGGTGCGTGGTTCGCCACCACAACAATGCCGTGATCATCCAGCCCAGCCCACACAAGAGCGCCACCCAGAGCCACACCTGCGGGTGCCATTGCGGGGCAGGGGTTGCAGGGGATTCCGGATTGGGGATTGGCGTGGCAGTGGGAAGATTGTTGGCGGTTGTTGACACCGGAGGAGTGGTGTTTGGCACGGCTGGAGTGGCACCGGCATCGGCAGGGGTTAAGGCCGAGGTGGCCTTGGAGGTGGGGGCCGGAGAGACGGCGATGCGTCGTTCCGGCAGACGGGCGATTTCGATTTTTTTGAGGTCACGGTTCCACCAGGGGATCTCGATGGCGGGCAGGGTGTATTCTCCGGGAGTGGTTGGAATCAGGGCGACCTTCTCGGTCTGTCTGCCAAGGATGCCGGACCACTCTCGTTGATCCTCGCGCATGGGTCGATCCGGATAGTGTTTGAAACCATCCAGGCTCGAAGTGGCAAGTGACGGCAGTTGGGCGGCAGTCAGACCATCTGCGGTCAGAGTCAAGGTGCGGGTGATCGGTTCCCCCACTTGCCAGCGGGGCGGATCCTGGCTCCATTGCTCGCTCAGGGTGAGTTTGTGAGCGGGCAACCAGTGGGGATGTTTCCAGCTTTCCGGGATGGGCTGGATGGTCCGGGTCAGAGCCGGGGTGGTCAGGCGGATGGTGCGTCCCGGTCGTCCTGGTCCCAGCGGGAGATTTTTGATGAACGGGTCATTGAAAAACTCCTTCAACAGGGATCCGCCCCCTTGGGTGGCCTGTTGCACGGTCAAGGAGATCGGATCGATCCCCAGGGTTCCGCTGCGCTGTGGGAACAGGGCGTAGCGGCGTTCCGACACCAGATAGCGTTGTCCATGGCGTTCGCTTTCATAGGCCTGGTCCTGGCCCATTTTTTCCAGGATGGCATCCCCGGTGGCAATGTGTGGATCGGCCATGGTGGCCCCGGCAATCGGTACGGCATTCAGGAAGCGGACGGTGAGGATGAATTGTTCCTGGATATACCCTTCCGTCGGTGTCAGTTCGGCCTCCAGCAGCAATTCGGAATCCGTGCTGGCGGCATCCTTTTGGGGTTTGGTGCGGGCGTTGGCCGGGAGCACCTGGATGGTCAAGGGGGCGCTGCGTTCCTGACCAAAGGCAATGGCAGGGATGGTGAGCGTGCCACTCTGTTTGGGCATAAGCTCCAGGGTCCAACTGATGCTGTGGCTTTGCTGACCATTGAGGAATTGAAAGCTGCTGCTTTTTTTCTGGTCGAGCAGTTCAAAATCGCGGCGCAACGGGGAGAAGTCCGGTTCGCCGCTGGGGGATTCTGCGGTTGAGAAGAGCAGGGAAAAGGATTCGTTGACGATCACCGGATCCCGTGACACCCGGGCCTGGATGGTGGCAGCTTCCAGTATGGAGGGAAGAAGCCAGAACCAGAGACAGACCAAAACAGAGAGGATGCGCAGCAGGGCTGAAACACAATCCGTACCGCACAAGCCAAGTTTTCGTTGTGCGTCAGGCACAATCCTCCAGGATCCAGGTGTCACCATGATTCGACCTCCGGCTTGGTGGTTCCACGTCTTTGATATTGGTATTGAAATTTTCGGCGCAACAGTCCGCCCGGATCGTCCGGGATGCGTTGCAACCATTGGGCCTCGGCCTGTTTGGCTTCCTGTTCTGAAGCGGTGGGGGTTGGCTGGGAATCCGTGGATGGAGTGGTCTGTTCTGGGGGTGCGTTGGCTTCAGCGGTCTCTTCTTTTTGGGAAGTAACATTCGATAATTGAGTTTTCGTATTTTCAGGTTCCCCTTTCTCCCCCTCCTGGGCAGCGGATGAGGGTGGATTTGGGGCGGATGGCGACTCTTTTTGGGCGGATTGGCTCGATTGGTTCGATTGGCTCGATTCCTTGGGCTTCTGTTGAAGCTGTTGTTGGATCAAATCCCGATTGTACCGGGCATCGGCATGATCGGGATTGCGCTTGAGTGCCGCATCATAGGCCTGTACCGCCTCTTCCAGACGTTGCAGTTGTGCCAGGGCATTGCCCCGATTGTACCAGGAGTCGGCATGATCCAAAGATTGCCATGCGGTCAGTGCCTCGGCAAATTCTCCGGCCCGATAGTGGGCTGCCGCTTTCCAGGCCGGATCCGTAAACAGACGGGCCGCAGCGTCAGGTTGGTCGGCTGCCAGCATCCTGGCCCCCTGTTGGTCCGGACGTTGCCAGAAGGAGTCCCACTCCGAGGCCAGTGCCGGTGGCTGGATCATCCATACCAGCCACCAAACCAGCACACCCCGCCGGAAACCAAGAGCAGCCAAAGGAATCACCACCAACAGCAACCAAGGCCCCTCCTCCTGCCAGCGGTCGGCGGTCACACGCATCTGGCGTGAGGATGATGTCAGATGGTTGGTCGATTCTGCATGCAGGAGTTGATGCAGGTCGCCATCATCTGTGGTGATCCGGGCGTAGTCGCCCCCTCCCGCTGTGGCCAGGGTGCGCAGAGCCGCTTCATCCAGCCTGGGGAGGACGATTTGACCTCGGGCATCGTGCAGAAATCCACCCTGTTTGCGTCGGATCGGCGCGCCATCTGGAGTGCCAACCCCCAGGACCGACAGGCGATACCCCTGACGATGGAACTGTTTGGCCAACTCCACGGTTTGGTCAGCCCCCGGTGCGTCTCCGATCAACCATGCCGACCCCTGGCTGTGACCGGCTTGTTTGAGCATCTGTCCTGCCAGAGTGATGGCCAGATCCGGTCGACTGCCTGCAACAGGCATGATTTCGGTTGACAGGGCGTGCAGATGGGCGCGGATCGTCTCCCCATCCGTGGTCAGAGGGGTGACCGTAAACGCCTGACCGGCAAAAGCGATGAGACCCACACTTCCTTCACGTCGCTGGTGCAGCAGATCCGCGATTTTCAGGCGTGCCCGCTCCAGACGGCTGGGTGTCAGATCGGTGGCTTCCATGGATTGAGAGAGATCCAGCATCAATACCAGTGCGGATTGGGACTGATAGACCGGTTGCGGGAGCTGGTGCCAGGCCGGGCCGGCCAATGCCAACAGACTGAGCGTGCTGACCAGAAGGATCACCCACACCCCGCGCTGGTGTGGCAGGGATGAACCGGTCGAACGCAACAGTCGGGGCAACAAATGCGCATCACACACCCGGTGCCAGTCGTGAGTCTGACCGGCACGAGTGCGCAGCCACCACCACAAACCCGGCACCAGCAGCAACCCCGCCAGCCACCAGGGACGCAGCCAGTGGAACCCCTCGATCATCTCCCCAATCCCCCCCGTTGCCAGGCGTAAAGGAGCAGACCGGCCACGCCCAATGCCGGACCCAACAGCCAATGGAAGAGTGCGGTTCTTGGACGATACGCCTGTTGCTCCCGTGTCACGGGTTCCAAAGTGTCGAGCAGTTGATAGATCTCTTCCAGTTGTTGGCTCTCTTTGGCGCGGAAATAGCGGCCCTGGGTCAATTCCGCCATTTGAGTGAGGGTTTTTTCGTCCAGGTCTGTGGAGGGATTGACCTTTTGGGATCCAAAAAAGGTGCGGATGGTCATCTCGTCCGCACCCACACCGATGGTATAGATCTTGATGCCATGATCGGCAGCCATCTGTGCTGCTTTGAGCGGAGAGATCACCCCGGCGGTATTGGCACCATCGGTCACCAGGATCAAGGCGCGACTTGGTTGTGGTCCGGAACCGATCTTTTTGACTGCCAATCCCACAGCCTCGCCGATGGCCGTCTCTTTGCCGGCCAGACCGATTTCGGCCTCTTCCAGAAGGTGGGCCGTACTCTCCCGATCCAAAGTCAAAGGGGCCTGTACATAGGCGTTGAGTCCAAACAGGATCAAACCCACCCGGTCTCCGGTGCGGCGACGGATGAAATCGGCAGCCACCTGTTTGGCCACGGTCAGACGGTCAACGGGTTGATCCTTGATCAGAAAGTCTTTTGTTTGCATGCTGCCCGACAGATCGACCGCCAGCATCAGGTCGCGTCCGCTGGCAGGCAGATCCACCGGATCTCCCATCCAGGTTGGTTGGGCCGTGGCAATGATCAGCAGCACCCAGGCCAGGAGAGCCAAGCTCCAGTGCCAGAGGCCGGTGTGCGTTTCCAGGGTGGGTGTTGTTGCCAAAGAGTCTGCAAACTCTTCGATATACGGGAGTTCCAATGCTCTTTCATATTGAGGCTGTATCTCTGGCAGCAACCGGCGCACCAGCCAGGGCAGAGGCAGCAGTAACAAGATCCAGGGCCATTCAAAATCGAGCATCGGTTGCACCTGGGCGTGGGATCGATTGAGCGGCGCATCATAAAATTTACGTAACCCAAAATTTTATCTCACTTCCCGGAGCAGATCAAGCCTGGGTATGTGCCACATCAGGGTATGACGTCATTTTCTGATCTTGCGGGACAAATGTCATGGTGCAGGATTGGTATACGAATGAGAATTAATATTATTATTATACGCGTTTGAGATCAATTATCAATACCATTAGAATAAAATAGTGATTTACAATGCATAAATTTATTGATATTTTAAATTGCAGATTCAATTTGTATTCATCTATCTGAATTTAAGGGGGAAATGAAGATGCGTCTTGCTGATATCCGGATTCGTCCAAAATTGATCACTCTGTTTCTGATGGTTGGTCTGATTCCTTTGATTACGGCGGCCTGGTGGACCACCCATGAGGCCGGTGACGCCTTGATGGATAGTGCGTTTCAGCAACTGGACGGGGTGCAGGCCATCAAGAAGACTCAGATCGAACGATTTTTTGAGGAGCGTATTGGGGATATCCGGGTATTGTCCGGATCCGTGGATCTGGAGCGTGCTTTGGAAAGCGTGGGAGGGGCTTACGAAACCGAACAGCGTAAACTCAACGGTCCTTTGTGGAAACAGGCTGTGGAGAACAATACCCGGTGGTTGGCGGATTTTGTCAAGGAGTACGGGTACTATGATCTGTTTTTGATCGAGTTGGACGGGGATGTGGTTTACACCTATGGCCGGGAGAAAGATCTGGGTCAGAATCTGATTCACGGAGATCTCAAGAACAGCGGGTTGGGAAAGGCATATGACAAGGCCATGAGGAGTGGCGAAGCCGTGGTCTCGGACTTTGAACCTTATGCTCCCTCCAATCATGAACCCGCTGCATTTCTGGTGGCTCCGGTCAAAAGGAACAACAAGCCGATTGGGGCAGTGGGATTGCAACTCTCCCTGGATGCCATCAATGCCATCATGCAGCAGCGCGACGGAATGGGACGGACCGGTGAGACCTATCTGGTCGGTCCTGACAAGCGCATGCGTTCGGACTCCTATCTGGACAAGCAGGGCCATTCGGTGAAGGCCTCTTTTGCTGGCACCATCGACAAGAACGGTGCCGATACCGAAGGGGTGCGGGAGGCTTTGGCTGGAAAAGAGGGGACCAAAGTGATCACGGATTATAATGGCAATCCGGTGTTGTCCAGTTTCTCCCCGATGCAGGTGGCGGATGTGCGTTGGGCTGTGATGGCCGAGATTGATCTGGCCGAGGTTCAGGAGCCGTTGGCCCGTTTGGTCAGAATTGTGCTGATCATTGGTGTTGTCATTGCCTTGATCGTGGTATTGGTCGCCCTGACGGTGGCCAACAGCATTGCCAATCCGTTGATTCAGGGGGTCCGTCTGGCCGAGGCGGTGGCAGAAGGGGATCTGACGGCCACAGTCCAGGTCAATCAAAAAGATGAAATCGGTCAACTGGCGCAGGCAATGCAGCGGATGATCGGTCGGCTGACCTCAATCATCGGAGACATTTCTGCCGCTGCTTCACAAGTGGCTGTGGGGAGCAACGAGATCTCCAATTCCGCACAAACCCTGTCTCAAGGGGTGACCGAACAGGCTGCCTCCGTGGAGTTGACCTCGAATGCCCTGACCTCGATTTCCGGAAGTTGTCAGATGAATACGGACAGTTCGGACACGACCCAGAATATTGCCCTCAAGGCATCCCGGGATGCAGCTCAGGGAGGGAAGGCCGTTGATCAGGCGGTGAACGCCATGAAGGAGATTGCCTCCAGGATCAATATCATCGAAGAGATTGCCCGTCAGACCAACCTGTTGGCCTTGAATGCCGCGATTGAAGCGGCCCGTGCCGGAGAGCATGGCAAAGGGTTTGCCGTGGTGGCTGCCGAAGTGCGCAAACTGGCCGAACGCAGTCAGACTGCCGCTGGAGAGATCAGTCATCTTTCGGCCTCCAGCGTGCAGATTTCCGAACAGGCCGGCACGATTATCGGCAAATTGGTTCCGGACATTCAGGATACGGCGAAACGGATTCAAGGGATCGCCGAATGCAGCCGCCTGCAACGGGATGGGGTGGCGGAGATCGGTCAATCGATTCAGCAGTTGGAGCAGGTGGTGCAACAGACTGCCGGGGCATCTGAGGAGTTGGCGGCCACGGCAGAGGAGTTGAGTGCCCAGGCCGATACCATGGCCCAGGCCATTGCGTTTTTCAAGGTGGCTCAGAGCGGGTCTGTCGTTCGGTCACGTTCGCCTGCGGCCAGGCCGACAGTTGTCAAGGCGCTGCCTGCCCCGGCACAAACACCACGTCTGGTTGGCAACCGTGATGAGGAGTTTGAACAGTTCTGAAATTGTGTTATCATTGACAATGATCCGGTTGCCAATCAACCATGATGGGCAGTCGGATCCTGTCAATTCTCGTTTTCCATGATGGATTGAATCAAAAAATGCCGATATTTGGAAAAAAGACGGCCATGCCGATTGAGGAGTTCCTGGCTGATCCGGCGTTACCGGTGATCATCGACGTGCGTGGATATCCGGATTCCGATCCTGCGATCCCGGGGTCGCACAAGGTCTATGTGCTGGAGATCGAGGAGAAAACCGAGGCGTTTGAAAAAAGGTTTGCATCCATGGCTGCCGGACGACCTTTATTGCTTTATTGCAGCAAGGGTGAGTCGAGCAGTTATCTGGTTGGAAAGCTCTCTGGAAAAAATCCGGCCTACAGTCTTCAGGGTGGGATGGCAGCTTATTTGACCACCATCTCCCGTCTGCTGCACGAGCATCCGTACGAAGATCCCAGCAAGCGGGGTGATACCATGGTCAAGATCCTGAATGCCTTGACCAATCGCGCCACCGATCCGGCCACGTTCCGCAAAATCATGGAGCGCCTGATGCGCTGCACGTCCAACCCGAAATTTCGTAAACTGGTTGCGGGCATGAAGAAAACGGCCTATTGAATCCACAAGACCAAGGTGCATTCACCTTCCAAGCGGTCCCAACAGATCGGTTGGTTTGGCCATTTGATTGACATTGTAATTCATGTGATTGACCGCCCTGGTGACGGAGACGAATCGTCCGCTCATCTCTGCAACGCCACCATCGATTTGTCCGATATGACGTTCCATGGATTGAATGTTCTGGTTCATGTTGGCCACTGCGCCATTCATCCCCTTCACATCCTTGTTCATGTGTTGCATCGATTTGGCAATGGCGGGAATGCCCTGGATATTGTCGCCCATATTGATGACCGATCCGGTGATGTGATGCATATTTTTCGACACCAGTCCGAAGTGACTGTACATGGTGTTCATGTTTTCGATCATGGCGCTCATGCTGTCAGTCAAATCGGTCAGCAGGAACATGATGATCGCGCTGCTGCCTGCCAGAATGGTCAATACCATGCGGATCAACCGGGTGGTATGTCTGGCAATATCGTCTGATCTGGCATCCATGACGGTCATGTCGGCATGGAACGTGTCGAGCGTTTGTGTCATCGTGTGGATGGTGGTGGAAATTTCCTGTTCCTGATTCACGGTTCTGTCACCTTTTCATGGAAACGGAAAGATGGAATTGAACATCCGCATCGGACGTGACATCCGGTGGACATCGTGTCCGATCTGGTTGACGGAACCATCCATCATGCGAAAAGTCATCGTCATGTTTGTCACGTTATTGGTGATATTGGTCAGTCCTTTGTCAATGCTCTGCATGCGTTCCCCCATGCTGCTGATGTGGCTGTGCATCGAAGAGACCGATTCTTGCATGGTCTCCACCTCCTGCACGATCACTGGCATGGTGGTCATGGCCTGATCCATGCGAACAATGATGTTGCGCATCTCTCCCATATCTTTGGAAATGGACGTGAATTGGGTGTTCATGGTGTCGATCAGATCGGTCATGTATTTGATCTTCGAGGTCAACACAACCAACAAAATCAGAAAGATGATGGCCACCCCAGCCAGACTGATGGTGCCGATCCGCAACAGGGTGGTCACGCGGGAGGCGACACGCAGATTCAAATGGGTGCGCAGCTCCATGGCATGGTTGAAATTGTGGACGGCATCGCGTAGTGCACGGTGCTGTTCCAGTGTGAGACTCATGAAGCTGCCTCCCTGGTGACCATTTCTGGTTTGGTGGATCCGTTTTTTCTTTATTAGAGAATGGTGTTAAGCAAAAAACATACCAATTATTGCGATCCTCTCATTGTCGTCACTTGACATGGAACCGGATTGTACATATATGCTCATGGGTCAGACTTTTCATTTTCTCAGGAGAATACGCCAACATGTCCGTGAAACCATGGCTGTCTTGTCTGATCGGGTTGTTCGGTTTGCTGTTTTCACCTTCCGTGTGGTCTGCATCCGCGTCCGCTTTGACCAACACCATTGGTATGGAGTTCGTGTTGATCCCGGCGGGTTCTTTTATCATGGGGGTGCCCAAGGGACCGGCTGAGCAAGACCCGGAGACCCCGCAGCACCCGGTAACAATCAGCAAGCCGTTTTATCTGGGAAAATATGAGGTCACCCAGAAACAGTGGGAAGTGGTCATGGGGAGCAATCCAAGCAAATTCAAGGATCCATCCCGGCCTGTGGAAAATGTCAGTTGGAAGGATGTGCAGGAGTTCATTCAGCGTTTGAACGAACGGGAAAAAGTGCAACGCTATCGTCTGCCGACCGAAGCGGAATGGGAGTATGCTGCGCGTGCCGGCACAACGACGCGGTATTCTTGGGGTGACGATGAAAGTGTTGTTGGAGTGTATGCCTGGTACAACAATAATTCAGAACAACAGACCCATCCGGTGGGTGAAAAACAGCCGAACCTTTGGGGGTTGTATGATATGGCCGGAAATGTGTGGGAGTGGGTGCAGGATTGGTATCATGATGAGTACTATGCTCAGGCTCCAGAGGTCGATCCCCCTGGCCCGGCCAAGGGTTCCAACCGCGTGGTGCGGGGCGGGGGTTGGTACCGCTTCAGAGGCAGCATGCGCCCCGCAACCCGGGATTTCAACAGCCCTGGCCGACAGGCTGCGGACCAGGGTTTCCGGCTTGTGCGCACACTGCCCTGAACGTGGAGGAGATCAGAATTTGCGACTCCAACTGATTTCCAGTTCGTTCTGGTTCATTTCCAGGTAACCGGTCTGGTTGGGGGTGTTGGGATTGGTGCCATGGAGTTTTTTGTTGAAGGCGTGCATGCCGGACAGGTTGATCCCGTCCCGATCATTCAATTTGTACGTTACGCCGACCGTGGCATGATCGGTCACTGTGGCCGGGGCCAGAATGTTGAACAGCGCCTGTCCGCCAGCCAGGACATCGGATGCCGTGCTGTAACCAGCCCGCCAGGTCCAGGTGTCGTTCATCATCCACTGCACCCCAAACTTGTAGACCGTCATATCCTCCCAACCAAACCCCAATCCACCGGATCCGCCCAGGGCGCCGGGTGCCATGATGGTGTTGTTGGAGTTGGACAATGACTTGATATCCTGAAAGAAGATATGTTGAATATCCGCAACCGCAGTCAGGGTGGGTGTCAGTTTATAGGCGATTCCGGCGTTAAAGATGGGAGGGATATCGAAGTCACCTTCTTCGGCGATCAGGCCGCTGTATTTGTCGAATTTGCTCATCCACAGGCGGCTCTGGTAGGAGATGCCGACTGAAAAATCATGCGTCAGACGGCCATACCAGCCAACCCGCACCCCTCCGCCAAAGGACCAGTCATGCCCTTTGTTGGTGACACGATCCGCGTGGATGGAGAGTGCCTGGAAGGCCTCCAACCCCGTGGCCTCCATGTTTTGAATGGCAAGGATGGGGGCAATGCCCACAGAGTGGTCAGGGGTGAGCTTGTGAGACAGGGAGAGACCTGCGAAAATTTGCATTAAATCAATGCCCGTGGGTGCGCTGCCAGCACCGAAACCGTTGAAAACCGCCCAACTGTATTCGGTGTTCATGCCCCCATTGCCGCCGATGCTGATACCCAGACTGGTCTCCGGGGTCAACATTTTGTTGTAGCCGAAATTGGGAATGTAGAAAATATTATTATCACTTTCGTAACTGCCAGTCGGGAACGCACCCGGGGCAGGGGTGGGAGGATTGGCGGTAAAGCCACGGGTGGGAAAGAAAAAGGCGAGTCCAAGATCCATCCGGTCACCCGTATGGACCATCAAGGCCGGGTTCAATGCAGTGGCCATGGTGTCCATGGGTAAAGCGGTGCCGGCACCGGCCATGGATTTGCTTTCACTGCCAAATCCATGTGAAAAATAACCATTGCTGGCCATGACGGGACCGGTGGTCAGGAGTGCGGCCATGCCCAGCATCAGTCCGGTATAGATTTTTGACATTACCAATCACCCCTTGAAAGATCGGTGGAGTTCAACAGAGCAAGCGTTTGCTTTTGTCACCATTTTTTTGTCCCATGTCATGGACGGAATGGATCTTATGACATGGGGGAGATCTTTTTTCAAGTAGAATGTCGGGTGATGCGGGAATCGTCAGACCGCCCTCAGGCGATGACCAGATCCCGACTGTCCGGAATGGTGACGAAAAAAGCCTTGAGTTTCTCCAGGGCACGTTTCTCGATTTGCCGCACCCGTTCGCGGCTGATTTTGAGTGCTGTTGCCAGGGCGTCAAGGGTGGTTGGTTTTTCGGTGAGAAAGCGATGGGTGATGATGAGCTGTTCACGGGGGTTGAGCTGGCTCATTCCCTGGCGAATCATGCTGCGCAGACGCTGGTCTTGCTCCTGCACCATCACGGCATGTTCCTGATCCGGACGTTGGTCAGGAATCAGATCGATGATTTCACCATCCTCGTCCAGGATCGATTGGTTGAGCGAGGCATCACCCCCGCTCATGCGGCCATCCACCTCCAGGATGGTTGCGGCATCGGTGCCGAATTTTTTGGCCAGCTCCTGGGCTTCGTCCCAGTTCAGAGGAAGAGGTGAATCTTTGGCCTGACGCAATTTGAAGAACAGTTGGCGTTTGAGCTGGGTGGTGGCGATCTTCACCATGCGCCAGGAGTTGAGGATGAATTCGTGAATGGCTGCGCGAATCCACCATACGGCATACGAGGCGAGCCGGTTGCCCAGGGTGGGATTGAATTTTTTCACGGCATGCATCAGGCCCACGGTCCCTTCCTGGACCAGATCCGGCAGGTGCAAGTGATAATTGCCATATTCCCGGGCAATTTTCAGCACCAGACGCAGATAGGCATGCACCAGTTGATGGGCAGCATCCAGGTCGTTGTGTTGTTGATAGCGGCTGGCCAGCTCGAACTCTTCATCTGCTGTCAGAATGGGTGCCTGGAAGGCGTGTTGGACAAATTGACGAAATCCTGCACCATTGTCGGCACTGTTGAGATCAAAGGCGCGATGCACAGCCATAGGATAGGTCGTCATGGTTCATCTCCATACAGTTCCAGAACGGTTTATACTCCTTTGGCTCTTTGATATGGCAACGCTGCGAACGGTTTCAAGAGGGGGCAAAAAAAATTGTGTCAAGCGCGACCAGGAGGGGATCAGGAGGAGATCCCCCTGATCCTTGAGGTGTGGTGATGGTGTCAGGTCGTGGCACCACCATCGACCATTCCCATGATGCGCGTGACATAGCGGCGCGTTTCTCCAGGCATGGCAGAGGCAGGTTGCCGTTCCAGATTGCCCATTCCCCAGTTGTAGGCAGCCAGGGCTGAGCGTACGTTGCCATCGTAGCGATCCAGGAGTCGACTCAGATAGAGCGTGCCGCCCATGATGTTTTCTTCGGCGTTGAAGGGATCCTTGACGCCCAATTCTGCAGCGGTTGCGGGCATGAGTTGCATCAGACCCTGGGCGCCGGCATGGGAGACCGCTTTGGGATTGAAACTGCTCTCCACCTGGACCACCGCCCGAATCAGATCCGAATCGACTCCATATCGCTCCGAAGCCCGTTGAATGATCTGGTCGTAATTGCCGCCCTCTCTTTTTTCCGGGATTTTTTGGGCCGGATCCACGGGAGCACGGGTTTTGGCATGGGTGACATGGTTGGAACGATAGCCCTGGGGCAAAGAGATGGGCGGATTGCAGCTCAATGGCCAGTGATCGTCATCATTGCCCAGACCGTTGCTTGCCAGACCTGTGGGCAGGCCACCCACCGAATCCTTGGCTTGGCGCAATGCGGCCATCACCGCTTCCACCAGGGCTGTGACCGAGGTGCGGGTCGGTGCCGGAGCACCGCTTCCCTGCAATCCTTGACGTTCTTCAAAGGCTTGCAGGAGCAGTTCATTGAACGGACTGTTGTCGTTGGCCGGATTGGTGCGAAACCGGTTCTCTTTCAGGCTGGTGGCCTGACGGGCGAGTTCCGGGAGAGAGATCGGTGTGGTCGTCATCGGGTTCACCTGCTATGGTGGGTAGATTGGAGTTGGTTGGAAGGCTTATGCAATTTTCAAGCCATTCAAGCAATCAATCCAATCTGTTCCACACCTGTGCAGGGGGGGTTACGGGGTTGGCAACCGGTCAAAGAAACGGGCGCGATACAGCACCCGGCGCGGACCATCCGGAGGATCGGCAAAGGCTGCCCGGGTGTGCAACACGTTGTTGCTGATCAGGCCCCAACCGGTCTCCAGTCTGCCCCGAAACCGTTGCGGCTCAGAGGCGTTCAGGATCTGACGCAGAGTATCGACTGCATGCTGGGTGGCATCGTCCGAACGCCAACGGATGCTTTTGGTGCGATTGGTGAACCGCATGTGCAAATGGCCCTGGGGCGTGACCGAAAAGACCGGTCCGCTCCGCTCCGGTCTGGCAATCGAGCCGTCCGGGGCCAGACGTGCCGGAATGGTCATCACGTCCGGCAGCATCAGGGTGCGTAACACCTCGGGTGCCGTGTCGCGGAGCTGAATGTAGACCAGATCGTGATCCAGCAGATCGTTCTCCCCCCCCTCATGGGCAGGACGCTCGCAATAGAGGCACAAGGTCTGAACCGGTTGATCAGCCGGGTTGTAATAGCCATCCGTATGCCAGCCGATGGCTGCCTCGCGATACGGAATGTAATTGGCGAATGGAGCAAAAGCCGCTCCTCCAGGGGTCAAGGCCGACAGGCCATCGCTGTCTGCACCCAGATTGCGATCCAGTTGGTGGACACCCAACCGTGCGGTCATCGCTGGCAGGGGGTTGTCCTGGATCTTTTCCGGATGGGCCAGACGAAACAGTGCCATGTTGGTCTTGGCGCAGAGGTTCAGGATGGCATGCACCTCGTCACGGGTCATGGCAAAGGGGTCTTGCACCTCCACCACGAGATCGGACAGGGAAGTGGGATAGTGGGTCAGTTTCTGAGCCTTCCAGGCTTGGTATGCCGCGTCGCGGTCGAGATCAAAAGGGGACATATTTTTTTCTCACGTTGAAATCGGGTAAGGGGTATGGTTCTCTTGTTGCACAGGGTATACCGGGGATTGCGCGCCAAGTCATCCGAAAATCGATTGTCTCTGGGAGAAAGGTATGCGTTTTTTTGCCGACATGCACATCCATTCCAAATATTCCCGTGCCACGAGTCGCGATTGCGACCTGGTTCATCTGGCCTTGTGGGCGCGGCGCAAGGGGATTGCGGTGCTGGGCAGTGGGGATTTCACCCATCCGGCCTGGATTGCCGCCATTGCCGAACAGACCGTGGAGGCCGAACCGGGTTTGCGACGATTGCAACCCGATCTGGAGCGCCAGGTTGTCGAGGGGTTGGATCAGGGTGGCAGTATACCAGGGGATGGTCAGCCGGTCCGGTTTCTGTTGTCAGTGGAGATTTCGACCATTTACAAGAAAGGTGCCACCACCCGCAAGGTGCATCACCTCATCTGCGTGCCTTCATTGGAGGCGGCGCAACGGCTGAATGCACGCCTGGCCCGCATTGGGAATCTGCACTCTGATGGTCGTCCGATCCTGGGATTGGACTCGCGGGATCTGTTGGAGATCACCCTGGAGTCAGACCCGGATGCCTTTTTGATTCCTGCCCATATTTGGACCCCGTGGTTTTCGGCTTTGGGTTCCAAGTCCGGTTTTGATTCCATTGCCGACTGCTATGGCGATCTGGCCTCCCATATCTTTGCCGTGGAGACGGGCCTTTCTTCGGATCCGCCCATGAATTGGCGGGTGGGCAGCCTGGATCGTTATCGACTGGTCTCCAACTCGGACGCCCACTCCCCCTCCAAGGTGGCGCGTGAAGCGACGATTTTTACCTGCGACATGGACTATCATGCCATGTTGCATGCCTTGCGCAGCGGTGACGGATATGGCGGGACCGTGGAGTTTTTTCCGGAAGAGGGCAAATACCATCTGGATGGTCACCGCGCCTGTCAGGTCTGTCTGGAACCCCAAGAGACCAAACGGTTGTCCGGCCTCTGTCCCGTGTGCGGCAAAGGGGTGACCGTTGGGGTATTGAACCGGGTCGAAGCGTTGGCAGATCGTCCGGAAGGGGTGAAGTCACCCCATGCCGCCCCGTTCTGGTCCCTGATTCCTCTTCCTGAGATCATCGCCGAGGTCGAAGGGGTGGGACCAGCCTCCAATCGGGTGGCCAGAAGCTATGATGACATGATCCGTCGTTTGGGTTCCGAGTTGACGATTCTCGAAACCGTGCCTCTGGAAGAGATCCGGCGTCACACCTCCTTGCGCATGGCCGAGGCCATTCAACGGGTGCGGGCCGGGCAGGTGATCCGTTCCGGGGGGTATGATGGGGAGTTCGGGGTGATTCGGGTGTTTGTCCAGACTGCGGACAAGGCGTCACGCAGCACCGGACTGTTCGCCCCGGGGAGTGTGGAAGAGCGGATCGTGCCCCCACCCACCCCGGCTCCACCGCCTCCCGTCGTTCCGGCAGGGATTCCGGCGCAACTTTCGACTCCGGTGGCAAAGGAGAGCGTGTCCGACTTGACGACTGGTGTTGACCTGGAGCAGGAGCAGGCCATCACCTCGGATCATCCCTCTTTGTTGATCCTGGCTGGACCGGGCACAGGCAAGACCTACACCCTGACGCAACGTCTGGTGCGTATGATTCAACAGGGAGCGACCCCGGAAACCTGTCTGGCCGTGACCTTTACCCGACGTGCTGCCAAAGAGCTGCGGACACGGCTTGCCGGACTGTTGGATGAAAAGGTGGTGCGTGCCATTTCCGTGTTGACCTTTCATGCCTTGGGCTGGGAGATCGTGCGGCAGGCTGCTGCGCGGTTCGGCTATCCCAAGTCGGTGGCCATTGCGACCGAAGCCGATGGCATCCGCCGTTTATGCACAGACCTCGGGTTGAGCCGGAGAGATGCCGGGCGTCAACTGGCGCGGTTTGGACGCCTGCGGCGCAGCGTCGGGCCGGAGTTGCCGGAGGATGCCGAGATCCGGAGTGCCTTGGCGTATCATCGCGAGGGGATGCGCAAGCGCGGGTTGGTGGAGCTGGAGGATCTGATCGCCTTGCCGGTTGCCTGGATGGATCAGGATCCGGAGTTGGCCGCAGACTGGCGCAATCGTTATGCGCATCTGTTTGTGGATGAGTTCCAGGATATCGATGCCACCCAATATGCCCTGCTGCGCCATATCGTGGGTGCAGAGGCCACGTTGTGCGTGATCGGGGATCCGGATCAGGCGATTTACGGTTTTCGCGGTGGCGATCCAGGTCTTTTTGCGGCGCTGGTGCGTGACGTTCCCGCCATCCATTCCGTGCTTCTGCGTCGCAACTATCGATCTGGCCACGGGATCATCCAGGGGGCATTGGGGGTGATGGCACAAGCCACCCTGCGGCGTGAACGGGAGTTGATTCCGATCTCTTCGGATGCCCGGCGGGTGGTTGTGCATGCTGCGGCCCACGACAATGCCGAGGCCCATTTCGTGATCCAGACTCTGGAAGCGTTGATGGGTGGACATGGGTTTCATGCCCTGGACAGTGGTCAGGCCGATGGACATGCCCAGGGGGAGTATGGCTTTTCGGACTTTGCCGTTCTGTATCGTTCGGAGGCTTTGACCGTCCCGCTTTGTCAGGCGCTGGAACGGGCGGGCATTCCGTACCAGAAACGGTCGCATGAGCGTTTGCGGGATCATCCCGGGGTAGATCGGTTGCTGGAAGCCATGGAGTCGCTCCAGATCTCTGGCTCGTTACTGACAAAGATGCAGCAGGTGGCCGCAGCGGATGGGTCTGACCTTGAGTTGGCACAGGCAGTGGAGTGGTTGACCCCTTTGGCCCAGCGGCATGACGCGGACTGGAGGGCATTTCAGGCCGAGGTGGCTTTGGGGGCAGAGGTGGATCTGTTGGACGCCCGGGCGCAACGGGTGGCTCTGGTGACCATGCATGCTTCCAAGGGACTGGAGTATCGGGTGGTTTTTGTGATCGGATGCGAGGATGGGGTGCTGCCTTGGCGTTTTGGCGACCAACCCGCCGATGCAGCCGCCATCGAAGAGGAGCGACGGCTGTTGTTTGTGGCCATGACCCGTGCCCGGGAAACCTTGTTTCTGAGTTGGGCCAGAAAACGGTTGTGGCAAGGCGTGCCCCGTGCCATGACACCTTCGCCATTTCTGGCAGACATTCGTGAGGAACTGCTGGAACGTCGTGTTTTCAAATCCACGACAGCCAGGAAGCCTCAAACGACCAATAAGCAGTTGGCATTCAAATTGGAGTAGCGTATCAATAGAAATTATTGATGTGCATAGGCAAGGAGATTGCGCCCATGATCGAGACTGTGCATCTGGAGCAGGTTGCGGACGGCACCGGGCCTCTGGCTGCGATGAGACCATCGCCACCCTGAATCAGGTCTCGTCTTTGTCGGCGACACAGATTATGATGGTGGCACGTTGATCATCGACACGACAGCCAAGATTTCATCGCCATGAGCGACACCCAATCCAAAACCTGCTGGCACTGCCTGATCGCTGCAACGCTGAAAGAGTTGCTGGAACCGGTGGGCATCGAAGTCCGTACGGAGGTTCCAGTCCTCGCCCAACCGCCCAATGCGGACATCATTCTTTTGCAACGCAAAGCGGGCCGCACCGAAGAGCAATGCCTGCTGATGGCTGATGGACTTTTGGACTTGGATGTGGAGCAGATCCTGGCCGAAATCAAGGTAACCCAAAGTCTGAATGAAAGAGTATTTGCCAAGGCATACCGATATGATGATTCCTACCTGGAATATGCCAAGTTGGAACTCCACCAGTTGCGTACAGTCATCATCAGCTCCAAAACTCCGCAAAAATCACTTCTTGCTCGCTGTTCATTCCAACCAATCGGGATGAATGGTGTCTATGAAAACCAACCGATCTTCGGCAGGACTCTTCGATTGATTGTATTGAACCAACTGGATAACCATGCCAGAAACGCCCCTCTGAAATGCTTTGCCTCTCGCATGGAAGAAAGAAGGTTGGCATTTGAAACCCTGGAGCAGGACAGATTGGTGCATGTGTCGAAATCTTTCAATACTGTTATAGCAGGTCTAAGGAGTAATCTCATGCAAGGCTCATTGAACCATCTTGACAATGCAGGTCTGACCCCGGATTCCGTGATGCGGGTCGGGAGACGGATGCTCGAGGCCACGCTGGATATGATGGATGAGGAGGAGTTGTATGCCATCCCGAGATTGGAGCATTTCCTGGTTCAAAAGCTTCAGGATGGCGAGCAAAGAGGCGAGGCCAAAATCTTGACCCGTCTCCTTCAGCGCCGTTTCGGCACCCTGCCCGACTGGGCCAATGACAAAATTACCAAGGCTAAATCTTCCGAAATGGAGGAGTGGAGCCTCCGATTGATGGATGCGCCAAACTCATTGGAGGAGGTATTCGCAGAGTGACGCGCATCAAGTCGCCTGCGTTGCCCATTGCGCGTCACGAAAGGGCGGAGTCGAACCTTGCTCGACGCTGGCTGGTGATTTGATTTTATCGTAAATCATAAAGACATGACAACACCGCTGTCCAAAATAATCTGCCGCAGACGATTGACTCCTTTGCTGGTGCGGGTTGAGTCCGGATTTTCCTTGTTGAATGCGGAAGTAATGAATTGAAATATAACAACAAAATAACGGAATGATCTGGATATTACCGGGTACAATATTCGTAACCGTTCAGGTCAGAAACAAAGGCATCAAGCCTTGATAATGTGATTATTGGCGGTCAGGTTTTCATCCTTGAACAATATCAGGAAGTGGCCAAGGCGTTGCTGGGCGAGTTAGCCGGAGTTTTGATTTCTGATCGCTACAGCGCTACAATCCGTGGCCATTGGAGCGTCGCCAGGGGTGTTGGGCGCATTTGCGACGGGATCCTTCCCGTTGCCCCGGCGTTGTGGACTTTCGTTCGCGTCCCTGGCGTGAACCAACCAATAACGTGGCGGAACGGACGGTGCGTCATGGAGTGCTCTGGCGCAAGGGATGTTTTGGCACGGATAGCAAGACGGGAAGTCGCTTCGCGGAACGGATCATGACTGTGGCTGCCACCTGTCGTCAACAGAAACGCAATTTCCTCAAATTCCTGATGCAGGCAATCAATGCGGATTTGCGAGGTCAGTCCGCCCCTTCTCTCCTGCCCAGGCAGGTTGTTTTGATGCTTCAGGCAGCCTGAATGAAGCATTTTACTGGGCTGAACGGTTACGATGTGCATAGGCAAGGAGACTGAACGACTGGGGCATGGCGATTGGGTGCGGGCCGGGCGTCGCCATCTGGAACGGAATCATGGAGTCTGTCCTTTCTGTCAGCAGTCGGCACCCGAGCGGTTGGCTGGTGAGCTAAATGATTATTTTGATGCGACCTTCCTGGAAGAAGAACAACTCCTGGCCAGGTTGGAGCAGCAATACCGGCAGGATGCGCACGCGATCCGCCAGTGGTTGGATCAGATTCTCTTGGCTCCTGCGCGTTTGTTGGATGTGGAACTCCTGCAACATCTGAAGTACCGTTTTGAGCAGGGTGTGACCATCAACCTGTACCGGATGGAGAACAAACGCAAAGAGCCAGGCTTGAGCGTGACATTGGAATCATTGGCGGATGATCTGTGCCGACTTGGGGATCTGGTTGCCGGGGTCAATCAGCAGATTGTGGAACAAAACCGTCTATTGAAGCAGTTGCATGAGGAACAGGGGCGGTTGATTGCCGAGTTCTGGCGCCACCTGCTTGATGGAGAGTTTGCGCCCCTGTTGCAGGCGTATCACCTGAACAGTCGCGAATATACCCAAACCCTGCTAGAGCTTGACCAGCGCATCACCCAATGCAAGCAGGACATGCGCACGTTGGAGCAGGAACGGACCGCATTGACGGACTCTTTGATCACCATCCAACCGGCCATCGACGGCATGAACGGTTTGTTGGAGATGATCGGCATGCATGGATTTGTCGTCGTCCCGGCTGAACCCCATGGTTATCGTCTGGTCCGTCCGAATGGCACGGATGCCTTGGAGACGATCAGCGATGGTGAAAGAGGGCTGTTGACTTTGTTGTATTTTTATTATCTGGCGCGGGGATCCTTGGCGTTGCATCAGGTTGCCGATGACCGCATCGTGGTGTTGGATGATCCCACGGTTGGTCTGGATCCGGAGACCATGCATTTTGCTGCGCGCGTGTTGCGCAAATTGATTGGTTTGGTGCGTCAACCGGAAAGTCGGATCCGCCAGTTGTGGATTTTGACCCATGATCCGCGTTTTCTTCAGGATGTCACGGTTCATCCTTTCCGACTGTCTGGTCAGCCTTTGGAAGACGAGAGCTTCTGGAAGATTCGGAAAGACCGGCATGGATCCAGCGTGGAACGTCTGGCTGTTATCGGGTTCTGATTTTCTATAATTGTATTGATTTTGGTGATCGCTGACGTGTTGTTGGATCAAAATATGCAAACTTGGCAATTCCTCCGGTGTTTTTCCTGTTGCCCGATCTTGACTTTGTTTTATCCGGGTCGATTTTTCAGATGACTTGTTCCGGAAAACTGGGTAATATTATTGTCAGACGAGATGTTGCCCAGGTGGGTAAACGATAACGTACGATAATGTTCAATTGAGTGGTGAGCATGGCCAGCCCCTTTGGGAAGATTTGGATTCTCGTATTCAATCTGTTGCTGGGTCGCAAACGTGGGGAACACCATCGGAAAGCGGGAGAGCGTTATCGCTTGGAGAATGGTGCCAAACCTGGGGTGACGACGACTGCCAGTGGCTTGCAATGGGAGGTGTTGCGTGCGGGCACCGGCCCCAGGCCCGGTTTTTCCGGGCGTGTGGTGGTTCATTATCGCGGCACCCTGGTCAATGGGGTGGAGTTTGACTCCTCTTATGCACGGGGTGAACCGGCCACCTTTGGTCTTTTGGATGTGATTTCCGGCTGGCGCGAGGGTCTGCAACTGATGCCCGAAGGGAGTCACTACCGTTTTGTGATTCCGCCGGATCTGGCCTATGGGGCTACCGGAGCCGGATTGCTGATTGCCTCGATGTCTACTTTGATTTTTGAAGTGGAACTGCTTCGGGTGGAATCCAAGGACAAGCACTGAAAGGGATCATCCGCGCGGCTGCGGATGTCACAGGCAGCCGCGCGGGCACATGCTACCACCAGTTCCAGGGCATCCACGAACCGCCCGGGCCACGGTTGTTGTAGTACGGATAATACCCGTAAGGATAACCTCCCCCCCACGGATAGTATCCGCCATAAGGGTAATAACCGCCATACGGATAATATCCACCATAATACGGATAATATCCATAACCTGGATAACCGTAATATGGATTGCCCCACCATGCGTCAGCGGTGTCAGGCAGAGTCATGGCAGCTGTTCCCAGAATGGCGGCCAAACCCAAGGCAATGGCATGTTTTTTCATGTTCTGGTTCCTCCCATGGTCAAGAAGTGAAGATCCGGATCGGCTCTCCGGTACACGGCAATTGTTGAAAAAATAGCAAAGGATCTACAAGGTTTCAATGGAATTTTATGGCCGGGAGCCGGTATGGATGTCTGGTGACAAAATTCTGGAACAGACGGTATGTGTGGTGCTCGCCGGAGGTCGCGGACAGCGCCTGGGAGGCCGGGACAAGGCTCTGATCCCTTTTCTGGAGGGTTGCCTGCTGTCGCGGATCCAGTCCCGTGTGACCGCTCCGGTTGCCGAGGTGGTTTTGAGTGCAAACGGGGATCCTGGCCGTTTTGTCGGGTTTGGCTGGCGTGTGCTCCCGGATCTCAGACCTGGCCATTTGGGTCCGTTGGCCGGGATCGAGGCTGCTTTGGTGGATGATGGCCGGAGGGAGTGGGTGTTGTCGGTCTCCGTGGATTTGCCTTTTCTGCCGTTTGACTGGATGAAGCGGTTGGCCGAGGCGAGTGGTGATGCGCGGCAACCTGTTGTGGCCAGCTCCAACGGACGGTTGCATCCTGTGGTGGCCCTGTGGCCGCGTGCGTTGTTGCCTGTGATTCAGGATGCCTTGGATCGCAACAACTGCCGATTAATGGATCTCTTGCATCAACATCCCCCACGCCCGGTGGAATTTCCGCTATTGCCGGGTGGAGTGGATCCGTTTTTCAATGTCAATGATCCGGACTCCTTGAGAGAGGCTGAGTATTGGGCCTCCCGTTCGCTGATTGGATGAACGCTGCCATGCTCCATACCCGGATTGACCTGTTGTTCAAGATGATGATCGGCCTGTTCGGGCTGATTGCCGGTGGATTGATGATCCTGTTGTGGCAACTGGAAATCCATGGCGAATGGGATCCATGGTTTTTCTGGTCAGGCTCCATTCTGACCGGATTGATTGGACTCTGCTTGGTGCTGTTGTCCATATTCCGGGCACAGGAAGAGCGGGTGCGGCTGAGACTGGAAAGGGAACGGGAACGTTTTGAACATGATCTGGTCACTGCGCATGCGGCACTCATGGATCGCGAGACCCGGTTGCGGATGAGTCTGGAACATGCACTGGATGGGATCATCACCATTGATGCCCATGGGGTGATCGAGGATGTCAATCCGGCTGCGGAACAGATGTTCGGCTATTCCCGACAACAGTTGATCGGTCGGGATGTGGCCGAAATCATCATTCCCGAGCCATTCCGGAGCGCCCATCGCGCTGCACTGCAACGCCATGCCCGGTTCAGCGGCGATATTCAACAGATCAAAAGAAAGGTCGAGCTTCCTGGTTTGTGTGCCGATGGTTCCACCATCGATCTGGAGTTGGGGTTGAGTGCCATCTCGCTGGGTGGCACGGTGCATTATACGGCCATATTGCACGATATCACTCAGCGCAAACAGTTGTTGGAGACGTTGAAAAAGGCTCTGGAAGTGGCCGAATCGGTCCATCGCATGAAAAGCGAATTTCTGGCCAACATGAGCCATGAAATCCGTACCCCCATGAATACCATCATCGGCATGACCGATCTGTTGCTGCACACCCGGTTGGAACCGGCAGAGCAGCGGCGCGATCTGGAGATCATTCAACATTCGGCAGATGCGTTGTTGGAGTTGATCAACGGCATTCTGGATCTCTCCAAGATCGATGCCGGCATGATCGCTTTGGAACGGGTCACCTTTGATCTGTCCGGTCAGTTGGAAAGCGCCTGCGAAACCCAGGCGGTGCGGGCACATCGCAAAAATCTGGAGCTGTATTGCTGGATTGACCCGGATGTCCCGCCAACTTTGATTGGCGATCCCTTGAGATTGCGTCAGATCGTGATTCACTTGATCAGCAATGCCATCAAGTTTACCGATGAGGGCGAAGTGGTGTTGCGGGTCCAGAAAGTCAGACCATCCATGGCAGTTCATGAGGAGGTCAGCGATTCGGAGGAAAGTGCCACACTGCGTTTTTCCGTGACCGATACCGGCATCGGGATTCCCCAGGACAAGCAGGCGTTCATCTTTGAGCGTTTCACCCAATTGGATGGGTCATCCACCCGGCGCCAGGGAGGAACCGGAATGGGACTGGCCATTTGTCAACATCTGGTTCACTTGATGGCGGGTGAGATCGGATTGCGCAGCGCGGTCGGGCAGGGGAGTGAGTTTCATTTCACGGCCCGTTTTGGAGTGACGCAACGGTTTGTTCCGGGTCGGAGTGGACAAGAGGCTGATGAACGGCGTGCCGTGCAGGAGGCACGCACTGCCCCTTTGACGGGGGTGCGGATTCTGGTGGTGGATGCCAATATTGCCGGACATCAGATCGTCGCGGCAATCCTGCGTGCTGCTGGTGCCCAGGTGACAGCGGCTCATGACCACGCCACCATGCGCGCGCAGTTGGGTCGGGAGCGCAGCCATTCCCAGCTGTTTGATGTGGTGGTCCTGGATTACGGGATGCTCCAGACCGAATGCATCAATCTGGTGGAGTTGGATCACTACTGTGCCACGGGTGGACGGGTGCTGACTCTGGTGCCAACCAACCTGTCGGATGGGGATTTGGCTTTTCTGGACTGGTTGCGAGGTGCCCATTCGGTGCGCAAGCCGGTCTGGAAGTTTCGGCTGCTCAAGGCCGTGAAGATGACCCTGGGGCAGGAGGTCGGTTCAGCGTCGAGTCTGTCGGTTCCGGTGACCGATGCCAACGCACAGATGTCGTTGGAAATTCTGCTGGTGGAAGACCAGGAGGAGAGCCGCAAGATCGCTGCCTTGATTCTGGAACAGGCAGGTCACAGTGTCACGGCGGTGGTCAATGCAGAGGAGGCCATGGAGCGTTTGCGCGGACAGGGACGCGGAAATGGCGTGGACATGGTTCTGATCGACCTGCAATTGGCAGAAATCGGCGGCATCGAATTGGCGCGTCGCATTCGTGCGGACAAGACCGGAGAGGGGATGAATCCTCAGGTGCCGTTGATCGCGGTCACGGCTGTTCCTTCCCATGCCGAGGAGATGGCGTGTCAGGAGGCCGGAATGGATGGTTATCTGAAAAAACCGTATCGCGCATGTGATCTGTTGGCGACCATATCAAAGGTAATCAAAAGGCGTCAAATTTTTAAAGGTCGCCCAGGATCGCGCGGTGTCAGTACCGTTTTGAAATCTGTAGAGTTGGAGGTCGCGGTCTTCGAAGAGAAAAGTCGGTTTTTTTTGGAACGGGCACCGGGGCAGTTGGCCCAGTTGCGTCGGGCGGTGTCGGACCGGAAAGCTCAGGATGCCAGTCGGCCTGTGCAGTGGTTGAGTGATGCCGCACGTGAGGTGGGAGCCTGGAAGGTCTCGATTCAGGGCATGCGGTTGCGTGGTGCGCTGGAGCAGAACCGTTGGGAGGAGGCGGTGGAATCTTTGCAACGGTTGGAAGGGGTGTGTCAGGAGGCTGTGGAGGCGTTGCAGGCGCAAATGAGTGTTCATCTGGCAGCAATGAATTGAATGCGCACTGGCTTTTTGGCGTCTGGTGTGTCAAATTGGTGGGATTGGTGTTGCGTGGGCTGTGTATCCAATAGAGGGGCAGGGGAGTGGTTATGGAGCGCGTTGTTCAGGCTGAGACCCAGGATATGGAGGAGGAAGAGTTTGACGAGGTTGATCATGACCGTGCCTCGATGGATCGCTTGTCGGTTCTGGAAGAGGAGGTCAGGTTGTTGAAGGCCGCGTTGTACACTCTGCCTGCTGCCTTGGAAAAGGAGAAAATGGAGATCCGTAAAAGCCTGGAAGAGTTCAAGGCTGCCCAGAAACGGATCTCGGAGCTGGCTGCCACGACCGTACAATCCAGTCAGAAGGTGGACAGCCTGGGCCGACAGGTGGAAGTGGTCAAGAAGGATACAAGTTCCTGGTTGGTGATCAGCATCGTCTGTTTTGCCATATTTTTTATCATATCGTTGTTTATCCGGGTAGGTTGAGATGGGTAAAGTCTCTCCAAAAGCGTCCAAGGAAACGGGTGATCATCTGGATCATCAACTGGAAGAAGAGATCGGCGTGGAGGTGAAGAATCTGTTGCGCGCCGAAATGAACGGGTCGGTTGCGACCATGGAGCGGGATTGGAGCGCCGAGGAGCGGCAGATGTTTTCCGATGCCTATCTCGGTTCAGCGGTTGAGCTGATGATTCCCTGCGTGGCCCAGGAGCGTCGTTTGATGGCCTGGCAGGAGCCACCCCGCAAAAGTGGTGCCGCTGCTGTCAAACAAAAGAAGAAATCCGCATCCAAGGCAAAGAAAGGCACGATTCACACCAGGAAGTCTGCCCGGAAGCGGAGCAAGAAGCGGTGAAACGGGTTGGAGCGCATGTCAGCATTGCCACCAGGAACGTTATTTGATGGCCGTCCATACCCATGCATCCGATTCCCTCTACCATCGCTTCTTCGCCCACCCGGAGATGGTGATCGACCTGTTGCGTGGTTTCTTGGATCCAGACCTGCTGGCCGAACTTGATCTGGAAAATCTGCGGCGTCACAATACCAAATTCACCGCCAGGAGAGGAGATCGGCGACGCAGCGATGTCGTGTGGGAGATCCCCACCCGGCATGGCAGCAGCATCTTCATCCTGCTCATTCTGGAGTTCCAGTCCGAAACCGATGAATGGATGGCCTTGCGCGTTGATGTTTACACGGGTTTGCTTTATCAGCAACTCGTGAGCGAACGAAAACTAAAAGCATCTTATGGGTTGCCACCTGTACTTCCCATTGTTTTGTATAACGGCGAGCCGCGATGGAATGCCTCCTTCAGTTTGCGTGAGTTGATCCGTCTGCCGGAAAAATCGTCCTTGTGGCGGTATCAACCGGAGATGCGCTATTATCTGATTGACGAAAGACGCCTTGCAAAAGAAATGCTGGCAGGCATGCCATTTGTGACCGCTATACTCTTCCGCATGGAACACCCGGCCACTCCGGAAGATATCGTGCGGGCAGGGCAGGATGTGGCGGCATGGTTCAGGAACCATCCGGATGGGCCACCAGTCAAACGGTTATTCGTCGAACTCATCATGGCTGGATTGGAGCGTATGAAGGTTATGCCTCTGCCTGTCATTCCAGACGATCTTCAGGAGGTGATGATCATGTTGGCATGGCACGTTGAACAGTGGGCGAAAGATTATGAGAATAAAGGAAGAGTTGCTGGGTATAATGATGGCGAACGGATCGGTGTACAGAAAGGCGAAGCAGCTCTTCTGACGCGCCTTCTCCAACGTCGTTTCGGCCCCTTGCCCGATTGGGTCCAGGAACAAATTGCCAGGGCCGATTCAAGAACATTGGAAGAGTGGAGCGTACAGATCTTTGATGGCCAGTCCCTAGAACAGGTATTTGCCACTCGGTAAAGGTAATTGGAATGCCATTCAAGTCTGCCCGGAAGCGGAGCAAGAAGCGGTGAAACGGGTTGGAGCGCATGTCAGCATTGCCGGGGGTGTGGCCCAGGCTCCGGGAAATGCCCGGGCCATTGGTGCGCGTGCCTTTGGCATGTTCACCAAGAATCAGCGTCAGTGGCGCTCGAAACCCTTGACCAGCCGGGAGATCGACGATTTTCACCAGGCCATGGAGCACGGTGGGTTTGGGGCGGATGATGTGTTGCCCCATGATGGCTATCTGATCAATTTGGGCCATCCGGAGGAGGGTGCCCGGCAGCAGTCGTTGGAGGCGTTCATCGATGAGCTGGAGCGGTGCCGATTGTTGGGGTTGAACCGGTTGAATTTTCATCCCGGGAGCCATTTGCGACAGATTGCGCCGGAGGTGTGCCTGGAGCGCATTGCCACATCGATCAATCGCGCCCTGGAGCAGGTTCCTGGCGTGACGGCGGTGATCGAAAACACGGCTGGGCAAGGTTCCAATCTGGGTCACACCTTTGAACAGATTGCCGATCTGATCGCACGCGTTGAGGACAAATCCCGCATCGGGGTTTGTCTGGACACCTGTCATACCTTTGTGGCCGGTTATGATCTGCGGGATCGCGCCAGTTACGACCAGACCATGGCCCTGTTTGACGCGGTGATTGGATTTCACTATCTGAAAGGGATGCACCTCAACGACTCCAAGCCTGGACTGGGTGCGCGGGTGGATCGGCATCACAGCATTGGTCAGGGTCAGCTGGGGGTTGAGCCGTTCCGTTGGATCATGAACGATTCGCGTCTGGATGGCATCCCGTTGATTCTGGAGACGATTGACGAGAGTCTGTGGCCGGAAGAGATCCGTTTGTTGTATGGGTTGATGGGGTGATGCATATGCACTGAATCCAACTTGTTATATGCCGGAATTCTTCTCAGGAAGACGGGCCAGGATCTCCTTCAGGGGCCAGGGAGGCGGGCCGTCCCGAAAGAGTTTCTGGTGCGGGGTGGGTACGGAGAGAAAGTGCCAACCTGGCCACCACTCCTGGTCTGGCAGAGTTGTGGACCAGCTTTGTCCCTGTGTTCGTACTCTTTCTTGAAGTTTGCTGGAAAGGGGGCGTGTGGAGGGACCATATAAATTGATGAAATGCGCTCCGGGTTGTTGCATCCAGGCAAAGAATTTCTCCAGTTCACCATACAAGGCGTCCAGCAGGATCACCCCTTGCAGCCTCTTTTTTTGATCCTGGTCAAAGCCTCGGTCCAGGGTGTAGGCCGCAGCCCGGTAGCCGCCGCTGTAGGCGGTCAGCCACACCGGAGCCTGCCGAAATCGGGCTGCAAAAGCGTCTCCCAGTTCTGGGCGCAAGACCTGTGCAACATCCTCCAGCATTCTGGAAAACCCTTGCGTCCGGTACAACTTGCCAGGGCTGGAGTCGGCAGCCTGCAACACCAGTTGGGGTGCCACCAGCACCAGATTGCGACCACTGCTGTTGATCTGTTGTACAAGATCCAGGTCGTGAATCAGAGTCTGACGGATTTCTGTCTGGTGACCATGAAAGAAAACCAGAATTGCAAACGGCTGTGCGGATTGAAAAAAAGGGGGGAGATGGATCAATACCCGGTTGTCCCGGTAGTGAGGGGATTCCGGATAGCGGATGCCATCACCCGTGGTATGGAACCTTTGGCCGCTGAATGGATCGAGGTGGTCAAAAAAGGGTTGGTCCGTATCACCCACACTCCCTTCATAGGGAAAGGGTGCCTGGGGCAGACGGGCCAGGATGGTATATCGACCGCTGGAATCATGGCGGCAGATGATCTCCAGTTCACGTTGTTGTCGATGATCCATGGCCAGATACACGGTCAGAGATGCCCCCAGGATCCAGATGGCCAGGACAATCAGGCGGGTGTGGGGCGCAGCAAAGCGAAGAAGCATGGCCAGGCCAGAAGATAGAGTCCTGCTGCCAGATAGAGGTTGGCAGAGAGTCCCACACTGACCGAAATGAGCGGAACCAGCACAGCCCCCATCACCGAAAACATGCCATTGATCCCCCAGGCCCACAGAAAAAACCGTTCTTTTCCCAGGTTGGCCAGCCAGCTCATTCCGGTGGCAAAGGGAAATCCCATGAGAAAGGCCAAAGGAAAGAGCAGCAGAATGCAGGCCAGAGTGCGCCAGGAGAGGGTGCCGATGATCGGCAGCCACTGTTCCAGCATCGCTCCGTACAGAATCAACAGGGCGGCAATGCCCATGAAAACCCGTGGCATGACCGTGCTGGCGCGCGCCAGATAACGCGCGGAGAGCAATGAACCGAATCCGGTGCTGATGAGCATGCCGGTGATCAGCACGCTGGTTGAGATCACCGGGTTGCCCAGAGCTGTGATGAACTTGCCGATCAATGAGACCTCAACCAGGATATACCCCAATCCCAGAGCGAAGAAATAGCCGAGAATCCCCAGTTTGCCTGGTTGGGGAGCAAAGATGGTGCGCCAGCCAAAAAGAATCGGCATGGACAGCAGGAGCATCCCGGCCACAGCCGCCTGTCCCAGGGTCAACCACAGCAGAAGATAGCCCCACTCATCGGAGATCACCTCCAGTCGGTTGGCAAAGGCGGGCAAATCTTGCATCCGGATGAAACCGGCAAAATAGGGACGATCATCGGACAACGGTGTGATGTCAAATGGATAGGCTGCAATTTCTTCCGCAGATGTGCCATGGATCATGCGATCCAGCATCAGGCGATACAACGCCGGAACCGACAGATCCGGTCCTTCTTCAACGTTGGTGGGGATGCTCTCCTCTCCCCCCAGGACGGCCTGACGGAAACCGGCCAACATGGCGGTACTGTCTCCCTGGAATCGTGCGCCGGGTCGATATACCACATCAAAGGCCATCTCCTGGGCATACTGGTCCAGCCTGGCCACCTCGTCAGGGGTGAAACCGCCTTTTTTGTAGAGAACGGTCGCTGTTGAAAGAAAGACCTGAACCACATAAAAGGAGTCCGCAGTCAGATCCCTGGCAGATGCCCGTCCGGCAGCGGCCAGGGTGGCGAACAGGCGCAGGGTGGATTTGGGTGGATCTTCTTTGTTCCATACCGTCACGGCCAGCACGCCGCCGGGTTCAAGTGCCTGCATGTAGGCCGCGATGGTCTCTTGGGTGTAGAGAAATTTCTCGGTCACGGCAAAGCCGCCGGGGCTGGACAGACCGGAAGAGTCTGCCAGACTCAGATCGATCACCCCAAACCGTTGCTCGCTGCTGCGGATGAACAGATGGCCATCCATGGGCACCAGTTTGACCGCCGGATTGGCGAGCAGATCGCCGCTGAACTCCTGGATCGCCGGGTTGGTCAGGGCGGTGGGGATCATGGGGTTGCCTTCGGCCACCGTGATCTGACGGGCATCGTTGGCCAATGCCACACGGGTGGAGATGCCGCCGCCGAACTGGACCACAAAGACATTCTCGGGTTGTGGTTTGATCAGGTAGGGCATGGACATCGGCAGAAAGCGGTAGTAGTCCTTTTGGCCCGGGGGCAGGGCTTTCATGATGCCAACCGGGCCATCGCTGTCGATGTACATACCCAGATAGTTGTTTTTCGGCAACTCTTCCATGGAGAGTGCGGCCATGTCGCTTAAGCCGGGGGCAAAATGGAGATAGGAGCTGGCATAGATCTCCAGCAGTCCATGCGCGCCGGCATCTTGATACATGCGTTTGGCATCGGGGAATTTGGCAGCATAGCTCACCCCTTTATAGGCCGAGACCTGAATCTGGGGGAGGGTTGCAAGCATGAGCAGGGAACAGCCTGCCGACACGGTGACCAGCCACGGGGAGCGGCGATCTCCCCAGGCCCGAAACCAGGCCAAGGCTCCCCCCCACCAGAACAAAAGAGGGATGAGCAACAACTGCTCAGGCGGCAACCAGAGCATGGCCTGCAAACAGAGAAGTCCGGCCACGCCCGAGCCGGTCATATCCGCAGCATAGGTGAGTTGAAAGCGGTGCCGTCCGGCCAGGAAGGCAATTCCCAACAACAGAGCTGCCAGCAGGAATGGGGCAGAGTAGGCCAGGAAATTGATGAACAGGTTGGTGAACTGGCGTTTGTCCGCCAGAAGGAAGATGGGATTGAACTGGGCATCCTGGGCAGCGACATTGCCCAACACGATCATGGGGCCCAACAACAAGAAACCGATCCGTGCCAGCCCTTCCATGTGGCGTTCAAACATCTTTTGGCTCAGACACATGATGGTGCTGGCCAAACCAAAGCCGAACATGGCGACACTCACCACCATGGAACCGAAATGCGCCCAGCCCGAGATGGCATAGAGCCGCATGACCGTGATCTGCAATGCGATCACGGCACCGGCAATCAGGAAGACCGCCACATAGAAGGTCAGGCGACGGTCCAGGGTGGCAGCGACAGGGTGGTTGGGTTCCGGGTTCAATGGTTGCCCTTTCCGCTCCAGGTGCCACCTTCTGCCTTGGTGAAGGGGACAAAAGAGACCGAGAGCCGACCATTATAGACATCCTGCCGGGAGATGGTCACTTTGCCTTCGGCATCGACCTGTTTGGTCACCTTGAGCAGGGTCTGTTTTCCCGGAGGTCCGACCGGAATCACCATGATGCCATTGGGTGCCAACTGTTTCAGGAGCGGAGGGGGGATGTGGTCAATGGCGCAGGTGACGATGATTTTGTCGAACGGCCCCTTTTCTTCCCAGCCGTAATAGCCGTCTCCGGCCTTGAGGGAGACGTTCTGATAGGGAGCGTTGCCGGCATCCACCAGTTTCTGGTAAACCCCTTTGGTCCGTTCGTGCAAAGGTTCGATAATTTCCACCGAATGGACCTGATTGGAAAGTTGGGCCAGAACTGCCGCCTGATAGCCCGATCCTGTGCCGATCTCCAGCACCTTGTCCGTGGGTTGCACATCCAGAGCCGAGGTCATGCGCATCACCAGATGCGGTCCGGAGATGGTGACACCATAACCGATATCCAGAAACGCATGCTCGTAGGCACGGGGTTTGTTCCGCTCCAGGGTGAACTCTTCGCGCGCAGTCAAGAGAAATGCTTTTTTCTCTTTTTCGCGGGTCATATCTTTATTGTTGAGCAGGGCCTGATAGCGATCATAACGCCAGGCCAGCATTTTACGATCCTGACGGAAGTTGGTATGCATGTACTCCACGAACGCCGCTTTGCTGGAGTCATCCGGCATCGACTGGTTGGCTGGGTCTGCGGGAGCGTTCTGGGCATGAGTGACGGCCACCGGCGTGCTCAAGGCCAACAGCAGAAGGGAGATACGGAGAAGTTTGGGCGGCGTGAACATGGTTTTTCTTTCCTGATCTGGTTGAACGGCATGGCTTCGGATCTATTGGAATGCGTCCACAATCAATCTCGCTAATCTAGCAATAATCAAGCCATCCCCATTGACGGTTCCTTGACTCCCCATTGCGGGAGGGTTGACAGAAAAAACAAGGAGGTGCAACATGTTATCGGGATGGTCGCAACGTTTACCTGGTGGAACGGTTTGAAAATGGTTGCATATTATATTACCAATGATATTAATTGTGCGCTCCGGGTGCAGCGATGAAAGAGCTGTTGAGATTTTTGAGCATGCATCCCGTACTGGCGCTGGAGTTGTTGGCAGCCTCGTTATTGATCAATCTGTTGGGTCTGGCCTCGTCTTTGTATGTGATTCAGGTGTTGAACCGTTATGTGGGCAGCGGAGTGGATGCCACCTTGATCACGTTGACCACCGGAGTGGTCCTGGCGATTGCCATGGAGTGGTGGTTGCGTCAACTGCGGCGTGATCTGGCCCGAGGGGTGGTGGGTGGTCCGATGGGGCGGGTGGCGGCGGGATTTTTCAATGCCTTGCTCGGCATCAAACTTTCGGAACTGCTGCGCCTGGCTGCCCCGATGCAACGGGAGGTTCTGGGACATCTGTCCACGGTGCAGAAGGTCTACTCTCCGGCCACGGTGGTGGCATTGCTGGATGTGCCGTTCGCCTTGGTATTCATTGCGGCCCTGATGTTGATTCATCCCGGAGTGGCATTGATCTCGGCGTTGTTTCTGACTGTGGTGTTTGTGATCACCTTGTTGCATCAACATCGTCTGGATCACCCCACCCGCCAGGTTGGACAACTGGCAGCCCGTCATGCGGCATTGTCCGGATCGGTGTTGACCACTGCCGAGTCGGTACGGGTGTTCAATGGCACCCGGTTGATGCGTCAACGCTGGTGGGAGCAACTGGTGGAGTTGCATCGGGAGCAGACCGATCTGGTCAATCGCCAGGAAGGGGTGCAGACCTTGACCCAGGGGATCGGTGCCCTCATGGGGGTGGTGGTGATCGCTTATGGAGCCAAACTGGCTGTTGTCGGACAGATGGATACGGGCTTGTTGATTGGTGCCAATATCCTGGCTGGACGGGCCATGGCTCCCTTGCTGCGTTTTGCCCAACTGGTTCCTCAATTGGCCAAAGCCAGGCAGGGTTTGGAAAAATTGGCCCAGTTCAGCCGTTTGCCCTTGATGCGGGAAGAGGGTGTGGCCTTGCGCACCTGTCAGGGCCGGATCGAGTTGCAGGGGTTGGGTTTTGCCTGGCCCGGGGCCAAGGGTGCGTTGTTTGAGTCTCTCACCGTGACTGCCGAACCAGGTACATTGCTGGCTGTGGTGGGGGGGAATGGCACGGGCAAGACCACCTTGATGCGTTTGTTGACCGGCCTGCTGGAGCCGCAACGGGGCAAGATCCTGGTGGATGGTTATAATCTTTCCCAGCTCGCCCCGGAGTGGTGGCATCAGCAACTGCTCTATTTACCCCAGGAGCCACTGTTCCTGGATGCCACGCTGCGGGAAAATCTGTTGACCTTGCAACCGGATCTGAGCGAAGAGGCATTGCATGCCTTGGTGGATCGGGTGGGGTTGCGCCGATTTCTGAATGAAAGCGAACAGGGGTTGGATCTGCCGATCACGGATGGGGGGCAACGTCTTTCGCCGGGGATTCGACGGCGTATTGCCCTGGCACGGGCGTTGGTGGCAGATGGGCAACTGGTGTTGCTGGATGAGCCTCTGGAAGGGCTGGACAACGCAGGACGCAAACTGTTTCTGGAGTTGATCAAGGAGTTGGTCTCCCAGGGTCGCACCGTGATCGTGGCTTCTCATGACGCCGCCATGGCCCAGGTGGCGGATGGTGTGGTGGATCTGGATGTCAAACCGGTGCCAACGGTACGGCTGGCAGCACGCACCCCGCGTATTGGAGGTGCTGCATGACCACTCCGGCATTTGGTGAACTGGATCGGGGTCTTTCCAAAGCACCCCGTCGATTTTTATGGGCGGTTATTGTATTGGTCGGGATACTGGTTGCCTGGGGACATTACGGTACGTTGGATATTGTCAGCATCACCCAGGGTGAGGTGATTCCCGCCTCTCTGGTCAAAAAAATTCAGCATCTGGAAGGTGGGATCGTGCATGCCATTCTGGTGCGCGAAGGCGAGCTGGTGCAACAGGATCAACCCTTGCTGGAGTTGGAATCGGCGGCTTCCGGGGCGGATTTTGGCGAGTTGCAGACACGCATTTTGTCATTGAAGGTCGAGATTGTCCGTTTGGAGGCCGAAGCGGCAGGGCGTGAAGAGTTGAAATTTTCGTCAGAAGAGGAAAAAGAGTACGGTGAGCGCATCCGTCAGACACGGGAGTTGTTCCAGAACCGACGGCAGAATCTGCGCAATGCCGTGACTGCCCAATCCGAGAATGTGGTGCAGCGGCAGCAGGACATTCACGAGATTCAGGCACGGTTGCGCAACTCTCAGAAACGGGTGTCGTTGATACAGGAACAGGTCGGGATCAGCGAAAAACTATTGAAACAGGATATTGCCAATCGTTACGGCCATTTGGATTTGTTGAAGGAGTTGAGTGCCCTGCAAAGCCGCATTGACGAGGATCAAGTCGCCGTGGCGCGTGCGGAAGCCATGCACAAGGAAGCCGCAGCGCAATTGAAAGCCGTGCGCAGCAAGTACGATGAGGAGGTCAGTCGTCAGCTGGACATCTCCCGGCGCGAGTTGCGGGAGATTCAGGCGCGCATGGGCAAGTATCAGGACAATGTGCGTCGTTCGATGGTCAAATCTCCGGTGCGTGGGGTGGTGAAAAGTCTGAATGTGGCCACCCTTGGGGGAGTGATCAAAGCCGGTGAGACCGTGCTGGAGATTGTTCCGGAAGGAGATGAATTGATTGTTGAGGCCAAACTGCCAATTCATGATATAGGATATGTATCCATTGGACAACAGGCCAAAATCCGTCTGCTTTCTGCGGATGCAGCCCGGTTTGGTGAACTGGCTGGTCAAGTGATCAACGTCAGTCCGGATACTTTTCTGATCAAGGAGGGCAGTCCTTATTACAAGGTACGGGTGCGCACCGAGGCCACTGCTTTTGTCAGTCGGGGACAGAACTATCGTCTGGTGCCGGGGATGATTTTGCAGGTTTCGATCCTGACCGGCAATCGCACCATCCTGGAATATCTTTTTTCTCCTCTGTTCAATACCATGCATGCGGCTTTGGGGGAGCGGTAGCCGGAAATATCCGGTGTGACAATGGATCCGGAATCCAGGCGTGCTGTGTGGCAGCGCCTGGATTCCAGGCACCCATCAACCACCGGTCATGCGGAGTTTCAACAGATCGGCCAACATGGCAAATCCGGTCGCTGCAACACCGCCACCGATCATGCCATTCAGTGCTGCTTTCCGTTCCACCCGACGCAACCGTTCATCGAGTTTGGCCATCCAGTCGGTCTGATGCTGTTGTTGCTGACGGATCGCTTCCAGACTCCCTTGCACTTTGCCCATGCTCAAGAGCAGGTCATGCAGCAAGGTGTCGTAACTGTTTCCGGTGCCGTTCATCGCGTTGTGTCCCGGGTCATCACGCCAATCAGACCAGACAAGCCGGTGCCGATGGCCACCACATTGTTCATGGTTTCGGGTGCCATGGAGATGCCGAATGCCGTTGCCAACATCACCAGACCACGCCAGGTGGAAGGTTCCTGAAATCGTGCCAACCATGCTTCTTTCATGTTTGTTCCTCCGCAGATCATTGCCATTGTGGATCCCTTGGTTTGACTGGCATGAATGATTAGCAGAAAAGATGAAATGAATCATGGTGTTGGCTTTCAGCGAGTGTGGCGTGTCCGGGTTTACATCTCCAATTCACGCACCAGTACCAGCAACGCCGAGCGGCTCCAGCGTTCCAGGAGTGAACGGGGTTGGGCCTTGAGATGGAGCGTACCGCGCAGTCGTGCGGGTGACCAGTCGGGGATTGATTCAGCGGCAAGACGGATCCGGAACCAGGCTCCCTCCGGGATCAGGCTGCGATTTTGCAGACGCACCGGGATTGGACCTCCGGCTACGGAGACCAGCAGCGGATCGTCCAGTTCGGTGATCGTGGAGGCTTGGGTTGTGTCGAGCCGGACCGGTATGGTGGGGTGTTCGCTCACTTCCGGGACGAAACGGCCATGACTGCCAGTCTGGAGGCGGGTCAGATCGTCTTCTTGTACGTACGCTTCCACCACCAGGTTGGAGCGGTCCACGAGTGTGGCCAGATGAAAGCCGATGGGCAGCCAGGTTCCGGTGGTCAGATCCGGGGGGCGATCCACCAGTTCGCCGTCAAACGGAGCGATCAGGATCAGGCGTTGTTCGTTGTTTTCCAGGCCAGCCAGGGTGGTGGCGGCGCGCAATCGTTCTTCCTGGGCAATGCGTGCCCGTCTGGCCCATTGGGTATCCAGGCCAGCCGCAGAGATCTCCCAGGCGGCATTGCCCATGCGTACGTTGGCCAACTGTTTTTGTCGATGCAGATCAAAGGTGCGCAGGGCGAACAGCTCTTCTCCCCGGGTGACTCGTCCGGCAGGGAAGTGGCTCAGACGTGTCAGTTGGGCCGCTTCCGGAACATAGATCCTCAGCATGGATCTCCCTTGCAGCACAGCCGGGGCCTGGATATGGGTGGACCAGGGAGTGACCAGGATCAATATCCCGATTCCGATCAGCACCGGGAGTCGCCAACGGGATCTGGTCTGGGCGTGCAATTCAGGCCAGGCGCGCACTTCGCGCCAGATCGGAAGAAAGATGAACCAGATGATTTCCACCAGAAACAGCAGAATGCCGATGGACTTGATGAAGAAGTGATAGACCAGCAAGGCAATGCCCAGAAACAGCAACAAACGATACAGCCAGGTTGCCCAGGCAAACAGCACCAGAAAGCGGTGTTGGCGGGGCGGGAATGGTTCCGGTGGTGGGGAATCGATGCCAAACAGCCAGGCCCGGAGCTGCCAGCGGGCAAGCTGAAAGGTGCGTTCATGGAGGTTGGGCAGATCCAGCCAGTCGGACAACAGGAAATAGCCATCAAAGCGCATGAAAGGAGACAGGTTGATGGTCAGTGTTGTTGCCAGCGAGGTGGTGGCGATCCAGAAGGCCACCTCCTGGCCAGCTCCGGCAGGCAACAGGTTCCAGGTCAGGAGAGCCAGGATGGCCAGGGAGAGTTCGGCGCGTATGCCGCCAAAGGCAATGGCCAACCGGTGTCGTTTATCCGGAAGTTTCCAGGCATCCGTGGTATCGGTGTAGAGCATGGGGAAGAGCACCAGAAAGGCAACCCCCATGGTAGGTACGCGACAACCATAGTGTTTGGCAGTGTAGGCGTGACCGAGTTCATGCACACTTTTGACCCCGATCAGGGTGATGCCATAGCTCAAGATGCCTTCTGGTCCCAGATGGTTCAGCAAGGTGGCCTGGAACAGATCCCAGCGTCGCAGCAGCAGAAAACCGGTCACCAAGGCGAAAAATGACATCAGCAGGGTCCATTTCCTGCTCAACAGGGGGCGCACCCAATGGAGGGTGCGGGTGAGCAGGCGATCCGGGTGGGTCAGGGGTACGCGGAAAAACAGGTAGTGGTGGAGCAGCCAGGTGAACCAGCGGATCTGGTGGGTCAATGCGATGCGGGTCAAGCGTTGCGTGGCAGCGGCATTGACTGGACGCAGCAGTTGGTTGATCTCCAGAAAGCGTCGGACCGCCTGAACATCTTCGGCATCCACGGTCAACGAGGTTTCGGACAGGATCCGTTCCACGATCCGTTCTTCCTTGTGTTCATGCCAGCGTGCCAGGATTTCAAAGACCGGCCAGTTGATCCGGAAAAAGAGATTGCGTGCCGGGTCGGCCATTGTCCAGGCCGGGGATCCGTCAGGGGCTGCGGGTGCGGGATGGAGGGTGATCTCCTCCCGGATGGGCGGCAGTGTCGTGGAATTCACCAGCCCAGCCATTGTCGCACCAAAGAGATGGGACGCCGCAGGATCCACCAGGCCATCCTGACGGTTTCGCCCTCGATGCGGGCGATCCCTTTGAGTCCCGGGCGGGGAGGGAGATCGGCATCCAGCAGTGTGGCACGCAATTGGTGGGCAACGGTGCCGTCAGGTCGGGCCGTGGCTTCGTAGGCCAGCAGGCGCAAGCGGGCTGCACGGGGATGGAGGGGGTCGATGTTCAAAAACAGGGTGATGCGGGCATCGGAGGGCAGGGGGATCAGATCGCCAGGCGACAACCATGCCTCGATTTCGGTCTCTTGTTCCAAGGCCACGGTGAGAATTTTCTCTCCGGTGACCACCGGACGACCGATCCATCCCTGGGGATCGCTGAACAAGGCTATGCCAGCCTGTTCGGCCTTGACATGGGTGCGGGCCAGTTGTTCCCGGACCCCATCGGCTTCCAGCCGTTTCTCTTCCACCCGGCCTGCCAGAATGGCCAGTTGGGCCTTGGAACGGGGATCTTGCAGGGCGAGCTGTGACGTGAGCAGATATTCCGATTCGGCAATGGCCAGGCTTTTCTCCGCCACCTCCAGGCGGTTTTTGAGGGTGGTCGCGTCGAAATCGAACAAAGGTTGTCCTGGAACCACGGGATCATTGGGTTGCAGGTGAAACCTCTGGAGTACGCCATCCATGGGGGCGCGGACCACTTCGGGTCGGATCGGGGTGACTTCGGCGGGTGCCAGGACGCTCAAGGGTACGGGCCAGGCCAAACCGCTGACCAACAGGGCGAGGATTGCAACCGATCTGATTTTGTTTTTGGGGAGCAATCGGGAGAGGCGGCGTTGTGTTCGGTTCTGAAGCTGGCAGCGCCAGGCATGGGCATACCCGTCGGCCAGGTGGTGCAGCAGTTCTGCTTCGGCCTCGTCAAAGGGGGGGTCGCGGGCAAGCAGCAGCAGACCGTTCCTGTGTTCCCGGCTCATGAGCGGAATCAGAATGGCCGACTCTGGCAGCCATTCCTGCCACCCGTGGGCAATGGCTTCGGGTGTGGAGTGGCCGTGCAGGAGCAGCGGTGCGGTTTCGGTGGCCGGGGGGAAGTGGGTGAAGAGTTGCTGCAACCAGAGTACGAATGGCACCTTGGGATCGACCAGCGCCACTCCGGAGAGGGCCAGCACCTCCCCCTGGTCATTCCAGAGTACGGCCTGGCGATAGGGGGTCAGGGTATGGGTTTCGTTGACCAGGATGAAATGAAGTTCGGTCAGGTTTGGGGCGTTTCTGGCCCGTTGCAGGAGTTGCAGCAGGAGGACCAGTGGTGAGGGTGGTGCTGTCATGGTTTGGTGGGAGTCGGAGGATCCATGGCCACGCGACCACTCATTCCGACTTTGAGGTCTGGTGTTGGCTTCAGGAAGTCACCGGTCACTTTCACCGATTGGCTGACCGGATCCACCCGAACCCCGATTCGACTGACCTTGGCCGGATGATTCTGTCCGGTTTCATCCACCTGGAGCGCGAAGGGGAAACCTGGCTTGAGCCAGGAGAGCCAGCGGGAAGGGGCGATGAATTCGATTTCCAGATGGGTGTCATCCAGGATTTCCAGCAGGGGTTGACCGGCCTGGAGATATTGGTGTTCACGGATTTTCTGTTCTGCCACCCGTCCCGGGAACGGGGCCAGGAGTGTGCATTTGGAGACCGTGGTACTCATCAATGTCAGTTCAGCGCGCGCTTTGGCTGCTTCGGCAGCACTGGTAACCGCTTCCAGTCCACCCAGGGTTTTCATTTCGGCCAGTTTTGCGTTGACCGAGGAGATCTTTTCCGCTGCCGTGAGTGCGGCCTTGGCCTTGTCGAGTTGTGCCCGGTGCAGGGCGCAATCCAGGCTGATCAGGGGGTCACCTGCCTTGAATGTTCCGCCTTCGCGCACATGGATCCGTTCCACCCGGCCTGGCAGTTCATTGGCCAGGGTGGTGTAATGGAGCGGCAGGATCTGGGCGCGCAGGGTGTCGGCATGCAGGGCAGTGGGCAGCTCGGATTTCGGGATGATGTCACCAGCGCCATGCGCCAGCGTGCTTCCTTGAATCCATGTGATCAGCAACCATGTAACCGGTATGGGTGCAACCATGCGCCGTGGTGTTCGGATCATGGCTTGGCACTGTTGTTGGGGATCCATTCCCGTTTGCCGATCCGCCACCATTGACCGTCGTTACTGACCTCCAAGACCGTGAAGGCATCTCCGGGTTGGAGCAGGCGTATTTTGCGGTAATGTTTCCCTTTTCCGCTATGGACCTGGGTTTTGTTTGTGATCTTGCCGGTTTGTCCAACGGTCAGAGGGGTGGCGGTGTTGGCAGCAGGAGCGGGTTGGGTCTGGACTTGGGGTTGGGCTTGGGGTTTGACACGGGTTGCTGCCACTGGTGCCGGGGGTTCCTGGATCTGGGTGGCCAGCCACCGGTCCACCCGCGCGGTCAGATCTGCCAGTGACCCTTGTTGGATGGGAAAGACCTCGGGATCCTGACCTGTGGTGGCCATCATCTTGCCCAGGGCGTTATGTGCAGCCGCCAGTGCCTGGAAACGGCGCAGTTCGGCCAGGATGGCGCTGGTATCGCTGGCGATGCGGTCAATGGCGGCCTGGGCCTCCTGGGCAGCACGGTTTTCGGTGTGGGTGGCGAGCTGTTTTTCCACCTGCATCAACTCATCGGCCCGTTTGAGTTGCACCACCGATTGATCGAACTGACGTTGGGCAATATGGACCTGTGACAACAAGGCCATGCGCAGGGCCAACTGTTTGGTGGCGATCACCTCTTCGCTTGTCTGGTTGTACTCCATTTGGGCCGGGGCGGACAACAATCCCAACAGATTCCAGGTCACCCGCATGCCGGCTTCGTTCCAGCTTTTGTTGAGGGCATAGGAGTTTCTGTCCCATTGTCTGGAGGCATTCAGAGAGATGCCGGGCAGGAGTCTGAGCAGGCTTTTGCGGCTTTCGTCGGCAACGATACGGACTTGATAGGCCATTTCCCGCATATCCGGTTGACTGAGCAGGGCCAGCTCTTCCATTTTTTCCACCGGGAGATTCCAGACCGGAACCCGCAATGCCCCTTCCGGAATTGCCAGTTGGAACCGGGTTCCGGGGGGCAGGGTCATCATGGCTGCCAGCTCAACCTGGGCTGTGGCGAGTTCCTGAAGGATCGCTTCCAGTTGACGCAAATTTTCCAGCACGCCTTTGCGATAGCGCAGCGACTCCACCGGGGAGCGCAGCTGGCTCTCTTCGGCCTTTCTGGCATCCTTCAGGGCGGTTTCGGCCAGTTTGATCGTGGCGTGGACGCGCGGTTCCAACTGTTGGGCTGCTGCTGCCCGCCAGAACGCGGAACGGGTCTCTTGCATCAGGTTCTGGATCACCTTGCGTTCCCGTTCTTTGGCGATCAGGAGCCGGTCGGCATTTTGTCTGGCATTGAAGTAGCTCACGCCAAAGTCCAGGATGTTCCAGGTCAGGCCCAAATCTGCCGTGGCCCGGTCCCGGTCCTGGGAGGTGGAGACCTCCAGGGATTGGTTGCCGGTGAGCATGGAACGGCTGCTGGATGCGCTGTGGTTGGAGCGGGAGGAGAAAGCGGCATTGGCTGCCAGTGTGGGCAGCAGCTCGAATCGATCCAGACCTGACAGATCCATGGCCAACGCCTCTTCCATCACCTTGACCCGGTGATCCAGATTGAAACGCAGGGCGCGGGCCATCACCTCGGACAGGGTGAGAGGGTGGGAGATCGGGTCAATGTTCTGGAACATCCGGGTCAGATCGGTCTGACGCTGCTGGTTCATCTCTGTGGAGGTGATCACATCCGGAGTCACGGCACAACCAGTCAGTAACCAGGAGGAGAAGAGCAACAGGCTCCACTGGGTGGCGGTGCGCAAGGTTGGGTGCCGGGATTGGGTCATCGTCTGCTCTCCTGTTTTGTGTGTGTATATCGAAACATTTCATTCGTCTTGTTTCAGAAAATCTATTATGCTATTTTTGTGTCAAATTTCAAGTGATGGCAGTTTGCCAATTCCTAATAAAGAAACAATCCTGCATACAAACATGGATGTCTCGAAAATTTAATAACGTATTTACAATTGGCAAAATTGAGTTGATGTGTCAATAGCGTCGTTTATCTCTGCCCTGAATGGGCATCATGTTGGGGAGATTGTCTATGGGTCGCAAAGCGGATCATCGTTCCGGCAAGACAGGAAAGCAACAGATGCGCGCCAATTTGATGTTCATGCCGTTGGAACCGCGCCTGATGTTCGATGGAGCAGCGGCAACCACACTGGCAGACATCCATGCCGATACCGTTCCGGACGCCCCCCCACTCGTGGAGCCGACCAGAGAGCTTGCAGATGTCGAAACATCCCGGAGCAGCCTGTCCGCACGGGTGCCTCCGCTACCGGTCGAGATACGTCCGGCAGACTCGACCCTGAACCAGGGACGCAAAGAGGTGGCCTTCATCGATACCTCGGTGGCGGATTATCAAACCCTGGTCGATGGAATCCGTCCCGGCGTTGCCATCGTACAGATCGATGCGGAACAAAACGGTCTCGCTCAGGTCGCCAGATGGGCGGAAATCAACTCGGACTACGATGCCATTCATCTGTTGACCCACGGCTCGGAAGCCACCTTGCGCCTGGGTTCTGACACGATCACCAATATCCATTTCACGGATACGGTAACACAGTCGGAATTGGCCACCATCGGTCGCGCCCTGAAGAGCGATGGGGAGTTGTTGCTTTATGGATGCAAGATCGCGTCAGGGGAAGCCGGCCAGCAGTTTCTGACCAACCTTGCCGCATTGACAGGAGCCGATGTCGCGGCCTCCCTCGATGTGACCGGCGGTATCGCCGTGCACGGCAACTGGAATCTGGAGGCAGCAACCGGCGACATCACGACGTCGTCCGTGATCACCGCAGCGGGTCAAGATGCCTACCAAAGAGAACTGGCGACCGGGTATACCCTGGCCGACGCTTCCACTGTTGGACTCTCTTTTGTCAATTTATCAACCAATGTCGCTATGGGAGATTTTGACAACGACGGCATCGGCGACGCTCTGGTCCAGCCGGCATCCACTGTGGCCTGGACTTTTTACAAGGGAAGTGCGACGGGTTCCTTTTCGGCGGTTACCGGGAGTGGCAATCCGTTCATGAACATTACACCCTCTGCATTGGGTGAGCAGTACGTTGCAGATTTTAATGGTGATGGAAGACCGGATGTCTACATCAATTATGGTGGATCTTCGGGCAGTACAGACTCCCTGGTTTATTTGTTGCTCAGCAATTCAAACGGTTACTATACAAAAAAGACATTCACCGAGGCTGGTCTGGTCAGAACCGCTCTTTCTTTGAATATTGCGGCGGGTGATTTTGACAACGATGGCATTGCCGACATGTTGTTCCAGCCTGCAAGCACCGCTGGATGGACCTTCTACAAAGGCTCCACATCCGGTATATTTTCTGCCGTGACCGGGACCGGGAATCCATTCAGAAACGTCACGCCTTATGTTTTCGGAAGACAGTGGGTTGCCGACTTCAACGGCGACGGGTTGGTCGATGTCTATTCGACCTACGGCAGCAATCAGACCGCTTATGTCATGTTCAGTGGAAGCAATGGATATACGCTCAGCACCAACACGCAGGCAGGTCTGCCCACCCAGGGAACGTCCACCAATACCGCTTTCGGTGACTTCGACCAGGATGGTATCGCAGATGTGTTGACCCAGAGCGCAGCCGGATCAACGCTCAAATTTTTTCGTGGATCGACTACAAACGTCTTCACTGAAGCAACGGGATCAAACAATCCTTTCAACGGAATGACTTTTGATTTAAAACGTCAATATCAAAACGATTTCAAAGGCGTAGGGAGTGTCGATATCTGGTCTGTCGCTGGCTCTTCAACATACAGCAAGGTAATAACCGCCAACACACCTCCGCCCCATGTCACATCGACCTTCAACAATACTACGCTGGGAACGACAAGCGCAATCGACATCAATGTTGATCGCACTGTTTACGGCAGCACCGGTCTGATCACGATTTATAATTCCAACGGTACAGTATTTGAGAGTTATGCCGGTAATGACGCGCGTGTCACCATCACCGGCACAGGATCGTCGACCCGGATCCAGTTGGCGCACAACACGGCCTTTGTCGCGGGTCAGACCTATTACGTGACCATGGCCCGGGATGCCTTTCTCGATTCGGCCACGAATGCTGCCTTGCGCATGCGTCTTGGCTATGACTGGAAGTATGGCGTACCCAACAGTTCCATGATACGCTTCACCACGACCAATCCACCTCCTTCCGTCACCCTCTCGGTCAATAACGCCACCATCGCCGAGGCTGCCGGAATCTCCACGGTCACGGCCACTTTGAGTGGCACGGCGGCCACCAGCACCACGGTGACGATTGCCGCCACCGGCACTGCCATGGGCAGCGGTACGGATTACACCCTCTCTTCCACATCGATCACCATCCCGGCGGGTCAGACCACGGGCACGGCGACTATTACGGCAGTGCAAGATGCCACCGATGAGGTTGATGAAACCGTGATCATCGACATCACGGCGGTCAGTGGCGGTGGCGGTGCTGCCGAAAGCGGCACCCAGCAACAGACAGTCACCATTCTGGACGATGATCCGACCCCAGCCAGTGGACGTTGGACCAGTGCCACGACCATGAATGGCACGACAGCCACCGTTGGTGCTGCGACGCGTTGGGTGCCAGGGGATTTTGACAATGATGGTGATATCGATGTGTTGTATCAGACCGGCAACTCGGTGGGTGTCGGCATCAATTTGCTGGTCAACAATGGCAGTGGGACATTTTCCAACATAGCCGCCGGGAGTGGTGGCACCTTTTCCAGCGGTATTTTCAATGGCGTGACCATCAACTCGGTCCGGGTTGATGGTCTCTATCCGGCTGATTACGATAATGATGGTGATCTGGATCTGGTTCAGACCTGGGCGGAACCAAGCGCCTCGTTCAAATATTTCCGCAACGATGGCACCTCGTTTACCACACTTGCCAGCCTGAATGGTCTGGTCGTCACCGTGGGGGCAGCAACGCGTTGGGTTCCCGGGGATTTTGACAATGACGGGGATGTCGATGTGTTGTATCAGACGAGCAACACCTTGGGAACCGGGGTCAATCTGCTGGTCAACAACGGCAGTGGCACGTTCACCAATATTGCAGCAGGGAGCGGCGGGGCCTTTACCAGCGGAATTTTTAACGGGGTGACGCTCGAATCCATTCGCAAAGAGGGTTTGTATCCTGCCGATTATGACAATGATGGGGATCTGGATCTGGTGCAGACCTGGGCAGAACCCAGTGCTGCATTCAAATTTTTTCGCAATGACGGCTCTTTCTATACCACCCTGTCCAGTCTGAACGGGACGACTGTGACCGTGGGTGCAGCGGCACGTTGGCGTCCTGGTGATTTCGACAGCGATGGCGATATCGATGTGCTGTATCAGACCGGAAACAGCCTCTCGGTCGGGATCAACCTGTTGACCAATAACGGCAGCGGCACTTTCACCAATACGGCAGCAGATGCGACGGGTGCTTTTACCAGTGGCATCTTCAGCGGCAATACCATCACCACAGTGCGTATGACCGGTCTGTATCCCGCCGATTATGATAATGATGGCGATCTGGATATGGTCCAGGGCTGGGCGGAACCGAGTGCGTATTTCAAGTATTTTACCCAGACCGGATCTCCTCCGCGTCTGACCTCCAGCACTCCGGCAGACAATGCCACGAACGCCTCCACCTCAGCCAATATCGTGCTGAATTTCAGTGAAACGGTCACGACCGGAACCGGTGTCATCCAGATTCGTAAATCTTCGGACAACGCCCTGGTGGAGTCGATTGTCGCCAACGGGCCACGGGTGACCGGCTCGGGCACGACCAGCCTGACCATTGACCCCACAGCCGACCTGGCCAGTGGCATCGGTTATTATCTGACTTTTGCCGAAGGGTCGATCAAGGATGCGGACAACAACATTTTCAGCCGTCTGGATCCCTTCCGGCTGGAACACAACGGGATTGCCAGCCCGACCTTTCTCAACTTCACGACCGCAGCCCCCACCGGTCCGACCATCACCTCAGCCACCTACGATGCCGCGACCGGTTTGTTGACCGTGACTGGTACCAACCTCACCGCCACGACCGGCAGCGCCAATGACATTGTCGTCAACAAGCTCTCGATCAGTGGACAGGGTGGAAATTCTTATACTCTGACCTCCGGTAATGTGGAGATCAGCAGTGCCACCTCCTTTGTGGTCACTTTGAACAGTGCGGACAAGACGGCTCTTCTGGCGGTTTTGAACAAGAATGGCACCTCATCCATGGGAGGGACAAGCTACAACCTGGCAGCTGCCGATGACTGGTGTGCCGCAGTCACGGCTGGAGAGAGTGCCGATCTTGTCAACAATGGGATCACACTCTCCGGTCTGCCGGGCGTGGTCGGGCAGGCGGGTCAGATTGATACCACATTTGGTTCCTTGGGGTATGCGCAGGTGACGTATGCCAATGCCACGGTGAGCGGAACGCACGATGGTTTGTATGTTTATCCTTCCGGAACCCATGCGGGCAAAATCCTGACCTTGACCAAGGGAGGGGCCAATTATGACAAGGTGCTGGTCAACCGGTTCAATGCCAACGGCACAGCGGATACCACTTTTGGCACCAATGGTCAGGTTGCCTTTACACTGTATCAGGCGACGGATATTCCGGCTTCGATTACCGTTGACAGCAATAATAGAATTGTTGTTGCTGGCATGGGGTATTTGGCCAGCACTGGAGATTCCAATGTGGCGGTGGCACGTTTGACCGAAAATGGTGCCATTGATACCACATTTGGGAGTGGTGGCAAGGTGGTCATGGATCTGGATCCGAGCAGTTCCGGTCAGGTCCATCACCTCACCAGCGTCAGCGTCCAGGATGACAACAAGATCGTGGTGGCGGGCTATGCCAAGTATTGGAACGAATGTTTGATCATGCGTTTCATGGAAAACGGCAATCTTGATGTCAATTTCGATGGTGATGGCAAGTTCTGGAAAAACTTCTATGTGCCCGCAGGCTATACCCAGGCCGATTCCAATGTCCAGAAATATGAATCGTTCTATGGGGTTCAGACTTCGGGGGACTATATTTATGCCGTAGGTGGGGATTCCACTGCTCTGCGGTTGGTCCGGCTTCACAAGATGACCGGCACACAGGATATCACATTTGGCACCAGTGGTGTTTTTACGGCCACTTTGGGCGGGAATGTCGCGTACAGTGAGCGTCCGCTGATCCAAAGCGATGGCAAGATCATTCTGGTCACCACTTCCAAGCAGGGAGGAAGCGATCAACTTTCCTTGACCTTGATGCGGGTCAATACGAATGGCACGGTGGATACATCGTTTGGAACGAACGGCTATACCGTGCAGCATATCAATCGGCCCAGCGATGCGGATTATATGCCCAGCGCGGTTCTGACCAGCGATGGCAAGATCGTGGTCACCACTCAGGGAGGCATTGGTCATTTTCAGGTGCAGAGGTATACCGGCAGCGGTCGGTTGGATGGCACGTTTGGAACGAATGGCATCAAAACCATTCATTTTCCGCATGCATCATTGCTTTCCAACAGTTTCACCCATGTGGCCCTGACTCCGTCTGGTGACTACATTGTCCAGGGTTATGTCCGGAATGGTACGGTTACGGTACCGGCACTGGTCAAGCTTTTTGGCAGTGAGCAGACCGGTGCCATGACCTACTCCTTTGCCACCACCATTCAGACCATCAACCCCATCCCCAGGGAGTATGTTCGGGATGTGATCGGAGTGGTGATCGGCACCAATGGTCAGAGTGCGCCAATCAGCGCCAGTTCGTTTACTTTCAATACCACAGGTACGACCAATGTTGCAGATATAAGCCGGATGGCGCTCTATTACACCGGGGGCAATGACTGGTTCGATACCACTACCAAAGTGGGGGATTCGGTCAATAATCCCAGTGGGAGTTTTACCATCACTGCCGTTCAGGCCCTGACCCCCGAGTTCAACGTTTTCTGGTTGGCTGCCAAAACCACAGCCGCCGCGACCATTGACAACAACATTGATGCCCAGCTCACCGGTTTGACCGTTGCTTCTGCTGCCCGTACTCCGACAGTCACCAGTCCGGCGGGTGCCAAGCGCATTTATAACCATTTGTTGCCACAACTGATCTGGACCGATGATTATGCTACTGGCAAAATCCGGTCCATTGCCACCAATGGTACATCCCAGCAGGTATTGATGAACACCGCCCCTCTGGGTCTGTATCAATATGGTGTGGCCATGGATATCGTGAATGACAGGCTCTATTTCACGCAAGATGATGGCCGGATACGCATCTCCAATGCCGACGGTTCCGGCGCGCATGTCATCATCAACAGCGAGATCGTTCGGAATGGCATTGCCGTTCATCCCACCCATCTGACCACAGGTCGGATCTTTTACGCCACCACGTTGGGTACCAGCCACAAGATCGAGATCGCCTCTCTGGACGGCTCCTCACCTTCCACCCTGATCTCCAATTTGGCCAATCCTGTGATCAGCATGGAGATCGATATCACCAACAACAAGTTGTACTGGGTGGAGATGGATTGGAGTAACGGCAATGGCAGCCTGAAACGGGCCAATCTCGATGGAACAGGTGTGACAACGCTGGATACCATGAGCGGCACTTATCCGAGTGGTTTGGGTTTGGATGTGAACAACAACCGTGTTTATTATATAAACGGTAGTGAAATCAAATACATGCGCCTTGATGGGACCGGAAAATCGACTTTAGTAGATTATGCTAACCTTTCGTACTATCCTATGGATTTGACGATTGACCCCGCAAATGGTGTTTTATATTGGAGTGATTCCTATAGTGCCACGCTCTATAAGACGGTCATTGCAACTCCCACGACACCCACACGGATCTCCACCTCGACTCTCGATGCGGAAAATAATGTGACAACCTCGGCAGGGGGTTCGGGTATTGTCTACAAGCCGTCCAGCACCGCCCCGGTGGATCCGGACCAACCGTCCAACACCGCCCCGACTCTGACCACCCTCTCCAACCAGACGGGTGCCACAGAGGATACGGCCTACACCATCACCTATACCGCGCTGGCGGCTGCGGCCAACGAGGCCGATGCCGAGAACAACCCGATCTCTTTCCGGGTCGAGGCGGTGAGCAGCGGCACTCTGACCAAGAACGGCTCTCCGGTGGTGGCAGGCACGACACTGTTGGCCAGTGGCGAATCTCTGGTCTGGACACCTGCGGCCAATGCCAATGGCACGTTGGAGGCGTTCACGGTCAAGGCGCATGATGGTCAGACCGCTTCGGCAACCGCCATTGCCGTGAATGTGGCCGTTTCAGCAGTGAACGATCTGCCCACCTCCACGAATGACAGCGCCACCACCAATGAAGATACCGCCATCACCCTGGCTGTCACCGATTTTGGGACATTTGCGGATGTGGAAGGCAGCACCTTGTCCAAAATCCAGATCACCACTCTGCCAACGGTGGGGAGTCTGACATTGAACGGTTCGGCGGTTGCCTTGAACCAGGAGATCCTGGCAGCGGACATTCTGGCATCCCTGCTCGCCTATACTCCGGCAGCCAATGCCAGTGGCACCAATTACGCGACCATCGGCTTCAAGGTGAACGATGGCACGGATTACAGCGCCTCTGCCCTCACCCTGACCCTGAATGTCACGGCGGTCAATGATGCCCCGACCGCGACCAACGACACTCTGAGCGTGACCGAGGATCAGGCCAAGATCATTGCCCTGACCGATTTTGGCACCTACAGTGATGTCGAAAACAACGCCATCGCCTCGGTCAAGATTACCACCCTGCCCACGGTTGGCACCCTGGAGTACAGCAACGGCACCTCCTGGAGCGCGGTTACGCTCAATCAAATCATCACGGTGGCCGACATCAATGCCAGTCGTTTGCGTTTCACCCCGGCCACCAACGCCAATGGCAACAACTACACCACGCTTGGGTTTCAGGTGAGCGATGGTACGGCGTTCAGTACCACGTATACCCAGACCATGAATGTCAGCGCAGTCAATGACGCCGTAGCACTCACTGGTGCGGTTGTTGACAGCACCTGGACCGAGGGGACCAATACCGGCGTTGCCTACAGCGGCAGCTCGATCTATCTGTTTTCATCCGCCACCCTTGTGGATCCGGATACCACGACCAGTTTTACCAATGCCACCTTGACCGTTTCTCTGCCCAGCTATCAGACGGGCGAGTTGATTTCGTTGCCTGCTACAGCGGGAACGGTCACTTACAACAGCACGACGGGTCAGGTTGGGGTTTCCGGAACCACGGTGGCCACCTTGTCGGGCGGGTATCAGGCCAATCTCGTGATCACCTTCAACAGTTCTGCAACGCAGAGCGCGATTGAGGCGGTCATGAACAAGGTCACTTACACGATTTACAGCAACGACAATCCCACCGCCAGCACGCGCGTGGTTACGACAACTTTCAGCGATGCTGCCAATGGCGGATCCGGGGGGGCCATGAGTACGACCATGCGCGGCTCCCTGACGCTTGTGGCCACCAATGATCGACCCAGTCTGACCGCAACCGGTGCCACCCCCACCTTTACGGAAAATGGTACAGGCGTTGCGCTGTTTTCCAGTGCCACCTTTGGCACGGTGGAGACCGGTCAAAACATCGAGCAATTGCAGTTGACCGTGGCCAATATTGCGGATGGGGCAGCCGAGATGCTGGTTGTGGATGGGACCAATATCTCATTGACGAACGGTACGACCGGGACAACACCGAGCAACAGTTATGGGTATTTGGTCTCTGTGTCCGGCTCCACTGCCACGGTGGTCTTTTTCAAAAATACAACACCCGCCAATTGGACAACCCTTCTGGAGGGGATGAAATACCGCAACAGTTCGGACAATCCCACGACCACATCCAACCGGGTGGTCACGTTGACTTCCATCAGGGACTCCGGCCGCACGGCCAACAGCGGCACCGATACCACGGCATTGAATCTTTCGTCCACCGTGACCGTGGCAGCGGTCAACGATGCCCCGACCGGTTTGGGCAATCTGACGTTGTCTGCCGTGGCCGAAGACAGTGTGTCTCCCTCTGGTGCAGCACTCAACACTCTGACCGGTCTGAATTTTGCGGATGCGGACGGCACCCTGGGAGGGGTGGCTGTAGTGGGTAACAGCGCCAATGCCGCGACCGAAGGGGTGTGGCAGTACAGCAGCAATGGGGGCACCGACTGGTTTGATATCGGCACCGTGGGTGATGACGCCACCGCTCTGACCCTCTCTGCCTCCACCCTGGTGCGGTTTGTGCCCGTGGCCAACTACAGTGGCACTCCGGGTGGTCTGACCGTGCGCGCCATCGACAACAGCCATACAGGGGGATTCAGCTCCACTGCCGGTTCCCAAACGCGCGTCACGGTCGATACCAGTACGCGCGGGGGGGCTGCGGCCATCTCCAACAACACCAATACCATTTCCACCAGCATCACGGCTGCCAACGACGCTCCGACCGGTCTGGGCAATCTGACGTTGGCGGCAGTGGACGAGAACACCAGCCAGCCATTGGGTGCGGCCATCGGGGCGCTGACCGGGATCAACTTCCAGGATGTGGACAGCGGGGCGAGTTTGCGCGGGGTGGCGGTGATCGGCAATACCGCCAACAGCGCCACTGAAGGCGTGTGGCAGTACAGTACCGACAACCGGACCAATTGGCATGCCATCGGTGCCGTGGGAGAGGGGGTGACGGCTTTGGCGCTCTCTTCATCCACCCTGGTCCGTTTCGTGCCGGTGGCCAATTACAACGGCACCCCACCGGTGTTGACCGTGCGTGCCCTGGACAACAGTTATTCGGGCAGTTTCACCAGTGCCACGGCCACGGAAAGCCGGGTGACCATCGATACCACCACCCGGGGTGGCACCACGGCCATTGCCGTTTCCAGCAATACCATCACCACAAGCGTTGAGGCGGTGAATGCGGCCCCGGTCTTGACAGATACGGCTCTGGTGTTGGGCAATGTGACCGAGGATCCGGGAACGCCTGCTGGTGCCATGGGCACTCTGGTCTCTTCGCTGGTGGTGATCGATACCAATGTGACCGATTCTGACAGCGGAGCGGTGACCGGTATCGCGCTGACCGCACACGATGCCAATCTGACTCTGTACTATTCGATCAACAACGGCACGACCTGGCAGGTGGCATCCAACATCAGCAGCACCAATGCCCTGTTGTTGCGTCCCGAGGATCGCATGGCCCTGGTTCCGGCCAGCAATTACAATGGCAGCTTGGCCACGGCCATCACCTTCCGCGCCTGGGATCAAACCAGCGGCACAGTAGGCACACAGACCGATGTCTCGGTGAATGGGGGCCGGAGCGCCTTTTCCAGCGCAACGGATACGGCCTCACTGACCGTGGTGGCTGTCGAAGATACCCCGACCTTGACCGGTTTGGATGCCAACACCTTTACCGAGGCCCAGGTCAACGGCTCTCCCCAACTGATCGATGCCGATGTGGTCCTGAATGCCCCGGACAGCACCCTGGGTTCGATTACGGTCACCGGCCTGCAACCCGAAGATACGGTTGGGATCCGCAACCAGGGTACGGGTACGGGTCAGATCGGTTTCAACAGTGTAACCGGTGTCGTCACTTATCAAGGCACGACCATTGGTTCGGTTCCGACCGGTGGGGCGGGCAGCGGCATGAACGGCAACGGTCTGACCATCACCTTGACCGGCAATCCAGGCTATGTGGCCGTGGACGCCCTGTTGCAGAATCTGACCTTCTCCGATCTTTCCAACAATCCAACCACCACCCGTTCTCTGAATATTGCGGTCAATCTGCCAGGCAGTGGGGCCACCTTCACCCAGCAAACCGGGGCGAACAATCCCTTGAGCGCTCTGACCGTTGGCTCCTATACGGCACCGGTCTTCGTGGATATCGACAACAACGGCACCCTGGATCTGTTCGTGGGCGACAAGACCGGGGCCATTCGTTATTTCGTGAACTCAGGCTCAACCACTGTTCCCAGTTTTGCGGTGGGTGTCTCCAATCCATTGAATCAAGTCTCGGGTCTGGTCGATTTTGTGGATATTGATAACGATGGTGATCAGGATGCCTTTGTGGCACCCCCCAATACAACCACAATGACCTTTTACAGAAATACAGGCACAGCCAGTGCGCCGACCTTTACGCCCGACGCCAATCCTCTGAGTGTGGCACCAGGAGGGGTCTATCTTGCCCCGACTTTTGTGGATATCGATCATGACGGGGATTTCGATGCCTTTGTCGGCTCCAGCACTGGTGTCATTTATTATTTTGAGAACACTGGAACCGCCTCCTCTCCGACCTTTACCTCGCGTACCGGTTCAGCCAATCCGCTCAATGCGGTTTCTACCGGGAATTTGACGTATACCACACCAACTTTTGTGGATGTTGATCTGGATGGTGATCAGGATTTCTTTTTTGGGTATTCTTTAGGCTATGTGCATTATTATGAAAATACTGGGAGCGTTTCCGCACCAGTATTCACCAGTCGAACCGGAGCAGGCAACCCGTTGGGGTCGATCAATTATGGAAGCGCTAATTATTATACTTCTCCAACATTTGCGGACATCAATGGAGACACCAGGCCAGAGGCGGTTGTCGGATGGAATAGTGGAGCATTGAACTATTACCTGAACACCAGCACCTCTGGCGGTGCGATTTCTGGCAGTGGTGCCATCACCATTACCGTGACTCAAAGCAACGATGCCCCGGTTTTGACTCCTGCCGCACCGGTTTTGACCACTCTGAACGAGGATCAGACCGGCAATGCCGGGCAATTGGTCAGCTCCTTTTTGACCGGGGTTGCGGATGCGGATACCGGGGCTGTGGAGGGGATCGCCATTTACAACCTTTCCAGCGGCAATGGCACCTGGCAGTATGACACCGGCAGCGGCTGGAGCGCCATCGGTACGGTTTCGACAACCCAGGCCCTGTTGCTCCGTTCCACGGATTCGATCCGGTTTGTGCCAGATGGCAACAATGCCACCACGGCCAGTTTCGACTACCATGCCTGGGATCGCACCTCGGGCAGCGCCGGTTCCAAGGTGGATGTGACCACGCGCGGGGAGACCAGCGCCTTCAGTTCGGCCAATGACACGGTCAGCATCACGGTCACGGCGGTCAACGATGCCCCGACTCTGGATGGCTCCAAGGTGGTCAACCTGTCGGCCATCAGTGAAGATGCGCTCAACAACAGCGGCCAGAGTGTCGCCTCGCTCCTGCAAGGTGCCAGTGGTCATGCCATCAGCGATGTGGATCAGAATGCCCTGACCGGTATGGCGGTGACGGGTTCCACGGTGATCGGTTCCGGTTATTGGCAATACTCCAGTGACAACGGTTCGACCTGGCATGCCTTGGGCGCGGTAACGGCCAATGCCGCCCGTTTGCTCCAGCCTGCGGATCTGGTACGGTATCAACCCGATCTGTTTACGGGTGGGACCGCCTCCTTGACCTTCCGGGCATGGGACCAGAGCAGCGGCACGGCGCATGCCACCGCCGACACCACCACCAACGGCACCACCACCGCGTTCTCATCCGGCAATGCCGCTACGGTCCAGCTCACGGTGAACGAAGTCAACGATGCACCCGCCTTGGGTGTGAGTTCCGGCGGCATCACCTACACCGAAGCCGGAGCTGCCAGTGCCATTGACAATGTTCTGACCGTGACCGAAGACAGCGGGACCATTGCCGGAGCCACGATTGCCATCAGCAGCGGATTCACCTCTGGCGACAGTTTGAACTTCAGCGATCAGAACGGGATCACCGGCAGTTTCAACAGCAACACCGGTCTGTTGACCTTGAGCGGATCTGCGACAACGGTTCAGTATCAGACCGCTCTGCGTTCGATCACCTTCTCTTCGACCAACGACGATCCCACCCTGGTCAAAACCACGCGGACCCTCACCTGGCAGGTCACGGACAACGAACAAACCCTCAGCTCCACGGCAGATCGTACCCTGACCATCACGCCGACTGCCGATGCCCCGACCATTGCCTCGGCACCGGCCACCTGGGGTTATACCGAAGATGACGGCGCGCGCGTCGTGGCAGCCAACCTGACTCTGGCCGATGCGGATGATCGCGAACTGGGCAGCGCTACCGTGACCCTCGACCCGGCTGCCACCGGTTTTGATGCCAGCCTGGAGTATCTGGCACTGACCAATACCAGTGCCATGACCTTCCTTGGGGGTACGGCACCGGTTTCGGCCACCAATTTTGGCACCTGGACCACCTGGACCGCCTCAGTTCAAAGTATCAATCTGACTTATACCCGTGCCACCGGCGTGCTGGCCTTGAGCGGCAACGCCGATCTCTCCACCTATCAGGGGATTGTGCGCATGGTGAACTATGTCAACGGTCAGGATTACCCAACAGCGGGTGATCTGACCGGGGAGAATACACGCACCCTCTCCTGGCAGGTGACCGATGCCAACTCCGATGGTGTCGGGGCCACTGCCTCCAGCATGGCCACCACCATCATCACGCTTGTCAATGCCGACGAGTTGCCCAGCGTGAGTGGCGTGGGCAATACGAGAAGCTATTCCGAGGGCAGTACGGGTGTGGTTCTGGAGAGTGGCCTGTCCGTGTCCGACCCGGACAGCAATAATCTGTTGAGTGCAACCGTCAAGATCACTGCGGGTCTGTCTGCCGGGGACCGGTTGCAGGCCAATACGTTGCCTGCCGGCATCTCCCAGTCATTCGATGCCCAGACCGGCATTTTGACCCTGACCGGGAACGCCACCAGCAGTGATTATCAGAGTGCCTTGCGCACCGTGGCCTTCTCCAACACCGGAGATGACCCAACCGTGAACAACTCCAGCCGGACCATGATCTGGCAGGTGGTGGACAGCGGGGGGTATACCAGCCGGGCCAATGAGACCACGGTCACCACAGTCAATCTGACTGCCCAGGGGGATGCCCCGGTCCTGGCAGATCTGCCGACGAGCAGCGAAGTGACGATGATCGAAAATGGCACTGCGGTCAGTGTGGCGTCTGAGTTGACCGTCACGGATGCGGATGACACCCGGTTGACCCAGGCCAGTGTGGCGTTGTCCGGTTCTGGTCTGAATGCGGCCAAGGAGTATCTGGCCATGCCGACCTTTACGACCACGACCGGCAGTATGGCAGCCAACAGCGACTGGACCGTGGCCAATCTGAACAATACCGGCATTGCCGCAAGCTTCACCGCCTCCACATCCACGTTGACTTTGAGTGGTACAGCCTCTCTGGCCGCCTACCAGGAGGTGTTGCGGCAGATTGTATATGGCAATACCGATGATGATCCAACCTCCGGCAGTCCCACCCGCACCCTCACCTGGACCATCACCGACGCCAACAGCGATGGCGTTGGGGCGCAAACCAATACGACCACAACCAGTTCAATCACCCTGCACCCCGCATCCGATGTTCCGACTTTGGCCTCCATGCCGGCCTCGACGACCGGTTACACCGAGGGTGGGAGTTGGGTGCAACTGGCGAGTGGCGTGGTTCTGGCCGATCCGGATGATGCCAATCTGGCCTCGGCGCGCGTTTGGATCAGTTCGGGTTTGACCTCCGGAGACATGCTGGCAATTACAGCCAGCGGTATCACGGCCAATTACAATGGCACTACCGGTGTATTGACGCTGACCGGCAGTGCCACCAAGGCCGACTATCAGGCTGCCTTGCGTTCGGTGCAATTCTATTCCACGAGTGACGATCCCACAGCCACAACTGCCAGCCGTACCATCAGTTGGCAGGTAACGGATGCCAACAGCGACGGAACGGGGGCAGCCAACAGCACGGTCACAGACCAGACAGTTCTGATCACTGCCAGTGGGGATGCCCCGGTGATCACGCCCGGCACTGCGGCCACCTTCACCGAAGGGAATTCGGCCACCCCGATCAACCCTGCTCTGACGGTTTCCGATCCGGATGACACCCACATCACCGGTGGCACCGTGACTCTGGGGAGCACGGTCACCGGGGATGTGTTGGCATTCGCCTCCACCTATACCAGCAGCCAGATTACCGGAAGTTATGCCAACGGGGTCTTCACCCTGACCGGCACGGCCACCGTGGCCCAGTATCAAGAGGCACTGCGGGCTGTCACCTTCCGCAATACCGGCGATGAACCGAACAACAACGGTGCTGCCCAGTCGCGGACCATGACCTGGTCCTTGACGGACGCTGACAGCGATGAGACCAATCCTCAGACCGGCACCAATACCAGCACGATGAACGTGGTGGCTGTCAACGATGCCCCGGTGGTGACGGCTGGTGCGACCTTGAGCCATACCGAAGGCGGGGTGGCAGCCATCCTGGATGACACGGTCACCGTGAGCGATGCCGATGACACCCAGATCAGCGGAGCCACGGTCACCATCAGCTCCGGATACACGACAGGCGATACATTGAGTTTCACGGCGACTGCGACCATTACCCAGGCGAGTTACACCAATGGGGTCTTGACTCTGACCGGGACCGACACTCTGGCCAATTATCGGGCTGCCTTGCGTTCCGTGACCTTCCGCAACACCGGGGAGGATCCCACGGCGATTTCATCCAGTCGTGGCATCACCTGGCAGGTGACCGACGCCAACAGCGATCAGATCGGAGCTGCCAACAGTACGGGAGTGACCAGCACCATCAACGTCACGGCAACAGCCGATGCACCCGTTATAAGCGTCACCAACACCTTGAATTACAACGAGGGGGAGAACCCCAAGGCGATTTCCGATGCCATGACGTTGAGTGACGGGGATGATATCCAGATGAGTGGTGCCACCATCACCATCAGTTCCGGATTGACCGCCGGGGATCGGTTGGCCTGTACCACCACCGGCAACATCAGCAGCAGTTACAATGCCAGCACCGGACGTTTGACCCTGACCGGGACCGATACCCTCAGCAACTATCAAAGTGTGTTGCGTTCGGTCACCTTTGGCAGCACGGTTGAGGATCCGACTGCTGGAGGTGCGGCAACCAGTCGCACCATCACCTGGGTCGTGACGGATGCCAACAGCGATGGTTTGGGAATTCAATCCAGCACTTCCCCCACCACGGTTATTAGCGTGGCAGCGGTCAATGATGCCCCGACGGTGACCGCAGGTGCCACTCTCGCGTATACGGAAAATGATGGTGCCACGGTCATTGACGCCGGGGTGATCGTGGATGATGTGGACAGCACCCGGATTACGGGTGCCACGGTGACGATCTCCTCTGGCTATACTGTCGGGGATCTGTTGGCATTCACCCCTCAGAACGGCATCACCGGTTCTTTTGATGCCTCGACCCGTCAACTCACCTTGTCCTGTACCACCCCCAGCACGCTGGCCGCTTTCCAGGCCGCATTGCGGGAGGTGACATTCCGCAGTGCCAGCGATCATCCCACAACCACCTCGACCACGCGCACCATCACCTGGCAGGTGACCGATGAGGCCAGCAGCGGGACGAACGGGAATCAAACCAGCAGCAGTGTCACCAGCACGGTGCGGATCACGGCGGTCAACGATGCTCCGCTCCTGGAGGATGTTGCTTTGACCATGGGGACGTTGAGCGAAGATGCAACGGCTCCTGTGGGTGCGGTTGGCGTTCTGGTCTCTGCCTTGACCGGTGGGATGACCGATCCGGAAGGGAGTGCCACCACAGGGGTGGCCGTGATCAGCATCGGTGAATCCAGTGGCTCCTGGTATTATTCCGTGGATGGTGGAACCAACTGGAACGCGTTGGAGTCGGTGAGCGAAAGCAATGCCTTGCTGCTCTCTGCCAATGCCAATACCCGTCTTTATTTCCGGCCCAATGCCAACTGGAACGGCACCGACTCCTCTGGCCTGGAGCTGCGCGCCTGGGATGGGAGTGCCGGGAGTGCCGGCAACAAGGTGGATGTCTCGACCAATGGCGGAGATACACCGTACAGCTCCAGCACAGATGCCGTGGCAGTCACGGTGACCCCGGTGAATGATGCCCCGGTCAACGCTCTGGATTCTGCGACCATCACCGTGGATGAAGATGGCCGTTGCACCTTCAATGCGGCCAATACCTCCCGGATTGCGGTGAATGATGAAATCGATACCAATCAATCCAGTGCCACGGATCTCTTGTCCACAACCCTGCAGGTGTTGCATGGCACCCTGACTGTGACCTCTGGTTCCGGGGCCACGGTGACGGGAGATGGTTCGGCTGGGGTGACCCTCTCTGGCACGGCGGCCCAGATCAATGCCGCTCTGGACGGATTGGTCTATGCCCCGATTGCCCAATACAATGGTTCAGATACCTTGACCATCTCGACCAGTGATCAGGGTAATACAGGCAGTGGCGGGATATTGTCGGATCAGGATACGATGACCATCACGGTGAATGCCATCAATGATGCCCCGGTGTTGACCATCCAGGATGAGTCGATAGAGACCAATGAGGATGTCAACTATACCTTTTCTGCACTCAACAGCGCATTGATCTCGGTCAGTGATCCGAACGATAACGCCCAGGTCGGGGCCACCGACTCTCTGACGGTGGAATTGGCCGTGCAGCAGGGGAGTTTGTTGGTTAATCCGGGATCCGGTGCGACAGTCACCGGGGATGCCACGGCCAGCGTCACCATTGCCGGAACACAGGCCCAGCTGAATCTGGCGCTGGGCGGATTGGTCTACCGGCCCGCCACTCACGAGCATGGGTCAGACACCTTGACCATTGCAGCCAGTGACCTTGGAAACAGCGGTTCCGGCGGCACGTTGAGCCACAGTGGTACGATCAATATCACCATTGCGGCGCGTAATGATGCTCCGGTCAACAGCTTGGGTAGCACGACATTCACCCTGGAAGAGGATGGCAGTCAAACCTTTGATGCGGCCCATCAGGCGCTCTTGACCGTCAGCGATGCCTCTGACACTGGCCGGGGTGGTACGGATGCGTTGATAACCGAGCTTTCCGCCAGTTGGGGTACACTGCGTGTGGCAGAGGATTCGGGAGCCACCATCACCGGGGATGGCAGCAAGAGTGTAACCATTGCCGGAACGGCGGCGCAGATCAATGCTGCCCTGAATGGTCTGGTTTATACCCTGGATGCCAACTTCCATGGGACCGACACCCTTGTCATGAACACGCGCGACTCCGGCAATAGCGGAGCCGGAGGGGAGTTGCAGGATCGGGATGCCATCACCGTGACCGTGAATGCGGTGAACGATGCCCCGGTGCATCAGGTGCAATCTCCAACCGTTGCGGTGAACGAGGATGGCACGTTGATTTTCAATGTGGACAACAACAACCGGTTGCAGGTCGGTGATCAGGCCGATACGGCCCGGGAGGGGACAGACCGGTTGTCTACCGTTATTTCGGTTGCCCACGGCACTTTGACCGTGGCCTCCGGATCCGGGGCTGTTGTCACCTCGGATGGTTCGGCCAGTGTCACGCTGGTCGGTACGGCCTCCCAGATCACCGCCGCTCTGTCGGGTTTGGGTTATGCCCCGACTGCCCAGTATAACGGGGTTGATACCCTGGTGATCCAGACGAGTGATCTGGGGAACAGCGGCAGTGGTGGGATATTGAGTGATCGGGATGAGATTGCCATCACGGTCCATGCGGTCAATGATGCCCCGGCCAATACCCTGGATAGCGGTTCTGTGACTGTGGTTGAAGATGGCAGCATCCGTTTTCATGCGGACAACGGCAACCAGATCCGCGTGACCGATGGCACCGATACCGGTCAGGCGGGAGCCACGGATCAATTGAGCACGCAGTTGAGCGTCTCTCTTGGCACACTGACCGTGGCTGCGGATTCCGGAGCCAAGGTGCAGGGCAACAATGGTGCGACCGTCACGATTACCGGTACGGCGGCCCAGGTCAATGCCGCCTTGAATGGTCTGCTGTATCGACCTGTTGCCAATCTCCATGGAGAAGACAGTCTCAGAATCGTGACCAGAGATTATGGCAAAACCGGCACTGGCGGCGCACTGAGTGATACGGACAGCATCGCCATCGAGGTTGTGGCGAGCAATGATGCCCCGCTCAACCGTTCCCAGTCCGAGCAGTTGCGGGTCGATGAGGATGGCACGTTGATTTTCAACAGTGACAATCGCACGTTGTTGAGTGTCAGCGATGCAGCGGATACGGATCAGGAGGGCAGCGTGGATCGTGTGACCACACTGATCCGCGTAGAGCATGGCACCTTGACCGTGGCCCCGGGATCGGATGCAACCGTCAGCGGGGATGGCACGGCCAGTGTCACCTTGACCGGTACCTCTGTCCAGGTGAATGCCGCCTTGTCGGGCATGGGTTATCGCCCGATAGCGGATTTCAATGGGACGGACACCCTGACCTTTGAAACCAGTGATCTGGGCAACAGCGGTCCGGGTGGGACGTTGGTGACCAGCGACACCTTCTTGATCACGATTGCCGCCCTCAATGATGCTCCGGTCAATACCGTGCCGACTGCCGAAGTGTTGGTACAGGAAGATGCCTTTTTGATCTTCAGTCTGAACCTTGAAAACGCCATCACAGTGGCCGATGTCAACGATATCGGACAGAGTGGCAGCACGGATGCCATCTCCACGACCATTGCCGTCAACCAGGGCACACTCGTTGTGGCTGCCGGTTCCGGGGCCACCGTGACCGATGACGGCTCGTCGCGGGTCACGATTGCCGGAACAGCGGCGCAGATCAATGCTGCTCTGAACGGTTTGCGGTATACCCCCACTGCCCAGGTGTATGGGACGGATACCCTGACCATCACCACCAGCGACCTTGGCAACAGCGGTGACGGAGGGGTGATGAGCGATCAGGATACCGTTGCGATCCGGATCCAGTCCGTCAACGATGCCCCGGTCCATGTCATTGAGCGTTCCACTTGGACACTGGATGAGGATGGGCAAGCGATTTTTCAATCCACCCTGGGTACACAGATCGCGGTGAGCGATGCCTTGGATACCAGACAGGAAGGGGCCACAGACTCTGTGTCCACAGTGGTTGAGGTTCTGCATGGCACCTTGACCGTGACGCCGGATTCCGGAGCCAGCGTGACGGCGAACGGTTCCGGGCGCATCACTTTGGTGGGGAGTACGGTTCAGATCAACAGCGCCCTGGAGGGATTGGTGTATACCCCGGTGTCGCATTACAACGGGTCGGATACCCTGACCATCACCACCAGCGACCTGGGCAACAGTGGCAGCGGTGGCGCCTTGACCGATAGCGACAGCGTGGCGATCACCGTCAACCCGGTCAAA
>JAANAU010000019.1 GCA_011089965.1 Magnetococcales bacterium
GGCCCCTGGGACTTTAATCTTTTAAATCTATAAAATAAAAATATTTATAAATTATTTATGAAACATGAAAACATGAAAACCCTGGGGGATGAATCCCCCAGACCCCCTCTTTTTTTTCAATAATTGGATGGATGTGCTCGGCTCAGGAATCACCAAACAGCCTCTTACACATTGAACCGAATTCACGGCCTGATGGCAAGAGATCAACTCCAAGGAGAGTGGCATGGCAGATCGATTCAACGGGCATTGGGAACAGATCGGAGAGGGGACGCCGATTGTATGCATTTCCGGTTTTGCCAGCGGCAATTGGTTGTTTCACCGATTGGTCACACCCCTGGCCAGGGAGCATGCTTTTATACTGCCGGACAACCGTGGCATGGGCAATTCACCTCCGGCCCAATTCCCCTATGATCTGAACGATCTGGCCGACGATCTGCTGGCATTGATGGATCGGTTGGGCCATGCCCGTTTTGGGCTGATTGGACTGAGCATGGGTGGATTCATTGCCCAGCTTCTGGCCTCACGGGTTCCGGAACGGATCACGCGCATGGTCTTGATGTGTACCAGTTCCAATGGTGCCGCCTTCCGGTCGCTGTTTCCCATCCTGCCCCGTGAACAGGTGGCGATGATCTATCAACTGCATCGGGAAGAGCGGGTGCGGGCGGCGCTTTCGGAACCATTCTGTCCGGTGTTGACCACCCGTTATCCGGAAACGTTCGATTATGTCATGGAACAGAGAATCCGCAACGAACCGGATCTCTCCCAGGTGTTGCTGCAATATGATGCCGTGGCCCGCTTTTTTGCAGGTCCGCCCGTGGATCTGGCCGCCATTCAAACCCCGACCTTGATTCTGTCCGGTGCGTTGGATGTGATCGTCCCGCCAGCCAATGCCCAACTGCTGGCCTCTTTGCTGCCCCATGCCGAGTTGGCGTTGGTGCCCGAGACCGATCACCTGTTTTTTTTGGAAAAGGTGAACGAGGTCGCGCAGCGGATCGGCAGTTTTTTGCATCCGGTGGTCTGAAATGCGGATCGGGATCGATCTGGGTGGAACCAAGATCGAAATCGTTGTCCTGGATGGTTCGGGTCGCATCGTCTACCGGGAACGTGCCCTGACTCCCGGAGGGGATTATGCCGCCACACTTGCGACCATTATTCAGCTGGTCCACCAGGCTGAACATACGTTGGAGATACATACTCCTCTTCCGGTTGGAATCGGCATTCCCGGTGCGATAGCCCCGCAGACCGGGTTGATCCAGAATGCCAATTCGGTCTGTCTGATCGGTCGGGATCTGGCGGCGGATTTGGCCACGGCTTTGGAACGCCCGATCCGGCTGGCCAACGATGCCGACTGTTTTGCCCTGTCTGAAGCCACGGATGGGGCCGGAGCCGGTGTGCCCACTCTGTTTGGGGTGATTCTGGGAACCGGGGTGGGGGGCGGCATTGTGGTGGGTGGCCAACTCCTTTCCGGACCGAATGCCATTGCCGGGGAGTGGGGCCATAATCCATTGCCGTGGCCAGAGCCGGATGAACAACCTGGAGTGGCCTGTTATTGCGGTCGTTCGGGTTGTATCGAAACGTTTCTGTCCGGACCGGCACTCAGTCGGCAATATGGCGAGTTGTACGGAACTGCCCTGCCTCCTGCAACCATTGTGCAACGGGCGGCCAACGGGGAGCGGATTGCGGATGATCTGTTGACCCGTTATGAACAGCGTTTGGCCCGCGCTCTGGCCGTGGTCGTCAACATTCTGGATCCGCACGTCATTGTGCTGGGGGGCGGGTTGTCCAATCTGACCCGCCTGTACCACTCTGTGCCGCAACTCTGGAAACCCTATATCTTTGCCCATGCCCCGGTCACGCGACTTGTTCCGGCCCGTTTTGGGGATTCCAGCGGCGTGCGGGGGGCAGCATGGCTGTGGCCTCAATGTTGAGCGCCATACTTGCATGTTGAGTTTCTGGTTCGATGATGCTGGATCTTTGGTTAGAGAAAGCTACGATTTTAGGTGACAAGCATCATCGATATCTGTTATGATTCAGCTTTCGTCCCTCAAACCGAGTCGGCAGGAACCATGAAACATACCAAATTCACCATGTTGGCCTTGGCTGGTGCCATTTCTCTGAGCCTTTCCGCTTGTACCCCCACCACCATCAAGGAAGGGTGGATGGGCAAGAACGGTTTCTCGCAGTGGCATCCGCAAACCGGTGGAAGCTCTCTTTCGACCATCGGTACCCAGTGCTTCTTCTGCCCGGAAGTGGTCAAGCCGGAAGAACCCAAACCGGCTCCAGCCCCGGCTCCGGCCCCGGCTCCGGCCCCGGTGGATGGAGATGATGACCGGGACGGTGTCCTGAACTCCAAAGACAAGTGCCCGGGCACCCCCCTTGGTGCCAAGGTGAATGATCTGGGCTGCTGGGTTCTGGAAAACCTCAACTTCGATACCGACAAGGCCGTGATCAAGCCCGCAGCCTATCCGCTGCTGGACAGCGTGGTGAATGTTTTGAAGCAGAACCCCAACCTGCGTGTTGAGGTGCAAGGCCACACCGACAATACCGGCAAACCGGCCCATAACGACAAACTCTCCAAGGCGCGTGCCGAAGCGGTCAAGAAATATCTGGTTGGCAAGGGTATTGCGGCCAATCGTCTGACCTCGGCTGGTTTTGGCTCTTCCAAGCCGATTGCCCCGAACGATACGCCTGCTGGACGTGCCAAGAATCGCCGCGTGGAACTCAAGCCGCAGCCGTAAGTGTAAGTGTCACGGTCATAGCGACTACCCAAAGGGGGGAGATCTGTCTCCCCCCTTTTTTTGTCAATCATCTCGATTGGTTCATCTGTTCGGGGTGTTCACCCCAGAGGGGATGGTGGCAACCGGTACGGATTGGCGCATCTCCTGGGTTGTGGCAACGGCTGGTGCTGAATGGGGTGGGGTCATGCGTATGATGCCAAACATCGCTCCGATGATCAAAGCGGTCTGAGCGGCGAACATGGCAGCGGTCCATTTGATGGTTCCGGATTTGGTGACTGCAATTTCTTTTCTGACCCCTTCGATTTCATGTTTGAGGTTATGTTGTCTCTTTATGTTAAACAATCCTTCTCCGGTTCTGTCCGGTCCACTCCAGCCAGCAGATTAACATGAGCATGCCTGTCGAGGAAGCCGAACCCTTTTTTCATACCGCTCTGCATTGTCTGGTGGCCATTGCCGGACATCATGGTTTGACCTCCTCTGTGGAACGTCTGGTGCATGAGCATGCCTTGCCAGCTTCAGAACCCGAGGCGCGCACGCTTGTGCGCATTGCCGAAGGGTTGGGGTTCAAAAGTCGGGCAACCACCCTTGACTGGCAGGAGTTGGTCACTCTGGATGGCGTCTATCCCGTGATGGTGCGTCTGAAAAACGGCAACTCCGTGGTCGTGGCCGGCCACAATAAAATGTCTGAAGCGGTCGCGATCTTCGATCCCATGACCCCGCAACTGGGGATCTTTCTGCTGGAAAAAGAGCGTTTTCTGGAGGCATGGTCCAAAGAGGTTCTGTTTTTCAAACGTCTGTACAAACTGACCGACGAGGAGCAACCGTTCAGTTTGCGTTGGTTCGTGCCTGAGTTGTTGCGTCAGAAACGACTCTTCATGGATGTGGCGTTTGCGGCTGTTTTGTTGATCATACTGGCTTTGGCAACACCGATTTTTTTTCAGTTGGTCATCGACAAGGTGTTGGTCCATCAGAACCAGTCCACCCTGACCGTATTGACGGTCGGGATCGGTTGTGCGCTGCTTTTCGAGGCGGTCTTTTCCGTATTGCGGCAATATTTATTGCTGTTTGCCACCAGCAAGATCGATATCCGGCTCTCCAGTCGCACCTTCAGCCATCTGTTGAGCCTGCCCATCGACTATTTTGAGGCCACTTCTGCCGGTGTGACCGTGCGTCATCTGCAACAGGTGGAAAAAATCCGTCAGTTTTTGACCGGCAGACTGTTTCTGACCCTGCTCGATGCCAGTGCCCTGCTGGTGTTCGTTCCGTTGCTGGCCTTCTACAGCGCCAAGCTCACACTTGTGACCATGGCCTTTGCATTGGTGATCGCCGGGGTGATTTTTGCCCTGCTTGGTCCTTTCCGGCGTGCGTTGCGGGATCTCTACCAGGCCGAGGCCGAACAACAGGCAGTGCTGGTGGAAACCATTTCCGGCATGCGTACCATCAAATCCTCTGCCATCGAGCCGTTTAAACAACAACACTGGAACCAACGCGCGGCCCAGGCGGTGTTGATGCGCTTCAACGTCGGCCAGATCGCCATGGTGGCCAACACCCTGGTGCAGTTTCTGGAAAAGGTGATGGTCATTGCCGTGATCGTCGTCGGTGCCGGGGATGTCTTTGATCAGGTGATGACCGTGGGGGCGCTGGTGGCGTTTCAGATGCTTTCGGGTCGGGTGGTGTCTCCTCTGGTGCAGATCGTGGCTTTGATTCAGGATTATCAGGAGACCGCCCTTTCGGTGCGCATGTTGGCCACGGTGATGAACCATCCGCCGGAAAGCCGTCATCAGACCAGCGGTCTGACCCCGGAGATCAAAGGGCGCATCGAGTTCGACAAGGTGACCTTTCGTTATCCCAACAGACCGGCTCCGGCGATTGATCGGCTGTCACTGCTGATCCCGGCAGGTGGCGTACTTGGGGTCGTGGGGAAGAGCGGATCGGGCAAGACCAGTTTGACCCGTTTGATCCAGGGGTTGTATGCCATCCAGGAAGGGATCATCCGTATCGATGGCGTGGATCTGCGGGAGATCGAACTGCCCCATCTGCGGCGTCAGATCGGTGTGGTGTTGCAGGACAACTTTCTGTTCCGGGGTACGATTCGCGAAAATATTGCCGTGACCAAACCCGATGCCACGCTGCAAGAGATCGTCACCGCTGCCCAGTCCGCAGGTGCGGTGGAGTTCATCGAAAAGCTGCCCCAGGGCTATGCCACCCCGCTGGAAGAGAATGCCGCCAACCTCTCCGGGGGACAGAAACAACGGCTGGCCATTGCCCGCGCCCTGTTGCCCAATCCGGCGATTTTGATCCTGGATGAGGCGACCAGTGCCCTGGATCCGGAAAGCGAAGTGATCGTGTTTCAGAATCTGGAAAAAATCGCGGCTGGACGGACGGTGATCATCGTCTCCCACCGGTTGAATACCCTGGTGCGTTGTCAGGGCATTGCCTACATGGAGGAAGGGCGGATCCAGGCCTTGGCTCCTCACGCGGTCCTGTTGGAAAAGTGTGCTCCCTATCGACAATTATGGGAATTGCAGAACAAACGATGAACGAGGAAACTTTGCCCAAGATGGCGCGTGACTTCCTGCCGGATGCGGACGGGATCGAGGCCAGAGAGTTGCCGCGTGGTGCCAGAAGCGTGTTGTATCTGCTGGTGGGATTGATTGTCACGTTTGTATTGTGGTCGGCCTTCTCCGAGCTGGATCGGATCGTGGTGGCGCGGGGACGGTTGGTGACGGTGGGTGGCACCCTGCTGGTTCAGCCTTTGGAGACCTCGGTGGTCCGCTCCATCCTGGTCAAGGTTGGCCAGGTGGTCAAAAAGGGGGAGGTGTTGGGTTTGCTGGATCCCACCTTCACCTCTGCCGATCTCAATCAGTTGCAGGGGAAGTTGCAGAGTCTTTCGGCACTGGTGGCCCGGTGCGAGGCCGAATTGGCCGGTACGGATTTCCAGCCCGAAGAGACCCAGGAAGGGGCGATCCAGAAGCAGCTTTTCGAGGAGCGCAAGCAGTTTTATGGTGCTCGGATTCAACAGTACGGTGCAGCCATGGCCCGTCTGGATGCGTCCTTGAAAACCAATCTCAAGGATCGCCAGGTATTGAGCGAGCGTCGTGAAAATGTACTCAAGATCGTGGACATCTTTTCCGGTTTGCGCAGTGAGGGAACCGGTTCGATGTTGAAGATCCTGGAAGCCCAGGATCAATCCCTGGCGATCAAACATTCGTTGGAACAGGCGAGCAACCGGGCCGAAGAGTTGGCGAAAGAGATGGATGCCATTCGATCCGAGAAGGAGACTTTCCAGAGCGAATGGCGCAAAAAGATTGCAGAGGAGCGGGTGGCGGCCAAATGGGAGCTGGACGGGGTCAAGGATCAGTTGCGCAAGGCGGAGCGCCGCAGTGAACTGGTCAATCTGGTGGCTCCGGCAGATGCCGTGGTCCTGGATGTGGCCAAGCGTTCCATCGGTGCTGTGGTCCGGGAGGCCGAGCCGTTGTTGACCCTGGTCTCTCTCGATGCCCCGATGGAAGTCGAGGTCGAGGTGGAGAGTCCGGATATCGGTCTGTTGCGTGCCGGGGATCGGGCGCGCATCAAGCTGGATGCCTTTCCGTTCCAGAAACATGGCACCCTGCCCGCCACGTTGCGTACGGTCAGCCAGGATGCCTTCTTGCGCCAGCAAAACGCCTTGATCACTAAAGGAAATGAAGCATATTATCTGGGACGGCTGGATCTGGGAAAGGAGAGTCTGCGTGGGGTTCCTGAAAATTATCAGCTGTTGCCTGGCATGACTCTGGTTTCGGAAATCGTGGTGGGCAAGCGTACGATTCTGTCTTATTTTCTGTATCCTTTGATTCGTACGTTGGATGAAGGGTTGCGGGAGCCGTGAATGGGATTGAGGTCAACAATCTGCATGGCGTTGTGGATTGTTGAGACGGTTTTTGGTACGATGGAATCGACTGTCAGAAAGATGAACCGACCAGCATGGGAGTGCGGACAATGAGCATGTTGATTATTACTGTTGTATTGGGAATAGGGGTCTTTGCCTGGGTATTGCATGTCAATCGTCAGGATTTGCAGGAGATCTACCATGAGTTGAAAGCGATGGATCATGATAGCCTTGTGGTGTCGGACTCTGCTGCTTCCGACCATTCGTCAGTATGAGAGATCCGGTTCATGATCCCATGTGGGCGACCCGTTTTCCGGTTCCGTTCGGGATTGCGGCCTTGTTGGCTTTTCTGGGGGTTGTGGGCTGGCAGGGACCGGTCACTGGGGCGGTGTGGCTCCATGTGATGCTGGCCATCGGGGCCATGCCGTTGATCGTGGCTGCCATGGTCTACTTTACGCCGGTTTTGACCCGGAGTGGTACGATTCCGATGGGGATCTCCCTGTTGCCATGGGTGGCCATGGGTGCCGGAGTGGTTGCGGTGTGGGCCGTGTCTGGATCTCTCTGGCTGGTGGCCGTGGCGGTGCCACTGGTCTGGTTGGTGGTGGTTGTGGCACTGGGTTGGATGATCCGGCGCGCTGCGCGTGCATTTGGATCTCCTCATCCCGGGCTTTATTGGTACATGGCGGCCAGTGGTTGTCTGTTGTTGGGTACGTTGGCCATTCTGGTGGCATGGATGTGGCCAGAGGCATGGGCGTGGTTGCGTGCAATTCACCGTCATCTCAACCTGTTGGGTTTTGTCGGGTTGGCGGCCATCGGCACGCTGGAGGTGTTGTTGCCGACAGCAGGGGGGTATGCCGATCCACAGGCTGGCCTGCGGTTGCGCCGTGATCTGAAATATGCCGTGATGGCTGTGATGGTCATGAGTGCCGGGGCGGCGGTGCAGAGCGTGTGGTGGAGTGTGTTGGGAATCGGGCTGTGGGGATGGGTGGTGGTCGGTCTGGTACGTCCTTTGTTGGGGCATGTGTCAAGTGTGGTGCAATTGGGTGGGGCTGCGGTTTCTCTGCTTGGGGCGTTGTTGGGATTTTGTGTGACTTTGGGCAGTGCGTTGTGGCAAAACGGTCATGTGTCGGTGGAGTTGTTTGTCACATGGTTTCTGTTTCCTTTGGTCATGGGAGCTTTGACCCATCTGTTGCCCATGTGGGTATGGCCTGGCATGCCGACACCTCAGCGTCAACGTGCCCATCAGGTGTTGGGGCGTTTTGCCCTCTTGAGGGCTGGGAGCAGTTGGTTGGGAGGAGGCTTGCTGCTGACCGGACAGCTTTGGGGGGTATTTTGGATTGGAGGTCTGTTGCTGCTGTTTCTGGGGCAGGTGGCTTGGTCGTTGCGTGGTTCAGAAAAGTCTTGAAAACAGATTGGTGCCGAGAGTCGGAGTTAAAAAATAAGATTAATTAATTGTTATGAAATGTATTCCTTAAGAGGTTTCGGGATTGCCTGCGTCTGTTTCTCCTTCACCCCGACCGCAATCACGGATGCGGCGGACGAATTTGAGGGTGTCAGACGTGGCGGTCATGGTTATGACGTTGTCTTCAGCTTGCCAGTCGCATCTCTTCCCGAATCACGCGGCGCAAAGTGGTTTCCAGAGATTCTTGCTTGCCTTCCATGAAGGCTCGCAAGGCATCATTCATCATGCTTTGGTAGTTACCGCCCCCGGCATCTTCTACAATTCCTCGAAACCACGCAAGGATGTCTGCATCAATGCGGATGGTGATGCGTTCTTTGTTGCCGGTCTGGGGAATGACAGAACCACGACGACCATTGCTGAAATCATATTCTTTTTTCATTAGATTATTCCCCGTATTGCCTGCATTCGTTGTTGGTTGCGCGCCGTGCGGAAATGATGCGGATATTTTTGCCACGGTAGGTGTACACAACAACCAATATGCGACCGTGGGCATCAATTCCATACTGGATATTGTGCTGTCAAATGTACATACAGTCAAGCGGATCATTTCCTTGACGGCTGGCAATCACGTGCTTCATGTGGTTATACCGAGATGAAACAGGAATTTCTCAAGATGGAAATTGCCAGGGAGTACATGACTCGATGAGATGAAGGAATCCCGAGAGATTAAACACAGATGCAAATTATCAGATGGATCCTGGTCCAGGATGGTTTGCGTGCGGAAGAAAGTGTTGTGCGGAAGAAAAGATGGTGCCGAGAGTCGGAATCGAACCGACACGATATCACTATCGCCAGATTTTGAGTCTGGTGCGTCTACCAGTTCCGCCACCTCGGCATTGATTGGGAATACTACCACACGACTGGTTTCTGTGTCAACAGGAAATTTATGGCAGTTGCAGCCGGGTCAGCAGTTCCAGCCAGTGATCGGCCCAGCAACAGGCGTGATCAAACTCGGGCACAAGATGGGTCTGGAGAGGGGTGGTGGCGGGCAGGCGGTTCAGATAGGCGCGGGTGACGGTTTCCGGGACTTGTTGATCGCGCCCTCCCATGAAATGGATCTGATGGGTGGAGGCCAGCCGGTCGATGACCTGGGTCGGGTTGAGTGACTCTGGCATGGGGGAGACACCATGGTGTCGGGTCCAGGTTTCCAGATCCAGATTGGCGGCAATGGTGATCCACCAGGCGACATCCTGCCGGTTGGCAGCCAGCAGGGCGGCGATCACCCCGCCACCCGAATAGCCGATCAATCCAATCTGTTGGGCGTCCACCTGTTGTTTGATCTGGTCGATGGCCGTGCTGATTGCCGTGACCACCTCCGGGGCATAGCGATGGGTGGACCAGTATTGGGGCGGACACCCGGCTGTGATCCCGCCCACCAGTTGACAGGGACGGCTGAGATAGAGTGCAGTCGGGGCCGGATCCCGGATCATCATGGTCAAGACCGGTGAGTCGGTCGGGGTGGGGTCCGGGGAGAGGGTGGTGCGATTGCTCCAGGCCAGACCATCCCCTTCCAGATAGATGCGCAATATCCGGACCTCGGTTTCCGGGTTGCGCAAGAATCCGGTCAATTGAAACGGTCCGGCAGAGAGGGTGATTTTCTGAAGTTGGTGTTGTGCGGCCAAGGCCAGCAGACGTTCCGTCGGAGAGGACCAGAAGCCTGCACACGCGGCGAGGGTACACAATAAAAAACCCGAAGAGAGGAGCAACCTCCCTTCGGGTCGAAGTCGCAGCATGTTGCGGCAAACAGGATCAGAAGCTGTACTTCAGGTTGCCCATGAAGCCGTACTGTGAATAGTTGTCCAGGCCCACGATGGTGCTGGTTTGCAGTTCGCCGGTCAGGTTGTTCTGGATGGCGATGCGCACACCGGCTCCGAGTTGTGCGCCCGTGGGGTCATAGGTGCCGGGGTTGGCCTTGTAGACCAGATCCTGCTGGAAAGTGGCATTGATGTAGGGGTGATACTGTCCGAAACGATAGCCTGCTTCGGCACCAAGATGGACCTGGGCAAAGCTGATGTCGTTCTGGACCACGGCACCATGGGCTTCTATATCGTCTTTGGTATACAGATAGCCCAGATTGAAGCTGATGTCCCAGTTCGGGTCGTCATTGAAGGCAGTGAGATTGGCGGATCCGAACCAGCGGCTGGTATCGTAGCTCGCGGCGGCGGCTGGTTCATCATTTACCCACGAGTGACCCAGCGTGGCATCCAGGGTCAGATAGTCGGTCAGCATCATGGCCATGTAGGGAGCAACGGTATAGACCGAGGTATCCATGTTGCCACCCGGATTTTGCAGGTCAATCCACTGCCCGGTCATGGCCAGACCCACGGCCAGCCCTTCCCGCACCACCCGGTCCGCACCCAGGGCAATGGTGTGGAGGTCGGTTTCGTTCAAGGCGTTGTCGTCATTGGTGTTGGTGTAGTCATAGTTGACCCACAAGCCCGTGCCAGAGCTGCCAGCCGAACCGGCGGAGAGACCAGATCCGAACTGGGTGAGAGCCGAGGTGTTGGTGCCGCCGATCGCTTTTCTCAGGCCACGGACTGCACTGACCGCCTGTTTGCCGATGACGGTCACGTTTTGGATGACCGAGGTCCGTTGTTGCACGGTCTTTTCGTCATCGCATTTGGCAGAGGTTCTGGTCCACTGTTGGCTGCTGCTTTCTGAGCTGAGATAACGGGTTTCGATGTAGCCGTATTGGCAGCGGGATTGCTGGCTGGACTGGTATTCGGGATAGGGATATTCCGGCGTGGCATGGGCGGAATGGATCGGCATGGCTGCCAGAGAGAGCAGAGAGGCGCTGAACAGATACGAGAGTTTTTTCATGAGGGTCGATCCTTGGTGCTGTTGAGTAAGTTTTCGTTAATATTATTGAGTTTTTCAGAAGAGCAGGTCATGTACCTTGCCATCTGAGCCAGGTGTTGTCAAGCGGATTGTGGGGGATGTGACCAGAAAGGGTTTCCGAAGAACTACTCTTTCCATTTGATGCTGCATCCCATGGTGGTGTTTTGCTGGGCAGAGACCGGATGGCCTGCGAGCAGGGCGAGAATAGCCTCTTTCAACTCCTCTTTGCGTACGGCAGCCGGGTTGCGGGGGCTGTCGTCCAGTCGTCCGCGATAACGCAGTTTGCGTTCCTGGTCGTAGACGAAGAAATCCGGGGTGCAGACCGCACCATAATCCTTGGCCGTCTGTTGGGTTTCGTCATAGAGATAGTCGAAGGTGTACCCTTTCTTGCGGGCGCGGGCTTGCATATTGACAAAACTGTCTTCCGGGTAGTTGGTGGGATCATTGCTGCTAATGCCCACAAAACTGACCTTTTTGGTGGCCATCTCTCTGGCCAAAGCAATGAGGCGATCTTCGATGGCCTGGACATAGGGGCAGTGGTTGCAAATGAACATGACCACCAAGATCGGACTCTCCTGATAGTCGGCCAGGGTGTGTCTTTTGCCATCCACGCCAAGCAAAGCGAAGTCCGGTGCGGACGCACCCAGTTCTCCGGGAGGTGAATGCAACAAAACCATGTGAAAATCTCCCAATTCATGACCGTGTAAGATGACGCTGATGCGCGTGGGCAAGGGCAATGCAAATATCATGCACGATCATACGGGAAGGCCAAAGTCTCTGCGATGTCGGTGGCACCCATGGCCAGCATGATCAAACGATCCACCCCCAACGCAGCTCCGGCGCACATGGGTATCCCGGCGTGCAGAGCGGCCAGAAACCAGGGATCCACGGGAAGTTTGGGCTTGCCCAGCAGATGGCGCTGGTGGTTGGCGTGTTCAAGGCGACAGGCCTGTTCGGCGGCGTCGGTCAACTCCTGATAGCCGTTGACCAGTTCGATCCCATGGACATAGAGTTCAAAGCGCAAGGCCGTGGGAGGTGGACCAGGGTCGATTTGGGCCATGGCTGCCCGTTCGGCTGGAAAATGGGTCAACAGCACCATGCCCCCGGTGGTCTGGAATCCGGGTTCGACGGTTTCGGTCAGGAGCAGATCCAGCATCTCCATCCGCTTCAGATCCGGCGGGCTGGAGTCAGGCAGGGCGGTGCGCAGTTCGGAATCGCTGGCCAGAAACGGATCCAGCCCTGTGAAGTGGCGGAAGGCAGCAGCAAAGCTGAAGGTGGTGACCGGCATGGCACCCAGGATCTCTTGGACCAGTTGCGTGGTTTCGTGCATCAGGTCGTGCAACTGCCAGCCGGGCTGATACCATTCCAGCATGGTGAATTCCGGATTGTGCAGGCGTCCATATTCGGCAGCCCGGAAGGCGCGCGTGATCTGAAAGATGGGACCGGATCCGGCAGCCAGCAGCCGTTTCATGGCGGTTTCCGGGGAGGTGGAGAGGTGCCATCCCTGACATGTCAGAGGATCGATGGCCTCATCGGGTGCTGCATGGCGGCTGAGAATGGGGGTCTCCACCTCCAGAACCTGGCGTTTGGCAAAAAAGGTGCGAATGGCGTGCAGGGTGCGGGCACGCGCGGCCAGCCCGTGGGGTCTGGCCGCAGGTCGCCAGAGATCCGGATCAATCCTTGGCGCGTTCGACATACTGTCCGGTCCGGGTATCGACGCGGATCCGTTCCCCTTCGTTGATGAACAGGGGCACCTTGACCTCGGCTCCGGTCTCCAGGGTGGCGGGTTTGGTGGCGCCGGTGACCGTATCTCCCTTCATGCCGGGATCGCACTTGGTGATGGTCAGGATCACAAAAGGGGGGGGCATGACGGCAATGGCGCGATTCTTCCAGAGGGTGACCATATAGGTCTCCTGCTCCTTGAGCCAGAGACGGGCTTCACCGACCTGTTTTTCGTCCAGTGCGGATTGCTCATAGCTGGCCGGGTCCATGAAGTGCCAGAATTCGCCGTCAAGATAGAGAAACTGCATCTCCTTGTCGATCACATCCGCCTTGACGACGTTTTCGCTGGACTTGAAGGTGCGTTCGATCACCCGGCCATCGATCAGGTTTTTGATTTTGATTTTGGTGAATGCCTGGCCTTTGCCGGGTTTGACGAATTGGGCATCCACGATGATCCAGGGCAACTCGTCGATCTCGACCCGGGTGCCCTGACGCAGTTGATTATGGTTCAGCATATCGCTCATGGGACGACAATTTCCTTGCAGTGGGTTCATGAAGGGATGAAGCATGGGTTCCAATCCCCAGTATAGCGCAATTGCCGCGCAAACACACCCTGTCCCTCACGCTTTGGCAGCGTGTTTGGCGCAACTTTCTGCCGCAGCCCGGGAGGCCGAGCGTCAATTCCCCATGCGTCTGCCGTCTGCCTTGGCACAACGCATCCCGTGGCGTGACGATGATCCGTTGACGCGTCAATTTCTCCCTTCCGGCGAGGAGTTGCTGGGAGCGCCCGGAGACTCCCTGGATCCTTTGAACGAACGTCAGGCCATGATTCTGCCGGGTCTGATCGGCAAGTATGCCGGACGTGTGTTGTTGAAAGTGACGGAGCAGTGCGCGGTCCATTGCCGTTTCTGTTTCCGGCGTCACAGTCGAGACGTTGCCATGCCGCAGAAACCGCGCCTGTGGAGACCGATCATGGATTGGATTGCGCAGGATTCAACGTTGCACGAGGTGATTCTGTCGGGCGGCGACCCTTTGACCTGGTCGGATCGTCGTTTGGGTCGGTTGATACAGGCCTTGGCCGCATTGGCGCATGTCACACGATTGCGGGTGCATACGCGCATGCCGGTCGTGACTCCGGAGCGGATCACACCTGCTTTGCTTGCCACGTTGCGTGGTTCACGGCTGACGCCATGGGTCGTGGTGCATGTCAATCATCGTCAGGAGTTGGATCAACAGGCCGTGAAAGCCTTGGGGCGACTGGTGGACGGGGGGGTGCCGGTGCTGAGTCAGTCGGTCTTGCTGCGCGGGGTGAATGACGATTTGGCAACTCTGGTAAGTCTGTTCGGATTTTTGATTGATTTGCGAATTATTCCTTATTATCTTCACATGTTGGATCCGGTGATCGGGACTGCCCATTTTCGGGTGGCGGAACAGGCGGCGCAGGAGTTGATGATGGGGTTGCAGGTTCGTCTGCCCGGGTATGCTGTGCCCCGTCTGGTGCGGGAAGATCCGGAATTTCCATACAAAAGGTGGCTTGTACAGCAGAATGGGATTGGGTGATCGGTTCGTTGGTGTCTGATTCCGAACGTGGCATGCGGATGCGTTTGCGTTCTCTGAGGCGTCGGATCTGGCGACGCAGGGTGACCAAGGATTGCAGAATGCTTTCGAGATTTTTCTCCATGGCATTCAGTTGCGGGATCAGTCCCCCTTCCGGAAAGTTTGCATTCATCGTGCCGGAGGTCTCCAGATTCTTGTCAGGCAGCATCTCACCCTCTCCGGTCTGCAACCAGACCGGGTTGACGTGGCAGGCCAAGGCGATTTCCACGGTTCGGCGTGAGCTTCGGAAACAGCCGGATTCCAGTTTGTGAATGGCAGTTTGAGTAATGCCGACCCGTTCGGCCAGGGCGCTTTGAGTGAGACTGGCATATTGACGCGCAGTACGGAATCGGTTGGCAAATTCCATTTTTTTGTTTTTGACGATATCGCTCATGCAGCACCTGAAAATTCTGGGTTGATGCGGTCTGCAATTGGATAGCATAAACAACTTGCTGAATCAATGAAAATGGTGTACCTTGATACGAAGTAATAAATTGAGGACACTAGCCACAATAATTTCCGAAAAATAAAGCGATGATGCAAAAATCCACAAATGGTGCCAGCGTGCGGTTGAAAACGTTGCGCAAGGAGTTGGATCTGACCCAGCAGGAGCTGTCGGATCGGATCGGAGTCAGCCGCGCCTATATTGCCGATGTCGAGGCAGGCCGGAAGGAACCGTCGCGCAACTTCATCCTGAAAATGTCTGAACGTATGCAGATTTCCGGGGATTGGTTGCTCTCTGGTGCGGGTGAGATGTTTTTGGATGGGGCGGTGGGCACGGTACGGGATCGGTTGGTCAGCATCCTGGCAGTCACGGATCGGGATGTGGATGGATGGTTTCAGATGTTGCAGGTTGAGCATAAAGGGTTTGGCGAGCTGAGTATCGAATCCGGCCTTTGGGATCCGTTCCTGCTGACGCGCGTCAAACGGTTGGAGGGGTTGCGGGAAGAGTGGTTGCTGCGTGGTGAGGGCACCCCGTTTTCAGGTGGACGGGTGCGCAGCGACAGCGAAGCATTGGCGCGTCTTGAACAGCTTCTGGCCACGGCTGCGGGATGGCATATCTATCTGGTCACGGATCGGGAACTGTTTTGTGTGGTGTTGATTGCTCCCGGCTGGTCGGATCCGGAAGAAGAGCCGTCCTATGAGTACACGATACTGGAAGTGATTGGTGGGGCTGTGGGACGGCGTACCCTGGGTGCGGTGCGGGGATTGTTGGGCCGTTATGCCCTGTATGTGCTGGTGATCTCTGCCGATGGATTGCAACGACTCGTCAATGGTCGCATGGGGATTCGCGAGTTCGTCGGACGGGGGCGGACCCATGCCCCTTTGGATGGCGCGGTCAAGATCGAGCTGGCTGCCCAGATGGATGAGTGGATTCCTGAGTCTGTGGACCGCATTGACTTGTTGGAGTTGGAGAAGGTGTGTGGTCAGGCAGCTGAGGATCCCCGTTCCGCCCGTGTGCTCTATTGGTTGTCGAGCTGGTTGCCCCGCGCCACTGCCGAAGAGCGCATTTATCTCGAAGGGTTATTGAGACGCAATTTCCCTGAGTATTAGTTATCTGAATAGCTTAAGACATCAGAATGGGTGGAGGCAAAAAAATGCAGAGATAAAAAAAATTTGCTTGTTTCTCGTTTGTCTCCTCCGTATCGTATCACCAAGAGGGGATAAGCAGGGGGGGACGGTGGCCGTTTGACTCTCTTATCCTAATCAAATAGCTGCGGTCCAGATGGGTTATCGGGAGTGGAAGAGTATGTCGCAAACGGTTCGTGGTACGGTCAAGTGGTTCAACAATTCCAAGGGTTTTGGTTTTTTGGCACCGGAAGATGGCAGTGAAGATGTGTTTGTCCACTTCTCCGCCATCAAGGCCGATGGTTTCAAATCCCTGGAAGAGGGGCAGAAGGTGAAGTTCGAGGTGGTGCGGGGACAAAAAGGGTTGCAGGCCGCGAACGTCGAACCGATCTGATCGGTTGACTTGTGGAGTTGTGAGGAAAAACAGCCCGGCGCAGGTTGACGCGCCGGGCTGTTTTTTTTGGTTGAGAGTCTGGGTTGGGCAGAACCGGTGGTGCATTTCTGACTTGTCGACAACAGGGATTTGACTGAAGATTGTGTCAATGGATCCAGGGACGTGTGAAGGACAACGTGAGGTGGGTAACACCTGTTGGCATGATTTGGTTGGGGCAACCCTGAAAGAGTTGCTGGAACCGGTTGGCATTGAGGTTCGTGCAGAGGTGCCGGTGACCGTTGCGTCGCCCAAGGCGGATCTGATTTTGATCCGGCGCCAGGAGGGGAGTTGGACGGAGGAGCAGCGTTTGTTGTTGGCAGACGGGCTGTGGGATCTGGAGGCGGGTCATATCCTGGTCGAGTTGAAGATTACCGAGAGCCTGAATGAGGAAACGCTTTCCTGGCTGTCGATGTATGATATTCTGTATTTGGATCGTGCTGGGTTGTCCAGACAGCAATTGCAAAGCGTGTTGATCAGTGCCGTCACGCCCGGATTGGATTTTTTGGAGAGGTTTGCTTTTGTCCCTGTTGGACCCAATGGCGTGTATGTCAGTAAGCCGTATTGGGGTGGAACGATTCGGTTGATTCTTCTGAATGAACTGGCAGATACGATCAGGAATGCCCCGCTGAAGTGTTTTGCCAGTCGCCAGGAGGAGAGAAGAAAAGCCTTTGAAAAAATCCGTCAGACCGGGTTGTTTCGGCTTTCTGTAGCATTTGGACAGATCATTGTCGGCTTGTGGAGGATACGGATGCACATGGCGTGGAACAATCCGGAAATGGACGGAATGACACCGATGCAGGTGGCTGCACTGGGTCGGGAATGGCTCGATTTTTTGGTGGATACGACGCCTGATGATGAGTTGTCTGCCATTCCGAAGCTGCAAGATCTGCTGGTGCGTGGTCGCCAGGAAGGCCGCCAGGAAGGCCGCCAGGAGGGAGAGCAGATCGGCGAGGCGAGAATTTTGACCCGCCAACTTGAGCGACGTTTTGGTTCGCTCCCAGTCTGGGCCAGCGAGCGGATCGCCCATGCGGATTCGTTGGAGTTGGAGGAGTGGGGAGTGCGCGTATTGGGTGCGGAATCTTTGCAAGAGGTGTTTGCTGATTGAGTGAAGACGTATGAATGACAGTATCGTATATTATAAATTTATATTTTATAATAACTAATTGAATTTTTCGAATGAAGGACGGGTCAATACACGAGGAGGTCTCCTTTCCCTCCTGGTCGGAACCTGCTACAACGAGTCTGGATCAAAGCAACCGTCCTGTGGGGTCTGCATGCACGAGTTTTCGGAAAAAGATTTTTTTCTCAAGGCATTTCATGGGTTGACCTTGACCGTGGTGCTGTCGGAAGAGAGTGATCTGGATCACGATGCTCTGGCGGTTCTCAAGGAGGTGATGAACGATCTGGCAGCGCATCAGGTCAAACTCTTGATTCTGGCCCAGCAGACCGGGGAGGTGACGGCTTTTCTGGATCGGCTGGTATCGGCTTTTTTGACCGGAGAGATCGTCCGGTTGCAGCTTGTGAGAGAGACCATTCCTGTCGCCTTGTGGCGTCTTCCGGCAGTGTTCATGATCTGTGAAATGGCTGCCCAAAGTGCGGACCATTTTTTGGAGCAGGTGTCGATGCTGGGTGTCACCTTGCGTTTGCCCAGGGTGCTGGTGATGCACCGGATGGGGGGAGCGGATTGGTTGGATCGCCATGGAAAATCGTTGAGTTTTGTCAATCCCACCCGCTTGAAACATTTATTGCAGCATAAAGGTGCGCAAGATGGGCACACCGGAATGCATTGGCGACTGCAAGAGACCATTTTGACCTGGCTGCTGGGGGGGGTTGGAGCGGTCAGCGTCTGTCGGTTGCAGGATCTGGCTCGGGAGTTGTTCTCCTATGAAGGGGACGGGGTGTTTTGTGCCCGGCGTCACTATTGCCAGGTGCGCCGTCTGCAACTGGATGACTACGCGCGCGCAGCAGCCGTGATCCGGCGCGGGGAGCAGGAGGGGTTCTTGTTGCCGCGCACCGATACCGAGTTGACCGACGTATTGGTGCAAGGGTATGGTGCCTTTATTGCCGAACATCATCTTTCCGGGGTGTGCGCCCTGGTCACTGCACCTTATCAGAGTCGCAATGCCGGAGAGATCACGGCACTGTACGCCTTGACCCGTTTTCAGGGAGAGGGGGTGGGAGGACGGCTGGTCACCCGTTTGATCCAGGAAGCGCGGTTGCGGCATCTGGAGTTGTTGTTTGCCTGTGTCAGGGATCCGCGTGCGGTGGCCTTTTTTGAGCATCATGGGTTTCGACGGGTTGCGCATGAAAGTCTGCCCGAGGAAAAATGGCGGCATTACGATCCAGAGCGCAAGGCACGCATAACCTGTTTGGCCCGGAGTCCGGGTGGAGCCTGAAAGGAGAGTTGAGCCGTGGAACGGGTGGTGATCATTGGGGCCGGGGTGATGGGTTGCGCCTGTGCTTTACGGTTGGTCGAGGCGGGATTTGCCGTGACCCTGCTGGAAAAATCGTTGCCTGGTGCCGAGTCGTCGGCAGCGGCTGCCGGGATTTTGGGTGCCCAGTCCGAGGTCTCTGGTCCGGGGCCTTTTTTTGAACTCTGTCTGGCCAGTCGGGAGCGGTTTCGGGAGTATGCGCGCGAATTGTGGGATTTGACGGGAATCTCCATCGGGTATGAGGATTCCGGAGTCATGGAAGTGGCCCTGGATCCAGCGGAAGGACGTCTGGCTGCCGCGCGTGCCGAATGGATGTTGGCGCGCGGATTGCGCGTGGAACTCCTTGACCGGGAACAGGCACGGCAGTTGGAACCGGCTTTGACCGAACAGATGATCGGTGCCAGCTATTTCCCGGATGATCACCAGGTGGATCCGGTGGCCTTGTCGGCTGCTTTGGCGGCAGCGGCAGCCCGGTTGGGAGCGGTGTTTCGCACCGGGGAGCGGGTGCGGGCGTTGCTGGTGGAAAACAATGGCATCCAGGGGGTGTTGACCGATGCCGGTCCCCTTCATGCCGAACGGGTGGTGGTGGCAGGAGGGGCCTGGAGCGGAGAACTCCCTGGTCTGCCGCCACTCAGGACCACGATCAAGCCTGTGGCTGGTCAGATCATTCAGGTGGAGAGTCGTCCTCCCCGCTTGCGTCATGTGGTCTATGGTTATAAAGGATATATTGTCCCGCGTGCGGATGGTCGGGTGGTCATGGGGTCGACGCTTGAAGACCGGGGATTTGACAAGGCCGTGACCCTGGGTGGGTTGCAACGGGTGGCCACCATGGCCAATGCCATGGTGCCGGTATTGGCGGAGATGCGCTTTGTCCAGGCGTGGTCTGGTCTGCGTCCGGCCACTGCCGATGGTCTGCCGGTATTGGGGGCCAGTTCCGTGGTCGGGCTGTATGTCGCGGCAGGCCATTATCGCAATGGCATCCTGTTGACCCCGATCACTGCCGAGATCATCCGGGATCAGATGACCGGCAAGAGTCCGGCAGTTCCTGTTGATCTCTTTGCCCCCGGATGACCATGCATACAGCGCCAGAGAACGGAAACGGACGTCGTATTGCGGTGGCTCTGTCGGGTGGGGTGGATTCGGCCACGACGGCGGCGTTGTTGGTGGAGCAGGGTTGGGAGGTGATCGGTCTGACCATGCAGCTCTGGGACCATGGGAGTTGTCTGCCTGGTCAGGGACGAACCTGCTGTGCCCCCGAAGATCTTCACGATGCCCGCCATGTGGCCCAGGCGCTGGGCATCCCGTTTTATGTGGTCAATCTGGAGACGGCCTTTCAAAAGTGGGTGGTGGATGACTTTGTCGCTGCCTATGCAACGGGTCTGACTCCCAACCCCTGCATTCGCTGCAATCAGCGCCTGAAATTTCGTCTGCTGCTCGACAAGGCCATGGATCTGGAGGCAGAGTATCTGGCCACTGGTCACTATGCCCGGATTCTGAGCGTGGATGGGGTGGCACAACTGTGGCGCGGGGTGGATCCGGACAAGGATCAATCCTATTTTTTGTTTGCCATCCATTGGCGTGATCTGTCCCGGATTCGTTTTCCTTTGGGCGGATTGACCAAAACCTCTACCCGTCAACTGGCCGAACGGTTTGGCCTGCATCTGGCCCGCAAACGCGACAGCCAGGATCTCTGTTTCATTCCGGATGGGGACCGGGCTGCATTCTTTGCCCGTTACGGTCTGGCTGCCAACGCCACTCCAGGTTCGATTCTGGATCTGGAGGGCAAGCTCTTGGGCCATCATTCGGGTTTGGGCAGGTTTACCATCGGCCAACGGCACGGCTTGGGCATTGCCGCACCTCACCCACTGTATGTCGTGGCCATCCACCCCGAAGAGAACCGGCTTGTGGTCGGTCCTGCTGCTGCCCTGGCGCGCACCACGCTGGAGGTCGAACAGCTCTACTGGCTGGATTCCCGACCTCTGACTGCTCCGATCACACTCACGGCCCAGATTCGTTATGCCGCCATCCCTGCTCCGGTGCAGGTGATTCCGTTGGCCTCAGATCGGGTTCAGGTGATCTTTGACAACCCCATCCGGGCCGCAGCACCGGGCCAGGCGTGCGTCTTCTATCAGGGAGCACGGGTCATGGGTGGAGGATGGATTGCCAAATTTTGAAAAATTTGCAATTCATGCGTGCAAGCCCTACCCATTTCTGGCAGAATGTGTTAGATTGTCTCCATCAATCCAATAGATCCTTTCCACTCCCTGACCTGTTTTTTGCCAGGTGCATCTTATGATCGTTCAACGACTGCTCGATAATATTCCCTTTTTTTGGACCTTCACCGAAGAGGAGAAGGAGCGGCTGCTCGGATTGGATTGTTACTTCCAGACATTCCAGAGCGGAGATTACCTGATTCACGAAGAGGCCGAGGACAACGCCTTGTTCATCATCCTCAAGGGTACAGCCAAGGTCACCAAAAAATCCCACCCGGATCGGGTCATCACCATTCTGGAACCAGGCACTGTGTTCGGTGAGATTGCGTTTTTGACCCAACGACCGCGCTCCACGGATGTGGTGGCCAACGAAAAGATGATCTGTTTCACCATCAATGGCGAAACTATGGCCCAACTCGACTCCCAGATGCAACACAAGATCAAAGATCAACTGATCGAAATCCTGGTGCAACGGCTTGATCAGATGAACCAAACCCTGCTCAATCTGGTGCGTTGAGACGGTGATAAAAAAAAAGGGTTGATCCTGAAGGAAGCTTAACCGATAATCCTGACCAAGAGCATAAAGTCCGAAGAAGATGACTCTTTTGGATGATTAACAAAACCTTGAAGCAGGTACGTCATGTTCAACGCCATACCAGCCATCAATCTTCTGGGGACGAGCAACCCGATGTTGGAGCAATCCAACCTCGTCAAGGTTCCCCATGAGATCCGCACCAATAATTCGGAGCGGCTGGCAACGCGTAATGTGGAAGATGTCAAACAGAATGCCAAAGGCCGCAATGCCCGCCGTCGTCATGAGGAAGAGGAAGAAGAACCCGAAGGTGGGGAAGAGTCGTTTCCCCAACCCCGTCACAAGCCTACCATTCAGGAACGGTTGCTGATGGCCAAGCAGGGCAAGGTCAGTCTCAACCAGCGCGCGGTCAACTCTTTGTTTTTGCAGCAGGCCAAGAGTGGAGGACAACATGGGACGATGCCCTTGGATTCGGAAGAAGAAGAGCGTCCCTCTATCAACATCGTTGCGTGATGCGCTGGAATCGGGCAGGCGGGTATGGAGATCGTAATTGTCGGGGCTGGAGTGGTCGGGATCTCCCTGGCCAAAAGTCTCTCTGGAGAAGGTCATAACGTTGTTGTTATCGATAATGATCTCGGAGTCATCAAACACCTGCAAGAAACCATGGATTTGCAGGCCCTGCATGGAGACACCTCAGACGGGGAGTTTCTGATCGGGGCCGGGTTTGATAAAGCCGATTTGATCCTGGCAGTCACCAATTCGGATGAAAGCAACATCATCATCTTGCTCATGGCCCGGTCGGTCAATCCCAAAGCCCGCATCATCGCTCGGGTACGCAAGAAACAGTTCCTCAAAAATCCGGCTTTTTCCAATGGTGACCATCTGGGCGGAGCCATTGTCTTCAGTCCGGAGTTTGCCGCTGTCGAGATGGTGGAAGATCTGTTGCAGGTGGATCAGGCTTTTGAAGTGGTTCCCTTTGAAAACGGTTCCTTCAGCATTGCCGGATTCCGTTTGGGCGAGGAGAGCGTACTGATCGGGCGTCCCTTGATGGAGATCCAGGAACTCTCCCAGGTTGGCGCATTGATCGTGGCCGTGGACAAAGGGGGCGAGGTGGTGATCCCCAATGGCCGCACCATCCTGAATGTCACGGATCGGGTTTTCATCACAACAGGCGCCCGGACCGAACTCTCCAAGATCATGAAACTCCTTGGACGGCAACCGGTGCAACACCGCAAGATCGTGATTGCCGGTGGCGGATGGAAGGCAGAACAGATCGCCGCGCGCATCGAAAAGGATGGCATTCCGGTCTTTATCTTGGAAAAATCCCAGGAACGTTGCCAGGAGTTGGCTTCCATCCTTGAAGAGACCGCTGTACTCCACTGCGATGCTACGGATCCGGAAGTGATCCAAAAGATGTCTCAGGGGGCTTCCACTTTCATTGCCCTGACCAATCAACAGGAGGTCAATCTGGTTCTCTGTCTGATGGCGCGCAAGTTTGGTGCCAGACGCGCCATTGCCTTGATGGACAACGAAGCCTATATGACCATGGCCCCTTCGCTTGGCATTGATGCCGTGGTCAGCCCTAAACTCGCGGCAGTCGGCAAGATTTTGCGTTTCTTGAGCCATGGCAAGGTGCTGGATGCAGCCATGATGCTCAATGGCAAACTCGATGCCCTTTATATGGAGATCCAGGACAATTCCCGGATCGTGGGCAAACCCCTGAAAGATCTTGGTCTTCCCAAAACCGTAATCGTGGCCGGCGTGATCAAGAAAGGGCAGATGTTCGTGCCCAATGGCAATATGGTTTTGCATCCGGGTGATCATGCCCTGGTGATCACCTATCCCGGTCACTTCCAGCAGGTCGATGAATTTTTGGGGCGCAAATGAATCTCCTGTTTGATCTGCGTGTCATGAGCCTGTTGATCGCCCTGGTGGCGGGGTTTGAGATTTTTCCCTTGTTGCTGGCCATGTATCTGGGTGAAGATCCCATTCCCTTGGTCAAGTCGATCATACTGGCTGCAATTTTTGTTCTGGGGGGCATCTGGTTTTCCCGCAAAGCCCGTCCAGAGTTGACGCCGCGCGATGGGTTTCTCGTCACCAGCCTCGGTTGGTTTTTGGCTTCATTTTTTGGCGGTATGCCATATGTGTTCAACGGGGGCATGGATTGGCCATCGGCCTTTTTTGAGACGGCATCGGGGTTTACCACCACCGGCTCATCCGCCATGACCGATATTGAAGCCTGGCCCAAGAGCATTCTTTTGTGGCGTAGTATCACCCACTGGTTGGGCGGTATGGGCATGCTGTTGATGGCTATTGCCATTCTGCCGTTCCTGGGAGTGGGTGGCACTCAGTTGATGAAGGCCGAAGTCCCCGGTCCCACCAAGGATCGCATGACCCCGCGTCTGGTCTCGACCGCTCGGGCTTTGTGGGGGGTGTACACCCTTATTACGATCTTTGGGGTGGCTGGATTCATGTATTTTGGCATGGATCTGTATGATGCGGTCAATCACTCCTTTGCTGCCATTGCTACCGGTGGGTTTTCGACCAAAAATCTCAGCATGGGTTACTACTCCCCGGCTGCCCAGTGGTGGGCGATCCTGATCATGGGTCTGGGTGGTATGAACTTTTTGATTCACTATCGGGTGATAGTCCTTCGGGACTGGAAGGCGTTCACCTATGAAGAGTTGATTGGCTATTTGCTGATCATTTTTATCTTTACTGCCTATATTGTGGCGATATTGGTACGTTGGAATCCGGAATGGAATATTGAGGAGGTGGTGCGCCATTCATTGTTCCAGGTGGTGAGCATCATGACCACGACCGGCTTTGCCAGTACCGACTGGGAGCAGTGGCCAGCGATCACTCAATTGTGGCTGGGTCTGTTGATGGTGATCGGCGGCATGTCCGGTTCGACGGGTGGCGGTATCAAGGTGGTGCGGGTGCAGATTCTGCTCAAGACCATTCCGAACGTGACCACCCGGCTGCTGCGCCCCAATCAGGTGGTGATCCAGAAGATGGACCATCAACCGATCCCTCGGGAAATTTTGGAAAATGCCGTGGCCCTGTTCATCCTGGCCATGGGTTATGTGTTGTTTGGTGGCATGTTGCTGAATGCCATGGATATGGATCTGCTGTCGGCCATGGGTGCATCTTTGACTGCCTGGGCCAATGTGGGACCGGGTTTCAATACCGTGGGAGCCATGGACAACTTTGCCCACGTCCCGGATTTTGGCAAGATCATTCTGGCCTCGCTGATGATCGTGGGCCGGTTGGAGATCTTCACCATTTTGATGCTGTTTTCGACCCGGTTCTGGAAGGATTGATCTTTTCGCAAGGATCCCTCACCATGGAGGACTCAAGATCTGCGCCCTCGCAACCTGTTGATTGTCTCCGTTGCCGCCATTTTCAGATCACCTGGGAAGCCGATCACCCCCGTGCATGTCGGGCCATGGGATTCAAGACCGCTTTGTGGCCCTGGCAGGAGGTGTTGCGTTCGTCCGGTGGCCCCTGCCTGAAGTTTGAACCCAAATCCCCACACCCACCAATAAATCCGCATCCTCGGGAAGAGCCGGAATCCACCCATCAGGCGGCAGGACGCGGCTTCTCCAAGCTGGCCTGATTTTCAGAGGCTGTTTAGAGTGAGTTGACAGGATTTCATGCCGGAGCACCGATCCGGGTGATGACACGGGAGTCTCCGGGAGCGGTCGGTTTCAGGTCAATGACATGGGCCGGTTCGCCGGTGGCGCGGGAATAGGCGTCGGCAGCAGAGCGGGCCTGGTGAATATCGGCAAAGCGTCCAATCCAGATCATCTGCCAGGCGCGTCCATTGGCATCCCGGGTTTCGCACAAATAGAGATCATGGCCCTGGGCCGTCAATTGGACCAGTTTTTTGTCGGTGTCCAAAGGATCCTGATAGGCGGCTACTTGAACGGCATACCCATCTTCTGTGGAGGATTGGGCCGCGGGCGGCAGCGGGGATTGCGTGGTGGGCGTGTGGGTGGGGGTGCCAACAGGAATGATGAAACCTGCTGTTCCTTCTTTGTCGGTGAACTGCTTTAAAAGTTGTTGCACCTCATGTTCGCTGGCCAGACGACCTATCGAAACCCGGAACCAGGGCTTGTTCCCTTCTCCAGGAACCTCCTGCAAATAGATGTCATAACCTTTATTCTGCAAACGACCAATCAGTTGGATTGCCGTGGACTCTTCCGGAAACACGGCAATCTGAATGGTATACTGTGTGGCCTGGGGCGCAGATGCGGCAGAGGCTGGCGTGGCCGGTTCGGTTGGGAAGAGGGTGTCCACCAGATCGCTCATGGCCTCTTCCGGTGAAATGGACAGCGGCGTGACATTCGGCGCAGGTATGGATTTGGATGGGTGGTTTTGTTCCGGTTGCGATTGTGCCACATCCTGCGCCACAGGAGTGGTGGTGGGCAGCAGCGTCTCCTTCAGTTTTCCCATGGCCGCCAGCAACCGGAAACTCTCCATCAGATGTTGATACTCCTCTTCCACCAGCAGACGTTTGGCGGCCTGGAGTTCGGTTTCGGAGTTCAACAGATCCAACAGGGTTTCGCTCCCCAGACGGTGCTGCTCCTGATGATCCCGGTTGACCGCGCGCGTGGTCTCCAGATGGCGTTCCAGGTTCTGTTTGCGGGCTTGCGATGCGGTGAGTGCGTTCCAGGAGCGGTTGAGCTTCTCTTCGATCTGAAGACGGATCTCTTGCATTTTGTCTTGAAAGCGGGCTGCCTTGTAGGTGCTCTCTTTGTATTTGGATGCATCCGATCCACCCCGAAACAGGTTGTAGCGGAGTTGCAACATGGCCGATGCATCCTGGGAATAGCTGCGGGTGCCGCCAGCATTGTTGCTCTCTGATACCGACATGTCCAAACTGATGCGTGGCCACAATGTGGCGGAAGTGGCTTTGCTCTCAGCCTGGGTGGCCTCCAGATCGGCTTTGGCAGCCAGCAGTCCGGGATGTTGACGCATGGCATGCTCCAAAGCCTCTTCCCGGGATTGGGGCAGGTGTACCTTTTCTACCATCGGCTGGGTCAAAGTGCCAGTGGGTGCCATGCCAATCAGGGTGGCAAAGTGGCTTTCGGCAATTCTGATCTGTCCTTCACTGGCCGACAACTCCGATTCCACCAGCGTCAACCGGCTCTCCGCCAGTCGGTTATCCATCTCTGCACTGATGCCAAGCTGGTGGGTTTGACGGGTTTTGCTCAGAAGTTCCGCGTGCAGACGGGTGGCTTCTTTGGCCAACTCATGCAACCGGCGTTGCTTCAGCAGTTCGGCATAGGCCAGGGCTACATCCAGGGTGACATTTTCCGCCACTTCCCGTTGCGAGTGTTCGGCACTCAGCACCTGTGCTTTGGCCTGTTCCAACTTATGCACGGTATTGAAACCGTCAAAAATCGGTTGATTAATGTTCATTCCGGCTTCGCCCCGTTCCATGGTCAAGCCGCTGTCGCTGGTGCCACGGGTGGTGGGGGTGTTGAGCCACTCCCGCCCTTTGCTCATGTTGAAATCAATGGTGGGCAGATAACCGGAGAAGGCCTGATTGATTTTCTGTTTGCTCTCCTCAAGTTCCTGTCCGGAAGAGAGGAATTTTGGATGGGTGCGTAACGCTTCGTTGACGGCATCACTGAGGGTGATCGCCCATGCCGAATTGGCACGACTCCAGCAAAGGAAGAAGATCAATACAGTCGTCACGCTTGTCCGTTTCATCGGCCCAGCACCCTTGGTTGCGAATGACGGTTGAGATTGGCAACCATTTTTGCAAGATGCATGCCTCAGAAATGGATATTCCCGCTTGAAATGCGGAACCGTTGATCCGATAAGGATTGTGGATGGTGCGGGTTTGGTGGAGCAGGAGTCATGGTCAAGGACGCTTTTTTTTCCAATGAGGGTTGGCCGACACGTTTGACCCCGTTTTCCGTGGTCAAGGATTCGCTGTGGGATCTGATGCTCGTGTCCACGTTGTTGAATGTGTTGGCATTGGCCTTGCCGTTGACACTGTTGCAGGTCTATGACCGGATCTTGCAGAACGATGCCACGAGCACCCTCTCCATGTTGTTGATCGGTCTGGCTGTGGTATTGGTGGCCGAGTCGCTGCTGAAACTGGGACGCTCTTATATTGGGGCTTGGCTGGGGGCGCGTTTTGAACACAATGCCAGCGTCAGTGCCATGGAGCGGCTCATGACCATCAACCTGGCCGATTTTGAACGGGTGGGATCCGGCATTCACCTGGAACGTTTGAACGCCCTCAATATCATCAAGGATTTCTATTCGGGCAGCGCGGTTTTGGTCATTCTTGATTTGCCATTTGTGCCGATCTTTCTGTTCATGATTTATCATTTGGCAGAGGGGTTGGTATTAATTCCTTTAATTGTTTTTGTACTGTTTTTTTTGTTTACCATGTATATTGGCGACCGTTTGCATCGGGCTGTGGCCGAGCGTTTGAAGGCCGATGACCTGCGGGTCAACTTCATCATCGAGGTGCTGAACGGAATCCATGCGGTCAAGTCCATGGCCATGGAGGCCATGATGCTGCGTCGTTATGAGCGTCTTCAGGAGGCATGTGCCCAGGGTGCTCTGAATGTCGGCATGCAAAGCTCGGATGCCCAGAATCTCAGTTCTTTTTTCTCGCAGTTGACCACCGTGGCTGTGGTGGCGTTTGGCGGGATCATGGTGATTGATCATGAGTTGACCATCGGTGGCCTGTCGGCATGCAGCATGCTGGCCGGACGCTCGATTCAACCGTTGCAGCGCGCTGTGGGGATCTGGGCACGTTTTCAAACGATTCGGGTGGCCAAAAAACGGCTGGAAGCAATCTTTGAACTGAAACCGGATATGCCTCCCGACACCCCGGCACTGCCGCCGATCCAGGGCAAACTGACCATGGAAAATGTGAGCTTCGCCTATCCCGAAGAGTCCGGCGAGCCGGGACGGGACAAGAAAGCCGCATCCAAAGAGCCACAGTGGGTGATGCGCAATATCAACCTGGTGATCAATCCCGGTGAGACCATTGCCATCCAGGGAGCCAGTGGGAAAACCACGCTGTTGTGGTTGATGATGGGGGCCATCCGTCCGACCGAGGGCAAGGTCTTTCTTGACGATTATGATCTGGCCCAATACGATCCCAGCTCGCTGCATGCGCAATTGGCCTATATGCCGCAGGTGGGTATGCTTTTCAAGGGCACCATTCTGGATAATATCCACATGTTTCGTCCGGAGCGCGAAGAGGCAGCATTGGAAGTGGCGGCCCGGCTCCAGTTGGAGGATTTCGTCTCCAAGCTGCCCAAAGGATTTGAAACCATCGTGGATGACGGTGCCGATGAATCGATTCCGCGCGGCATCAAGCAACGGATCACCATTGCGCGTGCTCTGGTCTCCAATCCGCGCATTGTATTGTTCGATGAGGCCAATACCGCCATTGACAGTCATGGGGATGAACGCCTCAAGGCTGTTCTGGAGTCCATGCATGGCAAAGTGACCTTGATCATGGTGACCCATCGTCCCTCTCTGGAAAAGATTGCGGATCGGGTGTACGAACTCAAGGATGGGACGTTGCGTCTCAAGCCCCCCAGGGCACCGTTTACACCAGCCCCGACCAAACCTCCGGTCCCACCCGTGGCAGGAGGTTGATCCATGAACCAGACTCTGCCGCAATCTGATCTGGAACTGGAATCGGTCCGTTACATGATCCGTCCGCGCCAGCCGATTACCGGTCTGTTGGCAGAGTTTGCCCAGCTTTCCGATTTTGGGGCCTGCATGATCCCTTTGTTGATGGCATTGGGGTATCGCGGGGATTTGCGTCATGTGGCCGAAGCCTTGCCGCATTTTGCCGAGACTTTGGATCTGACGGGTCTGCGCAACATGATGGCCAATCTCACCTATGTGAGCCGTCCGGCCCGTTTGGATCCGCAGACCATTGATCCTCGTTTGATGCCCTGTCTGTTTGTTCCGGATCACCAACCCTGCATCGTGCTGCTGAAGCGCAAAGCCACCGAGTGGATCATTTTCAATGGTGCCACCAGCGAGGTCGAACGGTTGCCGTTGTCATACATGGCTGGTACGACCTACTTTTTTGCCACCATGGATCTGGCGGAACGTGCTGCCGTGCAGAAGCGTCTTGGCTGGTTCCGGGTGGTGGCCGAACGGTTCCGGCAGTTGATTTTTTACATCTTCATGGTCACTTTTGCCGTGACTCTGTTGCAGGTGGCCCCCCCGCTTTTTACCATGGCCGTCTATGATCGGGTGGTGGGCAGCGGATCCCTGGAGACCTTGAGCTATCTGTTGATCGGGATTGGGATCGTGTTGGCATTTGAGTGGATGATGCGCAAACTGCGCACCAAAATGCTCATGTATATCGGTTCCCGTTTGGACAGCATTGTCAGCAACGCCATTTTCATGCGCATCCTCTCTTTGACGCCGAGTTTTACCGAACGCGCTCCCACCGGGTCACAGGTGGCACGCATCAAGGATTTCGATGCCGTGCGGGAGTTTTTCACCGGACCATTGATGATGGTTTTTTTTGAGCTGCCTTTTTCGATTGTGTTTTTTGTGGTCATTGCCATTCTCGGTGGTCCATTGGCCCTGGTGCCCATGGTGACGATGGCGTTGTTTGTGGCCATGTGGGTGGTGATGATGCCCATGGTGGCGCGTGAGGAGGCCCGCTCGCGGCGTGCCAGCAGCCGCAAGCAGGAGTTTGTGGTTGAGGCGCTGGGTCGCATGCGCGCTTTGAAATACGGCGGCATGGAACCGATCTGGCTGGAACGGTTCCGGCACCTCTCTGCCAATGCGGCCATGGCCAACTTCCGGACCGCGCTCATCAATGCAGCGGTCAATGCGCTCTCTTCGTTGCTGATTGTCGGATCCGGGGTGACCGTGATCGGACTGGGTGTGTTCCGGGTGTTGGACAACTCCATGACCACCGGTGGTCTGGTGGCCTCCATGGTTTTGGTCTGGCGGGTGTTGGCTCCGATCCAGAGTGCGTTCATCGCCATGACCCGTTTGGAACAGGTGCGTTACAGTATCACCCAGATCAATGGGTTGATGAACGTCACTCCGGAACGGGAGGAGTATACCGCCATTGAGCCGATCAAGAGCTTTCGCGGCCATATCTCTTTTATACGGGTCAGTATTCGTTATGTTCCAGAGGCGGAACCCGCATTGATGGGGGTCAGCTTTGAGGTGGAACCGGGTCAGGTGGTGGCATTGATTGGTGCCAACGGTTGCGGAAAATCTACTGTAGTCAAACTGTTGGCCGGATTGTATACCCCGCAGGCTGGCAGTATCCGCATCGATGGTCTGGATATCCGGCAGATGAACGTGATCGAACTGCGGCATGCCGTGGCCTATGTTCCGCAGACGTGCAATCTGTTCTATGGCACCATTGCCCAGAATCTTCGTCTGGCCCATGCCACGGCCTCGGATGAGGATATCGAAGAGGCATGCCGCAAGGCACAGGTGTATGATGAGATCATGGCCCTGCCCAAGAAATTCTGGACCCGGGTCGGGGATCAGAAATCGGCCCAACTGCCTGCCAGCATGGTGCAAAAGCTGTCACTGGCACGCGCCTATCTGAAGCCTTCCCAGATCATGTTGTTTGATGAACCGGCCAATGCCCTGGGGTGGGAGGACGATCAGGCATTCATTCGTGTTGTCAAAGAGTGGCGGGGCAGCCGTACCATCTTCATTGTCACCCATCGGCCCAGTCATGTGCGTATTGCCGATCAGGTGTTCTATTTCGATCAGGGTTATTTGCGTCTCGCCGGCAAGCCGGATGAGGTGTTGCGTCAGATCCCAGGAGGCTTCGCATGACCAATCCGGACACCCGGGAGAAAGGTTCCCCTGCTCCCAATGGCCGTTCTGCTCCTGTTGCCCGCTCTTTGACCGTGGCCATTGGTCGTCCGCCGGCCAACAAGAACGTTCAGAACGATGCAGCCAAACCGGAATCCACACCCAAGCCCAAAGAGATCGCAACAGAAGAGAAAAAGACGGCACCCGCCCCCCCTGTGATCGGCATGGATTTGGTGCATGCCGGTCCGTCACCTGCGCCGACCCGTGAGCATGTCACCTTGGTATCGCCGCTCTCCCCCGGGACTCCGCCGCGTACTCCGGTGACACCACCCCCTGTACCGCCTCCTGCACCCCCATCGCCCGAAACACCGGGAGCCGCTCCGGTTGCTCTGCCGCCCGTGGAGGTGCCGCCTGCCCCAGAGTCTGCTCCGACCGCTGTTCCTCCCCATGTGCCAGAGCCTCCCAGAGTGGATCTGGAGGTGTTGAAACCAGACAAAAAACTGGCCCGAACCATGAAACAGGGGACCAAGCAGAGACGTTATCTGGCCCAATCCGTGGTTCTGGAAGAGTCCGGACTTTCGGAACTGGTGCGCCTCTCTTTGATTTTCATGGCCACGGTGGTCATTCTGTTTTTCGTATGGGCCACTTTTGCCCGCATGGAAGAGATGGCCTCCACCTCTGGCGAAGTGATGCCGGCTGGCGCTGTGCAATTGATCCAACATTTGGAAGGTGGGATCGTCAAGGCCACCCTGATCCATGAGGGCCAACTCGTGGAGGCTGGTCAGTTGCTGTTTCAGATGGCTCCGGAAGCGGCTTTGGCCGATTACAATCAGATGCGCGCCCGTTTGGCCTCGTTGGAAGCCCAGATTGCCCGCAACCGTGCCTTTCTGGCCGACAAGGAACCCGATTTTGTCGCCGTTCCTGCCGAATTTGCCCAACTGATACGAGACCAGAAGGAGTATCTTGGGGTGCAACGGGCCTCCCGTGACAGTCGGCGCGAGGTGCTGGTGGTGCGGGTTCAGCAACGCCGTACCCGGATTGGCAGCCTGACCACCCAACGGAACTCTTTGGCGGAACAGTTGCGTTCTCTCGATGAAGAGGTGACCATGCGTCGCTCCGGACTGGCCATGGGATTGACATCCCGCCTGGCGGTCATGGGCAGTGAACGGGAGCGCAGCCGTGTGGCCGGTGAGTTGGACCGGACCAGAGCGGATCTTGTGACTGCACAAAAAGAGTTGGATGAGGCGGTCAAACAGCTCGAATCTTTTGATGATGAATTGCGTCAGGATGTGGTCAAAGAGTTGAATTCATTGGCGTCCGATATGAGCCAACTGCGGGAGGGGATGTTGCGGCAGCACAATCGCGTCGAACGTCTGGAGGTGCGTGCCCCGCTCAGGGGGGTGATCAAGAATCTGCAAATGGAGACCTTGCGCGGTGTGGTGCCACCAGGAGGGTTGTTGACGGAACTGGTGCCGGTTGAGGCCACGCGCCGTGTGACCACCCACATCTCCACCCGGGATATCGGCCATGTCAAGGTGGGACAGAGAGTCACGGTCAAGGTGACCACCTATGACTTTTCCCGTTATGGCGGAATCGAAGGAGTATTGGAGTCGGTTTCGGCCACCACCTTCAAGGATCCGGCGGATCCCACCCCTTATTTCAAGGGGATCATCCGTTTGCATCAATCCTATGTGGGCAGTGACCCGAAACGCAATGAGGTTCTGCCCGGCATGGCGGTCCAGGCCGACATCCATACCGGTTCCAAGACCTTGATGGAGTACATGCTCAAACCGATCTATGCCTCGGTTGACAAGGCGTTCCGGGAGCGGTGATCCGCAGAAAAGAGCAGTGGCAAAAGGAAGCGCAATGCTTAGTGCTTCCACCACTCCTTGGGAATGAGATCATGTTCGGCCAGTTTGACCAGCAACTTGCCGCGTGTGATCGGCTTGTTGAGATAATCCGTGCAACCGCCGATATCGAATGCTTCGGAGATTTCGGACATGGCATCGACCGCCGTCACCATGATGATGGCGGTGCGGTTGTCTTCATGGATTTGCAGGCTCTCTTCGAGTGCGCGCATCCGTTTCAGCGCCTCCTGGCCATCCATGATCGGCATCATGATATCCAGCAACACCAGGTCATAAGGGTTGCCGTCCATCAACTCGGCCTCAAAGATTTCCACTGCTTCCATGCCATTGGTGGCTACGTCGCAATGGGAAAAAGGTTTCAGAATGTCGGCCAGCAGGGCACGATTTTCCGGAATGTCGTCCACGATCAGGGTGTTCATATCGATGTTGAATCCAAAGCATTCGAGGGTGTAATTAAGATTGGTGCAACTATCGCCTACCATGAATAGCAAACATGGTCTGCGCGGGCAAGAGACAATCTGGAGATACCCATCAGAAACCGGGAGCAGCCTGGGCCACTCCCGGTTGTTTGGAGATATGTCTGGTTATCCGTTTGTTTTGGCTGCGGAGCGTTCGTTGATCCACTTGTAGGCCATGAGGATGAAGCCCAGGGCGATAAAGGCACCGGGCGGCAGAATGAAACCCAGGGCTGGTTGGAAATCGACCCCGAACAGGGTCTGTCCGAACAGTTGTCCGGATCCCAGAATTTCCCGGATGCCGCCCAACAGGAACAGGGCAAAAGTGAAACCCAGACCAGTGAAAATGCCGTCCAGGACAGATGCCATGACGGTATTCTTGGAGGCAAAAGCTTCGGCACGTCCCAGAATGATGCAGTTGACCACGATCAGTGGGATAAAGATTCCCAACACTTTGTGGAGTTCGTGGACAAAGGCATTCATGGCCAGATCGACGATGGTGACGAAAGCGGCAATGATGATGATGAAAGCCGGAATGCGCACATCGTTGGGGATCACCTTGCGCACCATGGCGACCACGACGTTGGAACCGACCAGAACCGCTGTGGTGGCCAATCCCATGCCGATGGCGTTCTCTGCGGAGGTGGTCACGCCCAGTGTCGGGCACATGCCCAACATCTGCACAAAGACGCCGTTGTTGTTCCAGAAACCGTTGGCCATGATCTGCTTGTTGGAATCGCTCATTTGGCACTCTCCTGGGCCGGAGTCTTGAAGATATGATCCTGATGCTCGGCAAAATATTCCAAACCACGTTTGATGGCTGCGACGATGGCGCGCGGGGTGATGGTGGCCCCGGCAAACTGGTCGAACTCGCCGCCATCCTTTTTGACCCCCCATTTGGCGTTTTTCAGGGTTTTGCCCTGGAAAGCATTGGGCCAGTCGGTTTTGACGATCTTGTCACCCAGACCCGGGGTTTCGGCATGGTTGACAATGCGGATGCCGGAGATGGCCCCCTGCGCATCCACGCCCATCAGGATATCGATATTGCCCGAATAACCATCCGGGGCTGTGACCATGAAGGCAACGGCCATGGGTTCGTTCCCTTTGCGTGCCCGATAGAAGGGAACCGGTTTGGCCTGGCGATTGATGCGTTTGTCGCTCAACGATACGAAATCGGTGGCTGGAGAGTTGTCAAACCCTTTCGGCAACACTCTGGCCAGGGAGTCCAACAATTCCTGGCGTTTGGATTGGGCAATCGGCTCGCGGGTGATCCCTTCGACCATTGCCAGGATGGCCGTGGCGATCAATCCCACGGCCATGAGAATGACACCCATTCTGAGAAAGTGCGGCATTGCTGGCCTCCTATGCGCGGGTTTTCGCTTTGCCGTAGATTACGGGGCGCGAATACTGGTCGATGAGCGGCACAGCCGCGTTCATGATCACGATGGCAAACGAGACCCCTTCCGGATAGCCGCCCCAGGTGCGGATCAGATAGGTGAGCAATCCGCAACCAAAACCGAAGATGAGTTGTCCTCTGGGCGTGACCGGGGAGGTGACCATGTCGGTGGCCATGAAAAAGGCTCCGATGATCAGACCACCGGTTACCAGATGAAAGAGGGGATCCGGATATTTGGCAGGAGCGGTCAGCCAGAAGATTGCTGCCGGGATCAGGCATCCCAGCAGCATGGAGACCGGGATGTGCCAGGTGATGACCTTTCTGCGCAGCAGATAGATGCCACCCAGAATCAGCAGAATCGCGGAGGTTTCACCCAGCGATCCCTTGATCATGCCTCCGGCGGCAGCAAAGATGTCAAAGTCATAACTGCCGCCCAGTGCCTCGCGTACTGTGCGTCCCAGGCCGACCTCGGTGCGGTATTGGCCCAGCGGAGTGGCGGTGGAGATGGCATCCGCCAACTCCGGGGTGTTGAGAGGGGCAGAGAGAATGATGGCCAATCCTTCGGACAGAGAGTGGGCATGTTCACCCAGCAGCGGAGTCGGGGCAGGCCAACTGGTCATCTGCACCGGGAAGGAGACCAGCAGGAAAACGCGGGCAATGAGGGCCGGATTGAACATGTTGTAACCCAGGCCGCCATACAGATGCTTGCCGATCACGACGGCAAAGAATCCACCGGCCACGCACATCCACCAGGGGGAGTTGGGTGGCAGGGTCATGGCGAGCAGCAATCCGGTCAAGGCAGCGGATTGATCGTTCAGGGTGGAGGGGTGGCGACGCATGAGATTCACCAACCGCTCGGTGATGACGCAGGCGAGCATGGTGATGAGCATCACGAAGAGGGCTGACCAGCCGAACACCATGACCCCCATGGCCGCAGCCGGCAACAGTGCCAGGATGACCGCCTTCATGAGGGCAGGGATGGTCAAGCCGCCATGCACATGGGGTGAGGATGAGGTCAGAAAATGGATGGAACTCATGGTGCGCTCTCCTCGTGGGCGGGTTGGGCCGCAGGGGCTGGTTGCGCGGTGGTGGGTTTGGGTGCGGCAGCGGCAGCTTTTTTCCGGGCTTCGGCGGCCAGGCGCATCTCCTCTTTTTTGCGTTCTTTTTCGGCTTTTTCTGCCTCCATGCGGGCCAGTTTGGCCTGGGAGCGCATTTTGGAGAGTTCATTTTTCTCTTTGGTGCGTTTGTCTGTTGCCAGGGCCAGTTTGCCATAGCGGAAATAATGGACCAAAGGGATCTGGGCCGGGCAGACATAGGCGCAACTGCCACATTCGATGCAATCCATGAGGTTGACATCGAGCAGTTGGTCGATCAGATCATGTTTGGCGCGCCAAGCCATTTCGCACGGGGTGAGTTGGATCGGACAGACTTGCAGGCAGTTGCCGCAGCGGATGCAGGGTTGTTCCGGTGCGATATGGATTTCGTTGGCCAACATGGCCAGAAGACCCGAACTGCCCTTGACCACGGGAATTTGCAGGTCATTGAGGGCAATGCCCATCATGGGACCGCCCATGATCACTTTTTTGACCCCTTTTTTCAACCCGCCGCAATAATCCAGCAGCGCCTGTACCGGTGTGCCGATGGGAACTTCCAGATTGGCCGGACGGGTGATGCCCAGACCCGTGACCGTGACCACCCGTTTGATCAGGGGGTGTCCGAATTTGACCGCATCGCGTACGGCCAGGGCTGTCGCCACGTTGTGCACGATCACCCCGATGTCGATGGGCAGGCCCCCTGATGGAACCTGGCGGTGGGTCAAAGCCTCGATGAGCTGTTTTTCCGCACCCTGGGGATACATCACCGGTAAAGAGACGACCTGGATATTGGGGTGATCCTGTACACTGCGACGCATGGCCTGAATGGCCCCGGGTTTGTTGTCCTCGATGCCGATGATGCAGTTCGAGGTTTGCAAAGCCTGGAGCATGATGCGGATCCCCTCGACGATCTCAGCAGCACGCTCTTCCATCAGGCGGGCATCACACGTGAGATAGGGTTCGCACTCCACACCATTGATGATCAGCAGGTCAGCGACTTTATCCTTGGGGGGGGAGAGTTTGATGAAGCTTGGAAAGGTCGCGCCTCCCAGACCCACGACGCCTGCGGCGCGGACCTTGTCGCGAATGGTTTGGGGTGGGGCGGTGAACGGATCATCCACCCCTTTGAGATCCGGGTGCCACTGATCGAGACCATCCGGGATCAGCACGATGCAGGGCATGGTCAGTCCCGACGGATGGGCGATGACATGCTCGATGACCGTTTCTATGGTGCCGGAGGTCGGGGCATGGATCGGGGCTGAGACAAAACCACCAGCCATGCCAATGGTTTGTCCCTTGTAGACCGTGCTGCCGGGGGTCACACAGGGGTCACATGGTGTCCCGATGTGCTGGTGCAGTGGAATGTAGAGTTTCTCCGGCAGGGGCAATGGTTCGATGGGGCAGTGACGCGACAGCTCCTTGAACTCTTTGGGATGGACCCCTCCGTGGAATTTTTTCAATACCGTTGCCATGATGCCCATGGTAGCGCCTCGTTAACCGGGTCAATGGATCGTTGGGGTTGGACCGGCGGGTTTTTCCCACTGCCAAGTGAAGATGCTGACTGACAGGGGGATCATTTCGATGCAATCGACCGGGCAGGGTTCGACACAGGCCTCACAATCGGTACACATGTCGGCGATCACGGTATGGGACTGTTTGTTGGCACCGATGATGGCATCCACCGGACAGGCCTTGATGCAGGCCGTGCAACCGATGCATCGGTCTTCGTAGATGTAGGCCACGCGCGGACCACGTTCCACCATGGCCACCGGTTCCACACCCAGAATGCCGGCGATTACCTCCATGGATTGCACGCCACCCGGAGTGCAGAGCGATATGGAGACCTTTTCCTCTCCGGCCAGGGCTTCGGCATAGGCTCCGCAGCCGGGATAGCCGCAGTTGCCACAGTTGGTGGATGGCAGAGCAGCTTTCAGATTCTCCACCAGGGGATTGCCTTCGACATGAAACTTGATGGCGGCATAGCCCAGTCCCAGACCTGCCACCAGGGCCATGCCTCCCATGCTCAGAACAGCCTCGATCATGGTAACTCCTTTAAAATCATAGTGCTGTGTAGAGAATTATTTGACCATGCCGGCAAAGCCCATGAAGGCCAACGACAACAGTCCGGCGTTGACCAGGGCAATCGGGGCACCTTTGAACAAGGTCGGCACATCGGCCAGGTCGATGCGTTCCCGCATTCCGGCAAACAGCACCAGAATCAGGCCGAAACCGGCTGCCGCTCCAAAACCGTTCATGGTGGCCTGGAGAAAGTTCAACTCCTTTTGGATGTTGATGATCGTCACGCCCAGCACCACGCAGTTGGTGCTGATGAGCGGCAGAAAGATCCCCAGAGAGTCGTAGAGAGCCGGGCTGGTCTTGTGAACGATCATCTCCGTCAGTTGCACCAGAGCGGCGATGATGAGAATGAAGGCCAGGGTGCGCAGGTAGTCCAATCCCAATGGGTCGAGAATATAGCGTTGGCTCAACCAGGTGATGATGGAGGAGAGCGTGATGACGAAGACCACGGCATAGGCCATGCCAATGGCGGTCTCGACTTTTTTGGAGACGCCCAGAAATGGGCAGATGCCGAGAAATTTGGTCAGGACGTAGTTGTTGACCAGGATCGTGCTGACCAGAATCATGATGTAATCTGTCATGGCGAACGTACCTTGGTGGCAAGTGGCTGCTGAATCGGGTTTCGACGCCCCTCAACGTCAGAAACCCCAAGAGTAGGGGCGAATATTTAATACTCCTGAACTGTAATATCGACAATGGAAAAAATTGCGTTGCGCATGGCTTTTGTGTGTGCAACAGTGCTTGACTCGCGGGAAGATCCGGTTCATGCTACTTTTTTTGCATTTAGAACAATGTTTTGAAACCATCAGGCTCCTGGGAGGAACGGCATGCCACAGATTCAAGCAGATCAGGTTCTGGAAGCGTTGAAACAGGTCATGGACCCGGATTTGAAGCGCAATATCGTCAGTTTGGGGTTTGTCAAGGATCTGGTCATCGACAAAGGTCGGGTGACGTTCAAGGTTGAGTTGACCACGCCAGCCTGTCCGGTCAAGGGGTTGTTGCAAAAACAGGCCCACGATGTGGTGGCAGCACTGCCTGGAGTGAGCCAGGTGGATGTGGTGATGACGGCGCAGGTGCGGGCTTCGCAAAAGAAGGAGAACACCGACCTGATTCCCGGGGTGCGCAACGTGATTGCCGTGGCCTCGGGCAAGGGCGGGGTGGGCAAATCGACCACAGCGGTCAATCTGGCGTTGGCTTTGGCGGAGAGCGGTGCCCGGGTGGGCATTCTGGATGCTGATATTTATGGTCCCAGTCTGCCGCGCATGCTGGATGTCACGGACAAACCCGAACCTGGTGAAGGACGCAAGATGGCCCCGGTGCGGGCGTATGGCCTGGCAGCGATGTCGATGGGGTTTTTCATGGATGAGGCCCAACCCGTGGTGTGGCGCGGACCCATGGTCGGCATGGCAGTGGAACAGATGTTGCGAGATGTGGATTGGGGAGAGTTGGATTATCTGGTGGTCGATCTGCCCCCGGGCACGGGAGATGCCCAATTGACCCTGGCGCAAAAGGTGCCGATCACGGGTGTGGTGATCGTCTCCACCCCACAGGCCGTGGCCCTGGCCGATGTGCGACGCGGAGTCAACATGTTTTTGAAGGTGGATGTTCCGGTCCTGGGTGTGATCGAAAACATGTCCTATTATCTCTGCCCGCAGTGTGGTCATCGGGCAGACATTTTTGATCACGGCGGTGCACGCACCGAGGCCGAGGCCATGGGCACGGTCTTTCTGGGAGACATTCCCTTGGATATCGTCATTCGCCAAGACATGGATGCAGGCCATCCGATCATGGTGGCGCGTCCCGACTCTCCGCAGGCGCAACGCTATCGGGAGATCGCCTCCCAGATGGCGGCGCGGGTGGCCAGTCTGAGTTTTCAGGAGAGCCGTTTTCCCAATATCATTGTCGAGTGAGACGCCATTTTTCCGCGACGGATCGTTTCCGTCGCGGAAAAAAGGGTCGGATGGAGTGGTGTGGCCATGCAGTTCAGCCATCAGTTCTTCGAGAATGTGGCGTGTGAGTACTATCCCTGCCATCCCATACCAGAGGGCAGGCATCTCAATTGCCTGTTCTGTTTCTGTCCGTTGTATCCCTATGAAAACTGTCCAGGAACGCCAATCTGGCTGGAGTCCGGCATCAAGGATTGTTCGGCCTGTACCACCACAGCCTATGAAGATGCCTATGCCACGGTGATCGATTTCATCATGACCGCTCCCAGGAATCCGCCCCAAACCAAATCATCCGGTGGAGACGAATGAACGACTGGTTGCATGCCAATGGTCAGATCCTGGCACAACGCTGGCCGGATGTATGGGCATGGCTGACATCCACCTCAGAGCCACCCCGGCTTGCCTGGGAGCCGGATGGAACACCCCTCTTTGAAGGCCGTCTGCTCTGCTCACGGCATGATCGTCTGCATGAGGCCCGTTGGCAGATGGCAGCCATTCCCGAGGATGTCCGGCAAATTCGGGTGTATGGAGTGGGATCCGGAGAGGTGGTCCGGTTGCTGTTGCAGCGGGAGCGGTTGGAACGGCTGGTGGTGGTGCCGATCCATGCGGCAGGTGCTGCGATGGCCTGGAGCAGCCTGGATCATCGGGATTGGTTGCAAGATCCCCGCATCACGGTGCAAACCCCCAGAGAGCATGGAGATCGACCCCAATGGCCCTGGGTGGTGATCCCTTTTGAACTGGCACATCCCTGCACCGAAAGTGCCGGGGAGCGGTTGCGCAGTCGTCTGCAATTCGATCTGGATGAGGCGATTGTGAATCAGGATGCGGTGCGTCTGCCTTGGTTGCAACCCCATATCGACCGCAATGCCCCGTTCTGGCAGCAGGATGCCGATGTGGCCACTCTTGCAGGTCTATGGCAGGGGCAGACTGTATTGATTGCCGCAGCGGGTCCGTCACTGGCGGACCATTTTGGTCCATTGCGTACCGCCCGGTTTCCCCTGATCGCCGTTGGAGCCGCACTGAAACCATTGCTGGCAGCAGACATTCATCCGGATGTGGTGATCACGGTGGATCCGTTTCCGATCACGGTCCAGCATTTTTGTACCGATCTGACCCCGATGCATGCGACCACGTTGGTCTATTTTCCGGCTACCGATCCGTGGGTGGTGGCCAACTGGCCCGGACCCCGTTGCGTTGCCAGTTCGGATGGGGTGCTGTATCAGAATTTTCGTGCCGTGCGGCCTGCAACCACCTGCCTGTTCACCAGTGGTACGGTGACTCATGCAGCGGCGGATCTGGCCGTGCTGCTGGGCGCCGGGCGAGTTGTTTTTCTGGGGGCCGATTTTGCGTTTCCCGGTGGGCGGAAACATGTGGCCGGGAGTGCCCATCGCCGAGATGCGGTCTCCTCCACGGCAGAGACCGTCCCCAATGGCTGGGGTGAGCCGGTCGCAACCTTGGCATCCTTGAAATGTTTCCTGCACGATCTGGAACATCTGCTCGCCCGGCATCAGCATGTGGCCTGGTGGCAGGCCAGCCGCCGTGGGGCGCAGATCCAGGGTTGTCGCTATCCTGAAGGGAGCGATCTGGAGAGCTGGTTGGCCATACCCTGGACCAAAGAGCCAAGACCACCGGTTGCACGGTTGTTGCAGCAGGCACAGGCGAAAGTCCGGGAGGGGTTCTGGTCCGAAGCAGGCCATCTGTTGGACCAGGTGGATCCGGTTGAGTTGCCGGATGCTGTGGATCGGCTGTTTCTGGCCATGGTCTGTCTGCATAACGGTGTCACCGAACGTGCCGGAGAATTATTAACGGAACTTATTGAGAGTCCGGTTGCCGTTCCACATGTCCAAATCAGGGTCATGGCCCTGCATGGGGAGATGTTGGCCAAAAGCGCACCGGATGAGGGTTTGCATCTGTTGCGTTCGGCTTTGGATCTGGCGCGTGCTGCCGGTCTGATCCGGGAAGAGGGGTTTGTGCAGAGCCGTGTGGCGCGCTTCTGCCGCCAGCGCGGTCAGTTGTTGGCAGCCGAGCGGGCCTGGCGTGAGGCGATCCATCTGACCGAATCTTGCGAAGAACAACCTTTTTTTCAGGTGGAGTTGGCTGATCTGTTGCAACAACAGCAACAGGCTGTGGCCGCAGAAGCGGTTCTGCATCAAGCGTTGCCGGTGTTTGAACGGTTTGGGCTGGTGTTTGGTGCGGCATGGGCACGTCAACAGCTCTTTTTGTTGCATGTGGCCTTTCCCCAGGGCGATCCACCGGAAGATGTTGCGTGTACCCGGATCATGCAACAGGTGATCGGAGCCTTGCGTCAAGGACGCATTGCCACCGGCAATCACTCTCTCGTTCGTGCCATTGACTGTCTGCTGAAGGCCATTCAGGCCGGACGCCTGGTGGCAGCACCCCCTTTGCCAGCCTTGTTGAAAGCGGTGGTCTCGGCCCAGACCGCGCGCGATTGGGTGCGGGTGTCGGATCTGTTGGAATATGATTTGGCCGCGTATTGTCGCACGAAAAACGGATCATGAGTCTGGTATATCGCATTTTCAAGATGGTTTTCGGGTTGCTGATCACGCTGCTTCTGATGCTGGGTGCGGCAGGAGCAGCCTGGACCTATGATCCGCCGGATCTGACCCCGTATGTCGATCATCTGGCCCGTTTTCTGTCTGACCGGAGCGGGTTTCAGGTGCAATTGACCGGAGTGGAGCTGAAGATCGATTGGACACCGGTCATCATTGGCCAGGGGATCACGATTCTGGATCCGGAGTCAGGCCACCCGGTGTTGAGTGCCAGGCGTTTGGAGCTGCGTATCGATCTGCAATGGGATGCTCTGCCGGGTTTGCCAGTGGCACTGACCCTGGATCAGGTGCAAGGGAGGGTGCGACGGGCAGCGGCAGGTGGCTGGTATCTCGGCAATCATCCCTTGATACAACCCACCGATGGGCGCGCAGATGGAGCCGACTGGGTGGTCTTGCATACCCTGATCGCTCGGGACGCCCGGTTGAGCTGGGAGGATGAGACGGTTCTGGTCGCTGGTCAGCCTGTGCGTCTGGATTTGACTGACTTCCAGGCCACGGCAACACGGGAGGTCAGCGGTGCAGTGCATGTACGTATGGAGGCCCGTTTCCCGACAAGTGGAGAGGATACCCGCATCGGGCTGGAAGGAACACGCAGCGTCCATGGAGAGTGGTCTGCACATCTGGAAGTGACAGAATGGCGTCTGGCACCGCTTCTGCCCTACCTGGCCGCTGCTCCCCCCTTGAATGGTCTGACCACACCGATCCGCCTGGATGTCCGGCTGACCGGCAGCTCCCTGGAGTCTCTGCGGGTGGAGTGGGGGGTGGAATTGGGGGCCGGGCATCTGGCGTGGCCACAACTGTTTCGCTGGCCATTGCCCATCACCCGTCTGGCAGCCAAAGGTGATTTGACCCATGCAGAGGCTGGTTGGGATCTGCGGGTTGCCCATTTTGCCCTTCGGTCCGTGCATGGTGAAGCGCAGGGGCAGTTCAGCCTGACCGGCCTGGCTGGCCCGGGTTCGCCTTATCTGGATCTGACCGCCAACGCCTCCGGCAATCCGGCCAATCAGGCCAAATTCTATTATCCCACGCCGATCATGGATCCGGCCCTGGTCAACTGGTTGGATCACGCCTTGCAAAATGGGCGTGTGCAACAGGCCAGGGCAACCATTCGCGGTCACCTGGCCAACATGCCTGCCGGGCCAAAAGATCCACCAGAGGATCGGTTTCATATCGAGGCCGATGTCACGGGCGTTGAGTTGCACTATTTTCCGCCCTTGCTGCCGTTGACCCATGCCACAACGCATCTTGTGTTTGATCGCTACTCCTTCATGGCTCAGATAGCCGATGCCACGTATGGCGGAACACGGCAGGTCAAAGGTGAGGTCCGGATTGCGGATATGGTGCATCATCCCGTTGTGGAGATTCAGGCCGAATCCCCGCACGTGGAGTTGCAATCGGTCTGGAAGGAGATCGTCTCTCATCCGCATTTGCGCTGGGATGAGGCGATTGGCATGGCCGGGGCTGTGGCGCATGGGAGTGGACAGGCCAATCTGAAGATCACCTTGCCGTTACAGGCCATGTCAACCCTGACCTATTCTGGTCGCCTGGAGATGAAACAGGCTGGTTTCAAACCGCCTTTTCTGTCTCAGCCTTTGATGGATGCCCATGGTTGGTTGAATCTGGATGCGGATCGCCTGGAGATTCAGCTTGCAAGTGGCCGTTTGGATCTGTGGCCGCTTTCGGGTCAGGCCGTGGTGCGCAATTATCGGAGTCCGACCAAGGCGCATTTTACGGCGCGTCTGGAGACACGACTGGAACCGGCGCAATTGGCGGAATGGGCGGCCCCCTTGTTGGGAGAGGAGGGCTGGATACAAGGAGCCGTGCCGACCTGGCTGGAGTTCAACCGTCTGCCGGGTCAGGAAGGTTTTGGGGTCCGGGGTGCTGCGGATCTGCTGAAGAGCGGGGCGCGGGGCCGTTTGGGTTGGAACAAACGGTCAGAGGATCCTGGCAGCGTGCAGGGAGAGGGGAAACTTTCCAGACAGGGGCGTTTGACCCTCTCTTCCGTGCAGGTTCAGGCTGGCAATGTGCAGGGGGTTGGTCATATTGAGTGGGAGTTGTCGAACAATCAGGGCAGGATTTCATTTCCAGAACTGAAATGGGATCGCAGTTCCGGCAAGGCCGTGTTGACGCGCCATCAGGGGGCCTGGCGCATCGATGCCGATTGGAACCGGTTGGATCTTGGAGAGTTGTGGCGTCACATTCCGGCTGGCCCAGGGAGGAGATCCCAACCGGAAGCCGTTACCATGGCCGCGCCCGAGCAGAGTTGGCCCAAGCTGAACGTGCATCTGCGTGCCAAACAGTTGTTGTTGGCAGGCGGCGAGCAGGCCGAGCAGTTGGATGCCGAACTGGCCATGGAGTTGCGATCTGTGCGCGTTGATGATTGGCATATGCTTCAAGGGAACGGGGAGGTCAGGGGGAGTGGGGAGTTTTTGTGGTCGCGGCGCATCGGTTCCGGGGGGTATGGAGGTCGTTTGCGGGTTTCCAGCCAGGATTTCGGGCGGTTTTTTCGCTCTTTGGATGTGCACCACGGGTTGGAGGGAGGTCGGGGTGAGATGGAGGTCTCTTTGGATGGTTTTCAATCCCTGGGACAACGCTGGGTTGATGCCTTGTCCGGGACGGCCCGTTTTCGGTTTGAGCAGGGCAAGGTGCGCCGTTTTGGTTTTGTGGCCACGTTGCTTGGATTGTTTTCGTTGAAGGATCTGCCCAGGCTGGTGGTGGGAGAGCGTCCGGATTTGGATGGCAGTGGTTTGTATTATCAAGAATTTTCTGGAACGTTTGCCATTCACGACAGTGTCTGGACCATTGACCGGATGAAACTGCTCAGTCCATCCATGAACGTGGTTGTGACTGGTCTGGTTGATTTTCCGGGTGACCGGGTGGATCTGTTGGTGGGGGTGCGGCCCTTGCAGATTCTGGATGATCTGGTGAACACACTGCCACTGGTGGGAAAACTGGTCACCGGGGATCGTCAAAGCGTGTTGGAGACCCAATTCGATGTCACCGGTTCCACCCATGCCCCCCAGGCCACGATTCGTCCGGTGTCGAGTCTGGCCCCCGGCCTGTTGCGGGATTGGATCAACAAGCCCTTGGAGTGGCTGCGCAAGGCAACAGAAGAGGGGCAGAATCCGGAATTGAGAACAGAGCGGTAAAGCTCTGTAATAATACTGGGATTATGCCGTTCAACTGGACACGATCAACAACTGAGAGGCAGAGAGGGTGCGGACGTTGAGGGTGGCCAGGCTGACAGCGGTATTGGCGCCAGTGCCATCCGGGTCATAGCGCAGCAGGCCGGTGGAGGTGTTGAAGAGAAAACGTTGGCTGGTGGTGGAGGCCAGACCGCTGCTGCTGGCGCGAAAGCGGCTTGTTCCCAGGGTTCCGGTGAGAAGATTGCCGAAATTCTTGCTGACAAAGACCAGCTTGTCCCCTTGGGTGGCCGAGAAATCGGTAATGGTGTCGCGTCCTTCGGAAGAGGTTGTGAACTTGAATTGATCCGCACCGGTTCCACCGGTCAACGTGTCGGTTCCGGTCCCGCCGTAGAGTCGGTCTGCTCCGGCATTGCCGTACAACAGATCAGACCCGGTGCTGCCAGAGAGATAATCGTTGCCTTCGCCGCCGCGCAGGGTGTCGTTGCCACCCTTGCCATAGAGTTTGTCATGACCTGTACCGGCTTGGATGGCATCGTTGACTGCTGTGCCGGTGTAGATCATCCCGGAACGGGTCGGTCCCACGCCATAGGTGTTGCCCAAACCATCCCCGCCATAAAGCCAAGCCAGGGCTGCCAGGTCGTACTCCTGGAACGTGGTTTTGGCTGATCCGCTCCAGTGGTAGGACATCAGGGTGTTGCTGGTATTGTCTTCGCTGTCCGCCAGCTGGTTGGTTCCTTCAAACGGATGTTTCAAACCCAAAGAGTGTCCCAGTTCATGCAACAACACCTGGTAGCCAGCCGAGCCGTAGGCAATGCTTTCGGTGAGATATTGATCATCCAGATAGATGTATTCATTGACCAGGTATGAGGTCAGATTGTTCAGATGATCATAGCGGTAGTTGTAGTTGTAGGAACAGAGGCCGGCAAGACCGTTGGGAACATCCCTGATCGAAAAGTGAAAAATGGCATTATCGCCACTGGCGGTTTCCGCAAATTCAATGCCGGTTACACGGGCTACATACCCCAAAGCCGTGCGGACCGCATCCTGTTGGGTGGTGGTGAGGGCTGTGACCGGGGTTTGATCTTCCAGATTCTCGGTAATGGAGAAGGTGTAGCGTATGGAGTTGCCAGGGTCAGGCAGCAGGTAATTGAGATTAGGCGCGGTTTCCAGCAAAGCATCGATGCGGCTCACACCCGAGGTCGGAATGGGTAGATCGTTGACTGTGGCCATGCGTCATGCTCCTGCTGGTTTGTTGGTCCATCAATACGGTGGAAGGGCCAGTATAGTGGGCAACGGGGTGGTTGGGAAGCGAAATGCGGTTCATGCCGGGTCGGTGTGGCGTTTGCTCTCCTGCCACAATGCTTCCAACTCATCGAGGGAGGCATCGGTCGGGGAACGGTGATCGGCATGGAGTTTTTGCTCCATGTAGCGAAAGCGGTTCTGGCTTTTGTGGGTGGCGCGGCGCAGGGCCATCTCCGGGTTGATGCGGTAGTGACCGGCCAGATTGACCAGGGTCAGCAAGAGATCGCCCAGCTCCTCTTCGCGCTGATCCTGGGTGGTGGCTTGGCGCAGCTCCTCCAGCTCTTCGTGGACTTTTTCCAAAACCCCGTCGGGTCCGCTCCAGTCAAAACCCACCTGGGACATTTTTCTTTGGACCTTGGCAGCCCAGAGCAAAGCCGGCAGGCGGCTGTTGACATCATCGAAGACCGATTTCAGTCCGCCTGAGGCGCTTTTTTCGGCCCGTTTGATCACTTCCCACTGGGCCACCACCTGTTCCGGGTCTTCCAGCCCGGCACGCACCGGGTCAAAGACATGAGGGTGACGCCGGGTCATTTTATCCACAATGCCGGAGATGACATCGTTCAAGGTGAAATGGCCCTCTTCCTGGGCAATGCGGCTGTGGAACACGATGTGAAAGAGCAGATCCCCCAGTTCGTCCTTCCATGCCCGGATGTTGCGGGTCTCGACCGCCTCGACTACTTCAAAGGCCTCCTCAATGGTGTAGGGCAAGAGCGAGCGCGGCGTTTGTTCGCGATCCCAGGGGCACCCCTCTGGCCCACGCAGACAGGCCATCAGCTCTTCCAGGCGCTCCAGGATTGGGCCGGTATTGGGTTGGCAGTGGTGTGGCATGAGAACGACCTCTGACTGGAATAAAAAGTATGGAGATTATGGGGGATTCTGACAAAAAATCAAGCGGTTTCCCATGGCATACGAATCGGGTCTGATTATGAATAAATCATCAATATCACAACAGAATTCGCTTGACTGGTGACGTTACGCAGCAGCATACTTGGTTATATGATGAGAGGTGTACGTGATTGGTATGGCTATGGACAGGTACAAAAGATGACGAATTCTCCAGATCGTCCGGACAAGAGGTGTTGGCACTGTTTGTTGGGCAAGGTGCTGGAGGAGCCATTGACGCGGCTGGGTGTGACGGTTCAGACCGAGGTGGATGTGTCGAGCGTCTTGCCGCGTGCGGATATCATTCTGTTGCGCCGGGAGGGTGAGGATTGGACCGGGGAACAGAGGAGCTGGCTGGCAGACGGGCTGCGGGATACGCGGGCCAGGGAGTTGCTGATTGAATTCAAATTCACCGAAGGCTTGAATGAAGAGGCGATTGCTCAACTGTTTGTCAATGATCATCTTTACCGTATCAAGCAGAAACTGGGAGAGGATGATCTGGCCAGTTTTTTGGTTTCGTCCCAGACTCCCCGTGCGGCGTTGTTGGAGTCGCATGGTTTCAAACCGGTCGGGAGGCCGGGAGTGTACGGGACAGAGTATCCGCAGTTCAGCCGTTTTCGTTTGATTTTGTTGAACGAGTTGGAAGATGTGTCGCACAATGCCCCGGTCAAGAGTTTCGCCAGTCGGGAGTCGGAGTGGCGCAAGGGGTTCAAGCGGATGATCGGACGGGATTTGCATCAAGTATCCGATGATTTTCATTGGTTTTTCTCTGGAATCGGGAGGATGCGCATGAAAGGGGTGGAAGAGTTGTTTCCAAAAGGCTGGACGCCGAATGAAGTGTTGATGTTGGGAAAGATGACCTGGTTTGAAAAGATGATGAATCAGATGCCGGATGAAGAGCTGTTCCAGTTCCGTCGGACCGTGGATATTCGCGAGGAAGGCCGCGAGAAGGGCCGTGAGGAGGGCCGTGAGGAGGGCCGTGAGAAGGGCCGTGAGGAGGGCCGTGAGGAGGGCCGTGAGGAGGGCCGCGAGGAAGAGGGCAGAAGAATCGTTTTGCGCCAATTGACCCGTCGTTTCGGTCTTCTGCCTGGTCCGGTTCAGGAGAAGATCGCACAGGCCAATGCGGACTCTCTGGAGCGTTGGGGGGATCGATTGCTGGATGCAGGATCGCTGGCAGAGGTGTTTGCGGACGATCCGTCGTTTGGGGCGCATTAACGGACCGTTTTTTGAATCTGGAGTCAACTTTGCCGGGCAGGTGGAGGGAACTGCCAGGGTTCCGACGAAGATTAAGGAAAGATTACCGATAGTTGCGTTACCCAAACCCATGAATCGCCTTGAAAAGACCATGGGACAATGCATGCCTTATGATTTGGCATGTCGGTTGCTTAAGGGAACCGGGAACAGGACGGATTCTTGAGAGTCGAACCGGGTTGCATGATCATTGGGAGCGAGTGTCCATGGATAGTGGAATTTATGCGGCGGTAAACGGGGCCTTGCGCACCGAGATGCGTCTCGATGTGCTGGCCAACAATCTGGCCAACGTCAATACCAACGGGTTCAAGGAGGGGAACATCACCTTTGAATCCTACATGACACGGGCCGGCAACGAGCAATTTCCTCTGCCCGGTGACTCCTTCATGGGGCACAAAGGGCCGTCGGAGTTGCCCTATCCCTTTATCAATCCGGCATCCAGCGCCTACAGCATGTCCTATCCGGCGGCTCCGAGTACCACGACCGATACCACCCAAGGCGCACTCAAAGGGACGGGAAACCCGTTGGACGTGGCCATAGACGGCGAGGGCTATTTCGTGATCGACACCCCGGAAGGCAGACGTTACACCCGCGATGGTTCGTTCCAGATCAACGAACAGGGTGAGATGGTGACCAAGGATGGTTACCCGGTTCTCAGCAGCGGAGGCGCACCCCTGACCATCGGCAACCAGGGGGTTGAGATCAGTCAGGATGGCACGGTGGCCAGTCCGTCCGGACAGGTGGGCCAACTGTTGCGGGTCGGACTGCCCAAAGAGGCTCTGAAACGGGTTGGCCAGAATCTCTATTCCGCCCCTCCTGGGAGTGAAACCTCGTTGGCTGCTGCGCGTGGCGGCTTCAAGCAGGGGTTTCTGGAGGCATCCAATACCAATACCGTGCGCGGCATGACCCAGATGATCGAGGCCAACCGCAACTTTGAGAATTATCTGAAAATCATCCAGACCTTGGATGGCATCGACGGACAGGCCAATCAGATCGGCCATCTGGGTGGTTGACGGGTCTTAGTCGGATAACCGGTCAAAAGAATGCAAGGAGAACCAAACGATGATGCGAGCAATGTGGAGCGCGGCCACCGGGATGTCCGCCCAGGAACGGAGCATGGATGTCATTGCCAACAACCTGGCCAATGTCAATACCACGGGTTTCAAGCACTCCCGGACCCATTTTCAGGATCTGTTGTATGCCAACATGCGGCCTGCCGGTAGCGAAACCTCGGACACCGGCACCCAGGTTCCGGTGGGAATTCAGTTGGGACATGGCGTCAAGGTGGTCTCTGTGTCCAAGGAGTTCAGCCAGGGGAGTGCGGTTCCAACCAGCGATGCGCCATTCAATGTGGATATGATGGTCAACGGTCAGGGGTTCTTTCAGGTTGAGTTGCCCAATGGCGAGATCGCCTATACCCGTGATGGTCATTTCGAGATCAACAAGGATGGCAATATCGTGACAGCCGATGGCTATCCGTTGCGGGGTGGTGCCGTGGGTGTCAATCCGTCGTTGCATACCCGCATTTCGATTGAAAGCAGCGGGTCGATTGGTTTTTCCACCAATGCGGCACCGGGATTCCTGGCCAATCAGGGTCAGATCGAATTGGCCCGTTTTGTGAATCCTTCTGGATTGACGGCCATTGGCAACAACCTGTTCGTCGAGAGTGTCTCGTCCGGGGCACCGGTGGTGGCCAAACCCGATACCGATGGCATGGGTTCGTTGCGTCAGCATGTGCTGGAACAGTCGAACGTCAATATGGTGACGGAAATGGTGGATATGATCGCGACTCAAAGGGCCTATGAAATCGGCACCAAGGCGATCCAGACTGCGGACAACATGTTGAGCCAGGTGGCGCAACTGAAGCGTTGATGACATTGAGTGCATGAACTAAGGAGGCTCCATGGGTATGGTCGGACACAGGATCGCCAAGAGAATGATGATTGGCCTGATGGTCGGACTGCTCCCCTGGTCCGCCTCGGCCCAGGTTTTGCAACGGTCTGAAGTGGTGCGCGAGAGCGAACAGCACATCAAGGCGGTACTGGAAGAAGAGGGGATGGGATTGCGGCTGGATCGGCTGGTCTATCGGGAAGAACTCAAGCTTCCGGACGGCAAGGTGAGCTGGAAGGTGACTGCCGGCCAGAACGATTGGCGTGCCGGGCGTCAAACCATTCCTGTCGAAGTATCGGTGAATGGCAAAATGGTGACGGTCATCCAGGTAACCGCCACTCTGAAACAGACTTCACGCTATCTGGTTTTGAAACGTCCGTTGAAGCGCGGGGATGTGGTCAGCGAAGCCGATCTGAAATGGGAAGAAGGGGAGCTGGATCGTCCACCAGTGGATCTGGTGGATAATCCCAGGCAACTGGCGGGGCAGTCGGCCACCCGTCAGATACCAGCAGGTCGGCCTTTGCAGTATGAGGCCTTTGCCTCGCCCCACGTTGTGGCGCGGGGAGAACGGGTGCAGGTCGCGGCCATTCGCGGATCCTTGCATATCGAGACAGTTGGAATTGCCAAGGCGCCAGGACGGATCGGCGAGACCATCCAGTTGGAAAACCCGGCCAGTCATCGTCGGTTTGATGCGCGCGTCACCGGACCGGGACGGGCAGAAGTGGTGGCATGGTAGGGTGTCAACCGAGGGAGTGAATGCAATGAACGGATTTGCCAAGGCGATTTATCTGTTGCCGATTCTGCCTTTGATCGTGAGTGGCTGCGGCATGACCCGTGCTGCGGAACGGCCTCCGGCCCCGATTGCCATCGTGCAACCGACCCCTCCGGAGACCTTGACCCCAAAGAAAGGGTCGATCTGGCAGACCACGGATCGCAATACGTTGTTTCTGGATAACAAGGCGCGCAACGTGGGCGACGTGATCACGGTGAAGATCATTGAGAACGCCTCGGCAGAAAAAGATGCCACCACAGAGTTGAAACGCAACAACGACAACAGTATCGCCCTGGGTGGCGCCTTGGAGAATTCGTTGACATCATTGTTGAAGTCCAAAACGCCGTTGAATGGACTTTCGGCCAACAGCCAGAACGATTTCAAGGGTGAAGGCAACACGACGCGCAAAAGCGAATTCAAGGCCACGGTCTCCTGTGTCGTGACCCAGGTGCTGGCCAATGGCAATCTGCGCATCGAGGGACGGCGGGATATCACCCTGAATCACGAGAATCAATTCATCATCCTTTCCGGGGTTATTCGTCCGGAAGACATCGGTGCTGATAATTCTGTGACCTCGGCCCAGATTGCCGATGCCCGCATCGAGTTCTCCGGAGACGGGGATATCGACGATCAGCAGCGTCCGAGCTGGTTGGGTCGTTTCTTCTCCAACATTAATATTCTGTGATGGTCATGAAAATCATGCGCCGCCCGAATTGGATTCTGGCCCTGTTGATCGCGGCTCCGGCTTTGGTCCATGTTCCGCCCGTTGAGTCTGCCCGCCTGAAAGATGTGGTGGAAATCGAGGGGGTGCGGGACAACCCGTTGACCGGATTTGGTCTGGTCGTCGGTCTCAATGGCACAGGTGACTCCGGGGCTGCCTTTACCAACCAGTCTCTGAAGATGATGCTGGAGCGGATGGGCATCTCCGCAGAGCAGGGGGTCAAGGTCAAGAACGTGGCGGCTGTCATGGTCACGGCCACCTTGCCACCGTTTGCCCGGCAGGGCAGCCGTCTGGATGTCACGCTGTCGTCCCTGGGGGATGCCAAGAGTCTGCAAGGGGGTACACTCATCCTGACCCCGCTCAAGGGTGCGGATGGTCGCATTTATGCCGTGGCCCAGGGGCCGTTGGTGGTTGGCGGATTTTCTGCCGAGGGTGGTGGGGCTTCGGTGCAGAAGAACCATCCCACGGTGGGACGGATCGCTGGTGGTGCCACGGTGGAAAAAGAGATCGAGTTTGAACTCAACAAAGAGCAGCAGTTGCAGCTTTCGTTGCGCAATCCCGATTTCACGACTGCCAACCGGATCGTCCAGTCGATCAACGATGTGTTTGGTAAACCTTTGGCCAATGCCCGGGACTCCGGGACGATCCTGTTGACGGTTCCTGCCGATTATCAGGGGCGGGTGGTCAATTTTGTGTCGCGTCTGGAAGGGGTGCAGGTTGATCCGGATCAGCGGGCGCGAGTGGTGGTGAACGAACGGACCGGCACCATTGTGATGGGCGAGAATGTACGGGTTTCGACCGTGGCTCTGGCCCATGGCGGGTTGAGCATCAAGGTCAAAGAGACCCCCAAGGTCAGTCAGCCCAACATGTTGGCGCAGGGCAAAACCACGGTGACGCCGGATACCAATATTCAGGCTGTTGAAAAGGATGCGCGTGTTCTGGAAATGGAAGAAGGCGTCACCCTGGGTGATCTGGTGCGCGGGTTGAACAGCGTGGGCGTGACTCCGCGCGATCTGATCGCGATTTTGCAGTCGATCAAGGCAGCGGGCGCTTTGCAGGCCGATCTGGAGATCTTATGAGCGATCCTGTGGGTTTGGGTTCCTTGCCGCCGCAGCCGGCACCATTGGCGAAACCGGCCATGCCGTCGCTGTCGCGCGAGGATCAGCGTCGCCTGAATGAAGCCACCTCGGATTTTGAGGCCATGTTCATTCAGCAGTTGTTCAAGTCGATGCGCCGGGCTGTGCCGGAAGCACAGAGCGGCACCCTGTTTGCCAAGAATGAGGGGGAGAAACTCTTTCGGGAGATGCTTGACACCGAATATGCCAAAAACTTCAGTCGGGGTCGGAGCGGGCTTGGTTTGAAAGAGGCGATTTTCAAACAGGCGGTGACCCGATCCATGGCTCAGGCTGCGGATGTGCCAGCCGATGTGAATCGTGTCAAGAGGGCAGAGAATTCCTTAAACGCTGTGACGCAATCGCCGATAGGTATGGCAGGGATGGCCAACCGGGGAGCACTTCCCGGTGGAGCTGCCCCATCCAATTTACCAGCGGCGGGCAATCCCCCTCGCGTCGGCCCCGTGGGTCCGGTTCATGGTGGAGACTCTTGATTGGAGCTTGACCGGGCCGGATCGGGATTGAAGGAATAATAAAGGCATGGTCACCAGAATCAAAAGCGTGAATGTCGGACAGCTCGGACGGATCTCTCGCAAACGCACGGGAGGAAAGTCGGGCGCAGGGGTGGGAGGCAGCGGTGCGGCGCGTGCGGATGACGCCGAATTCTCTGCCGGAGCGCGGACCATGGGGTTGGCAGGCGAGGCCATCCATGCCGCTCCCGACGTGCGTATGGAGCTGGTGGAACCGATTCGTGAGGCATTGGCCGGAGGCCGTTATCAAGTCTCCAGTCTGGAAGTGGCGGATAAAATTTTGCGTCAGGTCTTGATGGAACGCAAGAAATCCATTTGAATGGTTGGAGTGGCGTGTCAAGATGTCAGCTTCGCCCTTTGATGCGGTTGCGGAGACCCAGCGGTTGGTCACGTTGCTGGATCCATTGATTGCTTTGTTCGAGCGTCTGTTGCCGCTTCTGGAACAGGAACGGCTCGCTTTGAAGAGCCGCAATCCCGAAGAGTTGGAGCTGGCTACGCGCAAGGTCGAAGAGTTGCTTCTGGAGATCAAGCGTCTGGATCAGGCGCGTCAGACCCAATCGTATCGCATGGGCATGGCGCTGGGTCTGACCGGGGAAACGATGAATCTTCAGGAGCTGGACAAGGCCCTGGGTGGCAAAAGCGGATTGTTGGAGTATCGGCACAAACTGCGGACCATCGTTGAGCAGGCCGACCGCTCCAATCGCGAAAACCAGGCGATCTTCAAGGGGGTGCTGGTAGCCACCGAGACCATGTTGCGCGCCTTGAAGGGGAGTACCCAGGGTCAGGCCACCTCCTACGACCGCCGGGGGTTCCGTCAGAGCGGACCTGGTTATCATTTTCTGTCCAAGCAGTTTTAGCACGCCATTGGCGACCTGGCCCCAGGGAGGGGATGTGACGAGATGTTGATATTGACGCGCAGAATCGGTGAAAGCCTGAACATCGGCGATGAGATCAAGATCACCCTGCTGGGAATCAAGGGGAATCAGGTGCGCATTGGCATCGATGCTCCGCGCGATGTCGAGGTCCATCGGGAGGAGATCTACGACAAGATCAAACGCGAAACCCGCAAGGCCAATACCAAGATGTCGATAGACACCCTGGATGCGGCATCGCGCATTCTCTCCAGAACCTGACCTCCCTGGCCCCCATGGAACTGGAATCTCCGTGCCGGTTCTCGGAGTCCATGTATTGGCAGTTGCAGGCGGAATATTTTCGTCAGGAGGGGCGCAGCGCCTGGAGCAGCGGGGCTGTTCCTTTTCGTGGCACTTCCAATCCCTTCATTGCCCACGTTTATGCCCAGATCATTCTGGGCTTCCTGCATGATTTTGCCCGTTCCGACCGTAAAAAAAGCGCACAACCCGTCACCATTCTCGAACTGGGAGCTGGTCCGGGACGTTTTGGTTTTTTGTTGTTGCGCGCTTTGCACCAGGCGATCCATCAGGCCGGAGTGGGCAAACTGCCACGTTTTCAGTATGTGATGACCGATCTGGCGGATGCCAATGTGCAGTCGTGGTTGACGCACCCCCGGTTGCAGCCATTCTTTGAAAGCGGGATGCTCGATGTGGCCACGCTGGATGTGGCGGCACTGGATGCGTGCCGTTTGTACCACTCCGGTCACTCTCTGGAGAGCTGTTTGGGTGGTGCTCCGGTGATCGTGATTGCCAATTATCTGTTCGATGTCCTGGTCCACGATGCCTTTCGGGTGGAAGCCGGCAAGCTGCATGAGGTGCGGGTCGGCCTGGAACAGGTGGAAGCCGAGACCGGTCACTCTGACAATCCCTCGACTCTGTTCCGGCAGTTGCGTTTTCGTCAGGAGAACGAGCCGATTGAGTTGCCCTATTATGTGGAAGCCGGATTCGATGCCATTCTGAACGACTATGTGAGCACGTTGCGTTCGGCGACTTTTCTCTTTCCTGTGGTTGGTTTGCGTTGTCTGGAGCGGTTGCGTCACTGGTCAGGTGGCTGCATGCTGCTCATGGTCAGTGACAAGGCGCGCATTCGCGCCGAGCAACTGGAAGGGCGAACCGGACTGAGCATGGCCTTCAGCGGCTCTTTGACCACCACGGTCAATCTGGATGCCGTGGCCCGCTGGGTTGGACATCGGGGCGGAACCACACTGGCACCTCTGGTTCCGGACAAAGGGTTTGATACCTACCTTTTTGGTATCGGGTTGCCCAAGGAGGGGCGGGCGACACGGTGGGCTTATCAGCGTCATGTGGTGGAGTTCGGGCCGCGTGCCTGGTTGGATCTGGTCAGTGATGCCGTGCGTCGCACAGAGCCGTGGTCCATGAAGGCCTTGCTGGCCCATTTGCGTCTCTCCCATGCCGATCCCGAGCTGCTGGTGCGTCTGGAAGAGCCGCTGGTTACAGCCATGGCCGAAGCTGGTGATCAGGAGCGGGCCATGCTGGTGCATCTGTTGCATCAGGCCTGGGACAACCATTTTGCCATTGGGGCGGGTGGGGATCCGGCGTTTGTGATCGGTCGGCTGTTGCGGCGGTTGAAACTGCCGGAGCAGGCATTACATTATTATCGTCTTTCTCAAGCCGAGCGCGGTGCTGCTCCGGCGTGTGATCTGCATATGGGGTTGTGTTGGGAGATGCTCGGTGAGCACGCCCAGGCGATCCATCACCATCGTTTGGCCCTTGAAGCCGGGCAGGCCGATTCCGGGGTATGTGCCGTGGCCCGCAAGGCATTGCTGCGTCTGGGCGCAGACCCAGGGGCAGACCCCTGAGACGTGTGATTCCTCCGGGAGGCTGTGGGAGATCCAGCCTCCCGGAGGAGGTGTTCATTTCGTCTCGCAGCCGCAGGTGCTGACGCCGAGCAACGGATAAAAGGGGCAGAACCGGAAGGCGCCGGTGAGCAGTGGGATCAGCCCGATCCAACCCCAAGGGGTTTTGGGGCCGACAAAGACCAGTGCGATCAGCACCAGACCGACGATGATGCGGGCGATTCGGTCGATTCCACCGACATTGGCTTTCATCTTTTTTCATCTCCTTGGTAAATTATGTGAGTTGTGGATTGCATTGCATGACGAAGCAATGTTGATATGGATCGGTCATGAGGCCGGGAAGTTCCACAATTTTTCTGAGTTGTTTGTGTGTTTGGCGGTTGACCGTCTTGCCTATCGGTCCTGAGCCGGACGATACCACTCGGCTTCGTGATTGGACAAACGGCCCGTACCGATCCGGGAGGTGATGGCCTGGGTATCGATGCGGCGCCAACCCATGGCACCATCCGGGTTGTCATGGAAGAGGGTGGCGAGATGTACGCCGATCAACAGGGCACCCAGCGCCAGGAACAGGGTCAACAACCGGGTTGCGTTGGGTGAGGGGGGTGGGGAAGCGGAGGGTGGGACAGCCAGGCAGCGGTGACAGTGAAGACACTCCAGGTCAAAGGGGTGGTGGGCGTGCAGGTCGCACTGGTTGAAACGCCGTCGCGGGGCCAGATGGTCCAGCAGTGCGATTTTGTTGAACAAGGCGAGCAGGGTGCCCAGAGGGCAACCATATCGACACCAGAACCGGAAGAAGAACAGCGACGCCACCAGAAACAGGACCGCCGCTGCCAGCAGCCATGGGTTCAACTGATTGGCAAAGAAACCCTGCATGGGATTGAACGCGCTCCATTCGGGATTGCCGGTGACCCAGACCAGAACGACGGTTACAGCCAGCAGGAAAAAACGTCCGAGACGGGCGCGTTGAAGGAAGGCGGGGTGTGGGGAAGCGTGCCAGCCGAGTCGTTGCCCGATCCATGAAATCCACTCTTGCAAGGCCCCGAACGGGCAGAGCCAGGAGCAGTGGAACTGTCCCCAGGCCAAACCGCCCAGAATGGCCCCGGCCAGCAGGATCCAGATCACGGGTCGCGCCTCGAATGGGGGAAAGTGACCCAAGGCGAGATGGGCCAGATCCCGTTCGGTCAAGGCGCTGTTGTAGAGGGGACCGAGGATCCAGCAAGGTCAATAGCAGCATGCCCAGGCGTGCGCGCGGACGATTCTGGCGATGCAAGAGGGTGGCGAGCAGCAGCAGGCCAAGGGTGAGCCAGGGAGCCGGGTGTTGATACCAGGGAGGGGTCTGGGTGGTATGGATGGGGGCCAAAGACCAGGAGAAATGGGCCAGAGAAGTGGCGGCATGGACTGTACGACGGATCGTTTCCAGGGCGGCCTGGCTGGTGATCGTGGCCCCGGAGAGGCCATCCAGGGGTGGCATGGTCAGGGGGATGCGGGGCAGTTCCAGGCCGTGCAACCGGTACAGCCACGCTTCGATCCCCTGGATATAGGAAGGGGTTTCCCGCGATGCAATCAGCCTCACCCCGCGCAGTGTGCCTGTGGCATCCAGGCTGACCAGGAGATTCAGGGGACCGGCAAACCCTTTGACCTCAGGGGCTACGCTGGCCGAGGCCAGGGTAATGGTTGGCGGTTGAGTTGTCCCGGATCCAAGATGGTGTGGAACCGGGCTGGTCTGGGTAACGAAGCGTTCGGAACCGCTGACCTGAGCCAGGGTGGTGTCATCGAAGCGGGTTTGGGGTTGGGGTGGTTCCGGGCGGGCGACACTGCCGAGAATCAGGGCCACCAGTACGGCCCAGGCGGTCAGCCATGGCAGCACGCTGGAGCCGGAGTTGGCAAAGCGAGTTGTGATCCAGCGTGGCCAGCGCCAGGTGCGGTTCCAGGTCAGCAGGAGCGGCAGGGTGAACAGGGCCAGCCAGGCCAGCAATTGGCTGCTGCCGGTCATGCCGAGCATCGGCACCAGCAACCCTCCGGCCAATAGGGCGCCAAGCGCGCCCCCCAGATGATCGGCACTTTCGGCCAGACCGCCGCGTGAGGCCACATCCAGGCCAGAAGAGGCGGTCAGGCGCAGAGAGAGGGGAAAAGCTGTCCCTGCCAGACCGCCATTCAGGATGGCGAGCAGCACATGGAGTCCGGTGGCTGCCTCTGATCCCAGATGCCTGCTGCTGGCAGTGACGTCCGGAAAGAACCAGATGGCTCCGGCCAGAAGTATCATCAGGAGTGCCAGAGTGCGGGCGTGGTGGGTTGTGTGGCGTTCCCCCCAGAGGGCACCCAGGGCCAGACCTGCCATGAACACGCCGTTGAGCAGGGCCAGATGGCCGAAGAGATGGCCCACGCGCGCCTGAAAGGCCAGGAGGATCATCAGTTGCCAGGCCATGGCGATCCAGCCGACGATCATCAGGATCAGGGCTGCGCCCCAGCGCATAGGGTTCATGGTCGCCTGACCCGTTGCAAGCGGACGGCTGATGAGCCAGAACAGCAGGGCAATGGCCATCGGGGTCAGATAGGGCCACATGCCCAGTCGTTGCAGGGCAACGAGCCATGTCCCCATCTCGGAGTTGCTGTATTTGCTCCAGAGTACCATGTTATAGAAAAATGTGACCGGTTGCAGATCGGTATTGTGGGTGACATGCTCCTGTTGGAGGCGTTGACGGGTCTGCGCGGTGCGGTCGGGGGGCAGATGATGCAGAAAGATCTGTTCCGGAAGAGCGTGGTCATTTGGGTGGGTGGAGCGGTAACGTTCCATCAACTGTTCCGGGTCATCGGTGACGTTGCCTGAGTCTGACGAGCCGCAGAAGATCAACGGATCGCCCGGGATCGCGATCAGGCGTGCATGGACGGCGCGCAGGGTGTGCCACATGACTCCGCCATAGCTGCCAACCTCTTGGCCAAGATAGTTGGCCGCGCTGCTCACTCGGGTGCAGACTGCGCCGTTCGGGGTGAGCTGTCGGGCCAGTCGGGTGTGAAACTCTTTGGTAAAAAAGCGGTTCATGCGGGTTGAGGAGGGTTCGCCGTTCCAGACCAGAATCAAATCGAACCGCTCCTCGGCTGGGAGTTGTTGCATCCAGGCGCGGCCATCGCCAAAGTGGATCTTCAGTCGTGGATCATCCAGGGGGGTGCGCATGGCCGGAGGCAGGTGGGCCAGGATCCGTTCATGGGCCAGGCGATCCTCTTCCAGCAATGTGATGCGTTCCACGCCCGGGTAGCGCAACAGTTCTCCGGCCAGCCCGTCGGCCATGGTCCCAAACAGCAGGATGTGGCGCGGGGAGTGGGCCTGGGCATGCAGCAGGGCGGTTTCGATGGCCGTGCGCATGGGATTGGGAAAGGTGGTGGTGAGGAGACCGTCGTGGATCACGCTGGTTTGATCGCCACGGGTGGCCAGGGCGGTATGGCCGTAGCGGGTTTCGAGGGTGGTGATCAGGGTCAGGCCGGGATGCAGCCCCTGGAAACGCCACTGCTCCAATGTTTTGGTCAGTGGTGTGTTCCAGGGAGAAAAGGCGAGCAGAACTCCGGTCAGCGCCAGGATCAAACCAGAGATGCGCCATGGGATGGAGGCTGGTATCAGCCATGTGCTGGCTGCCATGGCGGTTGTGGTGACACCCAGGATGGCCACGGCTTCCAGACGTTCCACCAGGCCGAATACGAACAGCAGCGCACCGGCCAAGGCACCCAGGGCCTCATAGAGATAGAGCCGGGTCACAAGTCCGGTGGCCTGCATGCCCTGGCAGGCCATGGGAAAAAGATACCCCAGGATCCAGCCGATGGGAGCGGTCAGCAGCACGGCGGCCAGCATCAGACTGCCCATGGGCAGGATTGCGCCGACAGGTGGATCCCACAGATGACGCACCAGACGGATGGCGACCATCTCGCCGCCAAGGATGAGCGGCAGCATCAAAACCGGAATCAGCATGGCAGCCGGGGAGAGGGTGGCACGCAGGCGTTGGGTGGCCTGATGCGCACCGATGGCAATCCAGAGCAGCCAGCCGCCATAAAAGGCACCGATACTGATCTCATTGCCATGGAAGACCACCAGAAATTCACGCGCTAGAAGCGCCTGGGCGATCTGGGAGAAGCTTCCCAGGCCGAAAAACAGGGTCCAGAGTCGCCAGGTTGAGAGAGTGAGGTGGGTGGCATTCATGAAAAACGAGCATAACCGAATTTTGTGTCAGGCACGAACCCTGTTTGGGCACCCGGGGTAAAAAACCAGGTGTTGCGTGCCGGACAGGCAGAGGGTGGAGTGGTCATGGATTCTGGATTGTTCTCTTTGTTCGTGGCAGCACTGTTGGCTGCCACGATTTTGCCATTTTCGTCCGAGGCACTGCTGGCAGCCATGCTGTTGTCCGGAGAGTTTGACGATTGGCAGTTGTGGGGTGCGGCTACGATGGGCAATGTGTTGGGATCCCAGGTCAACTGGGGGTTGGCACGTTACTGTCTTCATTTTCAGGAGCATCGCTGGTTTCCGATCCGAAAGGAGGCATTGCAGAGGGCTGGGGACCGTTTTCGGGCCTGGGGGGAGTGGAGTCTGGTGCTTTCCTGGGTGCCGGTGATCGGGGATCCTCTGACTTTTGCTGCCGGGCTGTTGGGGATGCCGTTGTGGCGTTTTACCGGCTGGGTTTTTCTGGGTAAGGGAGGGCGTTATTTGTTGGTATTATGGATATTGTAGCGGGGCGATGTTTGATTATGACCAAACGCGGCAAGGCAGCTGGAAAGCCCGATACGGTTATTAATAAACTATTGATATTGATATTGATATTGATATAAAATATCGCATATCTCACGATCCTCTCATGCCATTCAGGCATTGGAGTTCTCTTTTCATCCCCACAGATGGTCATGAAAGGCATCCTTCCATGGCTTCTCCACAGCAAAAAAAAAAGATCCACCGGCTCTTGCCTGCCTGCATACACTGCTTATTTTTTTGCGCAAGGTGCCTGACCATGCTGGATCGGATCGCATCGCTGTATCAATCCATCTGCTTTCCTGTTTATGGCATCTCATTGGTCAAACGGTCCGAATTCGTCATTCTCGACCGTTACAGTTTGAGTTGTCTCAATAAATGAGGGAACACCAGAAATGGCTACCTTGATTTCCGGACCGAATCACTTCTTGAGATTACGTTTTGCGACATCGGTGGAGGAGGAATTTCGTTTACTCTTCCTGCTGCGCAAAGGCAACGATCTCTTTCACAAGATGCCGGATAGCCACAATATTTATTCGGGTGACACTTTGGAAGTGGTTCTGTTGCACAAACCGGAGCAGATTGTTCTGGAACTCTCTGGATTCGATGAAGCCCAGGCTTGTCTGATCTCTCCGGATGATCAGATCATGGTGCAGGAGAGCCTATATTTCAGTCACGATATCGCTCCTCTGGTCGACCCGATCACTGCGGTCAGTCGGCGAACGCACCATGTCAAGAGTCCTGACATGACAGCCGTATTCACCCATGTCTACAATGAAGGGGATATGCTGTATTTCTGGGAGCGATACTATGGCGGTCTGTTCGGATATCGCAATCTTTTCGTGATCGATGATGGCAGTACGGATCATTCCATACAACGTTTGCACCCGGAAACCAACATCATCCGGATTCCGCGCACGGAACTGTGCCACACCAATATGGCCGAGTACTGTGGCTATTTTCAAAGATTTCTGCTGGCGCGTTATCCCTGGGTGATCCAGACCGACTGCGATGAAATGCTGGTCTCCGAGGTTCCGCTACCCGAACTCCTGGCAACTCTGCCCGGAGGCATCTACTCTCCAGAAATCCCGCTGAAAGTGGTTCATGACAGAAGCCGTCAGGCATCATTTGACTTCGGCGCGCATCTCACTGCCCAACATCGGAGTTATCGCCGTGAAGCAGACGGCTTCCGCAAGCCCCTGATCGCATCGGTGGCCACCACCTGGACCTTTGGTTTTCACAACTGTTACGAACCCAGGCAGACCATTCCCGGACTGTTCCTCATGCATTTGCGTTTTGTGGATTTCGACCGGCTTGTCCAGCGACATAAGCGTTGGGGCGGAATTCAGCAATCCACGCACGACAAACAGGGCTATCCCTTGATCGATGCATGTTGGAAGGACAAGAACGATGAGGAGCTGATTGCCTTTGTGGATCAGGAGTTGACCGATGCTCTATCCGAAGAGCCGGTTGATCCCCCCGAATGGTTGAGTCGGTCCACTTTGTGAAGTAAGCGCGCAATTGCCCCCAGGGTTCCTGGCGAGATGGCAGTCAGGTGGAACTGACAATTCAGAGCCTGTCGCAGAATAACTCGTAGGCCAAACTCAGCTTGAACCCAAGCAACCAAGCGTTTTACAGTCCACCGAGGTGGAGTAGACGCCTGAACCGGATCTGCCCCAGGCAAAGAAACGGATGCTGGGGACAAGATGGATGCCATCAAGTTGATGGCGTTTTTCACTTCTCCGCAGATGGCGTCCTGAATTCTTTGGAAAAAGGGGGGTGGCCACCTGTATGGCGAAACACCTGAGACTCAGGACCATGTTCATTATATTCATGAACCCAGCGCATCAGGGTCTGATAATGTCGTGAAATTCGTTTGGCCAATTTGGTGGGATAACTCCCCTGAGCCATCTCATAGAGCGCCAGAAAGCGTTCCCGAGTCCGCTGATGCTCTGCATTCACAGACAAGTGACGCAACTCCTCCAGGGATTGTCCCCACCGGGTATATTCTACCTTCAGCATGTCACACCTCCAAATTAAGGAAAGTTATATGCCGATTATGCCACATTTGCAGACAGAAAACTACGTATCCCGTGATGGGTGCGGTTTAAGTCCATGGCCGCACTCTGTACCAGGAGGGAACGATGATAGGGTGCGCCATCCCAAACCAGTTTGATTTTCCGATCCGGAAATTCATCCCGCAAACGCCTGAGAACATCAATCGTGTTTTCCCCGTTAGC
>JAANAU010000020.1 GCA_011089965.1 Magnetococcales bacterium
CCCCATCGACGCACGTCCCGCCGCGCACCGTTCCCGTGGTGGTCACGTTTCCAGCAATCATGGTCGCCGTGCCATCGGTCAACGTACCGCCGCTCATCCGGGCCGTGCCATCGGTCAACGTGCCGCCGCGCACCGTTCCCGTGGTGGTCAAATTTCCAGCAGTCATGGTCGCCGTGCCATCCGTAAACGTACCACCGCTGATCGTGCCAGCCCCGGTCAGATGACCAGAGGTCAAGGTGGCCGTGCCATCGGTAATGGTCGATGCCATCAGCTTGGCAACCGTATCTGGTGTACCGGTCGTCACCACCCGGTCTTTGGACAACCGATTGACCACCACCGAACGATCTTCATCCGCCAGACTGTTCCCGGAGTTGGTCACACCACCAATCACGGAGCTGTCTGCCGCAGCCCGGAAATCAGCCACCAGATTGACCCGGTTGAACGCCTCGTCGGCAATGGCATTCATGGCATACAGATGACCGCCATAGGTCTCGTTCTTCGGCCCCTTGCCCGCCAGGAACTCGGTCGCCGACCAGATGGAGTCATCCGCAATATCGGTGCTGCTCATGTTGAACGTCACACCCGTGACGCTGTTGGCCACACCAGAGGCAGCACCATTGATGATCTGCGCAACGTAGGCCGCCACCGTGTTGGTCGAGGAGAAATAACCAATTCCCAACATGTCTTCCAAATTGGAGACACGGGTGGCCAGACTCAGGAAGAAGTCGGCAACATCTCCATCCGTAGCCCCGACAAGGCCACGGCCAGCGTTGGTCGTAAACGAATCAGAGGTTCCATCCCCTGCCGCAGTGATCCCGGAACTGGTCGCACTGTTGCCGGAGATCGTGACATTCAAGAACTTGCCCGTATAATCGGTATGGACCGGAACATGTCCCAGAGGCGTGTTCGCAGAGTTCTTGACCTGCTCCACATACAGAGTCGGTGCCGTTGGACCGGCAAGACCGTTAAAATCACCCATATTGATGTTAAGCCGGTCCGCATTACTGGTGACCGTCGATTCCCAATCGATCTTGACCGCATCATTGCCGATTCCCGAACCGAGATTCGCCTCGGAGGTGAAATTGAAGCTTTCCGCCTTCAGGAATCCGGCATCGGCACTGCTGGTGACCAGGATGCTCCCGGCACCGGTTCCGGTACTCAGGTTGATCTCTTTCAGATACTTGAGCTGACCGCTGCCAAAGTAGGAGGCGGTCAGGTTGCCGTCATATGCCAATGGCGAGGCACTGGAATCATTGTTGATGGCGGTCGTCGAAGTCGTGGCGGCAATGATCCCATCCAGGGTGATGTTGTTACCCGAATTGGTGATCCCCACCGTATACTGACTGCCGGTGCTGTCCACAACAAAGATATTGCCCACCGTCAAAGCGGCACCGGTATTGGTCAAAGCGACATTGCCCCCCGTGGCATAGGAGTCCCCCAGGACAGGGGTAGCCAACGAGCCGAGATCCACCGCACCAGCGCTGACAAAGGCAAACGAGGTCGAGGCCGTCACGGTATTGGAGTCCGTGATGTTGCCACCCGAAGTCACGCTCACCACACCACCGGTGACACCGTTGAGATCCATGGCATCGGTCTCACGGAGGGTCACGGCTCCGGTCCCGGCATTCACACTCCAGCTCGCCACGGCATTGCCAGAATTGTCCAAGGTCACGGTCTTGGTATTGGCTGCGGAGCTGTTTACGGTCACAGCACCCGCCACAATCTTATCCGTGGTGGCAGAACCCTGGGTGATCGTCCCCTTGGTGGCCGTCGCATCCGTGGTGGTCAAAGAGACCGTGCCTGCCGTACCGTTGCTGATGCCCGCCACCACCATATTTCCACCAGTCTGCTTGACCGTGATGGGGGTGGTTGCAGAACCGGTCGTGGTATCCAGGGTCAACGAACCAAAGCTGGTCGTGGCACCCCCTGTGTCATTCAGAGTGATCGTACCACCATTCGTGACCGCTTTCAGGTTGTTGGTCACACTCATCGCACCCGTGGTATTGGTCACACTGCCAGCCACGGCATTGTTGGTCAACGTCACAGCCGCCCCGGATGCAGGAGCAGCCGAGTTCGACAAGGCCGCAATCACCATATTGCCAGAGGTCTGGGTCACTGCCATGAGACCGGTCCCGGAGGTCAAATCCAGGGAGCCGAAATTGTTGGCATGGGCCGTGGGAGTCGCCCCATGGGAAGCATCCAGAGTGATCGCACCATTGTTGGTGGCAATCGTCAGTTTGCCGTTGGGCACGGAGAGCGTACCGCCATCGGTCACGGTGGCACCACTTGCGGCGGTGGTCAGAGTCACTGCCGTACCTGTGGTGGCCAGATTGGCCAGCACCATGTCTCCGGTTTTCTGGACCACGGTGATGGCCCCGGAAGCAGAGGTGAGATCCAGGGAAGAGAAATTGGACTGAGGCGTACCCACACCGGTCGTGGCATCCAGGGTAATCACCCCGGTACTGGCGGTGGTGATCGTCGTTGCACCCGCCAGCAGCACCGGATCAGCCACATCGGTCACATCACCGGTCCCGACAGCCGTGATTTGCAGGGTGCCCTTGGCCCCACCAGCCCCACCGGTGGTGTCAATCGAAGCCAGGCTGATATCCCCATCCGCACCGCCAGACGAAATTTGTACGGCCCCACCTGTGGTGGTGATGGCACCGGTCTGGGTCACATCCCCCCCGGCACTCACCGTGACCGCCCCACCCCCAGAGCTGATGGCACCGGTCTGGGTCACATCCCCCCCGGCACTCACCGTGACCGCCCCACCCCCAGAGGTGATGGCACCGGTCTGGGTCACTGCACCGGTCGAGGTCAGATTCACCAATCCACCGGTCCCGGTGCCCGTTGTGGTGATGGCACCCACGGTCATCGTGGCATCGGCTTCTTTGAGTTGCACAGAACCGCCATTGCTCCCGGTGACACTCCAACTGCCGGTGAGGACGTTACTGAGTTGCAGGTCGATGTTCCCGCCACCCGTGGCACTGTTCAAGGTCAGGTTGCCCGCCGAAATCACGCCGGTTTGGGTCAGATGGCCACTCTGCACATCAAGGGTGGCATTGCCCGAAACCAGACTGGCGATGGCCATGCCATTCTTTTCGGTCAGTTGCACGATACCGGCAGCTCCACCAGAACCATTGCTGACACTCCAGCTCGTCACATCATTGTTGGTATCGGTCAATGTCACATCATGACCGTTGGGCATCGTGATCGTGGTCACGCCGGCGGTGATGGTACTCGTCTGGGTCAAGGCTCCGGCCTTGGAGGTCAATTGCAACGTACCCGACGTCCCCCCCGTCACTGCGGTCGAAATCTGAGCAATACTCATACCGCCGGTTTCTGTCAGGGCGACATCCCCGCCGTTCGAGGTAACACTCCAGGCACCAACCGTGTTGTCCTGGGTCAGGGTGACATCTCCACCACCGGTTGAGGTATTCGCGGTCACCGTGCCGGTCGCATTGATCGTCCCCGTCTGACTCAGATCCCCATTGTTCGATGTCAGGGTGACCCCGCCAGCAGAGACGATCTGGGCAATGGACATGCCACTCTTTTCCGTCACGCTGACCGTGCCTGTCCCAGCCGTGATATTCCAACTGCCTGCGACATTGTCGCTATTGGTCAGCGTGATGTTCTTTCCGTTGGAGGCAGAGGTGTTGAGGGTCACCGTACCGAGCGCAGATATGTCCGCGCCAGAGCTGGTATCCTGGGAGATCACCCCTTTCCCGGCAGCGGCATCGGTGGTGGTCAGAGTCACGTTACCCGTGCCACTGTTGGCAGCGATCCCTTTGATGGTCATATCACCTTCGGTCTGAACCAGCGTGACATTGCCATTGGTTGCCGTCAGGTCAACGGATGCGAAATTGATCTTTTCCGTTGCGGTAATGGGTGTTACATCCAGGCTGATGGAGGTGCCGGAAATCGTGGCCGCACCTGCCGAAATAATGGCCGTTGCACCCGCAGTGACCGCCCCTGTGGCGGTCAGATCCACCGTAGCGGCAGTCGCGGTTGACAGCCCGTCAAGCTGCATGGCACCGGTCTCTTTGACCGTGACGTTGCCCGAACCTGAGGTGAGATCCCAACTTCCAACGGCATTGTTTGTGTTGTCCAGGGTGATGACCGAACCAGCGCCCGTATTGCTGACCGAAGTGTCCACCGTCACACTGCCGACAGCCAAAATCTTGTCCGATGCGGTGGAACCTTGAGTGATCGCACCTTTGCCAGCCGTCGTTTCCGTGGTCTCCAACGTGACCGCGCCAGCAGAATCGATCCCTTTGACGAGCATGTCTCCATGGGTCTGGATGACCGTGATATCCCCGGTCGTGGAGGTCAGGGTCAGCGATGTGAATTCGTTGTGTTCCGTACCCCCGGTATCCAGGGTGATGGCTGTACCGTAGATCGTGGTGGCACCGGCGGTAAAGGTCGCATTGGCACCATTGGTCACGGCACCAGAGGATCTCAGGTTGGCCGCACCGGTGGTCGAAAGGTAATCGATCTGCATGGCGCTGTCTTCGGTAAGGGCAATGGCACTGCCACCCGAAGATCTCAAATCCACAGAACCGAAATTGACCGTATCCGAGGCGCCATTCGCGCCATTCGTACCCAGGGTGATCGCACCAGTGCTGCTGATGGTGGCCAGTCCGGTCACGTCAATCGTCACGCCGGACACATTGGTCACGTCCCCGGCAGCATTCAAGGTGGCGGCTCCGGTCGTGATCAGGCCATCGATCTGCATGGCGCTGTCCTCCGTGACCGTGATCGCATTGCCAGTCGCTGCCGTGGACAGATTGACAGAGCCGAAGTTGACCGTATCCGAGGCCCCATTGACACCATTCGTGCCCAAAGAGATGGTGCCTGCACTGGTGACAGAGGCCTGACCACCCACCTTGAGCGTGGCACCGCTGATGTTGTCCACAGCACCCGTGGTGGTCGTGACACTCAAGGCACCACTCACCCCGGTATTGCCCAGATGGATGGCGCTGCCGGAGTTGACATAGGCACTGGTGGCAGCCTTGTCACTCGGATAGCCCGAACCCGTGATGGAGTTGGGACCGGTGATGACCAGAGCCGTGCCGCTGGTCACATTCACGGCAGAGCCGGAAGAACCGATATCGTCGGCAGAGAGGGTAAGCGTGGCACCGCTGATGGTATTGGCCGAACCGAGAATATCCGCAGAGGTGATCAGGGAGACGTTCTTGGCAGCCCAGCCGGCCACATTCCCGCCGAGGGTGATATTGCCGGCTGCGGTAATCGACAAATGGGGAGTGGTGGAGATGGCAGCCAGTTCAGTGGCATTCAGGGCGTCCGCCGATCCACCAGCGCCACCCACGGTCAGGGTGCCTGCGGTATCCACCAGGCTGATGGTGCCGCTGGCGCCTGATGCGACCTTGGTCGCACCCGTCAATTCGATCTCCGGGGCTGACAGGGTCACGGGATCGCTGGCGCCCTGGGCCGTGATCGCTTTGGAATTGTTGGCCAACGTCGTACCGCTGCCGGTCAAAAACAGGCTGATACCCGTACCGCTGGTGCCCACGGTATACAGGTCATTGGCCAAGGTCAGGCTCTGGTCCGTCGAGAGATGCACCCCTTCAAACGCGTTCGCACCAGTAGAATCCGCAGGGGTTCCAGCGTTATAATTCTGGATCGTGAGCGTGGTCGCTTTGGAGACGGTAACCGGACTGGCGGCTGTACCAATGGCCGTGGCTGTGGCATTCGCGCCGGTCGTACCATACAGATTGATCACGCGCCCGGTCAGATTGGTGCCGGATCCGGTTTGGATCAGGTCTCCGGTGACGATCAGGTTGATGGTATCAGCGGCATCCAGGGAGGAAGAGGAGTCCCGCACGGCAATGGACCCCAGACTCAGATTTCCGATGGAGCGGAGGTTGATGGCGTCTGTTGCGGCATTGGCACTGTTTCCGGCGGCGATATTCACCACTCCGGAAGCGGTGATGTCGAGATCCGCCAGACCCGCCACACCCACGTTGCCGGTGGCAGAGATGTCGATGGTCGAGGCGGTGATGTCCGCAGTGGTGGCAACCACCGAGGCATCTGCCGTGGCCGTCACGTTGCCGGTGATGGTGGCGGCAAAGGCGCGACCCGCAGAGCCGTCATGCATGGTGAGAGCACCGCTGTTGAAATCCAGCGAGGCACCATAAAGAGAGAGATCGACCTTGGCCGTGCTGTCGGCTGTGATGGTGATGTCACCCGTGCTTCTGGTTGCCGCGGTTCCCAGGCCATCGGCACCGATCACCAGCTTGCTGCCGGATCCGCCGGTAATGGCCGCGATTTCGGCAGTGGTCAGATCCAGGCCCGTGCCGGGTTTGGTGCCCAGATTGATGTCACGGCTTAAGGTTTTGGCCCGGATCGATGCCGTGCCATTGGCATCCAGTTTGATCGGGGCTGTGGCGGGATTGGTGATGGTCACCGTATCGGCCACGATATTGAGATCCTTGACCTGGATTCCGTTGGCCTGGTTGGTATCGACGACCACGGCCTGATTGGCTGAAGCGGTCTGCAAGGTGAGAGTGGAATTCCTGGCGGTGGTTCCATCAAAGGTGCCGCCCACCGTGATCTGGCCATCATTGGTGATGTCGATGGTGGCCCCGCCACTCTTGGTCGTGGCACCACTGCTGATGGTCAATGCGCTGCCGCTGTTGGTCAGGGTGGCCTTGCCAGCGCCGTCCAGCACCAGATTGGAGACCTGAACCGTGCCGGTGATCTCCCCGGAGCCGGTCGCACCCGACGTACCCAGACCGAGTGTCGTGGCCTTGACCGGATTCAGAGTGACTGCCGCCCCATCCACGGCATTGATGTAAACCGCCTGATTGGTCGAAGCGCCTCCAGAGGTCTGCACCGAGACCGTCGAGGTGCCGGCAATATTCAGGCCGGTGCTTTTGGAGGTTCCGACCGGAGAGGAGGTCTGGACCGTTGTGGAGGCGGCGGTGATCGATGTGCCACTCTCCTGGGTCAACAGGCCGGTCGGGGTGATGGTGAAGGTTCCGGTGCCGACGTTGACATCTCCCAACTTGGCGATTCCGGTGCGCACATTGGCATTGACATTGTCGGTGGTGATCGACAAGGCACCGGTGGGATTGAGCGCGGTATTGTTGCTGGTCGCAACCGCACCCTTGGCCGTGATCAGGATATCCGCAGCATCGACCGCTCCGTTCGTCTTGTTGAAATCCACTGTACCGCCGGAACGGATGACCAGATTGCCCCCGGAGTGCAACGAGATATCGCTGTTGATGGCAACATTGGTCGAAGAGGTGAAGCCGGAGAATTGCAAACCGAAATTGCTGGAGGCGGTTGAGTTCAACCCGGTGGGATCGCTGACCAGTGTCGACAGATTGCCCGGAGTCTGGGTGTAGAGTCCCAGATTGGTGATGTCATTGACATTGGCATTGGCACCGATATTGACGCCGTTCGGATCGATGACGATCACCGTGGAGTTGCCCACTGTGGAGATCGTGCCATTGATCGTCGTACCGCCGCCGCCATTGACCACATTGACCAGGGTGAATCCGGAAATGCTGGCATCCTTGGTGATGTCGAGGGTGGATCCTTGACCGATATTGAAACCGGTGCGCGCGCCCCCGCTCTCCCATTGCAGGATGGCTTTGGAGTTGGTGCCGAGATTGAGCGTACCATCCGCAGCCGTGCCAGGGGTTGTGGTGCTGTTATAGGTTCGATAGTCGATCACCCCACCGTTACCAGAGGAGGCGGACTGATTCAGATCACTGAATTTCGGCAAACCCGCATTCTCCCCGCTACCGGTCACCGTTACCCCGGCAGCAGAAACCGACCCCGCGTTGAACGCTCCCCAGACTGCCATGGCAGCGGCCAGTGACATCACCTTGTGCCGCGCCCGTGGTGTGCATACCGACGTTTTGATGTGGGATGAAACGGGGTTCGATTGCGTGGTCTGCATCTCTCTCATGCCTCCAAACGAGAATGTTTCGCCCTCTCGGACCAGGTTGCCGATGCCAAGGTCCGAAGCGTTCTTTTTAATTTTGAGTAGTCTACAAAGATGTGTATTTCCAAAAAAAACTGAGTCCGCAACACCGGCCTGACCAGCAGTCAGAAACAAACGAAATATGGATCATTCAAAATTTTACCAAAAAAAACCGCGCCAAGTCAAGCGCAAAGCGATCCCAAGCCCAGTGACTGAAGATCGATACCGCCCCCATCGACCAAATCGCACCTTGACTTGAATCAAAAATTTTGCGCACTGAACCATTTTGCGGTCCCATGCAATTGAAATGCCATAATCACAAACAAAACCCGGATTCTTTGCGGACATTTTGAACAGAACTGCGCAGATCCCCTTTCATGCGGGGCGAGCGACAGGATGGATAAAAAGGGGGTGTACAGTCGGAAGGATTTATTTCCGTCTCAATCCCCTTTCAAGCGGGGCGATTACTTTGGGGGGCAGTGGATTGCTCCGATGGATCTACTCCTCCACTACGTGTCTCAATCCCCTTTCAAGCAGGGGCGATTACTTTGGGCTTGGAAAAAGAGTTGAGCCGCTTGATCTCTGGAGATTTTGTCTCAATCCCCTTTCAAGCGGGGCGATTACTTTGGGAGGCTCTATTCGATATCCTGAATCTGGCTCGAAAGGCCAAGTCTCAATCCCCTTTCAAGCGGGGCGATTACTTTGGGGCCGCCAATGCCGCAGCCTATGCCGCAGCCAGTGCCGAAGGTCTCAATCCCCTTTCAAGCGTGGCGATTACTTTGGGAGTATCGGGCGCGCAATTGGATCTGGAAAAACAGATATGTCTCAATCCCCTTTCAAGCGGGGCGATTACTTTGGGTGAGTAAAAATCCTTAGCTGGATCAAGGATTTCATTTGTCTCAATCCCCTTTCAAGCGGGACGATTACTTTGGGGATTTCCTCGCGGCATCGTTCGATGCAGAGTACACAAGTCTCAATCCCCTTTCAAGCGGGGCGATTACTTTGGGGATCTCGGATTGCAAGCATTTATTTCAGGAGCTTGCCTGCTCGTCTCAATCCCCTTTCAAGCGGGGCGATTACTTTGGGCATCTCTGGCGGCAACACAAGCCTCCTTCAATTCCTCTGTCTCAATCCCCTTTCAAGCGGGGCGATTACTTTGGGGATGGTCAGTCAGTGGCTGAACAAGCACTACACCCCGAGTCTCAATCCCCTTTCAAGCGGGGCGATTACTTTGGGACACAAATTGCGGAAGTAATTCAGAACCATACATTAAATGGAGTCTCAATCCCCTTTCAAGCGGGGCGATTACTTTGGGATACAGACTTTATGAGAGATGGAGAAGAGCCGGTAGCGTCTCAATCCCCTTTCAAGCGGGGCGATTACTTTGGGGCAACCTATGCCGCAGCCCGTACCGCAGCCGATGCCGCAAGTCTCAATCCCCTTTCAAGCGGGGCGATTACTTTGGGAAGAGGAAAACGAGATAAAATGGTAAACGAATCAAGCAAGTCTCAATCCCCTTTCAAGCGGGGCGATTACTTTGGGAAAATGAAGGAGCAGCAGTACACGCTGACGCTGTTCGAGTCTCAATCCCCTTTCAAGCGGGGCGATTACTTTGGGTACATCTTACTTGCTGAAAGATGGTGACGTTAAAAATGGTCTCAATCCCCTTTCAAGCGGGGCGATTACTTTGGGTAAATGAAAAGAGGCGTGCTTTGGAACGCCAGAGGGCAGAGGTCTCAATCCCCTTTCAAGCGGGGCGATTACTTTGGGAGACACCTGTCGAATTTCATGATTTTGCACACTTTTCTGAACTTTTTTTCGTAACCTGTCAAATTCCTCTCCTCTTGTCAATCATTTTACACCCGTTCAGAAGAGATTACCATGAATCCGATTGATATACAAGGAAATCGTTTGATTCGTAACCTCCCCTGCTTTTTGCTGGTCTGACTGGTTACGACTCACACGACAAAGACCGTCTCCTCGCCAGGAACCGGGCCTGGGATGCCCAGACGTTCCACTTTGGGGGCACATGTGGCACATAACGTGTAAATACGCACGGCATCGGCGTTGACTTTGATTTTTTTGCTGATTTCGGAAATCATCTGGTGCAGCAAATCCCGGTCCAACACAGCCTCGAACACACTCTCCTGAATGCGATCCCCGTATTGATCCAAACAAATGGCCAAACGACGCCGACGTTTGTTATCGCTGATATCATAGCATATCACATACCGATGATGATCCGTACGCATCCCTTAATCTTGCAAAACAAAAGGTTGATAGTCGGACTCTTCACGCAGGGCCATGGCCAGACGGTTGACCTGACGGTGTATCAGAGCCAACGGTGTGTGATGCTCTCCTTCCGCCTCCCGCATGGGACGTTCCAAATGGTCGCCCCAGGCACGAAAAAATACTTTCAGACCCGCAGAGGTCAATCGGACTCCTCCCTCTTGCGGGTCAGGCTCGAACATGTGCAACTGGATCTGACGCAAATTGCACACCCGCATCACAAATCGATCCACTATCGGATGACGAAACTCTTCCAACAAGTCCAAAGACAAACTGGCCCGACCAGGACGCGGGGCATGCATGAACCCCAGGGCAGGATCCAATCCCCTGGCTTCCAGAATTCCGGCAATGCGATTGCCCAATAAAACATATCCAAAAGACAACAAGGCATTGGCTGGATCTGGTGGCGGACGACGCTGACGACCGACAAAAGAGATCTCACTCCGAAACCCATGCCTCAATACAGAAAAATACCCGGCAGCCACACTACCCTCATACCCCATCAGGCTTTCCAGATCGCCACAAGCGCGCATCCCTTCCTGACGCGCATCCAGATCCTGCAACACTGCCGACACATCCTCCAGTCCCGGCTGGTTGGACTGGATGCGACTCAATACGGCCCGGGCATTGGTACACTTGGCCATCAAGACGGCACGGGCCAACGAACAGGCACGCGCGCCATTCTCAACCGCACGATACTGCATCAGGCGCAGATCCCCACTGCGCGCCACCTCGGGAACCATGCGCCCCAAACAGCGACCCGAAAATGAGAACCAGGCCACGCCAATCCCCTTTTCCAGACACAACTGCATGGCATCCACCGTGATATGCACCCGCCCCACCAAGGCCACCAGCTCCAACCGATGCGGCTCGACCTTCAACAATACGTGCGGCGTCTTGCCCGTCTCCTTGGCATCGTGCGCTGCCGTCACATGCAACACCCCTCCGGAATACCGAACCGTGGCCCCCTGCTCTGTCACATAAAGAGTAGGCATGGAAAGTCATGCAAGAAATTCCGGCGTACGGGCCAGCGCCAACCATTCTGTTCCATACGGTGCGCAACCAGGCAGCAAAACCTCCGATTCCAATCGACGATAAAAATCACGCATGGTTCCCTCATCCGGAGCGCGCGCCTGAAAACCATGAATCAACACGCTGCCATTGCGCACACGGGCACTCATCATGGGAAGATTGCCAAGATCACTCAATGTCCTGGCCAGAGGATCTTTAAGCATTTTCAACAACCCCGTCACCCGCTCTCGACCCGCCATCAACGTCCCATCCCTGTTGGCACTCAAGGGCGTATCTTTTTTCCCTTTCATGTAGTCCAGATAACTCCTGATCGTGGCATCTGCGGGATCAAGACAAGAAGAGTCATGCCCATGAAGAAACAACGCCATCTGGCCAGCCATTTCCAACACTCGATAGGCCCGCACCACAGCATCTTCCAGTTGCTTCTGTTGGAGACGACGCCAACCATTGGCCCACAAATCCACCATGAGACGACGCAAATATGGGGCTTTTTTCTGACGGCGCGTCTCCAGATCATCTCCCTCTGGGAACGTCATGGCCAGGTGTTCCACCCATGCGCGCACGACGGGGGCAGGATAAAACCGCCGCCATTCACTTGCCAGACTCTCTGGTTCCGACAAGGGCACAGCATGCGCGGCACGATAACTCAACCGATCCCATGCCTCATAGAAACTGGCCAAGGCACGGATCGCACTGAGCTGAACATGAAACTCCTCTGGCCAGTTCAAGCGGGTCAAAGGGTGGTTCGGGTCTGGCAAGAGTTCCATAACTGCTGCGAAATTACCGTGTTCAAACAGCCGACAGGCATCTTCCAGACGGTGCGAGGCCATAATGCGTGTCGTCTTGAATCGAGCAATGCGCTCGCTGCCCGAAGTGACCATGCCACGCTGGTCGCGCTCTCCAGTGATGTAACGCAAATGGGGAATATCATGACGCACGGCAGCCAGGGTCAAGGCTGCGCTCATCATCTTGGTGCCCCGTGTCGGATCCACAGCCATGAAACCCGACTCCTCCCCCTGTTCTTTCAGTCCGGTCAAAACCCGGTCAAAGTGATCAAAGCAACGATCTGCATCATCTTCATCTCCGGCAGCAGGCAACGGATACACCTCCACGGGATAGGCGTGCAAGGCCCCCTTGACCGCATCGGCCCACTCTCCCGTCACCTGCGACGGCAACAGAATCACCCGCGACCAGCGACCATCCTGGATCGACAGCCGCAAGGGGGTATACAACGTCTCCTCCCGACGATTCTCATCTCCAGTGCCCACGGTCAGCAACAACACCCCTGACTTGCCTGCTTTGGCCATTTCACACTCCCTTGCTTCAATTCCAATACAAACGATAATGTCCCAACCCGAATGTGGCGTTCTTGCCCACATGCAGCCACTGTCCCAAATAAAGAAACGGCCAGAACGGCTCCAAAGGGCCAGTCAGATTCCACGCGCCCACAACGCCCCCCAGGGCCATGGTCTGCTGCTGACGACCCGAACGTCTGGTCCAATCGCGCCATGTCAACCGACCGCGCGCATCGATCAAACGGGCCTGTTGCGCCAGATCGGCATAATTTGCGCTGATCTGCCGCTGCCCGTGCAACTCCATCACCTGACTGACACGACGCATCAGGTTCACCAGCAGATCACGGGGGGTGATGCGCTCTGGACCCAACGGCGAGCCATCCCGCTGCACCCGTGCCGGGGTGATGATCTGCATGGTCACTACGGATGGTTCAGGCCAGGGTGGCACCTGAACACAAGGAAAATGTTCGATCAGACTTAACCCCTCCGGGTTGAAAATCTCCCGCTCCCCCTGAGACTCGACCAAAACCACCCGAATCAAACGCGCCTTGCCGTGATCCGGCCCCACCCCGCGCGCCAAGGCACGCTGCCAGGCAAACACAATCAGGGACAACTGGGCCAAGGCCTTGCCCACCAGCACCATGTGAAACACCAACGGCTCCCCGGGTTGATGGATCCGCTCCCCCCACGGGGGCGGCTCGATCACATAGGGGTTGGGCACCACAGCCTGCATCCGCTCCCCTGTTGCCGACACCGGAACCGGTGTCTCAAACATCAACGGATACGGACAACTGCGCCACAACCCACACCCCGGACACTCCGGCTCTCCAGTCAAACAGACCACTCGGCGCAAGGCTGCTCCAAACACCCCACGCAACGCCGATCCCGCATACTCCGGCAGCCGCATCCGGGTCTCCATTTCCCACTCCAAACGATAGCGGGCCACAGGCAGCGAGAGGATCTCCGACCCACCACTCATGACAAGGTCTCACGCAAAGGATCAAGCAGCGCCTTTTTCTTCTTTTCATCCAGTCCCTTGTTGATTTTTTTCCACAAATCGCGCTCACACAATGCAATGAGTTGATTCTTCTCCTCCGCACTCCACGCGGAGGATCGGGCATCATCCACCACTTTTTTTGTCTTATTCCATAATGTATTGGCAAACGGTTGAGGTGACGATTTCTCAATCAGCTGCCGCAACTCCTCGATGCGACGCTGATTGGGAGACAAAGCGGCCAGACGTGCCACACGCTCTTGCTCCAACGCATCAGCCTGCGCTTGATCTGCAAGACGCTGCTCTTCTTTTCTTTGTTCCTGCAATCTTTTTTGTTCTAATTCATTTCGATTGAAAGCTATTTTATCTTTCAACACTTTTTTATAATTATTATAGTCAAAACACTGACGATCCCAATCATCAACATTTATATTAATTTGATGGCATATTGAATTGATTGTTGTTTGCAATTCGGTTATTCTTAATTCTTCCCCATCTGGATAAAACTCAACAAAAACCCAACCAAACGGTACCAACTGACCACCAGAAATCCGACAAAGTGTAGTAGACAGAGGATCTTTTGTATTATATTTTGTTCTTATTCTTCTTATCTTTTGTATGGATTGCGTATCTGCTCCTGAATGTTTTCCAATTCGCAACAATATACCAGACTTATTCTCAATAGCGGTATAAATCCGATGCGCAAAATGATCAGCCCACCAAGGTTCTTTCATCGCTTTTAACATATCGATTTGCCGATCAAGAATGCTTTTGTAATACTTGTTACATTGATCAATAAATCTATCTTCAAACACAAACCCATCAAGAATAGTGATCTTTCCATTCATCCATCTCGATTGAAATGGATATAAACACTCTGCAAGAAAATTACGCCCATCTTTTACTGTCGTTTCTGTACCATCCTTTCTATGCCTGCTATGTCTTGTCATAATGCAAGTTGTTTTTCCAGACCAACCCAATGCCACATGCGCATCCCCTATCTTTAACTTGGTTAGAGGGTCATTTTCAAATGCACCATTCATCAAATCTCTTTCAGGTTCACCAGGAGCAATATTTTCCTTGTCTTCCGCCAAAGAATTCAATATCGCTGTCCTTATTGAACCTTTTACAGAAGATCCAGGAAGAATCGGCTGATTTGAATAATGATCATATATCATTCTTTCAATCCGACCATTTTGTTTTTTATGGTGAAGGTAAGCGAATTCGGTCATCGGTATCATCCTCTCAGACACATACGGCAACTCCTTCAACTCCTTATAAAATTCTACCAAACCGGACAACGAATCATCACGAGAGGCTATTTCTCGTAGTCGATTTCGCTGTTGATCATTTATGATATCATTTATAGATAACACAGAAAATGGATAGAGATATTTATCCCGAACAACATACTCAACCGGGATAAAATCCTCTCCAGCACCAATAAGGATTGGAGACAAGGTCGAAATCACATAATTCAACTGCTTCATGAACGGTTTACCCATCATAAAACTCCCTATCCACACAAAGTCCAACCACAGGCGCATAACCTTGAGTTACCGTTTCCGGCATCATTTTTGAAATTTTTGAAATTCCTTGTCCAACACAAGACATCTCTACAAAAGACGACGATGGAACCAACACCGCCCCGGCACGCGCCAGGAGCACCGGCTGTTTGAACGGCCTGCCTTGAATGGCCGCCACATCCCCATGACGCCCAAACCGGGTCAATACCGAATAACAACTGCGCTCCGGATCCAATCCGCACCCTTGCGGGGCACAAAATCCCAGGGTCAACCAGGCCGTACTGTTCTTCTGATTGGGCAACTCCGCTGGCTCCAGCTTCTCCACCACGAACTTGCCGATCCCGGTACTGGCATCCTTGCCAAATCCGCTGCGCCCCACATCCTCCAGCGCAGTGCGCAACTCCGCTTCATCCAACCGGTCCGGATCCACGACCAGCCAGATCTCCAAACGGGCATCCGGCGGAAACCAGGTCTGATCGACTTGAAACGGGGCAAAACCCTCTTTGCCCGTGGTTCCGGTCAGCCGGTTGATGCTGTTGTGGGGTTGAGGAGCGATCTTCCGGTCGCTCTTCCAGATCTCTTCTTCACTCTGGCACAACGAAAGCCACGCTTTCAGATCCAGGTGAACTTTGTCACGGGGCAACCAGATCTTTTTCTTCTCGGCCTTGCGATCCACAGAGGATGGCTTCGTGCGCACAGGGGGCAGAAACGGTCGCGGCCAATATCCGGCAGGAAACCAGTCCGACACCACCAAAAAGGGGGCATTCTGGCCAACATAGCCCTGCAACCGTTCTGCAAGCCAGTCGTCCCCGTAACGATTGCGCAAGCTCCAACAGAGCTGACCAAACAGGGTGTCCCCATGCGGCGGCGTGGCAAACGCCGTCTGCGGGAGAATGGTGGCAAGCATCGTCTTCATGGATCATCCATCCTCACCACGGTTTGGCCTCTTCCAACTTCTGCTGCCACTCTCCCTGAAGCTCGAACCGGATGCGGCCATACCCCCGCGATCCGGAACCACCCAATGCATCCATCTCCAAGAGTTTCAGACCGACCCACAGGGTTTCGAGCAATTTTTCCTCACCGTCCATGTCCAACACCTTGACAGACAAGGCAAACTCAAAACACGCACCCGCCGGCACCCGCTCCACGTTGCGAGGATGCTCGGCCACTCCGCGCACCCGATTAATGGTGTTTTCCATCTTGGTCTCGGTCAGAGAGAGATTTTTTGTCCGAATCTTCTCGACCCAATCCCGTTCCAACCGGCAATCCCGAAAGGCGACACGGCTGGGACCGATCTCTTTGGCCTGATCATCATTCAATTGATCGGAAACCCCGAAAAGTCGCAAAATCCGTAACGCCTCTGACCGATCCGGGGCTTTGTCCAATTGGCCATAACCCATCGGCTTGCCACCGTTGACCCCTGCCAACCCGGCCTGCCACTCAAGCAAAGAGCGGATCTTCCCTTTCAGGCTGCTGCCCGGGATGTAGGGTTCGTTCGTATGCGGATGACGGATCACCGGATTGTCCGATCCGCCGATGTGCATCTCGGCATTCCCGCTGCCGATGTGCAGGCCGGTGAGCAATCGAATTTGGCCGGTAATCTCTTTGATTCCGGTCAGCCTGAGAGGATGATTCATGACTCCAATCTCTCCTGAATATCTGAATGGTTGGGACGTTCCAGTTCGTCCAGTATCCGTTGCAGTTGTGGAATCAAAGCGGGAATTTCATCCACCGCCGTTTTCCAAACCGTCCCCAAATCTACCGAAAAATAGGCATGAACCAAGACATTCCTCATGCCTGTCATGTCTGACCACGGAACCGCTTCATGTTTCCTTCTCAATGACACAGGCATTCTGGCGGCAGCCTCGCCAATGACGGTCAATTGGTGCAAAACGGCGCTTTGCACCAACTCATCCTGGCAAAATTGATCCAATGTCGTGAGACTCACATAACGGACCACTGCCTGGGCTGCTGCGATCATGTCATGCAGATACAAAACCTCACTGCGCATGGATCACCTGCGCGCTGGCCAAAACCGCATCGCGAATGGCAGGCTTCAACCACTCTCTGGGCACCAGATCCACGGGACGGGCACACAAATCCGCCAACTCCTGCTGCATCCTGGCCATGGCCAGCAAGCCAAACGCACGCTCCTCTTCAAACTCCACCAACCAGTCAATATCGCTCTCAGACGAAAAATCCGTCCTCAATATCGATCCGAACACCGAAAGCCGCCGGACTCCCCAACGCCGACACCACGCGCTCAGAGAAGAATCGGATATTTCGAGATGGTCGTTGAAACGCATCGTTCCCGCTCCTAATCTTTTGGCCGGATCTGCTTGTAGAACCCCATGACCGCTTCCATGAACAGTTTGAAGTGTTTCATGGAGTCGGGATCATTGACCTCTTTCAGACAACCCCGCATCAGATCAACAAAATATTTATCCACCAACTGCGGATTTCTGCCATTGGCATAAGCGGCCTTGGCATTGAGCATACGAATAAATGGAAGCAACTCCTTGAATCGATCCTCCGGTTTTGGATCTTCATTCACACGCTCGTTCCACATACAGATCTCGTCGTAAAATCTGCGGATCTGCGATGGCTTGTTGGTTCTTTGTTCTTGACTCAACCGGGTGGCAACCTGTTGGGCTTGCGCATCAAAAAGATCAGGGACAGGATTTTTGAAATCAAACATCACTTTGACACCTCCCGACGTTTATAGAGATATGCAAACAGGGCAATCTTGTATTTTTCTTTGTACTGACTGATCTTGCCCCCAATTCCGACGGCAAAGTCCTTTCGGTAGATCTCTTGGCGCTGTTCCTCTCTGTCCACCTGACGCAGCTTGTCCACGACAAAACGCCAGGTGCGATAGGTGAACCAGGAACGCCAGATCGCATCTTCCGGTATGTCGCTGCCCGCCATCTCGCACAAGCGCAGCAGTCCATACAGATAGGCCGTGCTCAACTCCACATCATGTTGAGTACTCAAACCTTCCGACACGTCGTGCAACTCCTTTTCCGCATCCAGCATCTTCCCAAAGGTGTGCCAGTCAACGGTCTGTTTCCAACAGGTGATCGACTTTTTGCCCGGATTCTTCTTGGCGCCATGCAGGGCGGCTTCGGCCAACCCGACCAGAGCCGGAACCGGAATACCGGGTTTGGTCATGGCCACTCCGGCGGAAAAATGGACCTCCGGATTGTTGCCCACATAGCGTTGGAACTCCTGCTGCATCTCCCTGGCCAGCCGCATCTGCGACCACCACGGCCCCACCAGGAAAAAATCATCCCCGCCCGCAAACACCGTATAGGTATCCGGAAACTTCCGGGCACAGTGCCAGGCCAAACCGGTCGTGAAAAAGGCGTTCAATTGCCGACTCAAGGAGGCCATGCGGGCAAAGGTCGGCTCCTGCAAGCCATCCTTGAACAGAGTGCCCAGATCATCCACATCCCCTTTGAGAATCCCCAAAGCCGCGACTCCACGGCGCGTTCCCTTGGCATCCTCCACCACACCCAGGCCAGCGATCTCTTCAAAGGTGCGGATCTCCCCACGCTCTTTGGGCACATGTCCGTTGATCTCCCGGCGGGCACGGCCATTCCACAACGGAGCGCGACCATCTTGCGCCGGGGCCAGATCCCATGCCCGCACCACAAACCCCACATCCTCATCCCCAAAACCGATCCGATAACCCAGCCATTCCACCCCACCCTTGCCGCCTTTGCCAATGCGCAAGAGCCTCTCCTTGACCAGTTTGTCACCGATCTCAAGCTGTGCTGCGCAACGCGCGCATTTCTCATCCTTCATGGCCGGGGCCTGACCGCAACGGGAACAGACCCCGTGCGCATAATCATGATCAAACACCATCACATCACAGAGGCCGCACAGATCAAAACGCCGCCGTTTGCGGCGATCCAGATCACGAAACAATCTTTCCATCAATTCTTTGAACGGCTGTGTCTGAAAATCGCTCCGTCTGGCGCGGGTGCTGGCCAGAACGATTCCTCCCTGTCCGAACGCATGGGTCAAAAACCATGGATCCAATTCCCGACGAATCCGCTCCAACCGCGCTTCGGCATCCGGCAGACAGGGGGCCACAATCAGGAACTTGCCCGCAGCATTGATGATCTGACTGATCCCTGGCAACTCGAACGCCTCCAGAACCTTCAAGGCCGCCAACTCGGTCAACAGCGACACCTCGAACGAGCGTCCCCGCAACATCTTGGCCGCCCCTTTGTCGCTCGCGCCGCCTCCGGAAAAGATGAACTCCTGGATTCCGCAAAAATCCCCCTGAACCAACAAGAATTCCGGCGTCTCCACCCGGTCCCAGTGCCCCTGCCAGCCTGCCTCGGCAAACCCTTCGGCCACAGAACCCAACGCCTCATGATGACGCCACAAGGCCACCGCCAGCGAGGCCGTGGCCTTGGAGTGGTCATACAAAGAGACATTCGGCGGAATTTGCTTGAATCCTTCCGGTCCGCGCGTCACCGTGGCCGACGGAATGGCATGGGTAAAAGTCAGATACAACGAATCGAAATGATCCAACCACAAGGGCCATTGATCATCCTGCCACCTTGGCGATCTTTCCAGCCTTTCCAACCCCTGTAAAAACTTTGTCCACAGAGCCTGATACTCCTTTTTGGCCTCGGCATCCGGGATCTCCGTCCTTGAAACAGGGTACAAAAACTCCGGGGCCAAAGGGTGCAAAGGAAGACGATGGTTCGGTTCATGATTCTGTTTCAAAGTTTCCAGCAATGGCCACAATCGCACCTGCCGATAATTGGCCTTTCGCACCCCCTCGTCCTCACCGGCCCGGTTGTAGCGGTCGAAACTCTCCCGCTCAAAGCCGGATGCCAGGCGATCCGCCGTGGCAATGATCCGTTGCAACGGGGTTTCCGGCTTGTGATGCATGGCCGCACCATTGATCACCGAGTCCCGGTCCTCGAACGGCGTCATGCCCGTCCCCTTGAGCGGCGGAAGAAAAATCTTCTCCATCGCATCGATGGCCATGCCGGTATAAGCGGCATGCTGATGCGAATGACGCCCCTCCCAGGAGGGACAATAGGTGGCCACATTCCCGAGTTTTTCGGGTGGCACCTCTCCGGTGCGTTCAAAGAACTTGCCCACATCGTGCACCAAAGCGGCAAATCCCACCCGGCAGGAGGCGGCCAACAACTGCGCGCGACTATCCATTATGCAAATCCTCTTCGATGATGATGTATTCCGGATCCAACATCAGACCATACGCACATCCCCCGCGCTGACGGCGCGATTGCACCCGGCCAGGATGGGAAACTCCCAACAGGCTCTTGATCTTGGAGACGGAATGGCCGATCTTTTCACTGAATTCCGCATAACTGACCCCGCCGTTCCGCTCCCTGGGCACCCACCCCTGCTCCCGATGATGGCAACGGATCCGGGCATAAACCCCATCCAACCGGGTCACATAAATCTCCTGATCCAACTCCCGACGGGCAATCCATCCCTCCTCACCCAACCCCTCCAGACGACAACCGGCAAAAAAAAGCACCACCGCAAACTCACGGGGCGGCAGGATCACCTCGGCACCGTGATGACGTACCGTACAGGTTCTCACATGCAGCACCACTTTTGGATCCAGACTCTCCACCTCCCGTTGCACCCGGCCACGCGCATGCTCCAACGGAATGACACCGCGCCGGGTCTCTTCATCCAGCAAGGAGCGCAAACGCACCACAGGAATCTCCACCATCTCCAGATGTGCTGCCGAGCTGTCCAGAAAAATCACCCCATGCCCGGCCCGATGCACGGCCAAAGGCTGCGGAGTGACGGGTGGATAAAAAAATTCCGCCAGATTTTCAAACGGCGGCGACACCAGCAAATGGACCAGACGATCCTCGGAACGGGCCAGCAATCCAAACACCTGGGCAAACAACACGGTCATATCCTTGCGACCGCCAGCCACACACGCCACCACCGGCAGGCTCCCCTCCTGACACCAACCGGCCAGAGACTCGAACAAACCATCGGGCATGGCGCTCTCCAACTGCCCATCTTCCCTGCGTCCGCGCCAGAACCGGTGCAGATCCTCCAGACCAAAGCCAATCTCCGCACGCGCCAACCCATACTCCCGACACAAACGATCCAACGGGGTCTCTGCACCCACCAGCAAGGCATTGCGCGCCGCATCGGCCCCCTCGGGGGTGGTCAATACCGAAATCCGTCTCACCTGGCGACCCTCACGCACCATCAGAAGATACAACGCCTCGGTAATCACCTGGGGCGTCAATCCCACCAGCACCACCAGATGACACGCCTTGCTGTTGACAGTTTTTCTCATTTTGTTTCAGAGATGTTCTGGATTGATGGCATCAAGACAGGCTGCCGCACGCCCAATACTCTATGGGAAACAGACCAAAGGGTGCAACCAGGAAAAGCTGGCGACCAGATGGCGATCCCAACATGGGGACCACCTGATATGGTGGGCTGAATGACAACACTGAATACAATTATAGTTATTATTGCGCGCAAAACGCTTGCCTTGGATGCGCCGGCATCGTGAATGCTCTATCCCCTTTCAATCAGGGCAATCACTTCGGATGAAAAATGACGGTTACGGCGAAATCATGGGAACGCTGTCTCAATCCCCTTTCAATCGAGGCGCATACTGAAGACGTCATACACGATCAGTGCGGCAAAAAAGATTTCAGGATCAAGGTAACGATACCACCAACCGTGATGGCCATTCCCCATTTGAGGGGGGCGAGTTCTGCCGCAATACGCAACTCCAACTCTTTGATATCATGCTTGACAGCCAATTCCAACTCCTTGAGATCCCTCCGGGTTGCCAAATCCTCCAGATTCGTCTTGAACACACCCGAAAGGGTTTTGGCATGCACTTCAGCTTGCGCTTCGGTCAAACCAACAGATTGTAAATCTTTAATATAAGCGTGCGTATCAAACGTAATCGCCATCATGCTCAAACCTCTCAACGCTTGAATGGATCTTTTAGCATGTATATACCATATCCATATATCCCAAGCATAGCAATAAATTCTCCTTGGTATTGCCATTCAGATGGAGTCACACACCGACTCACCCAGCAGGCAATCCATCATCATGACCGCGTATGACGACAGTGCGGGAACCGACTGCACCCCATGAACGCCCGCCCATCCTTGGCCGTACGCGCCACCAGACGACCCTGGCGACACGCCGGACAACGGGCCTCTTCCGGGAGTGCCACCAGCTCGGAAAAACGGCTCAAAGAGTCTTCCCCCGTGCTTTTGACCGCCTCGATCAAGCGGGTGACCCACATGACCGCCTTGGCCTCGAACTCTTCCAGCGAACGCACACCCTGGGCGATCTCTTCCAGGGCCTGCTCCCAGATGGCGGTAGTGGCCGGATTGGTGACACTCTTGGGCAACAGATCCACCAACACCCGTGCCACCGGGGCGCTGATCAGATTCTTGCCTTTTTTGATCAACAGTTTGCGCTGCAACAAGGTCTCGATGATCCCGGCGCGGGTGGCCTCGGTGCCGATCCCGGAGGTCTCGCGCAAGGTCTTTTTGAACCGGGGATCCTCCACCATGCGCCCGATGTTTTTCATGGCCTGAATCAAGGTGCCCTCGGTATACCGGCTCGGCGGCCTGGTCTGTTTGGCCTGCACCTGGCTCGACACCACAGGTACGGCGATCCCCTTTTTCAAACCCGCGGGCAGATGCTGCTCCTCCTCTTCCTCGGGTTTGGGGTCACGACGCAACACCACCTTCCAACCCGCAGCCACCTCCACATTGCCGGTGGCACGGAACAGCCATTCCGCCACCGTCACCTCAACCACGCTCCGGTCATACTGAAACGCCGGGAAAAACTGCGCCAGATAGTGACGCCGGACCAGATCATACAGTCGCATCTCCTCCAAGGTCATGGCCGACACCGGCGAGGGAGTGCGGGTGGGTATCATGGCATGATGGGCCGTGATCCGCCCGTCATCCCATGCCTTGGAGCAGATGGCCGGATTCGCCAATCCCACCAGTTCGGTCAACCCCGGATCCGACTGCACCATGGCACGCAACACCCCGGCAATCTCCCCCCTTTGACTTTCGGGCAAATAACGACAATCGGTGCGGGGATAGGTGATCGCCTTGCGGGTCTCATACAACGCCTGCGCCACCTCCAGGGTCCGGGCCGCACCCATGCCCCAACGCCGGGAGGCCTCCTGCTGCAAGGTGGACAGATCCAGAGGCAAAGGAGCCTGCTCTTGCATCCGTTTCGTCTCTGCCTTGGTGATGACCCCGGTCTGACCGCTCACCTGTTGGGCCACCTCCTCGGCTTGCGACCGCTTCAGACACCGCCCCTCGTCATCCCCCAAAGCCTCCGGAACCACCCATTTGGCACGCCAGACTTTGGTGTCACTCCGGCATTCGATCCAAACCTCAAAAAAATCCTTGGGCACAAACTGCTCAATGGTCCGATCCCGGTCCACCACCAGCTTCAAGGTCGGGGTCTGCACCCGTCCCACGCTCAACACCCCGTCATAACCGCCCCGACGACCCAACAGGGTACAGGCGCGGGTCAGGTTCATGCCCACCAGCCAGTCGGCCCTGGCCCGCCCCAGTCCGGCCCGATAGAGCGGCTCGGTCTTGGCACCCGGCAACAAAGCCGCCAATGCCTGACGGATGCTCACATCATCCAGTGCCGACAACCACAAACGGGAAACCGGGCCGCGATAGTGGCAATGATCCAAGATCTCGCGACCAATGGTCTCCCCCTCCCGATCCGCATCGGTGGCGATCACCACGGAGGTGGTCTTTTTCAACAACTCACGGATAATACGGAACTGTTTGCCCACCTGGTCGCGCACTTCCAGTCGCCAGGTCTGGGGCAGAATCGGCAGGGTTTCCAAACGCCAGGATTTCCACATCTCCTGGTAGCCGTCCGGGGGGATCATCTCCAGCAGATGGCCTACACACCACGTCACACCAATGCCCGCCCCTTCCAGGTAACCGTCTCGCTGGCGTTGCGCCCCGAGCACACGGGCAATATCCCGACCCTGGGATGGCTTTTCGCACAAATACAGGATCATCGGGAAAAATCAATGTTCAAAAAAATCCCCAGGAGGGATAGGAACCACCCCTCCTGGCGACAATCGACTCACTTCTTCTCTTCGGCTTTGGCTTCGGGAGCAGCCGGCGGCGCACCCCAGGCCGGAGCACCCCAACCCGGAGCACCCCAACCCGGAGCACCCCAACCCGGTCCGCCATAACCATAACCCGGTCCACCCCAACCCGGACCATAGCCATAACCCGGTCCACCCCAACCATTGTTCCAGCCGTTGTTCCAGCCGTTGTAGTTGTTCCAGTTGTTGTTGCCATAACCGTTGCCGGAACCGGCGACATCGCCACCCATGTTGAAGCCGAAATTGCCCGATGCACGGCCATCGCCACGGCCATTGCCCAGCCAGTTGTTGCCCCAGTTGTTGTTCCAGTCGTTCCAGTTGTTGTTGTTGCCCCAACCACCCGGTCCACCCCAACCCGGTCCACCCCACCAGGCCGAAGCATCACCAGCAGAGATCATGGCCGCACCACCCAGCAGGGTGGCCAATGCCAACACACGCAGACCTTTATTCATTGTCTTTCCTCCTCGTTAAGTTTCAGTACACTATGATAACCAACCCAGGACGAAGCCTGTGGAAAAACGGGCACCGGTCATTCTCCCCATGACTCTTGAATCCTCCCGCATCTTAAGCAATCTACTCCAAACCCCTTTTCGGTGTAAATTAAAAAAATGCACAACAGAGAGACCTTGACTCGGGAACCAATTCCATCCTGACAATGTCAACAGGAAGTTTGTCACGCACGTCAGTTCCGGTTTGACTTTATTATCCAACGGAGTTCGTATGACCAGGAGCAAGAGACACCCATCCCGAATCAGCCCGTGGGATGGGAGCGCATGGATGGGCCTGTTGTGGATCTTGACCCTGTGTCTGCCCAGCCCGGTTCTGGCCCGGGAGTTCGGGGCCTACGAGGTGCCGGTGCAACCTGCCGACGTCTTTCCGGATGCCGACCGCTTCGACCCTTTGAACGGAGCGCCCGCCATGGGTACGGCGTACAAACAGGACAAACCTGTCGGTCATATTTTTCTCACCAGTGATATCGGCTACTCCGGCAAGCCGATTGAGGTTCTGGGCGGAATGAACCGGGAGGGCATCGTCACCGGGGCCAAGGTGATCAAGCATGCCGAGCCGATCCTGTTGATCGGCATTCCGGAACAGAAACTCTTTGATTTTGTCCATCGTTATGTGGGTCGCAACCCGCTCAAGGAGGCTGAAGCGGGTGCCAGACAGGCCATCGACGCCATCAGCGGCGCCACGGTCACAGCCATCGTGATCAACGATGGCATCCATCGTGCAGCCCGCAAGATCGCACGCGGCGGCCAGGCCGAAGCTCCGGTTGCCAAATCCACCCTGCTCGATCCGCCGTTCAAACCCAAAGCCTGGAACGAGATGCTCGGCGAAGGAACCGTGCGTCGTCTGACCTTGAATCACGGCGAGGTGGATGCGGCCTTTCACAAGATCGGTGCCGGCAGCGGGGAGCCGTACATCAAGGTCATGCCGCCCCAGGAACTCTTCATCGATCTGCATGTCGCCCTGGTCACACCTGCGGAAATCGGTCAGAACCTTCTGGGTGCGGCAGAATACGCCAATCTCAAGGAGTGGCTCGCCCCCAATCAACAGGCACTGCTGATCATGGCCAACGGGACGTATTCATTCCGGGGGTCGGGCTTTGTGCGCGGCGGCATTTTCGACCGTTTCAAGATCAATCAGGACGGCAACGGCATTCTGCTCCACGACTACCAGTATCGCCGCATGCGCGATCTGGGAGCGGGCATGCCGGAGTTCGAGGAGATCGGTCTGTTCAAAATGCCTGAAGGCGGCCTCTTCGATCCCACCCGGAGCTGGTCCATGGAGCTTCTGGCCCAGCGTCCCATCGGCCCCATCGAAAAGACCTTCACCAGTTTTTCACTCTCCTACACCCTGCCCGAACGGTTCCTCCAACGGCCTGCTCCGGTTGTTGTTCCACCTGCCGCCCAGACCCAAACCGCCAGCCAGGCCGACGACCCGGAGAGCGGGCCGCCTTTGTGGCAACGCATGTGGCAGGACAAAATGGGCGATATCATTGTCCTGTCGGTCTCGCTGATCCTATTGACCCTGATCTTTTTCTTTCAGGAACTGCTGATCACCCATCCCCGCCTCGTCACCAATATCCGCCGCGCCTTTCTGCTGTTTTCTCTGATCTGGATCGGCGGTTATGCCCAGGCCCAGCTTTCGGTGGTCAATGTTCTGACCTTCCTGCACGCCTTGATGGGGAATTTCCGCTGGGAGTTCTTCCTGATCGAGCCGTTGATTTTCATCCTGTGGAGCGCCACGGCTCTTTCTTTGATCTTCTGGGGTCGGGGAGCCTTTTGCGGCTGGCTCTGCCCGTTCGGTGCATTGACCGAACTGCTCAATCTGGTGGCTCAAAAGTTCAAGGTGCCCCAGATCCGCATCCCCTTTGCCTGGCATGAGCGGTTATGGGCATTCAAGTATGTGTTGTTCATGGGACTGTTGGCCATCTCGCTTTCGTCCATGGCCACTGCCGAAATGCTGGCCGAGATCGAGCCGTTCAAAACCGTCGTGCTGCTGCGTTTTGATCGGGAGTGGCCGTATGTGTTGTGGGCCGTGGGTCTGCTGGGGGTCGGCCTGTTCATCGAGCGGTTCTTCTGCCGCTATTTATGCCCGTTGGGGGCAGCCATCGCCATCCCGGGACGCATGCGGGTCTTTGCCTGGCTCAAGAGACGACGCCAGTGCGGGGATCTCTGTTCCAACTGCGGCAACGAGTGTGGGGTTCAGGCGATCCAACCCAATGGGGAGATCCACCCGAATGAGTGCATCTACTGCCTGCACTGCCAGTTGAACTATGTCAACGAAGCGGTCTGTCCAACCTTGATCATGCGCAAAACCCGCCGCGAACGCCGCGCCTCGGCCAGCAAGGAAGAGTCTCCCTCCGTGTGAATGAAATGTTCCATTCGGAATTGATCTTCATCAATTCCGAATGGAAAAAACATTGCAATCCCGCCTCTCATGTGTGATACCCCTGTGTGAAATCACACACCTGCGTCTGTTCAAATGAACAGGCGTATACATAGGATCGTTCCCATTTTTACTCTGATCAGGAGAGAAGACCATGGCCGAAAATGAGAAACAGGGCGTAACGCGTCGTGACTTGCTGGAGACCGGTTTCAAGGTGGCCACTGTAGGTGGGCTGACTGGCATGGCCTGTCGGGCCGGGGTTGTTGGCGGAGGCGCCTTGGCCGCCGCAGCAGCCACCATGCCTGGAACCGCAGCGGCTGCGGGCAAGGCGGATGTGCCTCCGGGGCAGTTGGATGAATATTACGGTTTCTGGAGCGGTGGTCACTCTGGTGAAGTGCGCGTTTTGGGTCTGCCTTCCATGCGCGAATTGATGCGCATTCCGGTCTTCAATCGTGAGAGTGCGACCGGTTGGGGTTTGACCAACGAAAGCCTGATGATTCTCTCCGAAGGTCTGACCCCGGAGACCAAAGAGTATTTGAAAAAACAGGGCAAAGTCACCTTTGATCACGGCGACACCCACCATCCGCGCATGTCCTATACCGATGGCTCCTATGACGGGCGTTATCTCTATATCAATGACAAATCCAACACCCGCATTGCCCGGATTCGCTGCGACATCATGAAGACCGACAAGGTGTTGGAGATCCCCAATGCCCATGCCATTCACGGTCTGCGTCTGCAACGTTATCCCAAGACCGGCTATGTCTTTTGCAACAGCGAAATGCGTCTGCCCATTCCCAACACCCCGGCCACGATGAAGGATCCGAAAAAGTATGTCGGAATGTTCAATGCCGTGGATGGCGAAACCATGAAAATGGCTTGGCAGGTCAAAATCAGCGGCAACCTGGACAACTGTGATGCCGACTACAAGGGCAAATATGCCATCTCCACCTGCTACAACTCCGAAGAAGGATTCACCACAGCGGAAATGACCGCAGCTCCGGCTGACCATGTGGTGATCTTCAACATTGCCGCCATCGAAGAGGCCGTCAAGTCCGGCAAGGCAGAAATGATCAACGGCGTGCCGGTGGTGGATGGTCGCAAAGAGGCCAAATCCCAGTTCACCCGTTACATCCCCATTGCCAGCAATCCCCACGATGCCAATGCTGCCCCGGATGGCAAATATGTGATCGTGAGCGGCAAGCTTTCGCCCACGGTGTATGTCATTGCCTGGGACAAGGTGGATGAGTTGTTTGCCGGTAAAATCGCTGAAAAGGATGTGATCATCGCCAATCCGGAAATCGGTCTGGGTCCGCTGCACACCACGTTTGACGGACGGGGCAATGCCTACACGTCGGTCTTTCTGGACAGTCAGATCGTCAAGTGGAATATTGAGGATGCCATCAAGCAGTACAAGGGCGAAAAGGTCAATCCGGTGCGCCAGAAGCTGGATGTCCACTATCAGGTTGGGCACACCAATGCGTCCATGGCCGAATCCAAGGATGCGGATGGCAAGTGGCTGGTGGCTTTGTGCAAATTCTCCAAGGATCGTTTCCTCAATGTCGGCCCGTTGAAGCCGGAAAATGATCAGTTGATCGACATCTCCGGGGATGAGATGAAGCTGGTGCATGATGGTCCGACCTTCCCGGAGCCGCATGATGCCATCATCGTCCACAAATCCAAGGTCAAGCCGGTTGAAGTCTACAACAAAAACGACCCGCTGTTTGCCGCTCTGAATGCCCAGGCCAAGAAGGACAATGTGGAGTTGGGCAAAGACAGCAAGGTGATCCGCGAGGGTGCCAACAAGGTACGTGTTTACATGGTCAGCCACGCCCCGACCTTCAGCATGACCGAGTTCACGGTCAAGCAGGGGGATGAAGTGACGGTCATCGTGACCAATGTGGATGAAGTGGTGGATCTGACCCATGGTCTGACCGTGGTGGGACACAACGTCTGCTTTGAAGTGGGTCCGCAAGCCACGGCCTCTGCCACCTTCCGTGCGGATCGTCCTGGTGTTCACTACTACTATTGCCAATGGTTCTGCCACGCCTTGCACATGGAGATGCAGGGACGGATGTTTGTCGAGGCCTGATCGGTTGTTGTTTGACCGCATGTCCGTGCTGAGCAGGCACATCGGGTTGCCGGCGGTCAGGATTTTCCTGACCGCCGGATTTTTTTGCCAGCCACTGCAAGCCGCAGTGGTGGAGGTTTCCCCTGGCCCGGATGCCTTGCGTCACGCCATTGCCGCTGCTGCGCCGGGTGACACTTTGCACCTGTTGCCTGGCCGTTATGATGCGGCCACGGTGGATCGCACCCTGGAGTTGATTGGCACCGAGGCCGCCATTATTGATGCGGATGGCAAGGGGAGCGCATTGATTGTCACTGCCCCCAAAGTGGTGGTACGGGGTGTGACTGTGACCGGTTCCGGCAAAACAGAGACCGATCTGGACAGCGGCATTCTGGTGGTCAAAGGGGCGGATGAAGCGCGCATCGAGAACAATCATGTGATCGGCAATCTGTTTGGCATTGCCATTCAGGGGGCGCAGCGGGTTCTGGTTTTGAACAATGAAATCAAAAATCGCGATGATTTGTGGCTGAATGACCGGGGCAACGGGATCAACATCTGGGATTCGACCGGTTCATTGTTCGAGGGCAACCGGGTGAGTGGCGGACGGGATGGATTGTACATTCACACGGCCCATGGCAACACCATTCGCGGCAACCGGTTCCGTGATCTGCGTTTTGCCGTGCATTACATGTATGCCAACCGCAGCGAAGTGACGGGCAATCTCTCCATCAACAATTCGGTTGGCTATGCGTTGATGTCTTCTGAGCATCTCATCATCCGGGGCAATTTCTCTCTCAATGATCGTGATCACGGTTTGATGTTTCACGCTTCGCGCCATTCCGAGTTGGATCATAATCTGGTGTTGAACACAAAAGATAAATGTGTTTTTATTTACACATCATCACACAGTAAAATTCATCATAATCGTTTTGAAGGGTGTGAGATTGGCATTCATTTCACGGGGGGATCGGAAAAAAATCTTTTTTATGAAAATGCTTTTGTGAACAACCGCACTCAGGTCAAATACAGCGGCATGGTTCAGTATGAGTGGTCGCGGGAGCAGCGTGGCAACTATTGGAGCGACAATGCGGCGTTTGATCTGAATGGGGATGGCATTGCGGATGTGGCGTATCGTCCCAACTCCTTGATGGATCGGGTGGTATGGAATTATCCTTTGGCCAAGTTGTTGTTGGCCAGTCCGGTGATGGAGACGTTGCGGGTGGCTCAGGGTCGTTTTCCGACGCTCAGTCCTGGAGGGGTGGTGGACAGTTGGCCTTTGATCGCGCCACCACCGTCGCCGTCGCCGCCGCCGCCCGTGCCGGAGGTCGTGAACGGACCATGATCAGGGGTCCAGGGGGGTTACCCCCCTGGTGGGGTCCAGGGGCAAGGCCCCTGGGACTTTAATCTTTGAATCTTTTAATCTTTTAAACAAAAAATATTTAAAAAATTTATTAATTTTAAACATTAAAACATGAAAACATGAAAACATGAAAACCCTGGGGGATGAATCCCCCAGACCCCCTCTTTTTTTTCAATCGTTGGAGCTTTTCTACGGCTGGGGAATCACCATCATGAACCAAACCGCGCTGGCCGTCGAGGCGGTGGTCAAAACCTATGGCAACCATCACGCCTTGAACGGGGTGAACTTTGCAGTTCCCGCCGGAGTGTGCATGGCACTCCTGGGCCACAATGGCGCTGGCAAAACCACTCTGATGAAACTCTTGCTGGGGTTGACCCGCCCCACATCCGGACAAATTACGGTATTGGGGACAAATCCGGCCTTGGCAGGACCGGAGTTCCGCCGCCAGATCGGCTTTTTGCCGGAAAACGTGATCTTTCATGCGGAATTGACGGGTGAAGAGACCCTCAAACACTATGCCCGCCTCAAGGGCGAAAATCCAAACCGACAAAACGAACTCCTGGAACGGGTGGGACTGGCCCACGCTGCCCGCCGCCGTGTCAAAGGCTATTCCAAAGGGATGCGACAACGATTGGGCCTGGCCCAGGCACTGCTGGGCCAACCACGCCTGCTGATGCTCGATGAACCCACAACCGGTCTGGATCCGATGCTGCGACACGAATTCTACCAGGTGATTCAAGAACTGCGCAGCGCCGGAGTGACCATTCTGCTCTCATCCCATGTCCTGACCGAATTGGAAGCGCGTACCGATCTGGCCATGATCCTGGAACATGGACGCATCACAGCCTTCGGTACTCTGGATGAATTGCGCCGTGAGGCTGCCCTGCCGGTACGCCTGCGAATCCGGGCTTCCGATCCGGAACAGGTCATGACCGCCCTGAACGGCATCACGGCCCGACAAACCGCACCGGAAGAGCTGGAATTGACCGCTGCCGTGGAAGAAAAAATGACCATCCTGCGCACACTGATGGCCAGCGGGATCGATGTCTCGGATATCGAAATCCAACTCCCCACACTGGATCATGTCTATGCCCATTTTGGCCGGGAAAAACCTGCAAAGGAGGAGAAATGACCCCGCTGCTGGTCATCGCTGACAAGGAGATCCGCGACGCCCTGCGCAACCGCTGGGTGATCAGCGCCACATTGCTGATGGCAGGACTGGCTTTCTCGCTGACCTTTCTGGGAAGCGCCCCCACCGGCGATCTGGGTGCATCCCGCCTGGCCGTGACCGTGGTCAGCCTCTCCAGTCTGACCATTTTTCTGGTTCCTCTGATCGCCCTGATGCTGGCACACGACGCTTTGGTGGGAGAAATGGAACGGGGCACCCTGCTGCTGCTGCTGGCCTACCCGGTGACACGCTCCCAGGTGGTCCTGGGCAAGTTCATGGGGCAGATCGTGGTCATGGCCATTGCCACGGTGGTCGGGTATGGAGCGGCAGGTCTGGCAGTCGGCCTCCAGGGAGAAGGGGCGGATCCGCAAAGCTGGCACGCCTTCGGTGCACTGATCGCGAGCGCGGTATTGCTCGGGGCCGTGTTCATCGCCCTGGCCCACCTGGTGAGCGCGGTCGCACGGGAACGAGGAGGCGCTGCCGGTGTCGCCATCGGCTTGTGGCTGCTGTTCGTGGTATTGTACGACATGGGATTGCTGGGGATATTGGTGGCCACCAAAGGCCAGATTCATGAAAAGATCTTCCCTTGGCTGCTGCTGGGCAATCCAACAGACATTTTCCGACTCTACAACCTGACCGCCTTTGAAAACACCCGCACCTTTTCCGGCCTGGCTGGTCTGAGCGGACAGATGGAATTCTCCCCGACATGGCTCCTGTCCGCCCTCTTCGCCTGGGTGGTGGTGCCTCTGGGAGCAGCCATGGTGGTCTTTAAACGACGTGAGCTGTAATACGATGCCACAAATGCTGCGTTCGATCCTGATCATTTTTTTATTGGTTCTGACTGCCTGCGGCAACCCAGCCGACGAGTCGATGCCAACCGTGCAAGAACCGCCCCCCGAGGCCAAAGGGTTCTACTGCGGCATGAGCCTGGCCGAACACCCTGGTCCCAAAGGCCAACTCCACATGGCTGGGGAAACCCAACCCTTGTGGTTCTCTTCCGTGCATGACGCCATGGCCTATCTGCAACTGGAAGGGGCCACCCGCCGCATCCGCGCCTTTTATGTCCATGACATGGCCAAAGCCGACTGGAACAAACCCCAACCCGGCACCTGGATCGATGCCCAAAAAAGCTGGTTTGTGCTGGGATCCAAACGCCTTGGCGGCATGGGTGGCTCGGAAGTGGTGCCGTTTGCCACCCAATCCCAGGCCGAAACCTTTGCCAAGGAACATGGTGGACGGGTACTGGACTACGCTGCCATGCGCAAAAAAGAGATGTTTCCGGCCCAATCCGGACCTGAAAAGTAAAAAATCCCATCCAAAAAAAGAGTTACCAGCTCTTGAGAACGACTCGCATACCGGGTTGGCAAAAAAAAAATAGACCAAGTGGCTGAATTCCCTTCCCGCTCTGCCCCAATCGGGCTATGATTCAGGGCGATGGGTAGGTCATACCCGGAAAGAAAAACAGGCACTTCGGACTCAGACCCTGTTGACTTTTGTCAGTCACGTCCCATTTCGGCACGCGCGCCACTACCGACTTGGACTAGGATTGCAGCCAACAAGTTCCTGAACCCCGAAATCGAGGATGCCCAAGAAGACCAGCCGCCCACAGGGAGTCATGCGTACTTGCACTGCGCAGGACTCATCGGGAACGGCGCCACGTTTTCCAGCCTCTCTTCGACCCTTGGGAATTGCTGATAACGATACACCATTCAAGTGTCATCGGCAGAAAGCGATTTCCCGAGTGCCGACCGGCGTCTGAACACATACCTGTCACAATGGCCTGCTCTGCTAGCGCACTACTCTGCAATCGCAAGGGAAAAGGAACACAATGGATACACTGTACACATTGGCTGTGGCAACGGTGATCATAGTCCTGATTTTCGACTATACCAACGGCTTCCACGACGCCTCCAACATCATCGGCACCATCATTGCTTCACGCGCCATGACCCCGATCCAATCGGTGATCATCGTGGCCACCTTTGAACTGCTCGGACCGATTCTGGGCGGAACCGCCGTGGCCAACACCCTCGGCAAATTCATCACCATCGGAGACCTGCCCAAACAGGTTGCCATGGGGATCATTCTGTGCGGTATCTTCGGAGCCATCTTCTGGAACCTGCTCACCTGGTGGTTTGGTCTCCCCTCCTCCTCCTCGCATGCTTTGGTCGGTGGACTGATCGGTGCCGTCGTGGTCTCTGCCGGTGCCGACAACGTGATCTGGGGCTTCTCCGAACTGGCGAACGGCAAAGTGACCGGCTTTACCAAAATTCTGGTATCCTTGCTGGTTTCACCGCTTCTGGGCTTCTGGGTCGGATTTGGCATTCACCTGTTCATGCGCGGTCTGCTGCGCAAGGCCACCCCGCAAGTCAACAAGCCCTTGAGAAAGATGCAATTCATCACTGCTGCCGGACTGGCCTTCTCCCACGGCTCCAATGACGCACAAAAGAGCATGGGCATCATCACCATGGTGCTGCTGCTGGGCGGCTACATCGACAAATTCGTCGTGCCGGGCTGGGTGATCTACTCCTGCGCCATCGTCATCACCCTGGGCATCCTCTCCGGTGGCTGGCGCATCGTGCGCACGGTCGGCTTTGGCATCTTCAAAGTGCGTCCTTTGCACGCTTTGGATACCCAACTCACCTCTGCCACCCTGATCCTCTCGGCAGCCCTTGCCGGTGCCCCGGTCTCCACCACCCACGTGGTCAGCTCGGCCATCATGGGCATCGGTGCCTCGGAACGTCCCAAGGCGGTTCGTTGGGCCAAGGCCAAAGAGATCATCAGCACCTGGGTCATCACGATTCCCTGCTCCGGCATCGTCGGTGCCTTGACCTATTACCTTGTCAAGGTCTTTACCGGCGGGGCCATTTGAAGCCGGTTGCCGCAGTCAATCTGAACGGAACACTTGAAAAAAAAACAACGATCCGGATCCATGAGGATCCGCAAAAATAAAGGAGAATCAACATGGGTGGCAGTTCCAATTCACTTGTTTCCAAAATTCTCAGCAACGTCTTCCCGCGCGTGCCGGACTTCTATGGCATGATCAACGATCAGTGCGACATCTGCGCACAAACCATGGATGCCTTGGCCGAATTCATGGAGACCGGCTCCGAAGACAAAGGTCTTCTGGTGCGTGAGCTGGAGAAACGGGGCGACGAGATCAAGCAGCGCAACATGAGCGTGCTGAACCAGGCCTTTGCCACGCCGATGGACCGCGAGGACATCTATCGGGCAGTGACAGCCATTGACATGATCATCAACTATGCCAAGACCACGATCCGCGAAATGGAAGGTCTGGGCCTGAAACCGGACGAGCACACCCGTGAGATGGTCCAGATGATGCGCGAAGGGGTCGATGCCCTGAAGCGCGGATTCCAGAAACTGGGGGTCACCCCGGCACTGGCGGATCAGGATGCCGAGGCAGTGCGCAAAGCCGAGCGTAACACTGAAAAAGCCTATCGCCGGGCCATTGCCGATCTGTTCCAGGTGGACGCCCAACTGCGCGCCCTGGACAACAACGAACCCCGCGCCCACTCCTCTGCCTTGGCGCACGTGGTGGAGATCTTCAAGAAACGTGAACTGTATCGCCATCTCTCCAATACAGCAGACCGGATGGCCGAGGCAGCGGACGTTCTCCACGACATCGTGGTGCAGATCTCCTGATTGCAGAGTCCATTGGTTCCAGCCTTGCCTTGCGATGCGCGCCCTTTGGGGCGCGCATTTTTTTCCAGATCATGATTCCAGAGCAGGCCGGATGGCCGCTGATCCGTGTGAACGGATTGGAGGAAAGTCCGGGCTCCACAGGGCAGGACGCCGGGTAATCCCCGGCGGGGGTGACCCCAGGGAAAGCGCCACAGAAAGCAAACCGCCAACCAGCCACAAGATCGATTCCGTCGCTCTTTGGGTCGTTGGCAAGGGTGAAAGGGTGCGGTAAGAGCGCACCGCGTCTCCCGGTAACGGGAACGGCACGGCAAGCCCCGTCCGGAGCAAGACCACATAGGGGGGCGTTTGAAAGATGGCCCGTCCAGCCCCCGGGTCGGTCGCTAGAAACGGTCGGTAACGCCCGTTCCAGATGAATGGCCATCCCCCACCCACCCCACGGGACAAGGTGCGGAGGGGACAAAACCCGGCTTACAGGCCTGCTCTGGTCCCAGATTTTTCCATCATTCTTTTGCAAAAAAAGTGGCTGTCGGCTTGACACCCTTGCCCCTTCGCATCCTATAATTCCCGGATTAATACAATTCACCCACCCGCATGCGAGGCCGGTTTTTGTTGACGGATGCCGACGATAGCACGCTTCACAATGCCTCTTCTGACACAGGTCATTGCAGCGTTCTGCCACGAGAAACCCTGGAAGCATTGCTGCCACGGCCCGGAGGGATCTATGTGGACGCAACCTTTGGGGATGGTGGCCACACAGAAGCCTTGCTGGCCGCCTCGGCCCCGGATGGACGGGTGATTGCCCTGGATCGGGATGCGGCAGCCGTGGAACGCGGGACACCCCGTGTGCAGGCGGCTGCGGGTCGGTTGCAACTGCTGCATGCCCGCTTCAGTCAACTGGCAGCGATTGTGGAACCACTGGGGCTGAAAGAACGGGTGGATGGCATTCTGTTTGACGTTGGTCTCAGCTCCCGCCAACTGGATGCCCGAACGCGAGGTTTCTCTTTTCGACTGGATGGACCATTGGATATGCGCATGGACCAGACCACGCCCGCACCAACCGCTGCCGAACTGCTGAACCGTCTGCCTGCGGAAGCCTTGGCAGATCTGTTTTTTCAGTATGGGGAGGAGCGCCATGCCCGCAAAGCGGCACGCGCCATTGTGGAACAACGCCGCACCCAGCCGTTTGCCACCACCAGACAACTGGCCCGGCTTCTGGAACGGATCCTGCCAGCAGGCGGTCCCATTCACCCGGCCACCCGCATTTTTCAGGCGCTGCGCATTGCGGTCAACCAGGAGCTGGAAGAGCTGACCCAGGGGGTTCAAACCGCCCTGGAACTGGTGGCACCCGGAGGCCGGGTGGCCGTGATCTCGTTCCACTCCCTGGAAGATCGCATCGTCAAACACACCTTTCGCGCGGCAACGGCGCCTCCTCCGCCACCCACCGGTCCAGCAGCCTGGCTCCCTGTGACAACCCCACCTCAGGTACTCAAGTTTCGGCTGCCCTTCAGCCGTCCCGTCACTCCGGACACCCTGGAGATCCGTGCCAACCCCCGGGCACGCAGTGCCAAATTGCGCGTGATCGAACGTCTACCTGCCCCCTCCCTGGATCGCATCCCATGAAATCGCCCTGGCTGTTGCATACCGTATTGACGATTTTGCTGGTAATCACGGCAGCGATTACCATTGCCTCCCGCATGTGGATGCTGGATGCCCATCGGGAACTGGAAAAACAGGCCAAAAAGCGCATTCAACTGCTTGACCAGGAGCAGGCATTGCGCGTCGAATGGGTGGTGCGTACCGATCTCAACACCATCGAACGCCGTGCCAAAAAAGATCTGGGCATGCGTCCGATGCGACCCGACCAATGGCTTGAGGCCCAAGAGTGAACCTGAAACCTTTTTTCCAGATCATGGGGACACCCTTTGCCTGGATATCCGCCATGGGCAGAGGTCTGACCCGAAGTGGCGGACGCCGTACCCGTCCTGGTCAAAGCAGCAGCGCCCCCATCAATGCCGCCACCACGCCGGAGCGCCTCAAGCCGCGACCCGGCTCCCGTCCGGTCGAGCCGATCAATGTCGGCATGCGTTTGAACGTGTTGCTGGTTTTCTTTCTTTTGGCCTTCACCATTCTGGCCGCACGCGCCATTGATCTCTCCTGGCTGCAAGGGGCAGAGCTGCAACGCCGCGCTCTGAACCAATACCAACGCAAGATCATCGCCCATGGGCAACGCGGACGTTTTCTGGATCGACGCGGTCACACCCTGGCGGTCAGCCTGCCGGTACGCAACCTGTCGGTGGACATCGATCATGTGGCCGACAGGGTGCAACTGGCCGATCAACTGGCCCCCATTCTGGGCATGGAACGCCACTATCTGCGACGCAAACTCCGCAAGGCCAAAACCGGCTCTTTCCCGGTGATCGCACGCAAACTCCATCCCGGGATCATCCAGAAAATCCAGCATCTCAACCATCCGGCGCTGTTCTTCATTCCAGACATGCAGCGCTTTTACACCATGGGGGAGATCACCGGCCACATTCTGGGGTTTGTCGGCTATGACGGCCAGGGTGCCGAAGGGCTGGAAAAGGTGTTCCAGAAGGATCTGCATGGCCAAACCGGGTCGCGCATCATCACTCAGGATCGGATGGGACGGGTGATGCCCACCGTGCAAAACATCACCGATGCCAAACCCGGCGCAGACATTGTCCTCACCATCGATGCCACGGTGCAATACATTGCCTACCGCGCCCTGCTGCGCGGCGTCACCCACAGCAAAGCCAAAGCCGGCTCGGTGGTGATCATGGATCCCAAAAACGGCGATGTGCTGGCCCTGGTCAATCAACCCGCCTTCAACCCCAACAACATGCTGGACAGCAAACCCGATCAACGCCGCAACCGGGCGATACTCGATGCCTACGAGCCGGGTTCCACCTTCAAGATCTTCACCATTGGCGCAGCTTTGGACCTTGGCCTCATCAAGGAGAGCACCCAGATCAACATCGAGAATGGACGCTTCACCATCGGTGACCGCACCATTCGGGACTTTCACGTCGGCAACACCATCCTGACCGTCAGCCAGATCATTCAGAAGAGTTCCAACGTGGGTGCGGCCAAAATCGGACTGATGATGAAACCCGATACCTTGGAGCAGTACATTCTCAATTTCGGCTTCTCCCGTCCCACCGGCATCGAACAGAACAACGAAGCCCCAGGCAGTCTGGCAGACATCACCCACTACCGCTATGTCGGACAGGCCAACCGCTCCTATGGTTACGGTGTCCTGGCCACCCCATTGCAGATCACGACCGCCACAACCGCTGCGGTCAACGGAGGATTGCTGCGTTCTCCCCATCTGGTGGCCGGTCGCATGATCCACAATCAACAACTCTCCCTCTCCCGGAACGAACCCAAACGGGTCGTCTCCGAGCAGACCTCAACCATCCTGCGCCGCATTCTCACCACCGTGGTATCCACCGAAGGGACCGCAGCCCAGGCCAAAGTGGCGGGCTATACCGTGGGAGGCAAAACCGGAACCGCCCGCAAGGCATCGGGGCGTCAGGGATACATGAGCGGCAGTTACTTTGCCTCGTTTGTGGGTTTCATTCCGGCTGAAGATCCCAAAATCGTCATTTTTGTCGGCATCGATGAACCCGACACCAAACTCTATTATGGCGGTCTGGCCGCAGCCCCGGTATTCCGCGAAATCGCCGAGGAGGTGTTGCCCCTGCTGGCCGTACTCCCGTCAACTCCGGTGGATGTCAAACTGCCCCCGGCGCGCACGGAGTCCAAGCCCCCCCCTCTGCCCACTCCCCCGGGTGCCAAACCCGCCTCGCCAACTGCCGAAGAGCCAGCCACTGCCGAGTTGGGCTACAAACATCTGTCGTTGGCCGAAGCCATGGAAAAGGCCAAAAAACAAGGCGTTGTTCCGGTCATCAAGGGATCGGGTCTGGTGACCCGGGAGCATCTGGAAGAGAATGGCGATCTGCATCTGGTGCTGGAATGAAACTGTCCGCTTTATGTCAAGCCAGCCGCCTGGCGGATTTGAGCGCATCCGGAGCCGATGTGGAGATCACGAGCCTGACCGCGAATTCGCGGCAGGTGGTTCCTGGCGCTCTGTTTGCCGCACTGCCTGGCAGCCATACCCACGGCAGCCGTTTCATCCCCTCTGCCCTGGCAGCCGGGGCCAACGCCATCCTGCATGACGGCAGCCACCCTGTGCCTGTTCCGGCCCTGGTCCATCCGAATCCACGCCGTGCCCTGGCTGCGGTCGCTGCCGCCTTTTACGGCCATCCTGCCGATGCTCTGACCATGATCGGTATCACCGGATCCAATGGCAAGACCACGGTGGCCGCCATGGTCGAGTCGATCCTGCACGCAGCCCAACGGATATGCGGGGTGATCGGCACGACCGGCATCCGTTTCCCGGGATGCCTACGTCCGCCATCTTTGACCACCCCGGACCCGATCACCTTCCAGAGCACCCTGGCCGACATGCGCGCTGCCGGATGCCATGCAGTCATCTCCGAGGTCTCATCCCATGCCTTGATCCTGTCCCGGACTGCGGGCATTTTATGGCATGCAGCCGCTTTTACCAATTTGAGCCGGGATCATCTGGACTTTCATGGCACCATGGATGCCTATTGGCAAGCCAAACGCTCCCTGTTTTTCGACCCGCCGGAGCCACGCACGGCCATTCTCAATCTGGATGATCCCAGAGGTCAGGAACTCAAAAGCGCCTGCCAGGCCCGAAACATTCCGGTGCTTGGTTTTGCGCTGAACGACACAACAGGGGCCGAGGTAAACGCATCAGCCATTCAGTTCGGCTGGCCCCACAGCCGGTTCCTCCTGCACACCCCGCACGGAAGCCATCCAATCCGACTGCCTGCTGCAGGACGATTCAATGTGGCCAATGCCCTGGCAGCCACAGCCATTGGCATCTGCATCGGAATCCCCTCTGAGCAGATCATCAGCGGGCTGGAGTCGTTCTGTCCGGTCCACGGTCGCATGGAGCCGATTCATGCCGGACAACCCTTTACCGTGCTTGTGGATTTTGCCCACACCCCGGATGCCTTGGAGCGCCTGCTGACCACCGTACGCGAGATGACACCAACCGGCCAGGTTCTGCTGCTCTTTGGCTGTGGCGGGGATCGGGATCCGGGCAAACGGCCCATCATGGGAGAGATTGCCGGGCGACTGGCTGATTTCACCGTGATCACCGATGACAACCCCCGCTCCGAAGATCCGGCAACCATCCGCGCCGCCATCTGCTCCGGTCTTCAGGAACACACCTCGGCATATCGCGAAATCGGCGACCGTGATCACGCCATCGGTGTCGTGTTGGCCATGGCCCAACCCAACGATGTGGTCTTGATTGTCGGCAAAGGTCACGAAACCGGCCAGATCCTGGCCACCCACACCCTGCCTTTCGATGATGCCGAAGTGACCCGCACCCATCTGCGTCGGCTGCATGCTGGCCAAATACGGCCAACCGCATGGAACGACCAAATTAACGAAATAATATTCCCTAAACCTGCCTGACCGGGTATACTCTGTTCCTCTTTTGACCCACCTTGTTCCAAAGATAGGTTTCGCATGCGACTCTCCTTTCTGCGCACGGCCTGTCAGGCCCGTTCTGGAACCGGATCTCCCACGGACGATCCGAAGATCACGCGCGTTTCGACCGACAGCCGCCAGGTGCAACCAGGGGAGTTGTTTGCCGCCCTGACCGGACCCAACTTTGATGGTCATGACTTCATAGCCGCCGCCATTGATCGGGGATGTGCCGCCATTCTGGCGGCACGGGAACCAACATCTCCGGTTACGGTGCCCATGCTGATCGTGGAGGATGTCTTGCAGGCCTTGAGTACCGCTGGCCACGCCTGGCGCCACCATGTGACACCCGGGGCGGTCATCGGCATCACCGGCTCTTCGGGAAAAACCACGGTCAAAGAGATGGTCGCCGCCTGTCTGCGCCAGGAGTTGACCGAAGTCCATGCCACACAGGGCAATCTCAACAACCATATCGGCGTTCCGCTTACCCTGCTCTCCATGCCTGCCACCTGCCAGGCCGCCGTGATCGAAATGGGCATGAGCGCACCTGGCGAGATCGCCCATCTCACCCGTCTGGCTGAACCCACCATCGGGGTGGTGACCAATGTCCAACCGGCACACATGGCCGCCTTTGCCAGCCTGGAAGAGATCGCCCTGGCCAAAGGGGAACTGTTTGCCAATCTGCCCCCTTTGAGCATCTGTCTGCTCCCTGAGGATGATCCCAACCGGACCACCCTGGCCTGGTGCATGGGAATGCGTCCCGGTTTGAGCTATGGCCTCACCCCGGGAGCACAATTGCGCTGGGAACCCGATGCGGTGGCTGCATCGCAAGGGGTTGTGCAAGGAGAGATCCTCTGGCCGGATGGTCAACGCGCCCGGGTCGATCTGGGCACGACTGGGGTACACATGGTGCGCAACGCCCTGGCAGCAGCGGGTGCCGCCCGTGCTGCCGGCATCTCCCCAGCAGCCATTGGTCAGGCATTGTCCGCGTTTGCACCGGTGTCCGGCAGGGGCCGGATCCAGCACTCCCCATCTGGATGGCGCATCATCGACGATACCTACAACGCCAACCCAGGCTCCATGGCTGCGGCCCTTGACACCCTGGGCAGCCTCCCGGCCACCCGCCGCATGGCCATCCTCGGCGACATGCTCGAACTCGGCATCCACTCCGAACGTCTGCATGCCCAACTGGCAACAGACATCGACAACAACCGGATCGATGTGGTAATCAGTGTCGGTTCGGCCATGCAGGCTCTGCATCACGCGCTGGCAAACCGCCCGGCGCTTCTGGCTGTTCACATCCTGAATCCGGCTGAGGTCTGGCCCACCCTTTCAACCCTGTTGCACCCCGATGACCTGATCCTGGTCAAAGGGTCACGCGGCATGCGGATGGAACGCATCGTCAAGGACTTGATGAACCATGCTGTATAATCTGCTATATCCGCTGAGCGGACAGTGGTCAGTATTGAACCTGTTCAAATACATCACGTTTCGCACCATCGGCGCCATTCTGACCGCACTGATTCTCTCTTTTGTCGTGGGTCCATGGATGATCCGCTCCCTGAGCAAGTTGCAGGGCCAGGGACAACCCATCCGCACGGATGGCCCAAAACGTCATCTGCTGGAAAAAGGCGGCACCCCCACCATGGGGGGGGCATTGATGCTGCTGGCCATCACGGTCTCGACCTTGTTGTGGGCCAACCTGACCAACCCGTTCATTCACATGGCCTTGTTGACCACACTGGGATTCGGGGCCATCGGCTTCTGGGACGACTATGCCAAGGTCACCAAACGCCACTCGCGCGGAGCACCGGCTGCGGTCCGTTTCCTGCTCCAATCCGCCATTGCCGTGGTGGTGGCCCTCTCCCTGAAACTGACCCAACCGGCACTGTTCGGCTCACTGGCCTTGCCCATTCTCAAGGATGTGACCATTGATCTGGCCTGGTGGTTCTTTCCCTTTGCCATCCTGGTCATTGTCGGCTCCAGCAATGCGGTCAATCTCACCGATGGCCTGGATGGCCTGGCCATCGGTCCCACCATGTTGACCGCTGCCAGCTTCATGTTCATCGCCTATCTGACCGGACATGCCAAATTCGCCAACTACCTGGGGATTCCCCATGTTCCGGGAGCCGGGGAGCTGACCATCTTCTGCGGTGCTCTGGTCGGAGCGGCCTTGGGATTTCTATGGTTCAACACCTATCCGGCCCAGGTGTTCATGGGAGATGTCGGCTCCCTGTCACTCGGTGCGGCACTGGGCACGATTGCCATGGCCACCCGCCACGAAATCGTTCTGGCCATCATCGGCGGCATCTTTGTGCTGGAAACCCTGTCGGTCATCATCCAGGTCGCCTCCTTCAAACTGGTGGGCAAACGGGTCTTTCGCATGGCCCCGCTCCATCACCACTTTGAACTCAAAGGGTGGGCGGAACCCAAAATCATCGTCCGTTTCTGGATCATTTCGATCATTCTGGCCCTGATCGGCCTCTCCACCTTGAAGATCCGCTGATGATCCCCCACTCCGCTCCCATCGGTGTCATCGGATTGGGCCGCTCCGGCAGCGCCGCGCTCCGGCTGCTCGCCAACTCCGGCCTCCCGGTCCGCGCCTGGGATGGTCGGAACGAACCACTTCAACCCTTCTCGGCCCTCCCTGGCGTGGAGTGTTTCAGCGGAGATCCCTTGCCGACCGCCCCCTTTCTGGGCTGTCAGACCATTCTGTTGTCACCCGGCATACCCCGCGCCCTGCCCGAAATCCAGACCCTGACAGCTGCCAACATCCCGATCATCAACGATATCGAATGGCTCCACACCCTGGTCCGCGATGCACACCCAAATGCCACCTTCATCGGCATCACCGGCTCCAACGGCAAATCCACGGTCACCTCCCTCATCGGTGCCATGCTGGCCCGACACCAAAGTGACGTGGTCACCGGTGGCAATCTGGGGGTTCCGGCCCTGGAACTCTGGCAACCTGAACATCGGGTCTATGTCCTGGAACTCTCCTCGTTCCAGTTGGAAAGCATTGCCGCATTCCGGGCCGAAATCGCCGTGCATCTCAACCTGACACCCGACCATCTGGATCGCTACCCGGATCTTGAAGCCTATCATCAAGCCAAACTGCGCCTGTTCGCCAACTCCCAGCCCGGGGATCATGCGATTCTCAATGCCGATGACCCCATGCTGTCCGATGCCCTCACCCAACTGCGTCAGCGCCAGATCACGGTCATCCCCTTTTCCATCACCCGGACACTGCCCGGAGGGGTCTATGTCCAGGATGATCATCTGATCGATCACCGCGACCCAACGCCACGCACGCTGCTCCCCACGGCACAGATCGCCATCCAGGGGGCGCACAATCAGGCCAACGCCGCTGCGGCCACAGCCGCTGCCCTGGCTGCCGGAGTCCCGATTGAGGCCATCCTCGACATCCTGACCACCTTTCCCGGCCTGCCCCACCGCATGGAACCGGTCCGTCAACTGCATGGCGTCACCTATTTCAACGACTCCAAGGGGACCAATATCGGTGCCACACTGATGTCCTTGCGCTCGTTTGCCGCCAACAGCGTGATCCTGATTGCCGGAGGACGGGACAAAAAAGGGGACTTTTCCACGCTGGCACCCGTGGCCTCGACCATCGTGACCGATGCGATCCTGCTGGGCGAAGCCGCAGACGATCTGGCCCGGGCGCTGGCAGGCGGACCGCGTCTCCACCGGGTCCAGGAGATGACCCAGGCCGTTCAATTGGCTCACACCCTGGCCAAACCTGGTCAAAGCGTGCTGCTTTCTCCAGCCTGCGCCTCTTTTGACATGTTCAAAAACTTCGAGGAGCGCGGAGCACGGTTCCGCGCCGCTGTCCATGGCCTCTAAACCCTCTTCATCGTTAAAAAATCCCAGGATAAACGAACCAGCCGGTTCCGGACACATTGACCTGTGGCTGGCCGGCAGCGCCTGTGCGCTCCTGCTGATCGGTTTGGTGATGGTCTATTCCGCCTCCTCTCCAATCGCTCTGAAAAAATTTGATGATCCCACCCACTATGCCCTGCGCAACGCGATCTTTGCCTTGACCGGCCTGTTTGCCATGGCCTGGATGAGCCGCATGCCCATCACCACCATCCGCTCCTTGAGCAGAACGGCTTTCTGGGTGATCATTTTTCTGTTGTTCCTGGTCTTCATTCCCGGCATTGGCGTCGAAGGGGGTGGGGCGCGACGCTGGATCAATCTGCGCTTCATCACCATCCAACCTTCTGAACCGTTCAAGGTGGCGATCACCCTCTATATTGCCCATCTGTTGGCACTGGAACCCCAAAGAGTGCGCTACTTCAAGGAGGGATTGTTGCCGCTTCTGGGCCTGTTCGGACTGGGGGCAGCCCTGCTGATGGCCGAACCCGATTTCGGTGCCACCTTGATCTGTGGCGTGGTCGTGATGTCGGTCATCTTCATCGCCGGCATGCCCATCGCCTGGATTGCCGCCGTGGCAGCCGCCGCCATCCCCCTGGCCGCTGCCGGCGTGATCATGGCCCCGTATCGCTTCCGGCGGGTCACCTCATTTCTCGATCCCTGGGATGACCCCCTGAACAGCGACTTCCAACTGGTGCAATCGCTGCTGTCGTTCGGCAGCGGCGGCGTGATGGGGGCTGGTCTGGGAGAGGGTCAACAAAAACAGTTCTACCTGCCGGAATCGCACACCGACTTCATTTTCGCCGTGATCGGCGAGGAGTTGGGACTGTTCTGGATCCTGGTCATCATCGGCCTGTTCACGCTGCTGGTGTGGCGCGCCTTGCTGATTGCCCGTCATACACAAGATCTGTTCGTGCGCTTGAGCACGGTCGGATTGACCATGTTGATCGCCTCCCAGGCCATTGCCAACATGGCGGTGGTGATGGGCCTGCTGCCACCCAAAGGGTTGACCCTGCCTTTGGTCAGTTACGGAGGCTCCTCCATGGTCATCACCCTGGCCAGCATCGGCCTGCTTTTGGCCTTTTCGCGCACCGTACCCGCTGCTGCCCGGGGCGACGCATGACAGGAGGAATCATGACTCCATCCGGCAAACGGCTGGTTTTGGCAGGTGGCGGAACCGGCGGACACCTGTTTCCGGCATTGGCCGTGGCCGACGCCTGGGAGGCTGGCGGAGGGGAAACGCTGTTCATCGGGGCCGAAGGGGGCATGGAGTGCCGTCTGGTCCCAGGCAGGGGCAAACGTCTGATCACCTTGCAGGTGGGGCGCTTGCAGGGCAAAGGGATCTGGACCCGGATTCAGACCCTGCTGGGTCTGCCCGCCGCCATCCGTGCTGCCCGCCAACATCTGCAAGCCTATGCGCCGCATGCAGTCCTGGGGATGGGCGGGTATGCCTCGGCACCAACCGTGCTGGCCGCACGCCTGTTGAAAATCCCCACACTGCTCCATGAACAAAACGCGATCCCTGGTCTGACCAACCGACGACTGGGACGACTGGCCAACCGGGTGTTGACCGGATTTGAGCAGGCCACGGGGTTTTTCCCGGCTGGGCAGGCCATTGCAACCGGCAATCCGGTGGGCCGCGATTTTCCCCACCCGTTTCCGGAACCACCCTTCCGCACGCCGGACATGCCTCTGAACCTGTTGATCTTTGGCGGCAGTCAAGGGGCACACATCTTTACCGCTGTGGTTCCGGAGGTCATCCTTCAACTCCACCAGCAGGGATTGCATTTCCGGATACGCCAACAGGCCCGCCCAGAGGATCTGGAGAAGGTGCGCCGTCCCTATCAACAGGCCGGAATCCCTGCCGAAGTGGAACCCTTTTTTGCCGACATGGTCACCGCCTACCGGGAAGCCCACCTGGTGATTGCCAGATCCGGAGCTTCATCCATGGCCGAGCTGGCCCTGACGGGCCGGGCAGCACTGCTGGTTCCCTACCCGTTTGCCGCTGACGATCATCAGCGGGCCAATGCCCATCCGCTGACCGCTGCGGGAGGTGCCTGGACCTGCCTGCAACCCGAATTCACCGTCCCCTGGCTGCTGGCATTCCTGAAGGCACGTCACCAGGATCCAGCCGGATTGCTGGCCACCGGCAATCTGGCCCGGACCCTGGCCAAACCCCGGGCAGCGGCAGAGATGGTCACTGCCATTCTGCAACTTCTGGCCGACGAAAGGGATTCTTCCCATGTATGACAAGATCCGCAAACTCCATTTTGTCGGCATTGGCGGTATTGGCATGAGCGGCATTGCCGAAGTGCTGCTCAATCTGGGCTATCAGGTCTCCGGCTCGGACATGGCGGACAACGCCTCGGTGCAACGGCTGCGCGGATTGGGGGCAACCATTCATATTGGTCATGCTGCCAACCATGTGCGTCAGGTGCATGTGGTGATCCGTTCCTCTGCCGTCACCCTGGAAAACCCGGAGATTGCCGAAGCACGCCGCCTGGGGATTCCGGTGGCCCGACGGGCCGAAATCCTCGCCGAGCTGATGCGCATGAAATACGGCATCGCCATTGCCGGCACCCATGGCAAAACCACCACCACCTCGATGATCGCCACATTGCTGGAAGAGGCGGACATGGATCCCACGGTGGTCAATGGCGGGGTGGTCAAGGCGTTCGGCAGCAATGCCCGTCTGGGAACCGGAGATTTTCTGGTCACCGAGGCGGATGAGAGCGATGGCACCTTTTTGAAACTCTTTCCCACCATCGCCGTGGTCACCAACATGGATCCGGAGCATATGGAGTTTTACAAAAGCTTCGACGCCGTGCGCCAGGCCTATTGGAACTTTACCGAAAAGATTCCGTTCTACGGGGTGGCCGTGCTGTGCCACGACCACCCCCAGGTGGCGGAACTGGCGGCCCGTTTGGATGAGAAACGGGTGATCACCTATGGTCTGGAGGCCGGAGCCGATCTGCGCGCCTGTGCCATCCGGCGCGAAGAGGGCAAAACCCGTTTTGAAGTCCAGCTCCACCAGCCTGACCCAACGGCACACCCTCAGCTCTTGGGAACCGCCACCTTGCCGATTCCCGGACAGCATAACGTACAGAACGCCCTGGCAGCCATTGCGGTCGCTTTGGAGCTGGAGATCCCCTGGGAGACCATCGTGCGCGGTCTGGCCCGCTATCGCGGGGTACGCAGACGCTTTGACATCCTGATCGACACGCCACAACGCACCATCATCGATGACTATGCCCACCACCCCTCAGAAATCCGCGCCACGCTGGCAGCGGCCCGCGACGCCTATCCGGAGCGTCGCCTGGTCGCCATCTTCCAGCCCCACCGCTACAGCCGGGTCCACGATCTGTTTGCGGAATTCATCGCCTGTTTCGGGGCTGCGGATCTGACCCTGGTCGACCGGATCTATCCGGCAGGTGAAGCCCCGATTCCCGGCCCTCTGGCCACCGGCGGTCAATGGCCCCTGGTCAACGGCATTCGCGAACAAAGCGGGGTTGCCGCCCTGCCCCTGCCTGGCGGCGAAAACTGGCGGGAAGGACTGGAGGCCTTGCTGAAACCGGGGGATGTGGCTCTGTTCCTGGGCGCTGGCAGCATCAGCCATCGGGCCAGGGATTTTGCCGCGTCATGACTCCATCCCGAGCCGAACGGCAAACAGCGGCATGGTACGCACCAACCGCTTCTGCACCCCGACCCAACGATTGACGAAAGCTTGCCGGACCGGAGCGTTCACGGTATGATCAACCGCTTCTGAACTCAATTGGATGCAACCAGACCCAACAAAGCGACAGCCGTGATGAACCCGTTTGCCCATGTGGGGCTGGCCAACCCGATTCTGACCGAACAACCTTTGGCGCTGCAAACCACATGGCGCATCGGAGGTGCTGCCCGATGGCTGCTGCGTCCTGCATCGTTGGACGAACTGGGCCGACTGCTGACCTGCTGGCCTGCCGGCATTCCCCGTCTGGTTCTGGGTGGAGGAAGCAACGTGCTGGTGGCTGACCAGGGGTTTGCCGGCGCAGTTCTGGATTTGACCCATGGCGTGAATCGGATCTATACTGTTACCGAATCCTTGAAAGAGGACGGTTCTGTTCTGATCCATGCGGATGCCGGGGCTGCGACACGCGCCTTGGCCCATTTTGCGCGCCGTGCAGGATTGCGCGGTGCGGAATTTCTGGCCGGGATACCGGGCAGTATCGGTGGCGCGGTACGCATGAATGCCGGGGCCTACGGCGGAGAAATGCGGGAGATTCTGAAAGAGGTGGAACTCCTCAATGCCCGCGGGGAACGGCTGGTGCGTACCCCGGAGCAGTTGGGCATGGGCTATCGGTGTTGCACCGGGTTGGGGGATCAGATCGTGATCAGCGTGCGGGTCTGTTTGCAACCCGATGATCCGGAACAGATCCGCCAACGCATGCGCACCTTCAATCGCCAACGCCGTCTCTCCCAGCCACTGGAGTGGCCGAATGCCGGCAGCGTGTTCAAGAATCCGCCTGCCGGAGGCAAGGCATGGGAGTTGATCGCCCAAGCCGGTTTACGCGGGATGCAGCGGGGTGATGCCCAGATCTCACCCAAGCACTGCAATTTTTTTGTCAATCTGGGTCAGGCCACGGCAGCACAGATGCACGACCTGATCACCATGACCCAACAACAGGTTGCCCAACACTCCGGTGTGTTGTTGCAACCCGAAGTCCAACTCGTGGGTTGGAATCGTGAGGCACCATGATGGATCCACTCCGGACTGCCCTGGCCGCAGGGAAAAAAGTGGCTGTTCTGATGGGTGGGGCCTCTCCCGAACGGGAGGTGAGCCTGAAAAGCGGCAGCGCCATGCTGGCCGCCCTGGAGCGACGCGGCTGCCCCCCGATTGCCATCGATCCCGCCTCGGGACGTGATCTGCCGGGCATGCTGCTGGAACAAAACGTGGCAGTGGCCGTATTGGCGCTCCATGGCACGGGTGGCGAAGATGGCACGATCCAGGGTCTGTTGGAGTTGATGCGCATTCCCTATACCGGTTCGTTTGTCGGTGCCTCGGCTTTGTGCATGAACAAGATCCTGACCAAACGGGTGCTGCGCGATGCCGGATTGCCCACCCCTCTTTGGGAAGAACACCTGCTGGACCCGGAACGATTCCAGGCGGAACGCATCGAGAGCGCCTTGACCTTGCCCTGTTTTGTCAAACCGATGAGCACAGGATCGAGTGTCGGCATCCAACGCGCCACCGATGCGGCCACTCTGCGCACTGCGGTCATCGAGGCGGCCCGCGCCAATGGAACGGGGACAACCCGCGTGCTGGTGGAACAAGAGATCCAGGGCACGGAGATCACCCTGTCGTTGTTCAACGACACCCCTTTGCCCCTGGTCGAAATCCGTCCGCACACAGGCTTTTACGACTATCAGGCCAAATATCTGTCCGGTCAGACCCGCTATCTGATCCCCCCGGAACATCTGGGGCCTGAACCTTTGGAACGGGCCAAGGCCGCAGGCATGGCCGCAGGCCAGGTGACCGGATGCCGGGGACTCTACCGGGTGGACATGATCGTGGATGCAACCGGCATCCCCTGGATCCTGGAGATCAACACCCTGCCGGGTATGACCGCAACCAGTCTGGCCCCCAAAGCGGCAGCAGCCCATGGCTGGTCCTTTGAGGAGCTGGTCGAGCGCATTCTGTTATCCGCCGGGTTGGAAACATGTCCCGCAGCCTGGTAGCCATTTTGTTGCTGGTCATTGGCGGTGTGCTTGCCCAGCAAGGCTGGGAACGGATGCGCCGCTCCGATTGGTTTCCACTGGAAACGATCCATATCCGTGGTCTGGTCAACCTGCCCCATGCCGCCATTTTGCAGACCATGGATACCCAGAAAGGGACCAATCTCCTGACCATTGATCCGGAAAATATCCGCTCACGTTTATTATCCCTTCCCTGGATCCACTCGGTGCGGGTAAAACGTCTCTTTCCTTCGACCCTGACCGTCACGCTCACGGAAAAAAGCGCCGTGGGGTTGGGACGGCAGGGAGAGCGGATCATGGTGCTGGATGAATACGGTCTGCCGATCAAACCGTATGAAAAGACCGACCCGCTGCTGTTTCCGGTGATCACGCCAACCCCTGGTCCCAATCAGGCAGCCCAGGCTGTCTGGATTTTGAATTTGCTCGACAAACAAGCTTGGATTAAGGATCAGATCTCCGAAGCCGTTGGCCAACCGGGTGGCGGCTGGATTCTGTACACCCGCAAAGGGGTGAAGTTGCTGCTCTCAAATCGTGCGGAACAGGAACTTAGTCTCTTGCATAGGTTACAGAAACGTTACAAGATATTGGATCTGCGTATTCGTCAGGTCGAGTTGCGGATCGCCAACCGGGTGGCCGTGCGACCCGAAGCACATCTGGAACCGCCCTTGCCGGAAAAACCGGATGCGCGCCGCATTCCAGCGACTTGATGAGTCAAGTGATTGATTGATTGGAATTAGTAGATTTACAGGACGCCCCCGGGGCACGGTTTAACACCCATTTTCAGGTTGATTATGCCCAAACAGGATCAAAACCTGATTGTCGGACTGGACATTGGCACGACCAAGATCTGCTGTGTCGTGGCCGACACCCAACCGGATGGACGGCTGGACATCATCGGCATCGGCACCCACCCGTCACGCGGTCTGCGCAAAGGGGTGGTGATCGACATCGACTCGACCGTGGAAAGCATCCGCATGGCCATCGAAGAGGCTGAAATGATGGCCGGGGTCGAGATCAACATGGTCTTTGCCGGCATTGCCGGCGGCCACATCAAAAGCGGCAACTCCAATGGGGTAGTGGCCACCCGTGATGGCGAGGTGACCCAAAGCGATGTTGTCCGGGTACTGGATGCTGCCCGCGCCCAAAGCATCCCCATGGATCGTGAGATTTTGCATGTCATCCCGCAAGAGTACATCCTCGATGGCCAGGACGGGATCAAGGAGCCTTTGGGCATGCACGGAGTCCGGCTGGAAGCGCGGGTCCACATTGTGACCGGTGCCGTGGCCTCGGCCCAAAACATCATCAAATGCGTCAACCGCTGCGGACTGGATGTGGGTGACATCATCCTCGAACAGCTCGCCTCCTCGGAAGCAGTCCTGACAGCCGATGAAAAAGAGCTGGGAGTCTGCCTGCTCGATATTGGCGGCGGAACCACGGACATCGCGATCTTCTCCGACGGCCATATCAAACATACGGCAGTCCTGGCCATTGGCGGCGATCATCTGACCAACGACATTGCCGTGGGTCTGCGCACCCCAACCCGGGAAGCCGAACAGCTCAAACGGAAATATGGCTGCGCACTGGCAGCCATGGTCGCCGCAGACGAAAGCATCGAAGTACCCAGCATCGGAGATCGCAAATCCCGCTCGCTGACCCGCCATATCCTGGCAGAAATCATCGAACCCCGTGTGGAGGAACTCTTCACCCTGGTCAATCGGGAGATTGCCCGTTCCGGGTTTGAAGACCATATCGCAGCAGGCATTGTGCTGACTGGCGGCTCCTCGATCACGGAAGGGATGGTGGAGTTGGCGGAAGAGGTGTTCAACAAGCCAGTGCGTCGTGGATTCCCGCAAGGGGTGGGTGGACTGACCGATGTGGTCTCCAGCCCGGTGTTTGCCACGGCAGTGGGGCTGGTGCAGTTTGCCAGCCGGAACGAACGGGAGATGGGGCGTCGCCTGCAACCTGAACAGGGCGTCATCCCGATCAAAAACGTATTCCAGCGTATGCGGGAATGGTTTGGGGAAATTTTTTAATGTTCTTGCGCATCATTTTCCTGGAAGGGGATTCTCATGGCCATTGAATTCGAGTCGACGTCAGAACCGTTGCAGCGCATCAAGGTCATCGGCGTAGGCGGTGGTGGCGGCAATGCCATCAACAACATGATCGAAGCGCAACTCGAAGGGGTGGAATTCATCGTGGCCAATACCGATGCCCAGGCATTGGCCCGCAATCTGGCTCCAACCCGCTTGCAGATCGGCGTCAACATCACCCGTGGTCTGGGTGCCGGGGCCAAACCCGAAGTGGGGATGCGTTCTGCCGAAGAGAGCAAAGAGAGCATCAAGGAGTCGTTGATCGGGGCAGACATGGTTTTCATCACAGCCGGCATGGGCGGCGGCACTGGCACGGGGGCAGCCCCGGTGATTGCCAAGATGGCCAAAGAGATGGGCATCCTGACCGTGGCCGTGGTGACCAAACCGTTCGGGTTTGAAGGCCGACGCCGCATGCAGTATGCCGAAGAGGGATTGAAACAGCTCCGGGATCATGTGGATACGGTCATCACCATCCCCAACCAGAAACTGCTCACCATTGTCGGCAAGAACACCACCATCCTGGAGGCGTTCCGCAAAGCCGACGACGTGTTGTTGCAAGCCGTACGCGGCATTACGGATCTGATCACCATCACGGGTCTGGTCAACGTGGACTTTGCCGATGTGCGCACGGTCATGGACGAAATGGGACACGCCATGATGGGCGCAGGCGAAGCCACCGGCGATACCCGCGCCCTGGATGCTGCCACTCAGGCCATCTCCAGTCCGCTGCTCGACGAGATCTCCATTCACGGTGCCCGTGGCGTCTTGATCAACATCACCGGCGGGTTCAATCTGGCCCTGCAAGAGGTGGATGAGGCGGTCACCGTGGTCAAGGACATGGTCCATGATGATGCCATCATCGTGGTCGGGGCGGTTCTGGATGAATCCATGGAGGATTCGGTGCGGGTTACGGTGGTGGCCACTGGTATCGGCGGGGCCGAACAGGTCGCCTTCCCGAGCAAAGAAAATGTCACCGGCACCAGAAACGCCACCTCGGCCAGCAAACAGCACACCCCCCGCAACGCCTTCAACAAGGCCGCAGCAACGGTCAAAGAGATGACCTCCACAGTCAAAGAGTTGGGACTTAACGACTCCCAGGATGTCAAAAAATCCACGATTCGCTCCTTCCGTCGCACCCCCAAAAATCTGGATGACTACAACGCCGGTCTGGAACAGTCCAACAACGAGGATGCCTTTGACATCCCGACCTTCCTGCGCCGGCAAATGGATTGAATCCCTGCGGTCTGATCTTTGTTCTGCCAGGTACCTGAGTACCTGGCAGAACATGGCATCGGTCCAATCCCCATCTCAACCCGCACCATCCCACCCATGCGTCTCTGCCCACCCGGCCAGACAGCTCTGCATGCGCTTTTTTCCTTCTCGATCCACCTGTAATCCGTTATAGTGAAGTTTTTGAGCGCAGAAGAGTGTTCTCTGTCTGTTTGTTGGCATCATAGTTGCTTTAATCGTCATGACTGACCGAAACGATGAGTCCCAACAACGACATCATACTGAACGGAACCGACTGACATGCAATTTCAACGCACCCTCAAAAACACCATCCGTTGCACCGGTATCGGCCTCCACGGGGGCAACAAGGTCTACCTGTCGCTGCGGCCCGCTCCGGAAAACACCGGTATTGTCTTTCATCGCATCGACATGGGTGGTGCGTTGATCCCGGCCCGGGTGGAAAACGTCGTTGATACCAGACTCTGCTCAACCATTGCCAATGCCGACGGGGTGCGCGTCTCCACCGTGGAACACCTCCTGGCCGCCTTTGCGGGCCTGGGTGTGGACAATGCCTATGTGGATCTGGACAGCCCGGAAGTCCCGATCATGGATGGCAGTGCGGCTCCGTTTGTCTTTCTGATTCAATGCGCAGGGATCGTCGAACAAAAGGTTGCGAAAAAATGGTTGCGCATCAAGAAATCGATCTCCGTCTCCCACGAGAACAAACAGGCCTCGTTCCACCCCTGCGACCAGTTCCGTCTGAGCTTCCACATCGATTTTGACCACCCGCTGCTCGCAGAACAAGGGGTGGAGATCGACATCACGGAAACCACCTTCATCAAGGATATCAGCCGGGCACGCACCTTCGGCTTTCTCAAGGATCTGGAAACCCTGCGCGCCAATGGCCTGGCCCGTGGCGGTTCTTTGGATAATGCCATTGTCATCGGCGACTTTCGCATCCTCAACGAAGGGGGATTGCGCTACGAAAAAGAGTTTGTCCGTCACAAGATCATCGATGCCATCGGTGACCTCTATCTGCTGGGCCGCCCGATTCTTGGTCACTTCAAAGGGGTCCGCTCCGGCCATGCCATGAACAATCTGCTGCTGCGCAAACTGCTGGCCCGCACCGATGCCTGGGAGCTGGTGGAGTCCACCGAACATGCCTCTTTTGCAGAATTTGTCCCGGCCTCCATGCCGCGCGTACGCCAGGCTGCGGCTGCCTACTCCATGTAAGCCTGGCTGCATCACGCAGGCTGTTTTCTCCCGCCCCGCGCTGATCGGAATCGTCATGATCACGATGCTGATTGCCGGGTGCGGGCGCCATTCCCAATCCACCAACCACACCGTGATCCAGCAGACCGTCCTGCTCTTGCAAGGGGAAAAACTGCTGGCCCACAGCGAACTTGCGCCCCCATTCCTCCTGCAACTCGGTGAGCAACTCGCCCAGGGAGAACCCCTGCTGGCCTCCTACCGATTCCGCATCCGACGCCTGCACCCCTGGCTGCCGGATACCCGGATCCTGGATAAACCGCTGCAACGACACATCCGCAAACGCCTGATCACCGAACGCTATGAATTGCGCGAAGAGCAACAGCGCCTGGTCCACTACACCACCGATGAACAGGAAGCCTTGAACTTCATCGGCAATCCGCGCTTTATTCTATTGGCCAACCGCTTCAAACCGCTCCCCCAGACCCGCTATCAGATGGAAACCCATCTCTCCATCACCCCGTCCGGGATGTCCCGTCTGTTTTTGCTGCTGAATCGCTGGCTCTCCCTCGGCAAACCGATGGAGTTCATCCAGATCACGGAGCTGCCATGAAACGGTTTGTTCTCTCTTCTCGGCACGGCTATCTGCTGTTGGTGCTGCTGGTGGTCGCCATCATCACCTTCCTGACCGCGCAAGGGCTGCACGGTGCGGTGGCAGTGAGCAGTGGCGACTATGGGATGCTCTTTCTGATCCTGCTCTATGTCAATCTGTTTCTGGTATTGGCTCTGGGTTTTCTGGTGCTGCGCCACGTCTTCCGACTGTGGCTGGACCGGCGCCAGCGACGCACCGGCTCGATGCTGCGCACCCGCATGGCCTTGATGTTCGTGGCCTTGTCGTTGCTGCCCACCCTGATCATTGCCATGCTCTCGGTCAACTTTCTCAACCGTGGGGTGGACTCCTGGTTTTCCGACCGGATTGCCCGCGCCATGGACACGGCCCTGGAGGTCTCCCGTGCCTATTACCGGGAGAGTCAACGCAACATCCGTCACGATGCCGAAGGGATCGTCCGCAACCGCGCCTTGGCCAGCTCCCTGACCCTGGATGATGACGAGGCACTCTCGGCCATTCTGGAGGTCGAACGGATGGCGCGCGGCCTGGATGAAGTGGCGATCCTGCGTCCGGATGGCACCCGGATTGCCCGGGCGGGGGAGCTGCCCTTTGACCCTCTGCCCGATCTGGATGCGATCATGGATGGCTCCTCCCGCGCCCTGGTGGTCACCAGCGATGCCGGGGAACGGGTGCGCGCCTTTGTCCCGTTGGACGACAACTATGTCCTTTCCACCGGCCACTGGATCGACCGGCAGATCCTCGGTCAACTGGAAACCATTGAAGCCGTTTATGTCGATTACCGCAACCTGCGTGCCTCTCACGGATTGCTGAAGGCCAACCATACCGTGACATTGGCCCTGATCGCCGTGTTGTTGCTCCTGGCCGCCATCTGGTCCGGCTTCCGGATCGCCGATGATCTGACCAACCCCATTGCCGAATTGATCGTGGGGGCACGCAAGGTGGCCATCGGGGATCTCTCGGTCACGCTGTCTGTCACCGGCAATGACGAACTGGCCACCCTGATGGCAGCCTTCAATGCCATGACCCGCAAACTTCAGGAAAACCACGAAGAGCTGCAAGAGACCAATGCCCTGCTGGAAGAGCGCCGCCGCTTCATGGCCGCCATCGTGCAACACATCTCGGCTGGCGTGATCAGCGTCAACCGCAGCGGGGAGATCACCCTCATGAATCCTGCTGCCGGCATGCTGTTGGGCATCGATGGTCCCCTGGCCATTGGTCAGCACTATCGCGCCCTGCTGCCGGACGCGATGTTGACCGCACTGTCGCAACGGGATCCGCGCGGCCCCGGCATCATCGCCACCCAGTTTCAAATGCAGATCCAGGGTGCAGATCGCACCTATACCCTGATGGTCCGGGTCACACCCCTCGATGATGGGGCAGGAGCCAGTCACGGCTTTATCACCACCTTCGATGACATCTCCGACATCCTGCTGGCCCAACGCAGCCATGCCTGGAGCGAGGTGGCCCGCCGCATTGCCCACGAAATCAAAAACCCCCTGACCCCGATTCAGCTCTGGGCACAACGGCTGCGCCGCAAATACATGAAGCATCAAGCCGACTCCTGCCCGGATTGGCAGGTGCTCGACGAGGGCACCAATGCCATCATCAATCAGGTCGAAGAGTTGCGCATCCTGGTCAATGAGTTTTCCACCTTTGCCCGCCTGCCTCGACCGGAACTGACCCCGAACGACCTGCATGCGGGTATCCAGGAGGTGTTGCTGCTCCATCGGGCAGAACTGGAAAAAATTACCGTAACCACTGATTTTTCCAAGGATCTGCCCCTGTTCCCCCATGATCGCGGTCAGATCAAACAGCTCTTCACCAATCTGATCTCCAATGCCCTGGCAGCCATCCGTGAACGCAATGCCGCAACGTTTCTTGCCATTTCCACCGAGGTTACGGACAATGGCGCGTGGGTGCGCATCCAGATTGCCGATTCCGGTTCCGGCATCCCCCCGGGCGACCGGGATCGCATCTTTGAACCCTACTTCACGACCAAGGCAACCGGGGTTGGACTGGGCATGGCGATTGTCAAGAAAATCGTGGAAGATCATGGAGGCTCCATCCGCATTCGCCAGTCCCAATGGGACGGTGCCCTGATCGAGATCCGACTGCCGATCCACACCAATCCGCTCCCGGTCACCACCAGCCCAGAGCATGCGAGTCACACATGAACCGAACCGTTCTCATCATCGATGACGAAGAGGCCATTCGTTTCAGCCTGCGGGGTATTCTGGAGGACGAAGAGTATTCCGTACTCGAAGCCGCTTCCGGCGAACAGGGACTTGCGATTCTGGAACAGCAGGATGTCGCAGCGGTTCTGCTGGACATCTGGATGGCCGGGATCGATGGCATTGAAACCTTGCGCCGCATCAAGGCCGCAGAAAAAAGTCGCGCACGGGAATCCGAAATTCCGGTGATCATGATGTCCGGACACGGCACCATCGAAACCGCCGTCTCGGCCACCAAAGAGGGGGCTTATGATTTTCTTGAGAAACCTTTATCATTGGATCGGGTGTTGCTGCTCTTGGAGCGTGCCATCCGCGCCCATGATCTGGCCCGGGAAAACCGCTTCCTGAAAGCACAAATGGATGCCATTCCGCCGATGATCGGCGATTCCGCGGCCATGCGCGCCCTCGAAGAGAAACTGCTGCGCGTGGCCCCGACCGAAGGGTGGGTCTTGATCTCGGGTGAAAACGGCACCGGCAAAGAGGTGGCAGCGCGCCGCCTGCACGCCTTGTCCAACCGGGCTTCCGGTCCCTTCATTGCCGTCAATTCGGCAGCCATTCCCGAAGAGTCCATCGAGGTGGAGCTGTTCGGCTCTGAAACCACCGGACCCGGCGGCCTGCGCGTCACCCAACCCGGACGCTTTGAACAGAGCCATCACGGCACCCTGTTTCTGGACTCCATTGGCGACATGTCCCTCAAGACCCAGGCCAAAATTTTGCGCGCCCTGCAGGAACGACGCTTTGAGCGGGTGGGCGGCAGACGGGCCATTCAGGTGGATGTCCGGGTCATGGCCGCCACCAGCAAGGATCTGCAAGAAGAGATCGAGCAGGGCCGCTTCCGCCAGGATCTCTATTATCGATTGAACGTCATTCCCATCACCGTACCGCCGTTGCGTACACGGGTGGACGACATCAAACCCTTGATCGAGTTCTTTCTCAAAACCCAGCAAGCCACCCTGCCCCAGCAGCGATCCTTTTCTCCGGCAGCCATGGCCTGTCTCAAAAACTATCATTGGCCAGGCAATGTCCGGGAGTTGAAAAATCTGGTGGAACGGCTCCTGATCATGGCCCCGGGATCGATCATCGATCCCGAGGATCTCCCGGATTTCATCCATATCAAACCCGGAGAGAGAGCGACCTCCAGCACCCCATGGGACACCCTGCTGGAAAACGAAAACCTCCGCGATGCCCGCATCGCCTTTGAGCGGATCTTTCTGAAAACGCAACTGGCGCGTCATAACGGCAACATCTCGCGCACTGCCGAGGTGATCGGCATGGAGCGGTCAGCACTGCATCGCAAATTAAAGACTCTTGGTCTGGATTAACAAGGAGCCGTCTCATGAAACCCCTGGATCCGGTGGTCATCGATAAAATCCTGACACAATATGATCAACAGAAAAAAACCTATCAGGATTTTCTTGATCGCACCCTCACCTTGATCCAGGAATTCATTGTCCCGGATGGCCCCAAGGTCCATTCGATCATCGGACGCATCAAGGAAAAAGAGAGCCTGGCAGAAAAACTCAACCAGCCCAAAGAGGCGTATGCCCGCCTGAACGACATTCCGGATATTGCCGGCATCCGCATCATCACCTACTTTGAGGAGGAGGTGCAGGTAATTGCGGAGATCATCCGCCGGGAGTTCAATGTTTCGGCCTCGCCCGAACACTCCAAGATTCTGAGTGCAGATCCCCACCGTTTCGGGTATCACTCCACCAACCTGCAAGTCGGACTGCTCGACAACCGGCTGGAGTTGATCGAATATCGTCGCTTTCGCGGTTTTCTGGTCGAGTTGCAGATCCGTTCGGTTTTGCAGCATGCCTGGCTGGAGATCAACAAACATCTGGGTTTTCAGACCCGGGAGCACTGTCCGCCCCAGAAGCAGCGTGAATATGCCCGCATCACGGCCCTGTTCGAGCTGGCCGATCAGGAACTCAATCAGATCAAGTCGTTTTCCTATCAACCCAAGAAGGCAACACGTCTGGAACTTCTGCCGGGAGATCCGCTCCCCCCCTTGCCGGAACTCCCCTCGGAGACCCTGCCACCCATCGAGGAGGAATCCGCCGCGCTGCCGCCACCTGCCACAACCCCTGCCTTGCTGGAAAAAATTCCAGCCAGTTGTCTGATTCGCCATGAGGAGATGGAACGGTTTGTCCTCGAAAACCGACTGCTCACCGCCTATGATCGCCGCATTGCCGACCATTACGACACGCGTCTGATCTTCAAGACCCAGAGCATCATCACCCTGACCGAAGCCTGTTGTCAGTTGGATATCGCCTCGATTGCCGAGGCCGGCGAGTTGATCCGGAATCACGAAAAACGGATCAAGCCCATGGCCAGGATATTATTGGGCGATCCGACAGTCATCAAGTATGAACACATCTCACGCGGCGTGACCCTGCTGGTGATCTGCGCCATCCTGGCTGCCAAGAGCGGTCACACCAACACGGTCTTTCAATTCATCAACCGCTACCACCTTGAGAACGATCCGACCAGCACCGGCATTGCCTCCGAGTTGATCGATTGTTTGCAAGAGCATCTGACTCCGTAACCAACTCTTTGGTCATTGGGCCTTCCTGGCACACCAGAAAGACCAGGGGCAATAGTATAAATCGACCCGGTGCTCTCCAGGGGGAACAATCAATCCCGTAAAGGTATGATCCACGGGAAACAGCCGTACAGGTTGTCCATCCAGGTATCCGTTCCAGTCCGGATGGAAGGTATTGGAGATCATCAGAATACCGGTACGAGAAAAACGCACCTGCAACCGTTCCAGATCAGGTGCATGCTCCAGCCACTCCACTTCAGCCTTTCCAGAGCCATCTCCCTCCAGGACAGGCCCTTGATGCAGATCGGCGCGGGTCGTCACGAAAGCCGTTGTTGCCAACCTCTCCAGGGGGGCACGGGAGAGCGCGTCCAGCACCCCTTGCGCATCGGCATAGGTCTGCACACGAAACAACCCAAATGCACGCGGCATGGTCCCGGAGAGTCGGTAGACCCGCATCCTGGCCATCTCCGGGCAGAATTGTTCATCGCGCAGTTTTTGCCGCTCTTCCTGCCACAAGGAAGAGATATGATATGGCACCTCTTCTTCGAGAGTCAGTTCAGGATCATCCAAAGGAGATCGCGAAAGAATGAACCGGGTATTGGCCAAAGCCAACAGCTTGAGGTTGGCCCCTTCAGCCAGACGCTCTGCGGAGCGGTTGCAATCGAGTGGTCGGGCGGGATAGAGATAAAGATGATGCGCAAATGAAAGTTTTGTATTAAACTTTTCATAGTATTCTGCTTGCGGGGCAACAGACAACGGCTTCAACACCTGCTTCCAATAATCATAATAGTGGATAGGATACAGAGCCGAAATCCCATCCACGGCATCCAATCCATAGGCATTCACCAGCCCAGGATAACTCCGATACGAGGCCACCCGAAACGGTTCACGACTTTCCGAACGCATCCGTTGGGCAATCTGTCTGATTCCTGGATTCGACAACAACTCTTCCTGAGTGCCATTGACAGGAATACGATCCCACATTTCATGACTTTGCAACCAGGCACGCACCAGGATCATGCATGCCAACACGGTCACCAGCCCACGCACCAGCATCGGTTTCCTTGCCAGGGATTGTCCCAACACCTGCGCACAAAAAAGGATCAGGGGGAGATGAATATACTCCAAGGCCCGTTCCGGGCGGATCGCACTGTTGAGGTGCTGACTCGGCACAAAGAAAAAAATCAACGGCCAGCACTGGGTCAACAGAATGAAGGCGACCGGAAAACCAAACCGCTTCAGTTCGCTCCAACGCCGGGTGCGCCAGACATGCCCAAGCAACACCCCTGTTGCCACACCGCTGACGGTCAACAGATACAGATACTCCCGTTGATGCTTGAGCAACGGGAGCAGATTGCCCATCACACCCCAATAGACCTGCTTGATGACCAACAACAAGGCACCGGGTATGGCATGCCATTGGTCTGTGTTCAGCCAATGAAACAGATTGGATCCTTTGGCATCGATCCCAAAAACGATACGATGGGAGAAACCGAGATTGCGCATCACCGCGATCAATACCGGAGCCGCAGCAATCACGGCTCCTGCGGCAAACAAGAGCAACACGACCCATGATGTCGGCTTGCGCAACGGTTCGGCAAACAGGAAATACAATCCAATGGTGATCAGGGCATAGGGCAGATTGGCCACGGTCGAGCTGACCACGCCCATGGACAATCCCAGCCCGAACGCCATGATCCAGGCCCAGCGCCTGCCGGGGTCATCGGTCAGTCTGGCAAGCATCCAGATCCAACCCGGGGCAATGGCAAAATACCAATTAAAAAACAGATCCCAGAAGGAGATAAAAACCACCCAACCATAATAACAACTGAAAACAACAGCTATCCATGAATCCACAAAAAAACGTCGTGTAAACAGTAAAAATGAAAAGCAAATTGCAATAGTTATAAATGTTATCTTGTAAACCAGATACGCCGTCAAAGGGGGCAACCACATGAACAACAGAGTCGAAGCACCCCACACGGGTTGATCAATGGCCAGACGATCCGTACCGCCGATCTGCACGTCATCACGGAACGTCCATCCATGCGCACTCCAATCCGCACCATGCCGGATCAGACGCGGGATCAACCCATCTGCCCCATCCAGCACATCCAGTGCCGCTTGCGGGCTGGACCAGACATAGGGCCACACCGTCACCAGGATCATCAACACCGCAAAGCCTACAGCCTGCCAGTGCACAGAAATCACACGCATCAACGATCTCAATCTCAATCTCACGGAACGATCCTCTGAACCGCCTTATGAAAGAGCCGGCCAACCTGACCGGGTTTGACAAACAAGGCTAACCGCGACGGGATATGCTGTTTCTCCTGGCCGGGCAGGGCCGTTTGATGATTCTTAACAGGATGATCCGTCAAGAGTCACACACCAACATCAGGGGTCCAGGGGGGTTACCCCCCTGGTGGGGTCCAGGGGCGAAGCCACTGGGACTTTAATCTTTTAAATCTTTTAAATCTTTTAAATCTTTTAAATCTTTTAAATCTTTTAAATCTTTTAAATCTTTTAAATCTTTTAAATCTTTTAAATCTTTTAAATCTTTTAAATCTT
>JAANAU010000059.1 GCA_011089965.1 Magnetococcales bacterium
TTCCGACCAACAATTCGATGAAGGTCGGCACAGACCGGAGGGGTAGCGATTGGGTGAGAAATGTGATCCAATCGAATAGGGCGCAGGGGATGGTACTACATCCTTTGCTGTCCATGGCGGTACTCCTGGAATCAGGTGGATCCTGTTTCCAGAGTACCGCCTTCAAAGGTTGAATGCTCGATTATTGCAATACAGATGCAGACATCACGTCGCATTAGCATGCATAAGTATTTACAAACAATACTGAGACTCTAAAGTCCAGTTTTTTTGGTGAACCCAACCCAAATCCGGCAGTTGCCGCATGGTGTCGCTGACCACGATATTCAATCCAATACGTCTGAACAGGGTGTGGAGGTTGCTTTATGATGTTGTTATTGGCAATAATAAAAAATTTATTTATTTTTGTGTTCAGTGGAGCAATATTGAATAGCGCAATATTCAATGGTGAATTATTGAATTCGATTCAGGCCGGGTACGACCGCTGGGTGCGATATGGAAGAGTGTTGATCGAATGTAATACCCATGGTACCCAGGAGTGGCCGTCACCCAATGGGCACTGGATTCTTGAAAAATATACAGTGTATTGTGATGCGTATAACGCCTTTGATTATGATGTGCTTGCTTTGCGACGAAATGGCAAGCCGAGACGCAAGAGTGATGCACTCTACTCGGATGATCCGGGTATGTATCGCCATCAATCCCCCATCATTGCCCATTGGCTGAACGATACCCACGTGATTGTCGCCACGGATGAGCATGATCCATTGAAAGAGTTGCAGACCAGGCGTGACCATGTTCAGATTCTTGAAGCTTTTTATTCGATCAACCGGGATGGGGTCAAGAATCCGGAGTTGCATCAAAATAAGTCATTGAGAATCGTGCATCCATCCGTCACCTTCAATAAGGGATTGGGCGTTTCAATTCCCGCAATCGGTTGTGATCTATCGCGCTTCGATAAGAATGAGTCGGGTGAAAAGAGGTTGGTTCTTAGACTTAGAGCATATCAACACCTTCAAGATAGGGTGCATGACCCGAAATCAGATGAATATCAGGATGTGCCATTGAACACAGCCTTTGGATTCAATTGCCCAATTCAAAAGTAAAGATATTTAACCACGATCCTGTTCAGGTCGCAGCGCCCGAATGGTCTTGACCACATCCAGAAAATGGTGTTCCACGGAGTGGATGCGGAATCCGGCCTTTCGGACATTGGCCACGGTGTCCCGGTTCATCTCCGGGCCGATGTGACGGCAGAGCGGATTGCACATGTCGAGCAGCCAGTTGAAGGGAACATAATGGCTGCCGGTATGCTCGAACATGCCCAACTCAGCCCCGGGGCGCATGACCCGGTAGAGTTCGGCCAGACCGGTATGAGGATCGGGAACCGAGCAGAAGGTGCAGGAGGTGAAGACCTGATCAAAGCTGGCATCCGGAAACGGCAAGGCCGTGATGTCCAGGCAGTGGGCGGTGATGGCGCCCGGATAGGCTGTGATTCTGGACTGGGCCTGTGCCAGCATGCCTGGACTGATGTCAATGGCCTGAATGGTGCGTCCGGGCGGAAAGAAGGCAATGTCCAATCCGGTCCCAAGGGCGGCAAAGAGGATCTTCTGATCCACCCCCATGCGTCCGAATAAGGCCTGTTTGGCTGGCCCCCACCGTTTTTCGGCACCATGGGCCAGCAGATCATAAAATCGTGCCGTACTGTTCCACCGTTTGGCCCCGTTTGAATCAGCCATGTTTGCCCTCCTGCCGGATCCAGCGATCTGCCAGCCAGGTCAGCCCCCAGGCCAGCCAGCCGCAGACCGCACCCCACCACAATAATGCCACCAGGTCGGTACGCAGGTGCGGGGCCATGCTGGGCAGCATGCTGCTGGCCATGCTGCCCAGCATCACCGGAACCATCACCTCCATGGCTCCGAACAAAGCCATGAACGGCGGCATGGCCACCATGGCAGCCAGCATGCCGACCACCATGCCGACGCCCATCTCCACGGCCATGGGCCAGTGGTCGGGCAACAAATGGGCCACCCAGGCGGCCAGGGCCGACAGCGATGCGCTGGCCAGTTGATCTCCCAACAAGAAATAGAGCCTTTTTTCCATGAGCCTCCGGATCAGAGTCTCGTCACGTTGATGGTGGCCATCCATTGTTGCAGAGCGGCATGGGCCAGATGAATGGCATGGGATAGATCGCGAATCCGGGCGTCGGATCGTTCCGGCATGGCCTGGCGTTGACGGATCTCTTGGGCCAGATGTTCTGCCAGTTGCGCCAGTTGCAACAATCCGAGATGGGCAGCACTGCCAGCCAGACGATGGGCCACATGGGCCAGTGTGGCATGATCCTGTTGGGACAGCACAGCATGCAATGTTTGCAGTGCCTCTTCTGCGATCTTTGGAAATTTTTGACAGATCTCCAGGAAACGGTCATGACCCAGGGAAAAAAGGGTTTGATCCAGAATGCGGGTATCGATCAGAGGCTCCAGAAAGGTATTGGAATCGTTTTGGAGGATGCCATCATCCTTGTGGTGGAACGGATTGGCCAACGCCTCGCGCAAGCGATTGAGATGGATCGGTTTGGTCAGAAGCAGGTTGGCACCGGATCGCAGTGCAGTTTGATGATGCTCTGGCAAGGCGTCTGCCGTCAGGACCAGAATAGGCAGATTGGACAGGTGAAGATCCGGCAGAGCGCGAATGGCGCGGATGATCGAAAAACCGTCCCGATCCGGCATGTGCAGATCGGTCAGGACCAGATCCACGCTTTGGGTGTGGATGATCTCCAACGGATCCTGACCTGTTTTCGGTACAACCACCTGGTGGCCATCCTCGCGCAACAGTTCCACCAGCATGTCATGGCTCATGGGGTCATCTTCGATGAACAGGATGGTGCGCGGTCGAATCGGCACGATGGTGGCAGGTGATCTCCCGGTCATTTCGGGCAGCGCCCTGGCAATCGGACAGAGCAGCGTGAAGGAGAAACGGCTCCCTTCACCCGGCAGACTGGCCACCTGAATCGTGCCGCCCATCTGCTCCACCAGAATTTTGCAGATGGCCAGCCCCAGTCCGGCACCTGCTTCGACCGATTGATCATCTCCGGATACAAACGGGTCAAACAATCCTTGCATCCGTTCTGCCGGGATTCCGCTGCCGGTGTCTTCGACCGTGAACAAAAGATGCACCTGATCCGTGGCCTGTTCCAGCCGTTGCAAACGGGCGCTGATTTCACCCTGTTCGGTAAACCGGTTGGCATTGCCAAGCAGGTTCAACAGGATTTGACGCAACCGCAACGGATCGGACATCACCAGACCGATCTTGGCATCACAGGCGGTTTCCACCCGGTTGCCCCGTTTGCGCGCCTCTTCCTGAAACCAGTTGGCCACATCTTGCAGCAGCAGGGCGGGGTCCATGGGGAGCTGGTTCAACCGGCATTGACCGGCCTCGATGCGGGCCAGATCCAGCATGCCGGAGACCAGCTCCATCAGATGTTCCCCAGCCGCGCGAATGGTGCTCAAACGGGTGCCCAGTTGTTGCCGGATGTGGGCGCTGGCTTGTTCTTCGATGCGTTGACTCAAACCGAGAATGATGTGCAACGGGGTGCGGATCTCATGACTGAAGTGGGCCAGATAGCGGCTTTTGGCCTGATTGGCCTCCTGTGCCAGGGTGGCAATCTGGCGCCACTCGGCAACTTCTGCTTGCAGAGCCAGAATCTGCGGGTGACACGCCTCCTGGTTGTGTGCGTCACTCATGGAATCCGTACCAGCCGGAATCCCAGATCGCCGAAATTGGCCTTTGGATCGCCATGGTTGCGCTGGGTGGGCCGGATGAACTCCGGACTGCTTTTGATGCTGCCCCCCCGGAAGATGCGCGTCAGACCATCGGGTGGCCCTTTGGGATTGGTCTTGGGTGAAATGGTGTAATAATTTTCATCGTAGCGGTCAGACACCCACTCCCAGACATTGCCGCTCATGTCGTACAGTTGAAAGCCATTGGGGGCTTTTTGACCAACAGGATGGATGTCGCCGCGCGCATTGCCCTGGTGCCAGGCCACCAGGTCACCATCGTCGCTCCCGCAATAGCGTTTGCGCTCACCGGCGCGGCAGGCATACTCCCACTCGGCCTCGGTGGGCAGGCGGAATTTGAAGGTGCCCCGGGCATTGAGTTTCTGGATGAAGAGTTGAATCTGCTCCCAGGTGATGCCGTTGACCGGACAGTTCTGTCCGCAACTGTTCAACGAGGAGGGGTTGTGACCCATGACCGATTCCCATTGGGACTGGGTTACCTCGTATTGACTCATGTAGAACCAATCGACACACACCTCATGTTTGGGTGCTGCGCGTGGCGTTTCATCATCTCCCATCTGGAAACACCCTTGAGGCACGATCACGAACGGCATGTCCAGATATTTATCCTGACCGAGAAAATACCAGGCCATGACCCCGATCCAGGCCACCAGTGTCACGGCCAGCAGCCACAGCAGGGATTTGCGCACCTTGGGCTGGCTGGTATTGGGTGTCGGCGGGGTGGATTGTGCGGCTGCCGGAGAGCGGCCACAGCGCGTGCAGAACAAAGAAAAATCGGCCTGGGCAGAGGCAGATGGCTCCGGACAAGGGAGGGTGGCTCCGCAACGGGCGCAATAATAGGCGTCGTTGGGATGGGTACGTCGGCATTTGGGACATTCCATGGCTTGTCATTCCCTGGTATGGGTGGATTCTTTGAGTGTGGAATCATACACCCCGGGATGTGGTGCGTCATCGGGAATCGCTGTTGCCGGTTTTCTGGAGCGCCAGATTCCATCCTGACTCCAGCAGGACCAGCCCCAACGGATCCAGTCGAGCAGGGCTGCGGCCAGCCAGAGCGACCACACCAGCATCAACAACCGATAGGCCAGAATCGGCAATGAGTAGACCCTGGCCTCGTTCCAAAGCGGGGTGCTGCGATCCTGGAACCACTGAAGCAGTTCAGAGGTGGAGTGGTTGCCGGCGATCTGCATGTCCGGGTAGCCCAGCAATCCATGCCTGAAGATCTCACCGAGCGCCCCGATGGCGGCCACGGTCCAGAGTATCAGAAAAATCTGGCGCAGTTTGAAACGCCAGTGACTCTCTTCCGGATGGTGTTTGCGCCAGCCCATCAGCCAGAACCAGGCAATCAGAGTCAAAGCCGGAACCACCTCGACCGTACTCAACCCCAGGCCCAGCAACAACCAGTGCCGGGTGCGCAGCGGCAGCCACGGTATGCGGCCCAGCAGCAAGGCTCCGATGAGGATGATGAGCAGTACACCCCAGTACAGGAGTGCCGGTCCCAGGGTTGGACCCGAGGTCCAGAGGATCCACCGCTCCGGGGGCATGCGGATCTGGCTTGTGGCATTCACCCCGGCGATGCCCAGATCCGGGGTGGGGAGGGCCAGATTCCAGCTCATGCCGGTGTTCAAGCGCCAGAGCAGGTGGATCTCATTGACACCGGGTGCCAGGGGCAGGCGCACCTGATGGCCCTCCTGACGGATCGGCACACTGCGTCCGGCCAGGGTGGCAGAGATCAACTGGGCACCTTCTGGCAGTGTGATCGCATGTTGTCCGCCGTGGCCGGCTTGCAGGGTCATGGTCAAAGCGACCTCGGAGCTGCGTTCCCCCGGGGTGAAGGTCAATCCGGAACGCTCCAGCGTCACAATGGAGCCGTCCACACCCGGAGGTCGCGTGATCTCAATCCGGGCCTCTTCCCCAGGCCAGGGTCGCCATTCGGGTTGACGGGCACCGTGGGCTGCCGTGGTGGCTGTGATCGGAATGCCGGTCAGTGTGAGATGCCACCAGGGGGCGGCATGCAGACGCCACACCTCACGCCAGAGCGTGGTGGATGCTGCCTGCAAGGTGAGAAGCGGACGGATCTCCAGCGTGGAGCGCCATTGGACCTCTTGTTCGTCTGGTCCAAGACGCAGTTGGATCTGGTTGTTGCTGACCCGGATCCCTTCCGAGGTGACCGACTCCCCTGCCAGCAGCGGAATGGAGAGGGTGATGGCGCTGTCCGAGGGGTTGAGCCGTTGGATCCGGGTGGTCATCTCCCAGTTCAGGTTCAGCTCGATCTGGCGTTGCAGCTCCAGAAAAGGTGGCAAAACCAGGGTGTCGGGTCGGGCGGATGGCCCGGTACTGCCGGGTGTGGAGGGGCGGGAGTCGAGACGTTTGAGTTGCAGGGTGGTGTCTGTGGTGCCGTTGTCATGGATCCCTTCCACCTTCCAGCCCTGGCTGATGGCTTCGGCCAGTCGGGGAGGCATGGGCAAAGAGAGCTGGACCAGCTCTTGCGGTGCCAGCGGACCTTCCAGAATCAGGGTATGGATCCCGGACGGGACCACGCCCCAGAGAGTGCCCTGGCGCTCTGCCGGCTGGTCCAGACGCTGGAGTTGGAGGTGCGGTTTGCCATCCAGCAACACTTCATGGGGCAGCCAGTGGCCAGCCTGGCCAGGGAGCGGGATGGCCACCTCGTGTTGGGCATGCACCTCCAGGTGCAGGCGCAGATGGCTCGGAGAGGCTTCCAGGCGCAGCCGGGTCAGATCTGCACAGGCAGGCAGACAGGCAGGCGGTTTGGTCAGATGGTTTTTCAAGGCATCCAGCAGGGCGGCATTCGGGATCTCTCCGGCAGACAGAGCTGTGGCGCGCCCCAACAGCAGGCAAAAGAGAAAGGTCACGAACGGTGTTTTCTTGGGCCAGGGCCACATGAAACGGGTGAGGGTGACCCGCGCGACCAAGGTTATGGTCAACAGGATGCGCAGCCAGATGATCAGACGGTTGGCCCAGGGGGGCACCAGATCCAGCCGGATGGTCTGTTCGGGTGTGACCGGACCGTTCCAGTGCAACGGGATGGTGTGCCAGCGCCACTGGGGTATGCCTGGTCCGGTTTGAGCGATGAAGGTGGGATCCATGCGCTGGGGTGGGCGTGGGGCAGAGGATGGGGCCGGGGAGTCGGACATGACGGCGGCCATGCGGTGTTTCGCGGTCAGGGGTTGGGCCATTTTGGTCTGGAGCGGTTCTGCTGTGGCTTCCGGGGCCGGATTGGGGGGGGTGGCCACCGTGGGAGCGGTACCGCCGGTTGCGCGGGATTGGGCAGCCATGGGCGGGCTGTGGTCTGCGGTGGGTGCCAGGGCCGATTCCAGAAAGGTGGGGGAGAGTTCGTACCCGGTTTTTTCCAACTGGGGATGAAGGCCCTGACGTGCCTGATCCACCAGGAATGGCAGCAGCAGCGTCAAGGCGGCCAGCCACGTCATGGTCCGCACCGTGCCGAGCAGCCGTGCTGGCCAGCCCGTTTCAGGTGTCACCCGCTGGAGAGCGGCAATGGCCATGAGCAGCAACAGGATCCAGGAGAGGGCAGACCCCTCCGGATGGATCAGCACCATGGCCACCAAAGTGACACTGCCCCACCATCGGCCCCAGAGCCGGGAGCTTGTCAGAGCCAGCAGCAACACGACAAACAGATCCAGCAGGGTCCACTGGCCAACCCAGGAGTGGCTGTGGCGGTCCATGCCCGAGGCGTGCCACAAACGCCATCCGGGAGGCAGATGGAGCGTGGCCGAAACCTTCTGGAAATCCTGTTGCCAGCCGGTGGCGGGCAGCTCTCCCCGGGCAAAAACGGGCAGGCGGCTTTCGGCAGTCAGGTTGACGCGCTGGTGTGGCAAGGCCACCCCGCGTCGGTTGGAATCGGGCATCCGGGTGATGAACTGGTTTTCGCCCTGGATCACCACCCGTCCCAGCTCCAGAGGCGGGGCCATCTCCAGCCGCCAGTTCTGGTGGCTGGTGCCCTGAATATGATCCTGGATGGTCCACCCCTCCCCGGAAAAGTCGAGCCAGATGGAGCGGGTCAAGGTGAGCTGATCTGGCATGGGATCGGCAACCCCTCGTTTTTGTTCCACAAGCTGCATGGTGGCTCCTGGTCCCACCCGATAGGCCGGAAAGGTGCGCCAGGCTTGGGGGAGTTCGGTCTGACGGGGATCCACGGCCTCGACGCCAGCCACGTTCACCATGCGGATGGCAGGGTTGGCTGCCAAGGCCCAGATCTCCTGTTCCGGCCAGGGGGGTTGGGGATCTTTGGGTCGGGTGAGCGCATGGACCGGTTCAGGGAGGCGCTCTTGCAACCGGATGGTCCAGACGCCGGGTTTGATCTGGATGGTCATCTGACCTGCATCATCGAGGCGCACCGGGAGTGGCGACTCCAGGTTCATCAACATCCGGCTCTGGGCCAACGATGGGGGCAGGAGCACCGGGCGCGCCGGGCCGGAGACGCGCACCTCGATGAGGCTTTCCAGAATGACCGGCACCCCGTCCCGTATCAAACGCTGCACCGACAGCTCCAGTCGCTCTTCTGCATGGGACTCGGCACGGACCGGATGGAGCCACAACCGGCCATCCGCATCCGGGGCCGCCATGGGGATGGGGCGTCCTTCGACCGTCAGGGAGATCAATCCACTCTCTGGCGGAATGCGCAGCCACTCCGGCAAGGTGGAATAGTTCCAGATTCCGGTCACCAGATGTGTGCCAGGAGGCAACCAGATACCGGGCAGGTCGTTGTGACTGGTGATTGTGGCAGGCTTGTCGTTCAGGTGGACCTGTTCGGGCCAGAAACCCTCCTGACCGGGCAGAACCACCCGGATCCGGTCCTGTGTCTGGATCTGCTGACGAAAGCGGCCTGTCTGGCGTTCCAGGGTGAGGGTCAGACGGGATGGCCAGGCACACCAGCGTTGTTCGCTCTGATCATGGGCCATGGAACAGCGCCAGTTTGTCTGATCCCGCATCACCCAATCGGTCCAGGGTTTCAACAGCTCTGGAATCGGGTCTGCCAGGGCTGTGGAGCTGGTCAAAGCCACAACCATCATCCACCACCAGAACATCTGTCTGATACGGGAAGAGCCTTGCATGCCGCACCTTTGCGCGTTGCAGGTTACAATTCAAGATGTCGGATGATCTCGACCACCGGTTGTTTCTGACCGTTGCGTTCCAGACGATAGCTGCCGATGTAGCGTCCCTTGGGCCAGGTGTTCAGCCAGTCGGGACGGCGTTTGCCGATGTAGCGGATGGCCTGGGCCTGATGTTTGCTGTAGGTGGTTTCATTTTTGGCCAACACCTTGCCGGATGGGGTGAGCAGACGGATCTCTTCCCGGTCTCCGGCACGTGTGCCGAAAAGATTGACCCAGAAGATCAATTTATCCGAGGTGACAACCGGCTCCGGGGTGGGGGGATCGTTGACCATGGCGCGATCCGGAATGGTTCCGGCAAAACCGGCAGCCAACTCTCCAGTGGCGTGGTAGGCGAGCTGATTCAAGGTCGTGGTATTCCAGAGCGGTTTTTCCGGAGCCGCCGACTGGTCCGGATCCTGGATGCCGAATGGATCCAGGGCTTTGCCGTTATGGCGGATCTCAAAGTGGACATGGGGGAATTGCGCCAGGCCCGATTGGCCGATCAGCCCCAACGGCTCTCCGGCCTTGACCTGTTGACCGGGTTTGACCAGCACGCTGTCCAGGCGCAGATGACCGTAGATGCTCTCCCAGCCTGAGCCGTGATCGATCACCACACCATTGCCCGCCATCCGTTTGCCGATTTTCTTGCGATCCATGGCCCCGGATGGGGGGCCGTCGGCCATGCCATCCCGGGCTGCCTTGATCCGTCCGTCGGCAGCTGCGATCACCATGACCCCTTGCCGCATCTCTCGATAGGTGCGCACGCGAAAATCCGTGCCCCGGTGATCGTTGTAGGTCAAGGAGCCGCGCCGATAATCCTCGGCACCTGGACCGGGATCCCGGTCTGGATAGTTCTGGATCCAGCAGTTTTTGCCCAGGGAACAGGCGACCGGCAAACCAAAAGTGATGGGTGGTGTGCCTGCGGCTGCCCCGATGCCAGGAAAGACAAGGGTAAGCCAGGCCAGAAAAAGCAGCAGAGTGGGGTTGGGGTGTCTGTTCCGCATGGGTTTGGATTCCGTGGCCGCTTTCCAAAGGGGTGAGAAGAGAGGAACAGGTGGCAGAATAGCATGGAATGGTGCGGGTCAGGAGCTTTTTTTCCGGAAGGGGAAATCTACGCAAAAAGTGCGTTGTAGCAACTTGACCCCATCCGGTTTTTCTCCCATTATCGGGGCGCGCGCAGTATGGCCCGGGGCGCGTGATTGGATGAGGGGGGGCTGAATCGTTTTTTTCCATTGCCAACACATTTCCAACACTGTTTTCAGGAGGCGTTCAATGCAGATCGGCATTCCCAGAGAGATCTATCCCGGGGAACGACGGGTGGCGGCCAGTCCGGATTCCGTCAAGCAGTTCATCAAACTCGGCTTTACTGTGATTGTGGAGAGCAGTGCCGGCCAGGAGGCCAATTTTGCCGATGAGGTCTTCCAGGAAGCCGGTGCCGAGATTGTCCCGGATGCCAAATCCCTGTATGCCAAAGCCGACATCATTCTCAAGGTGCGCGGACCCATGGCCATGCCGGATGGCAAAGGTCATGAGGTCGATCTGTTGCGCGCCGGTCAGACCCTGATCAGCTTCATCTGGCCTGCCCAGAACAAAGAGCTGATGGATCGCATGGCCGCCTTGAAGGTGACGGTTCTGGCCATGGATTCGGTGCCGCGCATCTCCCGTGCCCAGAAGCTCGATGCCTTGAGTTCCATGGCCAACATTGCCGGCTATCGTGCGGTGATCGAGGCTGCCCACCATTTTGGTCGCTTTTTCACCGGTCAGATCACGGCTGCGGGCAAGGTGCCCCCTGCCAAGGTGTTTGTCATCGGAGCCGGTGTGGCCGGACTGGCGGCCATCGGTGCCGCTTCGGGTCTGGGTGCCATTGTGCGTGCCTTCGATACCCGTCCGGAAGTGGCCGATCAGGTCAAGAGCATGGGTGGGGAATTCGTCTCCGTGGATTATGAGGAGGAGGGTTCCGGCGTTGGCGGTTATGCCAAGGTGATGAGCGAAGGGTATCAGAAAGCCCAGCACGAAATGACCGCCAAGCAGGCTGCCGAGGTGGACATCATCATCACCACCGCCTTGATTCCGGGTCGTCCGGCCCCGCGCCTGATCACCGCCGACATGGTCAAGAGCATGAAGCCCGGCAGCGTGATCGTGGATCTGGCTGCGGAGATGGGTGGCAACTGCGAATTGACCGAACCCCACACCGTGGTGGTCAAGCATGGCGTGACCATCATCGGTTATGCCGATTTGCCGAGTCGTCTGGCCCGTCAGTCCAGCCAGCTCTATGCCACCAACCTGGTGCGCATGATGGAAGAGCTGTGCCGCACCAAGGATGGCGTGATCAACGTCAACATGGAAGATGAGGTGATCCGTGGCGCCACGGTCATCAAGGAGGGCGAGATCACTTGGCCTCCACCTCCGCCCAAGCTGTCGGCTGCCCCGCCCCAGCAGGCCAAACCCGCTGTCCCGCCGCCGGCCAAACATGGTCACGGCGCACCCAGCGAACCGGCCAGCACCAAAGAGGTGTTGACCGTCGGAATCAGTCTGGCCGTGTTGTTCGCTTTGGTGGGCGCGGGCGCACCTCCCGCCTTCCTGGGTCACTTCACCGTGTTCGTGCTGGCCTGTTTCATCGGTTACATGGTCATCTGGAACGTGACCCCGGCGTTGCACACCCCGCTGATGAGCGTGACCAATGCCATCAGCAGTATCATCGTGATCGGTGCCTTGATCCAGATCTCCTCGCCCGGAATCATGATTACCATCCTGGCGGCATTGGCCATTGTCCTGACCGCCGTGAACATGTTCGGTGGCTTCTGGGTGACGCAGCGCATGCTGCGCATGTTTCAGAAATAACGGGGAGGAGTGATCCATGAACCAAGGTTTGTTGACCGTTTCCTATATTGGTGCCACCATTCTCTTCATCTTGAGTCTGGGTGGCTTGAGCAATCCCGAGACTGCCCGACGTGGCAATCTGTTTGGCATCATCGGCATGACCCTGGCTGTGGTGGCCACGTTGCTGGGACCGCGTCTGGCCGGGGCCTCGAATCTGGCCTTGATCCTGGGGGCCATGGCCATCGGGGGCGCGGTGGGCGTTTTTGCCGCTGTCCGGGTCAAGATGACCCAGATGCCGGAGTTGGTCGCTTTGATGCACAGCCTGGTCGGTCTGGCCGCCGTGTTGGTCGGCTTTGCCAACTACATCGATCCCACGGCCCATCTGACGGGTGCGGAAAAAACCATTCATGAAGTGGAGATCTATATCGGCATTCTGATCGGTGCCGTGACCTTCTCCGGTTCGGTGGTGGCCTTTGGCAAGCTCTCCGGCAAGATCAGCGGCAAGCCGGTCACATTGCCGGGGCGGCATCAATTCAACTTCGGGTTGTTGATCGTCACCGTGATGCTGGGCAAGGTGTTCCTGAATGCCAGCGGTGTGGCTTCCGGCATGACCCCGTTGCTGATCATGACCTTGATTGCGTTGGTGTTTGGTGTGCATATGGTGATGGCCATCGGTGGTGCGGATATGCCGGTGGTGGTGTCGATGTTGAACAGCTACTCCGGATGGGCCGCAGCAGCCACCGGTTTCATGCTCTCCAATGACCTGTTGATCGTGGTGGGGGCATTGGTGGGTTCCTCTGGTGCCATTCTGAGCTACATCATGTGTCGGGCCATGAACCGCAAGTTTGTGTCTGTGATTGCCGGCGGGTTCGGGACCGAGGGTGGTACGCCGTCCGCAGCAGCGGGTGCGGCTCCGGCAGGGGAAGTGGTGCCGGTCTCGGCCCTGGAGACGGCTGAGATGTTGCGTGAGGCCAAGAATGTGGTCATTGTTCCCGGTTACGGCATGGCCGTGGCCCAGGCCCAGCATACGGTCTTCGAGATCACCCAGTTGTTGCGCAGCAAGGGGGTCAACGTCCGTTTTGCCATCCATCCGGTGGCTGGACGCATGCCAGGCCACATGAACGTGTTGTTGGCCGAAGCCAAAGTCCCCTATGACATCGTGTTGGAGATGGATGAGATCAACGAAGACTTCCCCTCCACGGATGTCTCCATGGTGATCGGGGCCAACGACATCGTCAATCCGTCGGCTCTGGAAGATCCCAACAGCCCGATTGCCGGCATGCCGGTGTTGGAAGTGTGGAAATCGACCACCTCCATTGTCATGAAGCGTTCCATGGCCTCCGGCTATGCGGGTGTGGACAATCCATTGTTCTACAAGGAAAATAACCGCATGCTCTTCGGCGACGCCAAGAAGATGCTGGATGAAGTGCTCAACCATCTGCGCGGTTGATGGCTGTCACTCCCCCCGGCTTCGGGGGGAGTTTTTTTTTGAACAGGATACCCCTTCGGGGCAAAGAGGGATATGAACCCTGTGGCAACGGTCAATGGAAAACGGCCTGGAGTGAGTCGGCTGTGAAGATCTTGTCGATCCAGGCCGTCAGTTCCTCCAGATTGGCAGAGGTCACCTTTCCCTGGATGGTTTCTGGAAGCGGGCCAAAACGTACGTGAAGCAGTTGGAGCAGCGTTTCTGCTTTACCTTCCTGGCGGCCTTCCTGGCGGCCTTCCTGGCGGCCTTCCTGGCGGCCTTCCTGGCGGCCTTCTTCAATCCCTTCCTCTCTTCCCTCCAATTTTCCGGCCTTCCAGGTGTTCTCTACCATGCTGGCCTGAGAACGAAGCCC
>JAANAU010000021.1 GCA_011089965.1 Magnetococcales bacterium
AAATTTTATGGCACTACATTTAAAATCCAGGAATCTTACTTGATTAAATCTAATAAAATCAATATATTAGAAAAACGTAAAAATTTAAATCATTGGAAATGTGTTAAGAATGGGTTAAAGCCTTGTCAAAAAAAACGCTCCATTGCGCAAAAAAGGCATAAAAAATTCTTGACTCTCTGCACTTGTTTGCGCATAATATGCGCAACAAGAACAACAGTAGTAGGAGCCAATGAAGATGGTCAAGAGCTTGAGCAGCCGGGAAGTGATCGAAGCCTTGAGGAAAGCAGGCTGGGAGCTTGATTCGATCAAGGGAGATCATCACCACTTCAAGCACCCGACCTTGCCGGGAAAGGTGACTGTACCGCATCCAAACAAGGACTTGCCTCTTCCGACCATTAAATCCATTGAAAAACAAGCCAATCAGAAAATCAGATAAGGAGTTCTTACCATGAAAATCAGACACTATGCGGCGATTGCGCACCCTGGGAACGAAGGATTCGGAGTGTACTTTCCGGATTTTCCTGGCTGCATCAGTTATGGCAATACGCTGCATGATGCGGCCATGCATGCGGAAGAGGCATTGAGCGGTCATGTCGAGTTGATGGTCCGTGATGGAGATCCATTGCCGGATCCAACCCCGTTGGATCGGTTGGACGAGGTGGCATTTCCCCATGAAGACGATGACCCGCCGGAAGCGGCCCGCTTCCTGGTCCGTGTGGAGATCCCGGCGCGTTGGATTCGCGTCAACCTCTCCATGGCGGAAAATCTGGTAGCGCAGATCGACCGGGCGGCCAAGCAGATCGGCATGAGCCGTTCTGGTTTTTTGGCAGAGGGTGCCAGACGCATGATGGCAGGGCAGTGATATCGCATCTGCCATAGCCCTCCGGCCCGAAGCGCAGGTGCTCATCTGGGCGGCCAGGTGGGCGGCATCCATCCAGTGCCGGTCCCAGGGAGGACGGGTCATGGCGTCACCCTCCGAAATTCGATCACCCACACCCAGGGGTTGACGTTCCAACCGTGGCCGCGCTTGGCGTTGATGGAGTCCCAAAGCCGTTGAAATTCATCTCTCCAAATACCGTGATACATGGTGCAAGTGCGGTCCGGGAGCATGACCCCTTCGGCTTTCGCGTCGGGATCGCTGATGTCCTGCAACCGCTCCACCCGGATATCGGTGATCTCCAGTGTGATGCGCGATGCCCAGCGAGGCATATGAATGCTGGGACGCCAAACCTTTCCGATGGCCCGATCAAAACTTGCGCGAAAGATCGCTGCGTCGTGATAATCATCTGGACGCAAGATTTGTTGCACCCCAACACTCCTGACGTAGGCAGTGCGCGGGACGATTGCAAATGTTTCCCGCACCCAGAGGCGATCTCCAGGTTTGCCGTATGGGCAAAAGGTTGCAAGTTGAGCGGCTGGCGTTTCTTTGTCCGACCATTCAATGAAGCACCTGTCTTTCCATTTCACACTGCCCGGCTCAAGTGAGTTGAAAGACGGTTGCGGCTTGATCACCCGCCGCGTCTGCGTCTTCCGTCCCTCCAGGATCGCCCTGACCATGGGACCGGAGAAAAGAATGGGATGCTCTTTCACTCTCACACCTCCTTGTCCCAATTGGCGATAACTTCCATGCATTCCTCGAAGGCCTCTACCATCGGCAATCCAATCAGCAGATGGGCAAGGAATGTTTCCACCAAACCATCGGCTTCGCCTTGATGGGCCTTTTCACGGATCATCGTAATAGCCTCCTTGGTATTCATTTGCTTCATCATGCCTCTAACTTCTTGTCGATCTCATCGCGCACCCACTGACCGGAGGCATCAAAGGCGTCCTCGATGAAATCCATGGTCGATGGAAGATGCCGACGCAGATCGATCTTCGTTCCGGTCTGGCCGTAGGACAGCTCCAGCAACTCGTCCGTGATCGTCACCACCAGCTCGATATCGTGAGGCGATCCCTGGTCTTTGACGGCGAATCCGACCGTGATCATGGACCGGTCCTGCTTCAGACTTTTGGTGCGGGAGATGCCGACCGGGTAATCCTTGAATATGTCCTCCACGTCCGAGATCAGCCCGGACAAGGCGAAGGCGATGGTGGCGGCTACTTGGTGGTGCATGGTTTGGACTCCTGGTTGTTGATCGTGGTGACGGCCCCGTCTTGGACCCAATAGGCTGCGTCGAACTGACCGGCCACGGTTTGCGCATAGTCGGTGCGGGCTGTCATGGAAACCAATGCCCGGACACCCAGCGCCCGCAGCATCCTGATCAGTCCCAGACGCCCCTTGCTGTCCAGGATGGAGGCATTGGTATTGGCAACGTCAACGGGTGTGACCCCCAGGAAAGCGACAGCGGTCTCCTCGTTGGCATCATCCTGGATATCGCCACCGAAAGTTTCTTGATGAATTTTCGAAATATGATCCAAGATTTCCTTGTCGGCATCGTCACCGATATCCATTTCCAACTGGCGCGGTCCCACATCCACTGGATTCACCTTGGAAAGGTAACTCTCCGTGTCGAGCAGGATGAAGGCGACCGGACCACCGCCAGAGGCCATGCCGAAAGCGGCGCACGCCTCTGCCGAGCGACCGCAGGTGATGGTCGCGGTGATCTCATCCTTGATGGCCACCTGTTTCATCACCCCGGTGACGATCCTCCTCCCGTTGGCCGCAATGGTCTCGGTGGCCTGGGTGATCAGGTCTTGGGCCGACCACCGAAGGTTGTCCACGAGTGTCTGCCGGTCGGCAGCCGACATCGCGCCCCAGGGCCGTTCCATCTTTTTCATCTGATCGGTCATGGCCCTGGTGAAACGGTCCAGCATGCTGCCAGCCGTGGACAGCACCACGTCGGCGTCGTGCTGAATCTCTTCCTCGATCACCACCCCAGCCCCGATGATGGTGGGCATGGTCTCCGGCTGGGTCAGGATGGACCCCGGGTCAATATCGCCCGGCATCTCCTCTTCCAATTCCGGGTCAAGCGGCGGCGGTGGTGCTGCTGGTTTTTTGGGTCTTGCCATGGTGCTGCTCCTTGGTTTGAGATTAAAAAATCCTGTCGTTGGACAAGTGGTGCGTCAGCATATGCCGAAAACTGGAACGGTATTTCCGCTTTTGCCAGCCACGAAAAATCAAAAGAGCGGTGATAATTGCTATCAGTATAGAGATGGCCAACATCATTCGGTTGAGAGGATCGGCAAGAAAACTGGAACAGACAATCATGGATATTTTCCTTTCAGCCATTACCAAGCGGATCTGGATTCAGATCAATCATGTCAGGGCGAGAGTTAACTTGTTGCAATACGAACCCCATCAATTCATCTGTGAAATCAATTATTGAGTCCACACTTAGTCGTCCATCAATGGCTGCCTGCCGAATGATCGCTAAAGCGTCTGAGACCAACATGGCGGACTCGTATTCCTCTTTGGTCGGGATGTGGTCTGGCTCTTCGTCGAAACTCATTTTGGTATACCCCTTGCTTGTCAGGTTGCAGTCGTAATGCATCAATATTTCAAAAGTGAATTATGTGGACTCTGAAAACTCGGTTTGGAACGTTCTGGATCCGTTATTTGGCGTCGAGCCGGAACTATCAGCTTGGTATTGGAGAAGAGGCCCTTGGCAATTACGGATCTCCGGATCTTGCTGCTGGAGATGTATATGCGCATGCAACAGGGCATTACGGATGGGACACTGCTCGCATGGATGCGCCTGAATCTGTGTCAGGGTGGACGCAGGGGCCAGACCGGCGTTGATGGCCAGAAACTGAAAGATCGAATCGGCGAGCTGAAAGGCGTCCTGCACTGACAGCGGAAACCGGTTCGGCTCTCCATCCACGGTGAACCCGATGATGATCTTGCCGTCGTTCACCCTGCTGACGGAGCGCCATGTGGCTGGTGGTATGATCATATCCGTCTCCTCTTGACCCATTGTTTTCCTTGCCTGGCCCCGTGTCAGGCCACCTGGGCGCTCTTCATGAGCGGTCCCCATTCACCAGCCATGAACATCTCCACATCGCAATCTGCCCACCGGGTGGAGCGATGCCCACGTATACGCGGGGCGGGGAATTGCCCATTCTTGACACGTTCCCAGACCCAGCTTTTGCTGAACCCAACCAACGCAGCTACCTGTTCAATAGTGAGCAGGCGGTTCGGTTTCGATTGAGAATTCAAATTCATTGCTTGGCCTCCTGACGAATGCATGCGTGAACCAGTTGCAGGTTCAAGCCGATATTGATCTCGATAGCCAGCAAAGTGGACTTAGCCAGGGCAACCTTGTCGGTCTTCATGACCGCTCACCCTTCGGCCACCACCGCGCCGATCCAGCCGTATCCCTGGTCCTCACGACCGCCTGCTTGCGTTGTTCGTCTGGCATCGTTTCCAGCCAGAACCGGACGATCACGAAGCGGTTGCAGTGCTTGACGGTCTCGCTCTTGACGGTGTTCATCTCATCGCACCAATGCTTTCAGCACCGTTAAATCAAGCCCGGTGTTGATTTCGATGGCCCGCAACGTGGCTTCGGCCAGCAGCTTTTTGTCGATGCCCGGCAGGCGTTCGACGACATAGGCCGCCGATTTGATCGCCGCCACCATGTCACGCACCGACGATTGCACAGTCTTCGGCTTCATTTCGGCAGAAAGATTGGTGCCCTGGGAATCATCCGTGGTCGCAGTGCGGAGACATGCCGCCGCCAACTCCGTCCGCTTATCCTTATCAATCAAACCTTCATCAAGCGCCTCAATAACCGCCGCAACGGCATTGGATATATTGATTTTTTTCATTTTGACTCCTGTTCTCTGTTTTTTTTGTACCGTTCTACTTCCTCTTAGGAGTAGACGATCGCGGTTGATCCATTCACCCGCTGCCAAGGCGGGCCAATCCCTTTGTTGCGCCAGTTGTGCAAAGTCCTTGGGTGGACCTTCAGGATGGACGCGGCTATCGTCTGCGAAACCATGTCGTTATTCATTTTTATTATCTCTTCATCTTGGCATACGGCTTGCTTTCATGTTTTCTGAACGTGTGAATTTCGTGTTGGTGTCAAAAATATTTCATGCTAATTGAATTATCAAGGAAAAATTCAATGGAAGCTAAATTTTCTAAACCAGACCTTACAAGAAGATTTAATTTTATTTTAGATCAATACTTTGACGGCAAGGCAGCCAATCTTTTTAGGGCGTCCGGAGTGCCGCAAGCGAATCTGAGCGGGTACAAGGAAGGGAAAGAGCCGAATCTTGATGCGCTGACCAGAATAGCCCTGGCATGCAACGTCACTACAGACTGGCTCCTCACTGGCGAAGGTCCGATGCGCCGGGATGATGCATCCCACCCCCCGGTAGACAGATCACTTGTTGCTCTGTCCGATCTGGATGTTGAAAATGAAAGTGCTAAAGCATACGCTTTGATTCCACGATATGATGTACATGCTTCCGCCGGTTATGGTGCCGTGGTCGGGGTTGAACGGATCATCGACCACATGGCTTTTCCGCTGGAGTGGCTGAAGGGAATCATGAAACTGGATATTCAAAGAACGGCGATGATCTACGTCAACGGGGACAGCATGATTCCAACCCTGCATCCTGATGATGTGGTGTTGGTTGATATGCGTGAGCAAGATCGCGTGTCAGCGAATGCCGTCTATGTCATCCAGGTGGATGGGGATCTGTTTGTGAAACGATTGCAGAAAATGACCAACGGCAACGTTGTCGTGAAAAGCGACAATCCGCATTACGATACAGAAACGATTTTGCCGGGAGAGATGGGTCGACTGAATGTTGTGGGAAAGGTCGTTTGGGCGGGGAGAAGGATGTAAAAAAGATAATAAAATGCTGCAAATTAACCGCGTAATCAAGGCCGGAGAACATCTTTGATCGAAGAAAATAAAAACGAGCAATACATTTGTCCGAACTGTAATGCAGGTACGACGCAACGATACGAAGTTATTCACCAATCAAAAACTGTGCATACAGGGGTTGGCGTCGGCGGTGGTCATTTGGCTGTAGGCGTTGGTGTAAGTCAAACACTGAACGGTCCAATGTTTTCCCCTCCACAAATGCCACCTTCTCCTTTTGCTATAGGCTGTGGTGCAACCATTATTTGTTTTATTACTTTAGCAGGCACAATACCATCTGCAGGATTATTGTTTACGATATCTGCTATTTTTTGTGCCCTGGTCGTGGCGGCCGCAAAAGAATAATCAGAGAACGATAAAGAAAAATACGAATATGCTATGAATGAATGGCGAAAAAAGATATTTTGTCACAGGTGCGGAGTTACTTTCACTCTGGATAATGCTCCACCACCAATTATTGGAATAAAACCGTTTACTCAGAAAGAAAATATTGAAAGCAGTTCAGTAAAATATAAAGTTATTATTGTGTTTGACGCCGGAAAAGATAAAGAAAATGCGCTTCGGGCAGTCGAAAGAATCAAAGAACAAAAAATTAGACATTTTGCCATGTCGTTGATACAGAAAGATATCAATTTTATTATGAAGAACAATCTTGAATTTGCAGAAGCCAAAGCCATTATTGAAGAACTGAACCGTGATTTTATCAATTATCCTGAACTTGCTGAGGCTGGTATTTACGGAATCATTGAGCCAATTTGCTGAACTCAGTTTGAAGTGAGGCAGAAATGTTCGATTATCCAGTTGAACTCGAAGTGGCAGAAGAGGGAGGGTTCATCGTCACCTTCCCGGATGTTCCGCCAGCCATCACGCAGGGGGAAGACGAACCGGACGCACTGACCCAGGCGGTTGACGCCTTGGAAACAGCACTGGATGGCTACATTGACTCCAGGATGCAAATTCCGGTTCCCTCATCAGCCAACGGGCGAAGGACCGTTTCCCCATCTCCGTTGTCCTGCGCAAAGCTGGCGATCCATCAGGCCATGCTGGAACGCGGAATCAGAAAATCTGATCTTGCCCGCATGATGAAGTGCCACCTCCCACAGATAGACCGCCTGCTGGACCTGAAACATGCCTCAAAATTTGAACAGATCGAGGACGCCCTGGCGGCGCTTGGCAAGCGCATTTCTCTGAACGTCCTTGATGCCGCGTAAAACCATGCGGAGGCTCATATCGGGAAGGGCGATGTTGCTTGAAAATAATCGGCGGGCGTCGAACCCGAGTATCTAGCCATGTTGACGGTACTAACAACGGTATAAAATCTTGACGGTATTTTATTTTATTATTTAACATCAACCAATTAAATATTGATTTGGTGTCCGTACGCGACGCCATTTTTTCATCAGTTTTTCTTCGATTCCAAACCGCCCTTCCAGGCGGTTTTTTTATGCCTAAAAAGCCCAATATTTTCAATCAGATAGCCGATATCGTTTCGATTTCCACTCGGTAGCCTTCGGACCAGAAGGAGTCGGAAACGCCCTCTTTTTTCTCCTCTCCGCCGGAATTCTCCAAAACCTGCGGACCAAACTTCTCCTGCTCTCTTTCAACATTTAACAGCACTTGCTTAAATTTAGCCAGTTCGACAACAAAAATGGTTGACATGTGAGACCGGTCACAAACCCAAACTTTATTAAAGAATAATTCAAGATATTAAAAATATGAGAGACATTCGCTCCGCGCACGGGTTGGTCTGTGTGCTGCTATGTTGCATGAGACCGGGACCACCAATAACTCCAACTCCACTTGCCGCCAACCGGAAAAACCCGACACAGCGCAACAGGGTGCGCCGGAAGCAAACGTCCAGAGGATGACTCCTTCGGACTCTCGGCGCTCTCCATGTCACGAATGCGGCTCTGCGCCAGTGTTGGCCCTGAGTCAGCCCACGTTCGCGCCAGACCCTTCACTGGTATGGTTTGCGCGTTGAACCATGACGTGTGGCCAGTGGCCCACTGTGGAGAAAATCCGAAGTGCGTTTTTGAAAATCACGTTCTCGCAGGTGGAGTGAGCAAATTCTGGCAGTTTTGCTATTGACTTTCCCACCAAAGAGCATCATGTTAAAAATGTTTGGAATTGCAAATTGCTCACAAATGGTTGTAAAAATTTAACTTTTTTCGGCAAAAACAGGAAAATAAGTATGCTCGTAAGCACATTCACCCTTGGAGATGTTTACCTGGGAATTAATATTCGCATGGTGCGAGAAATTAATCGTTCCGCAGAATGCACTCCGGTTCCCGGATCCCCTGATTACATCCGTGGGATGTTGAATATCCGAGGCAGGGTCATTACTTTGTTTGATATAAGAACTCGTTTAGGCTGGTCAAAACAGGATTCTGGTATAAACAGGTCAAAACAATATAACGTCATAATGAAAACGCGTGATGAGATTTCTAAAATTGACAGCAAACTCGCACTGACTCAATGTCCATGGGAAGACCCGGTAGGTCTGATAGTAGATCAACTTGGAGATGTGCTTGACATCCCGGATGATAACATTTTGCCTCCACCGGCCAACCTGACAAGTGTTTCAGTCGATTTTATCCAAGGTGTGGTGACGTTTGAAAAAAACCTTCTTGTTGTTCTTGATATCGCAACAGTTCTGGGATTGAATACTCCATCTTCGGGTTGACCGCGATACGTGCGTCTTCCAGTTTGCGGTCCCTATTCATTTGGATCTCTGTATGCCTACCTGCAAGCCGATCCGCTGGCGTCACATATCCGATGGCTGAATGCAGCCGGACGGTATTGTAATGCTCGACATACCGTTTCACCACTCGGCGGGCGTCATCCACGGTCAGAGGTGTTTCCGGGCGGATACATTCCGACTTGATCGTCTTGTGCCAACGCTCGATTTTCCCGTTGCTCTGCGGATAGTACGGTGAAGTTCGAACATGGGTCATCCCAGATACCCGAATGAACTCTTTGAAATCCCTGGCGATAAATTGCGGGCCATTATCTGAAATAATTCTTGGCTTTTCGTCGGGATACTTCTCATGCGCCCGTTGAATGATCACCTCGACATCCTGTTCGGTCATGGCCTCGCGAATCTTATAGCGCGTCAATTTGATTTCCTGATAGGATAGATGCGCATGAGGCATGTCACGATCAAAGATGAAAAGGCCAGATGCGTGGCACCATGAACAGAGTCACAATGCCGACCAGAAGTGACAGCAACGCCCCATAGCGGCCATAATCTCCAAAACGATATCCGCCCGGTCCTTGCACCATCAGGTTGACTTGATAGCCGATGGGGGTCAAGAATGAAGCCGATGCCCCCACCAAGACCACCACCGCGAACGGCAACGCCGATACCTCCAAATCCCTGGCCGTGGCCATGGCAATGGGAAACATCAGGACCGCCGTGGCGTTATTGGTGACAATCTGGGTCAACAGGGCCGTGACCGCATAGACCATGGCCAGTGAAATCCAGGGATCCTGCCGCACCACGTGGATCAGCAAAGCGGCCAGATATCGGGCTGCCCCCGTGGTTTCGAGGGCGATACCCAGGCTGAACGAAGCAGCGATCACCAGAAGTACCGGCCATTCGACCGCCCGTCGCGCCGTCCCACTGGAGACGCAACCGGACAAAAGCATCCCTCCCGCCGACAACAGAGCGGCCTCCAGGGTGGAGAGCCTGGTCAAGGTGGACATGAGTACGAAACAAAACAGAATCCCCAACGCCAACGGTGCCCGCCGATGTCTTACCGGGTGGTAATGGTCGATGTGACGGATAAGCAAAAAATCCCGATTACAGCCGTATTGATCCAAAAAGGCAGGCGTGGTCTCCAACAGCAATTGGTCTCCGGGCCGCAGCACCATATCCCCGATTTTTCCGGTCAATTTGCGTCCGTTACGGGCGATGGCCAGAATGGCGGCATGATAGATCGTGCGAAAACGCCCCTCCCGCACGCTGCGTCCCACCAATGGACAGGAATCGGAGATCACAGCTTCCACCAACACCCGTTGCAAATCCGGGGCATCGAGCTTGAAAATCTGGTCTGTCGCGGGCTTGAGGCCGGGCATGGCGCGCAGATCCGCCACAGAATCCACTCGACCGGTAAAGAGCAGGCGATCCTCCCCTTGCAGCCGTTCATCTGAGGAGACCGCCGGCAGCAGTACGTCACCACGTTGGATCTCCACCAGAAAGAGTCCGGGCAGATGGCGCAATCCGGCGTCGCGGATGGTTTTGCCTGCCAGGGGGCCGTGAAGTTCGACAATCATTTCCACGGTATATTCCCGCACGTTGGCAAAGGACTCGGCGGCCAGATGGCGTCGGGGCAGAAAACGTGGTCCCATGAACAACACATACCCCAATACCGCCACGGTGAGAGGCAGGCCGACGGCCCCAATCTCCCATAACGAAAAACCCATGCCATACCCCCCGGAGAGCAGCAAGCCATGCACCACCAGATTGGTGCTCGAACCCACCAGCGTGCACAGTCCCGCAACCGTGGTTAAAAAGGCCAGAGGCATCATCAAGGCCGAAATGGGCAGTCGGTATCGGGCGGCCCAGGTGGTCAGGGCCGGAATGAACATGGCCACCACCGGCGTATTATTCAAAAACGGGGAGATGACCATGATGGGCAGGGCCAGCCGCAACAAGGCATGACGCAAGGAGCGGGGTTGCCCCAAAACGATCTCAGAAATCCAGCGTACCGCACCGGTCTCTTCCAATCCGGCCACCACCACATAAAGCACCCCGACAGTGACCATGCCTTCGTTGGCCAATCCGGCCAGAGCCTGTTTGGGGGTCAGCACACCAGCGATGAGTAAGAGGGTGACCCCGCCCAGCAACACCGCATCCGATGGGTGACGGTTGCGGGCCAGCAACAGCACGCACAACCCGATTACCCCCAAAGAAAACCATGCCTGCCAGATCATAGGTGTCAACATTCGTCGCCGAATACACTGGCGCGCCTTTCAAAAGCCTGCCATGTCTTCATCCGCATGTACCTGGCAAAACCGGTTTACTCCCTCTTTCGATACCAACGGCCCGGAACGTCACCACCTTGCGTGCCGTGATCTCGATGGGTTCACCGGTTTTCAGATTCCTTCCTGGCCGGGAATTCTTGCTGCGCACGGTGAACACTCCAATCCAAAGCCCGACAGCTTCACGGACTCGCCCTTCTCCAGTTCTTGCACGATGGTCTCGAATATCCGTTCGACGAGCATGGCCAAACGCGGCAGGCTCAACGCTTTGGTGGGGTGGTCGGCATTGTTCTGTCGGAGTTCACAGGAGCAGTTGCAGTGACAGACGTGGTCCGGTGAATTGGTGTGGACCACGCCTGCGTCGGCAAGGAATTGGTTGATGATAACGTGCTGCAGAAATCGACTCAATGCATGCCGATGGCCTGGCGGTACAGGTCCACCATATTCTCCTGCTCCTCCAATGCCTCCCGCTCCATTTTCCGCATCTTGAGGATCTCCCTCATGATCTTGACGTCAAAGCCGTTGCTTTTGGCATCCAGGAACACCGCCTTGACATCCTCGGCGATCCCGGCCTTCTCCTCTTCCAAGCGTTCGATCCGTTCGAAGTACTGAATCAGAACGTCACCAGCGATGCCCTGATAGGTGGTGGGCTTGGAGGCGGGTTGAGCATGAGCTTGTGGCATGAGTCACTCCTTGATCTGGTTGAATCGGTTTGAAAATGTCAAAATGGACGGCAGAATGGGCCGATACGGAACTGCAAGCAAAAGGCGTGCCTCATACTCATTAATCCAGATGACATCGGACAAAAACAGATGAATGGGGAGGTGGCATGGAACTCAATCCGATTTTCCGATGAGCCATTGGGTTGGACGTACACCAGAAGCAGGTTGGAGAATCCCTTAGGTTAAGAATAAGTTAAAGATAGACAGATCAACATCTTTCAGCTTGATCCAAACCGCAGACCGATAACGGAATGGGTCTGATCAAAAACTCCAATCAGACCCATTCCGAGAGTATTCTAACGGGTCAACAACAATCCATTCAACCGCCGCACAAAATCGGCAGGATCCTCCAACTGCCCGCCCTCACTCAACAGAGCCTGCGCAAAGAGCACATGGGCCAAATCGTCGAAACGTTGTTCATCACTCTCACCTTTCAACCGGATCATCAATGGGTGGGTGGGATTGAGTTCCAAGGTACGTTTGGTGGTCGGGGTTTTCTGTCCGGCCTCACGCAAGATGCGCTCCATGGAGGCACTCATATCATACTCACCGCTGACCAGACAGGAAGGTGAATCGGTCAAGCGATTGGTCACACGCACCTCCCTGACCAGATCTCCCAACCCCTTCTGCACCCGTTCGGTCAACTCCTTGAACGCATCCTGCTGCTGCTCCAACTCCTTCTTGTCCGCCTCATCCTCCAACTCGCCCAGATCCAGACCACCCTTGGCCACGGATTGCAACGGCTTGCCGTCAAACTCATGCAGATGGGTCACCAGCCACTCATCCACCCGGTCAGACATCAACAATACCTCAATCCCCTTCTTGCGGAAGATCTCCAGATGCGGATGGTGCCGGGCAGCATCCAACGACTCACCCGTGACATAATAGATCGCCTTCTGCTTCTCCCGCATCCGGCCCACATATGCCTCCAAAGAGACATCCTGCACCTTCGAATCGGTATGGGTACTGGAAAAACGCAACAGTTTGGCGACCCGCTCGCGATTGGCAAAATCCTCGATCACCCCTTCCTTGATCACCACACCAAAAGTATCCCAAAACTGTTGATATTTCTCGCCATCGTTCTTGACCATCTCTTCCAACAAGGAGAAGACCTTGCCCACCATCCCCTTTTTGATCGCATCCACCGCTGGATTTTTCTGCAAGATCTCACGCGAAACATTCAAGGGGAGATCCGCAGAGTCCACAATACCGCGCACAAAGCGCAAATAACGGGGCATCAGATCTTCCGCCCCCTCCATGATGAAGACCCGTCGCACATAGAGCTTCACCCCATGCTTGCGATCCCGATCCCACAGATCAAACGGCGCACGCTTGGGCAGATACAACAGGACGGTATATTCATATTTCCCTTCCAGACGGGCATGAATGTGGGCCAAAGGCTCCTCGAAATCATGTCCGACATGCTTGTAAAACTCCTTGTACTCCTCGTCGCTGATCTCCGACTTGGCACGGGTCCACAGCGCCGATGCCTTGTTGACCGTCTCCCACTCCGGACTCTTGACTTCCTGCTCCTCTTTCTCTGTCTCCGTATCGTCCTCGCCGGTATAACCAGCCGACTTCAACATCATAATCGGCCAAGGCACATGATCGGAAAACTTGCGCACCGTGGACCGAACACGCCAATCGTCCAGAAACTCTTTCTCTTCTTCCTTCAAATGCAGAATGACATCCGTACCGCGCGTCTCCCGGGTCACGCGCTCCAGGGTATACTCCCCATCGCCCACCGACTCCCAACGAACGCCGTCACTGGCCGGACTGCCAGCCTTGCGGGTCACCAGCGTCACCTGATCCGCCACAATGAAAGCCGAATAAAAACCAACCCCAAACTGCCCGATCAGATTGGCATCCTTGGCCTGATCCGCCTGCAAGGATTGCAGAAACTCCTTGGTGCCCGACTTGGCAATGGTGCCGATATTGCTGGCCACCTCCTCCAGAGACATGCCGATCCCGTTGTCTGAGATCGTCAGGGTATTGGCTTCCTTGTCAAAGGTGATGCGAATGGCAATCTCCGCATCCCCTTCATACAACCCGTCGTCGGCAATCGCCGCAAAACGGAGTTTGTCCGCAGCATCCGAAGCGTTGGAAATCAACTCCCGCAAAAAAATTTCCTTGTTGCTGTACAGGGAGTGAATCATCAGATCCAGCAGTTGTCGGACCTCGGTCTGAAACGCACGGGTCTGTTTGCCTTCCGACGTGCTCATGTTGCCAACTCCTTTTTTTTCTTGAATCTTACGGGTGTTTGGTGTGTGCCGGACCGGACGGCCCCGGACCAGAATGGGTGCAAATTCCGCCTACATATGGGACTCATCCCCACCCGGCGCAAGGGGGGTGGAACGATTTTTTTCCGGTCTGATTTACGGAAATGGTTTTGTTTTCCCATCGGATGGCTTAATCTTTGGAAGGAAAAACCCCTTCCCGATGAGAAAGCGTTCCAACCATGCCACTTGTCAAATCCATTCCCTTGTTTGCCTTCATGCTGGCCATTCTCAACAGCCTGATCTTTCTGCAACCCACCCATCCGGAAATCAGTGCCCAAACCAAACTGCTGACCTTGCCGTTGACTTCGGGTGCCATTCTGACCTTTACGATCAGCGACATCCTGATCCTGACCGGTGTGGTCATACTCTATATCGAAATCTTCAAGGCCACCCGTTCCGGGACCGAATCGATTGTCGATCACCTGTTCTCCATGGTGGTCTTTGTCGCATTCCTGATTGAATTTCTCATTTTTCGACCTGCCGGAACCAATCTGTTTCTGACCATGACGCTCATGTCCTTTCTGGATGTAGTGGCTGGATTCACCGTGACCATCTCCACCTCGCGACGCGACATCGGCAGATCCTGAAGGAGTTGCCTCATGGCCAAGGCGCAACGCGGTCCCGATCCAACCACCTGTTGGCACTGTTTGGTTGAATGAACGGGCAGACACACCCCATAATGCACTTCTGAAATGTTTTGCCAGTCGCGAGTAGGAGTGGCAAAAAGCCCTCGGCAACATGATCCGGCATGGCATGAATCGAATCTCTTTTGAATTCAACTGGATTCTCTCTGGAATCAGGAGGGTGCGCATGAAAGGATCTGCCAAGACCATGGAACCGGTTGGCTGGACACCAGAGGCCGTGATGAACCTGGGACGCCGCATGTGGTTCAAGGCCATGCTGAACCATATGCCGGAAGAAGAGCCGTTCAAGATCCCCCGCAATGCGGAGATCTGGCATCGTGCTGAAACCAGAGGCATCGAAAAAGGCATCGAAAAAGGCATCGAAAAAGGACGCACCCTTGGAGAAGCCAAACTCATCCTGCGTCAGTTGACCAAACGGTTTGGGCCATTGCCTGAGTCAATCCAGCACCAAATCCTTCAGGCCAACTCCGAAACCCTGGATCGCTGGGGAGAACGGCTGCTGGATGCCAAATCTCTGAAGGAGGTTTTTCACCATGAGACATGAATTGCCTGTCGGCACCAGCGCCGAGTTGATCCATCTGGTCACCGGCCATGACTCGGCCATCCAGTTGCGCATGGGATCAGGAGATGATTTTCCCGATGTCCTGGCCACATCCCGGATGATCGGCCTCATGGAGTTGACCGCAGCCCGTCTGATGCGCCCCGTATTGCACCACGGGGAGTTGTCCGTAGGGGTGCGCGTGGATGTCGTCCATCTGGCCGCCACCCCGCTTTATGAAAAAATTCGCATCCAGGCCACCTTTCTGGGACTCGAAGGCAAACTCTATCGGTTCCAGGTCGAACTGTTCGATCAGGGGGGCAAAGTGGGAGAAGGAACCCATCTCCGGGCGGTGGTGCGGCCTGACCGCCTGGTGGAGAGCGCACAAAGACGAATTGCTGCCGGTCAACCCGACACCACGGAATCTGCACGAGATGGATCCTGAATGACCGCCTGCTGATGCAGCAGCATGCGATTGTCGCGGGAACGGGTCTCGCCCACGGAGGTCACCCGAATGGCGGCCAGATCCGCTACCGGGCATTTGTTCTCACAGATTCCGCAGCCAATACAAAGGTCCGGCTGCACAAACGGACGCTTTAACGCAACCTGACGACCATCCCGCCCTTTGACCATCACCATCTCATACCAGATGGCCTTGGGCGAAGTGGGACAGGTCTCTTCGCAGACGATGCAGGGCACATCCATGGACCAGGGCAAACAGCGTCCCCGATCAAAAAAAGCGGTCCCCAACCGAATCGGCTGGGTGAATGGTGGCGCGCCGACCTTTTCAGCCACTGTGACCGGACGAATCGCTGCCGTGGGACAGACCTGTCCACACAGCACGCAATGGTGTTCACAATACCCGATCCCATTCATCAGGATCGGGGTCCACAATCCCTCAAAGCCGGACTCCAGCAAAGCCGGTTGCAAGACATTGGTGGGACAGATGCGCATGCACAACCCACATTTAATGCAGCGGGCCAAAAACTGTGGCTCGGGCAGTGAACCCGGTGGACGGATCACCTCCGGGGCTGGGGCCGTGCGTACGGACAACGAGCTTTTGGTCACCGGCACAGCCACCACAGCGGCCAGGGCACTCTCCACCACCCGCCGCCGGTTGATGTCCAAAGGCCGTCCAATCGAACTGCGCTCTCTGGCCAAGCCATAATGCAATGCCTGAGTGCCACACGCCTCGATACAGTTCATACACAGATGACACTCGGTGACCCGCACGGCACCATCCGGATCGGCTGCGCCCTGACAGGCTTTCAAACACTGCTTGCACTGGTTGCAGGCATCCACGTCGCGCCGGATGCGCAATACAGACCATTGGGAACACCAACCCAATAAAGCACCCAACGGACACAAAGCCCGACACCAGAAACGGGTGATGAACCGATTGGCCAACAGGATCAACAACAAAATCCCGCCAATCAAGACTCCTCCCTGAAAAACCGGTGCATTGGTATAAAACCATCCGCCCGCAACATGATCGACAGCCGGCAAAAACGATAACGAAAAAGAACGATAGATCAAGGCAATCGGATCCAGGAGGCCGATCTGCAAGGAACCAAACGCCGCAAAGACCAACATCACCACCAACAGATAATATTTCAACCGATAGAGCGGTCGATAACGGTTCTCTTCCCAGGCTTCCACGGCCCGCCGCCGATGCCACAGATGACTGACAGCCTGATTCAGTATCCCCAACGGACAGATCCACGAACAGAAAAAACGCCCCAAAAACAATGTGGGAATCAAGATCACCAGGGCAAAGGCCAACCCCTGATACAAGGTATGACTGGTCAACACACCCGCCAGGGCGGTCAGAGGGTCCAGTTGCAACAACAGCTCAACGTCATACCCTTGCAGCCGTCCAAACCCGGCACTCCACAGAAAAAAAACAAACAATCCCACAAAAAACACCGCATAGACCCGTCTGACGCCGCGCAAGCCACTCATACCCTGCTCCATTATCCGAGCTGAATATCCACGGGGTGCAGGTCACGCCAAGCCACCCTGCCCAGACCACGTTGTTCGGCCAGCGCCAGAAAAGGGACAGCCTCCGGAGTCAAATCGAGAAACTGAAGACAATAACTGTCCAGAGCCACTTCATCACGGGCGGCAATAATGGTCTCGGCACGCACCACATCCGCCGGATTACCGCCAGTTGGACCATTGCGCTTCAACACGCGGGTGGCATCCATGATGGTCAGGGTTGGCCGCACTGCCGCTGCCAGATCGACAATCGAGGCATGAATCGCCTGATGCAGACGATTGCGCTGACCGCCAATCACCCCATACCAGTTCTTCATGGCCAGGGTGCAGCCTGAGAGCGAGTGATGTTTGACAATGGGCAGATTGATCACCTTGTCCACCTCGTGGAAGAAACGGGCCACGGGCCAAACCTGCAACACCTTGCCCCCCATATCCGTGGCGATGAAATCCTCCTGACCCGGCAGACGCACCTCCCCTCCGGCAGACACAGCAGCCTGCTCGATCCCGGAGCGCGCAAAACAGCGACGTGGATCATTCAACGAGACATCCGTCACCCACACCGATTTGGCCCCTGCGACGCGACAGAGCCGCACCATCGCCTCCACCAACTCCGGACCGGTATTGGCCGCCTGCTCGGGCTGACGATCCCAGCCGACATTCGGTTTCAACAACACCCGGTCTCCACGGCGAATGAAGCGGCCCATGCCCCCGAGTTTATCCACTGCTGCCTGCACCATCGCATCCACGCGACGGCCACGCACCACGACCAGATCCGGATGCAACGGATCATCGGCCACACGGAAATCCCGCAACCGTTGCGGCACCACCACCGACTGACGGATCGGCTCGTCACTGTAGAGCAGATACCCGCCAATCCCCAGACCGGCTGCCACCCCGGAGAGTCCAGCCACCCGGCTCAGGAACTCCCGCCGTCCCAGGAGCGGTTCGGTCTGATCCATGCGCTCCGTTGTCCTTTTTCTGATCATGTGCGACAAACTCCTGCAACGGACCCCACGCCACATCCAACGGCAACCCAAAAACCCCCAACAAACGCTCCCCCACGCGCAGAAAAAACCACTCCCCCTCGTACGGGTCGCGCACCAGAAATATCGCCAAATCCGCCCGTTCCACCCGTTCCACCGGGATCTCCTCTTTCCGGAGGAACTCCAGCAAACGCCCTTCCAACTCCTGACTCTGCGTTGCAGATCCCATCACCTGGAAAACCGGAACGATCTGCTCTCCGATCCGAAAGGAACGCTCTACCACCTGATTCAAAAACGCCACGCCGCGATATTTCTCCTTGATGAATTTCGTGGCGACCACCGGTCCGAACGCCGGAAAGGCAAACACCTCAACAGACCCCTTGTTCCCCTGACCCATGGTCTGGGCCAATTCTTTTCCCATGGCCAACAGTGGAACATCCGGGACAAACCCGGTCAATTTGACATAATACGGTCCCACGATAAATCGCAGACCACCGGGTTCGGCCAACCCCATATCCCCAATGGCCACCTCCTGCCCGCCATCCCCGCTTTCACCAGTCAGAACCCCAAAGGCAAACAGCGGCCTGGTCATATCAAAAACATCCACCACCACCCGTGGACGGGATGCCTCCGCAGCCAGACCGTATTCACCGGCAAGCAATTCGCCAAAGCCAGCCGACAGATAATATTCGGCATGACCATTGACATAATCGTGCAAATTCTCTTTTGTGAACCGTTTCAGCTCCCCCAACCGCACCAACCCGGCCATCTGTTCCGGAAAAAACCGCATGACCGGTGAGAGCCGCGCGGCAGCGTTCTTGAAATCGAGCAGGCCCGGATCATAACGCTGGCCATCGACATGAATGGCCAGCGCCAACAGCGGCAGCAAAGCCAGCAACCCGCTGCGCACCCAGCGCGCACCAGAACGACTGACCGGTTTGGTCTCCATGTCAGGAAACCGACTCCAGAGAAAGGGTGCGATGGGCTGCCTGCAATTTGACACGGACCGCCAAACCATACGGACAGGCACGATCACAGGCCGCATCGGAACAATCTGCGCACATGGCGGCATTGGGTTGCATGGAGGCATACGCCTGCATGGCCCGTTTCTCATCCTTGTAATCCTCGAAATACATCTGATGACGCAGAATCGAGGCAATATCGATCCCTTGCCCACAAGCCTCCAGACACGCTCCACACCCGGTCCGGCAATACTCGGCACCATGCATGGCCGCATACTGATCCAGCGCCCGCTGATCCAAGGCCGTCAAAGGCTGACCTGAGGCCGGCAGATAGAGATCCAGATCCTGGGCAGCCTGGATGGTGATCACCAGACCGCTGATTTCGGTATGGGACAAAGCCCATTTAAAGGCAGCCTGTTCAAACTGGCCTGGATCGAACTTCATATCCCCCTCTTTGGCCCCGGCCAACACCTTCATGGCCACAACCCCCACTCCACGCGCCTTGGCCTCCTGGAGCACCTCCGGGACTTTGGGAAATTTCATGAAATTGAAGGCAGGCATGATGTAATCAAAATGACCGGAGCGCACGGCCTCCAGCATCAACGGTTCCATGTGGTTGGGACCATGGGAAGAAGCGGCCAGAAAACGCACTTTGCCTTCTTTTTTCAAGCGCGCGGTGGCTGCCAGCATTTCCGGATCAAGCAACCGCTTTTTTTCCAGTTCCAGGTCGGTGAGTTCCCCCAGGGCATGGACAAAAACCGCATCCAGATAATCGGTCCCCAACCGTTTGAGGCTGTTGTCCACTGCGGCCACATAATCGGCCTCGGTGGATCCCAGTTGCAGATGGCTTTTGCCGGCCTGATAGCTCTTGGGCTGGCAATATTTTGAGGCGATATGGAGTTTGTCGCGCCCTTTGAACTTGCGCAATGCCTCGCCGATATGGTCCTCGCTCGGCCCATAATCGGGAGCAGTATCGATATAGTTCATCCCCCGGTCCAATGCGCGCAACACCAGGGAGGCCGAAGTGAGACGACCGGCTCCAAAGGAAATATCGCTCATCTGGATTCCGGTCTTGCCCAGGGGTCGATAGGCACGCACCCGGGCCTTGTCCGCACCGCCCCCCCCTTCCTGACCTGCCTGCGCTGCGCCACCAACCACCGGCACGGCTCCCACTGCCACCAGTGCAGCCGACTGAATGAAACTCCTGCGTCTCATGGCCCAAACCTCCCTGGCACTGTTATGAATCATACCCCCCTGAAGGGATAGTTTCCCTCAAACCAACCGAATTTGTCCATATCTTGCATGCATTCCTACTGGCCAATAGTGCGCAATCGTGTTACAATATTGCCAGATTTGCATAAACGTTCGCTTACTGTCCCAGGCACAAAACACCATGGAAACGCATTCGACCATTTTAGTAGTGGATGACGACCTCATCAATCGCCAGATCCTGGTCTCCAATCTGGAAGATGTCGATTATCGGGTCCATACGGCCAATGACGGTGCCGCAGCCTGGAAACAACTGCAAAGCCATCCCCAGACCTATGCAGCGGTACTTCTGGATCGCATCATGCCCCACATGGATGGAATGGAGGTTCTCAAAAGGATCAAGGCCCACCCGGTTCTGCAAGGGATTCCGGTGATCATGCAGACCTCGATGTCTTCGGAGGTGGATACCCTGGATGGGATTCAGGCCGGAGCTTTCTATTATCTGACCAAACCGTTTGACCGCCGGACCCTGCTGGCCATCATCCGGGCGGCAGTGGACGACTATCACCGCCACAACGCCTTGCGGGCTGCGGTCCAGCAATCCCAGGATGCCATGGCCATGCTCTGGGACGGAGAGTTCCGCCTGCGTACCATTCAGGAGGCCAAAGCTCTGGCCGCATCTTTGGCCAACATCTGCCCGGATCCGGATCAGGTGGTGATGGGGCTGTCAGAGTTGCTCATCAATGCCGTGGAACACGGCAATCTGGGGATCACCTACGCAGAAAAATCCCGGGCCATGACCACGTTCGATGGCTGGGATCTGCTGGTGGAGGAGCGCCTGGCCCTGCCGGAGAACAGCCACAAATGGGTCCATCTGTACATCGAACGCCCGCCAGGAGAGATCCGTTTCCGCATCGTGGATCAGGGACCAGGTTTCGATTGGCGTCCCTTTGAGACCTTGAGTCCCGAACGGGCCTTTGACACCCATGGACGTGGCATTGCCATGGCCAAGATGTACAGTTTTTCCTCGCTGGAATTTCAGGGCACGGGCAACGAAGTGATCGGCACCATCCAACTGCCTCAGGCCGAATAAAACTCCGATCCCAGTTCACGTAGAATCCTCGGGACCGCGCCCGACTGGTTGAGCGTAAAAAAGTGCAGCCCCGGGGCACCGCGCCGCAACAGATCCCGACACTGTTCCACGGCCAGTTCCACGCCGGTTTGCAGCATCCGTTCCGGATCATCCCGGATCTCTTCATAGCGGGCAGTCAGCCAGCCAGGCAGTGCAGACCCGCACAATTCCGACAACCGTTTGATCTGTTTGTAATCGGTCACAGGCATGATCCCGGGATAGATCGGCACCTGCACCCCCTGTTTTCTACAGGAAGCCACAAAACGAAAATACACTTCGTTCTCAAAGAAAAACTGCGTCACGGCAAAATCGGCCCCGGCTTCCACCTTGCGTTGAAAATGGCATTGATCCCGCACCAGATCCGAAGTTTCCGGGTGCCCTTCCGGATAGGCAGCCACACCCAAACGAAAATCAGGAAAAGATTCACGAATGAAGGCCACAAAAGGCTCGGCATAACGAAAAGCTCCCCGTTCCAAGGCTCCGGGAGGCTCCCCACGGGGTGGATCCCCCCGCAACGCCAAAACCGCAGGAATGCCACACTCCTGATAAAAACGCAACATGTCCGTCAAGGTGGCACGGCTGGCACCCACACAGGTCAGATGGGCCACGGTATACAAACCGGTGCGTTCATGGACCTGCCTGACCAGCTCACCACTGCCCGCCTGGCGACTTCCGCCCGCTCCACAGGTGATGGAGACAAAATCCGGCTGATAGGGGATCAAGGCTTCCAACGTATTCCAGAACAGCCTCTCCCCTTCCGGCTGACGAGGTGGAAAAAATTCAAACGAAAGTGCCGGACGCCCCACCTGTCCGGCATGCTGTTCCCGAGACGTTGTCATCGTTGACACCACTCCCATCTCCACTCCTGAAGCTTCTGACGTTCCAGCCATCAATGCACATGTGCCGGAGGGGTTTGCTGACCTGAAGGCGCGCTTCCGTTCCCGGTTGAACCGCCCATGGATTGCGCACATTGCATGGCCGAATTGCATGCCTGCTGCTGGTTTTGACAACAGGCGTGTCCACCCTCAACCATCCGACCACACCCCTTGCCTGTTCCCATGGACGACAGATCACACTTTTTTTGTTTTTGTTTGCAACATGCCTGACAACAACCGGCTCCAGGCATGGGCGTATCGACTGCCTGGTCTGCCGCAGCAGGCTGCCCGGTCACGGAGACGGACTGAGTCACTTCGGACAAGACCGTCTCAGCCGCCATGGCCGCACCACCTGTCATCCACACCAACAACCAAACCACCCCAAACACCCTACAGAGGGTTGCCCAACCCGACCGCTCTTTCATTCTTCTCCCCCAATCCTCATCCATGCCAATCGGACTTCCGAGGGGGACGGATCCATCCGACCGTCCCTCGGTTCCCCTCAACCCAGACGTTGGATCACTTTGCCGGCGCTTTGGTATTTGCTTCTGCTGATGGTCCACTCTCCTTCTGCGCCAGTTTACGAATAATGGCGGCATTCCGCTCGGCAAGCTGATCCATCTGTTCATTCACCTTGCGCAACAAGGCGGTATTGCGCTCCGAAAGCTGCGCATCCCGTTCTGTGGTCATGCGCAACAAAGCAGCCTGCCGGTCGGAGAGCTGACGCATCTGTTCCGTGGTTTTGCGCAGCAAAGCGGCATTGCGTTCGGAGAGTTGATCCAACTTCTCCTCCATCTGCTTTTCCAACCGGGAGATCCGCTTTTCCAACTGATCCAGGCGTGCATCCCGTTCCGGGGCCGATGGTTTGACAACCGGTTTTTCCTTGGCCTTGGCCTTACTGGCCTTGGCTTTCTCTTTCGATTTTGCTCGATCTTTTGGTGCCATCTCCTCCTCCAATCATTTGGGGTTTGGTCGTGCGAACGGTCATACTTCCACGAAATACGGCCTACAAAGAAGATTGAATCACAAGGGATGCAATCCAATCAAGCCTTGACAGAACCGCCGGCATCCATGCCCGAGCGCAACTGCTCCAATACCGGGATCTCCAACCCGAAAAATGCCGCGATCCGCCCATCAACCACGTTCCAGGTTCGCATGGCTTCACCACTGCAAACGGCTGCGGACAGATACAGAATGGCACGCAATACGAGAGCATACCGCTCCCGCACCCGCACGCCGGGACGGTTGAAGTCGTCCAGCCGGTGATGGACACGCACCATGTGACACAACGTTTCTGGCATCTGCCAATAACGCATCATGAGATAACCTGCCAGACAATGATTGGTTCCAAAACGCGCATTTTCTGCATCCACGAGATCCAGCTCTCCCGACTCATCGGTTTGACGACAGAAATTGGCATAATCCGGAAAACCGCGCAGCATGGCAATCAGACCGCAATCGTGCAACAGACCGATGGCATAGGCTTCATCCGGAGCAACCGCAGGCAGATAACCATTGCGACAATAGGGAGAAACTTCAGGTAGTTGTTGTGCCAATCGTTCGGCCCGTCTGGCCGCATCGACAGCCCGCAACCGCAAGGTCTGCACCGGCCCATCCCGACTCACCAGGGTTGCGCTCAAAAACTGCTCGGAGACTATTGCACGCACCCGATCAAATCCCAACAAGGTTGCTGCCCCATCGATGGAGATCACCTGGCGTTTCCACCCCTTCAGCCGCGTATTGGCAGCCTGCAACAGCGCAGAGGAGAGCGCCATGTCGGTTCGGATCAACCCGGTCACGACCAGAGGATCCGGGGCAAAGCCGGATTGCGCGCGCATCACCTCCAGCAACACATCCGGACGCGATGGCATGGACAGATCGCCCAGCAAGGAGTCGGCCCGTGCCAGACGTTTTTTTTCGACCTTTTTCTCTCCGGCAATCATGACCGGCATCACCCTCCACGGCATGTTTTGGCTAAGTACACCAGCATAAACGCAATGCCTCCAAAAAGCCATGCCTGAATCATTCTGGCCGCAAGCCGACTCTTTGACAAGCCGTTTTCCGGCAAATGGAACAGACAAAACTTAATTCATAAACTGTTCCCCAAAAAATCTCAACCAAAAGCCGGAGAGCACTGCACTCTCCGGCCCCACTCCCCCAAAAGATTTTTCTCCAGCTCCAATATTTGCACCCGGGACATTACAAACCAGGGCGATCCTCGGCATCCATATCCATGGAACGCAAATGCTTGGTCAGCATGCTGGCATGGGTCTTCTCCTGGCGGACCAACTCCAGACAATAGGACTTGACCTCCAGATCGACCACCTCATCGGCCAGTTTGGTATAGGTCTGCACAGCCCGTTCTTCAGACTCAATGGCCAAACGCAACACGGCGTGAGCATCACCATTTTCAATCGTTGCCAGAACCTCACCCGCAATGACCGGATCCGTGGAACTCTCCAACTCTTTCAGATACGCAGCCATATCCAACCCTTCGCTGCACGGGGTGTTTTTCAACTTGTCCACAAGTTCATTGGCATGATCATCTTCCATGCCGCCCAGTTCGATAAACAGCATTCTGGCTTCATCATCTTTGGTCATTTCAGCCGCCTTGGTAAAAAAGGCGGAGGCGTAGATTTCATTACGCAATGCCTGCTTGATGAGATCGGTAACTGTTTCCATGAATGACTCCTTTGACCGAAAAGATAGTCTTTGGGCACCGCCGGGACACTCCCGCAACGGTTCGTCCTTCATTAAGGCACAGATCGGATATGAATTCAATGCTTCCTCCGGTATGATGGTTTTGGTCCACTCACTCTCTGTTGGAGAACAACCATGACCCCAGCCCGTTATTGGCGTCTTCTTGATTCAGGAAAACTGGTCTGCGAACTCTGTCCGCGCCGCTGCGAACTGAACGATGGACAGAGGGGATTCTGTTTTGTACGGGCACGACAGGGGGAACAACTGGTGTTGACCACGTATGGACGTTCCAGCGGATTCTGCGTGGATCCTATCGAGAAAAAACCCCTGAATCACTACCATCCCGGCACTTCGGTTCTGTCATTTGGCACGGCAGGGTGCAATCTGGCCTGCAAATTCTGCCAGAATTGGGATATCAGCAAATCCCGTCATATGGAACGGATCGCCGATTACGCCTCGCCCGAGGCCATTGCCTTGGCTGCCAGGCAACACGGTTGCCACAGCGTGGCCTACACCTACAATGATCCGGTGATCTTTGCCGAGTATGCCGTGGATACGGCCAGCGCCTGCCGGGAGTTGGGAGTGGAATCCGTGGCCGTGACTGCCGGATACATGGAGCTGGAGCCTGCGGCCTGGTTCTTTTCCCACATGGACGCAGCCAATGTGGATCTGAAATCCTTTTCCGAGACCTTCTACCGCAAACTGACCGGCGGCCATCTGCAACCGGTTCTGGAACTGTTGCAATATCTGGCGTGTGAAACCCAGGTGTGGGTGGAGTTGACCACGTTATTGATTCCGGATTGCAATGATTCGGAGGCCGAATTGCAGGCTTTGACCCAGTGGGTCGTCACCGAAATGGGATCAGATGTCCCGATCCACTTTACGGCGTTTCATCCAGACTGGCAGATGCGCGATCTGCCGCGCACCCCGACCGAGACCTTGTTGCGTGCCCGGGCGATAGCCCTGGCCAATGGGATGAAATTCGCCTATGTAGGCAATGTCCAGGATGGACACGGTGGCAGCACCTGGTGTCCGGGATGCGGTCAACTGCTGATCGAGCGGTACGGTTACACCCTGAGACAGTGGGCGTTGACCCCGGATGGCCGTTGCCGTGTCTGTGCCATGCCGATTCCTGGCCGGTTTGCGGGGGCACCCGGCGGATGGGGCGCACGCCGATTACCGGTTCAAATCGCTCCACACCTCTGACCCGATCCGCGGGCAAACATGGCGACAGTCATGATACGGGCGGCTTAAAATCTTTAAAAAAGCTTGCGAAATCAGGAATTTCAGGAGCTTTTGGCGGTGCAATGCGCAGCGCAAACCACAACGCATACAATGACATGGCACCGATCACCATCAAACCGCCCCCCCCCACACGCACCAACAGATCCGACCCGGTGACAACCGCTGCCACCAAAACCACCACACTGCCGACAACCACCCACACCTGACCATTGACGATTCTCAGCGGCGACAGATCATCCATCATGGGGATTTCCACCAGACCCGCCAGATTGCTGAAACGGTGGAACCACACCAAAAAGGGAATGATCTTGTGCAGCATACCGATCATCACCGGAGTGACCCAACCGAGCACAAAAAGAATTCCAAACAGATAACGTCCCTCCACCCAGTCGTTGCCAGACCAACTGGCCAGCAACAGCAAGGCCAGCACGGCACAGGCATAACCAAACAGCCACAAACGCAGAGTGGCATCGACCAGACGGCGTTTCCTCTGACGCATCATCTGACGGATTTCAACCGCATACCAGAAGAGTGCCGCAATCCCCGGCAAAGCGGCAGCCAGGGCGTGCCAGGGGTGATCCACTCCGGATATCCACAGCATGACCGGTACGGCACCCAATGCCAAGGCAAGTCCGGTCAGGATGCGCGGCGCGCTCCGGACCGGAAAGGGTGGAGTCATATAAAACATCGGCAACACCTGGAAAGATACGCCGATGATCAACACCCCCATGGTCCCGATCAATCCCCAGAGAAGATGGATGGCCACCAGAATGCGACGGTCAAAGTCGATGAATCCACCAGCATGTTCTCCCAGAAACAACGCGCCCAGCAACAAGGTGCCCACAAAGGCCAGCATGGCCAGACGCATGCCATGGACAGTCGGATGTTTGGCTGGGGCCTTGACCAAAGCCACACCAATGGGTACAACAAAGGCGACTCCCGCCACTAACAAGAATCCCAAGGCGATCCACAGCAGCGTCGGCAGCACCGGATCGTGACTCAACCCGAAAAAAAACAGCCCCACCCCCAGGGTGAGCAGACCATGCACCCAGGGCACCAGGCCTGGCCAGGGGACCGGAATGCCTGCCAACACCGGGATCATCTGGATCATGGCACCACACACCACCATAAACATCCATCCCAAGAGGATCAAATGGAGGGTTGCCACTGTCAAAGGGAACAAAGGGGCGAGCAGCAGTTCCTCTCCCTGAAGCAGCAGCACTGCTCCGGCCAACATCAGAAAGAGCGGTCCCGTACCAAAAAAGCGGAACGGCAGATGCAAAGGAGGGGCCTGGTCAATGCGCAATCCAACAGTAGGCAACATGGTAACGAAATCTTTTTTGGGAATGAGGTGAACGAAACCAACACTTTTTTTGATCCACAGCCATGCGAATTGATGCATATCAAGGCATTCAAATATACACCCGCATTATCTTGGATGCACGTGGCATGCATACATGATGGTCACAGTGACCCTTTGGAACATCTCTATCACAAGGACACGATATGAACAATACGGTTTTGGATCTGACAGGGTTGAATCCGGCAGCTCGGGAAGAACGTTTGACCTCTGCCTTTGCACAACTTCTGGCCGGTGCCTCTCTGGAGGCAGGCAGCGATCACGATCCTTCTGACCTGCTGACCGCTTTTCAGAGTCGCTTTTGGGGCAGTTACGACTGGCATCCGCTGGAGAACGGTCCCCCTGCCTGGCGCTTTGTCCTGCACCGTGTGGCCCAGGCTGGTCCGCGCGGGATTGGGGCCTTCATGACCTTTGATCATGATCGGTGTGACGAACTGTACGCCGCTTTGGAAAATGCCGCCCACGCCGGTGATCTGGAGACGACCCGTTCTTTATTCGGAGCCTTTGAGACCGGCATGACCCACCACTTCAACATGGAAGAGCAACGGTTTTTCCCAGCCTTTGAACAGGCGACCGGCATGACCCAGGGACCGACCACGGTGATGCGCATGGAGCATCGACAGATGCTCGGGGTGATCGCGCAGATGAAACAGGCGCTCCAGCAGAACGATACCGCAGCCGTGGCACGCGCGGGCAGCACACTGATGGTTTTGATGCGGCAACACAACATCAAAGAAGAACAGATGCTTTATCCCATGGGGGACATGCATCTTGGGGATGTGCAGCCTTTGTTGAAGAGCATGCAGGCCCTCTGACCCTTGAACTACCGCGTCCAGCCGACACTGGACGCGGGATACATTGTATCACCGACCTCACTCAAATCCGGAAACAGGCACCTTCGGCTGGGGCCAGGCAGAGGAGTGAGGGATGGACGGCCTGAAGCATCGCGGTCGCAGCGCGCTCTTTGGCAGCAATGGCGGCATCATCCTGATCCGGATCGTGATGGAACAGATGCAACGCCTTGACCTGGGCCTGATGGGCCAACGCCACCACTGCCGAGATGGACGAATGGCCCCAATGGATGCGACTGGTATACTCTTTGTCCGTATAGGTGGCATCGATGATCAAGACATCCGTACCACGCACGAACTCTGCCAGTTTACTCACATAATGAGCACTGTAATAGGCACTCTCTTTGGGATAGAGTTCATTGTCGGTGATATAACAAACAGAGCGATCCCGATACTCGACCCGGTAACCCAAACAGTTGCCCGGATGGTTCAAGAGCATGGTGCGCATGAGGATGCGATCTGAAATCGAAAAAACCTCCTCATGGAGGTTGCGGAAATAGACACGGGCCGCGAATTCACTGATCTTGATCGGAAAATAGACCCCGTCCATCTGGGCTGCGATCAACTCGCGCATATCGATGTCCCCATGGGAGGCCCCGCAGATCTCGAATTCATTCCCCTGCTGATACAGGGGTCGAAAAAACGGCAAGGCATTGATATGATCCCAATGGGGATGAGAGATAAAAATCTTGGCCTCCTGACGTACACGCTTCTGGGCCACCAGGTGATCGGAGAGCCGTTTGATCCCGCTGCCTGCATCGAAGATCAACAGCTCACCCCGTGGAAACTCCAGGGTAACACAAGAGGTATTGCCCCCATAGTGCAGCGCCTTGGTTCCAGAGACCGGCAACGTTCCGCGTACCCCCCAATAACGCAACACGATGGCATCGGCGATGATCTCCTGAAGGACGGCCACAAAGGTAGCCGGATCGACCGGTTTGACCAGATAGCCATCCACTCCAAAGGCATACGCCCGTTCCCGGTCATAGTCAAACTGCTTGCCCGAGACAATGACCACCTTCAAGTTGCTCAAGCGTGGATCGCTGCGCAGTTTCTGGAGCAAGGCCATGCCATCCAGACCCGGCATCATGATGTCCAGAATCACGCAATCCACCGGCTGCTCCAAAAGCAGCTCCAATGCCTGAGTACTCGACGTGGTCGCAATGACCCGATGGCCTGCCCCTTCCAAAAGCCCGCCCTGGAACTGAATGGCGAACGGGTCATCATCCACCATGAAAAAGGTCAATGGTTTGGACATGCGCACTCCTTATCGTTTCCGTGGTTGCCTGACCAGAAACCCAAGGTGCGCCTGGCCAAGTCGTTACGCCATGATCCGTTCCAATGGCAGGGTGCGCACCCGGTCCACATTCGGGGCCGAAGCGCGGCGGCGCACTCCATCCGCCCGCCTGCCCCCTCTCCAGAGGGATTCAGGCGTGATATCCAATACCACGACTCCCAGGGCCGGGTCCAGTTGCTCCAGCCTGGCAAGCAACTCGGTTTTGCGCTGCTGATCCATCAGCAAGCCACGCACTCTTCTTCCGTCAAACAACTCCACAACGTACTTCATGGTCAACCTCCACCACCACGCACAAAGGCCAATCAGACAATCCAGCCCTTAGCTTGATGCATGTTCCATGCCAAATACTGTGGAGCTATTGACCAAACAACTGCTTAAAATAGTCCGGTTTCATATAATCAGGATAATGAGAAACCGGATAAAAATCCGCCAACTGGTTCTTGCCACGGTTCACATGCCAACCGAGCATGCCATCCGCACCCGGCGAAACGGCAAAAATGTTCTTCGGTGACCAGACTGCCCAATGCTGCTGATTCCGATGAACAAACAACGCCATCCGCTCCTCACCGCGCATCGCATCATACCAACGAATCGTCCCATCCGCCAAGGCGGTCACCACCCACTGCGCATTATCCGTCACATTGACAGCCCACACCGCACCAGGCGTGGCCACCTTCCAGCGCAACTCCCCACTCCGGGTATACAGCCGCACATAGTGAGAACTGCCCAACACAAAATAACGTTCCTTCGGATCCAAGGCCACGGCCAAGGCCTGCTCACGCTCTTGCAAGGGCAACTCCACTCCATTAAGACGCAACGCATCTCCTTCTCCTCCACCCGTCACCCGTATCCCGGCAGAGGAGATTTTTGGGGCATGCAATTCAACGCCTGCACCACCCGCACTGCTCAACAACAACTTGTCCACCGTGAAACGGACCCGCTGCTGACCAGACCCATCCAGATCAAATTCCACAACACGACCACGCTTGGATACCAGCAAACGCTGCGCTGCTCCCTGAAAGTTGGCCGCACTCCGTTCGTGCATGAACACGCTGAACCCCTGACCATCCAACACACCCAAAGCCGGTTCGGCAGATGCAAAGGCAATCCCACCCTCTGGCAATGGCACAATCTGCATCACATGACCACGCCCAGCCGCAACATCCACATAATCCCCGCGCCCCTGACCATCCGACAGGCCGGATTGGCTCCACCACCGCATCTGATGACGCCCCTTGTCCCGATATCCGCCTCCGGCATACAGAGTCTGTCCATCCAGAGACCAGGCCACCACCCATAAGTTGTCCGAAACCCCTGTCACATCCGGCAGGTAGCTCAACGTCAAATCCTCACCCGAAAGCACAGCCACCGCCGGACGATCCCGGAAACCCACCGCGATGCGACTGCCATCCGGCGCAAACGCCACACCATGCGGCTTGCTCCCTTTGGCCAACTGCATGCTCTTGCGCAGCCGGAAATTGCCATCATACAACCGCACCACACCATCATATGCCGAGGTCACCATGCGGCCATCCGGGGCAAAATCGACCCAGTTGGCCGGAACATCATACCGTTCGCTGACAAAAACCTGTGTACCTGTCGGAATACTGAACACCCGTACTCCGGCCTTGTCCGCAAACACTGCCGCCAAAAACGCTCCATTCGGTGAAAAATCCAAATGGGTCACAGCCTCAGGCAGATTGACAATCCTGCGCCTCACCTCCCCGCCGCGCACATCGATCAAATAAATGCAATACTGATCTTCCCACTCCACACAGGTTTGTCCGGAAACCGCCACTGTGCGTCCATCCGGTGAAAAGGCCACGGCATACAACGCCCCTTCCTGCGTCCAACCAATCGGCACCCGCATGGTCAGTTGAAGCTTGCCATCCCCCCGGGACCATATGCGTAATGTTTTATCGTCCGAGACCGACAACACGTACTGTCCTGCCGGATCCGTGGCAATCCGTCGAATCAGCGCCGTGTGCATCCCACTGTCCACGCGCAACATCGGTCCGGTCCAAGGGATTCTCTCATCCGCCCAAAGATCCAGACCAACCAGGCCGCATACGAGCAACCCCAACCACTGGAGATAACGCCCACTCCATCGCCACCAGGCACTCAACCGATTATCGATGGTATACGCTTTTTTCATGGCAATTAAACGAAATCCAGATTATTGTAAGCGCCGTTTGGATGAGACGATCATCCACATTCTCTCATACGTTTTGACATCTCGTCGTTTTCCGGAGATGAAGCATGGATCTGAAACTCTTTGGTGCCGATCTCACCCATCTGGATCACCACTCGCTGGAAAAAATCACCCATATCGCGGCCCAGGCACGCCGTTCGCTGTTGATCGGCATTGCCTCCATCCGGAATACCGAAGAAACCACGCATCCGGAATCGGCAGCCCTTGAAACCAGTCACATGGTGGCCCAACTCGGACGCCTGACCTTGATGTGGGATGAGATCCACCACCGCGCCAGCCGTCTGTTGACCGATGAATGGAGCCAACCGGAAGAGGAAGAGTGGTCCACCGGATCCCACAAACCCCAATCCATTACGCTGCATTGACTCCTGACCCCTGGTCAGACCGCAACTCCTCCGGTCTGACCAGGGGAGGCAGAACTCCCCGATCACACATCGTCAAATAGATCTCACGACTGATCCAGGCATCCGTGGCCGCATAAACCAATTGGAATTTTTTCAGTTCCGGATTATCCCAATTGGAACACTGGGCACGCTTGGAAATCCGCATGCCGAACAGATTGGCTGCCAAACCCCGCAACCCCTGACTGGCAATCGAGGTGCGACGCGCCACATCGCCCACATCAAGGAATCCCTTGGGATCAAAGGGAAACAGGGATTGCAATGCGCGTACATCATAGTCGAGTCCCACGCCGACCTTGCGACATTTGGGGTCACTCAATAACGCCGCCAACCCGACAAACCGCTCCATGGCCCGCAATTGAAACAAATAGACCGTATCCGCGCCCGCCAGTTGCAACAAGGCCGGAAAATAGTTCTCACCCTTGCGAAAAGAGGGACGGGTCTCGGTATCAAAACCCAATACCGACTCACGGGCCAGAACAGCCACCGCCTCTTCGGCTTCGGCATCGGTACGCAGCAATTGAATGGGACCATTCCAACGCTTGACCGGGAGTTGATTGACCTCCTCGCGGGAGAGCTTGCGGGTCCACTCCTGGGGCACCTTCAAACAAACAGCACTATTCATTCCTCTTCCTTGGTGGGCAAAGTGGCCCCACGACGCAACAGGGCGGTAAACTCTTCAGCAGAAGTCGGTGCGCTGAACAGATACCCCTGCATTTCGTTACAGTGCAACCGGCGCATGATGTCCAACTGCGCCGTGGTTTCCAATCCTTCCACAATCACGGTCTGATCCAGACTATGCGCCATGGCAATGATGGCGCTGACAATGGCCGCATCACCGGCATTGTTCTCGATGGAACGCACGAATGAGCGATCAATCTTCAGAGTTTTAAAAGGAAAATGGCGCAATTGACTCAACGAGGAGTAACCCGTACCAAAATCATCGATGGAGAGTTTGACTCCCAAGGCACTGATCCTGTTGAGCACTTCCACGGTCTTTTGCACATCCTCCATGATGGCGCTCTCGGTGATCTCCAGATCCAGACAGCTGGGATCAATCCCGGTCTCTTCCAGACAGGACTGCACGATCTTCACGAGATCCTGACGCTGAAACTGCAAAGCCGACAGATTCACCCCCACGCGGATCATGGGCAATCCCATCTCCCCCCAGCTGGCCAATTGCCGACACGCGGTCCGCAACACCCATTCGCCAATCGGCAGGATCAATCCGGTCTCCTCGGCCACTGGAATGAACTCCATCGGGGAGACTAGACCGCGCTCCGGATGATTCCAACGCACCAGCGCCTCAGCCCCGACCACGCGACCGCTCTTGAGATCCACCTGCGGTTGATAATAGAGCAGCAACTGACCACGATCCACGGCGTAACGCAGACTGTTTTCAATGGCAAACCGCCGCCGGGCAGTCTCGGTCATTTCTTGCGAGAAGAATTGATAATTGTTTCTGCCTTTGCGTTTGGCATGGGAGAGAGCCGTAGCGGAATTCTTCATCAGCAGGGCAGGATCCTGCCCATCCTGAGGCGAAATGGTGATGCCCATGGCTGCCGAGAGTCGAATCTCCGTCCCATCAACATCAATCGGGGCCTCAAGCAGTTCATAGAGCTTGCGCGCCACCACCCCCACATTGCGTACGGCGGAAGAGACATCATCGATATCGGCCAACAACAGGGCAAACTCATCCGCCCCGATCCGGGCCACGCTGTCACTGGTCCGCAGACATTTGGCCAGACGGTGTGCCACCTCACGCAACGCCTCATCGCCCTTCTCGCGTCCCAACGAATCGTTGACCAGGGTGAAATTGTCCAGATCCATAAAAATCAGACCAACGGCAAATTTGCGACGTGCCGCCTGAGACAACGTCTGGCGCAAACGATCCTTGAACAGTGCCAAGGTGGGCAGACCGGTCAATGGATCCCAGTTGGCCTCCGGTTCCAGAGCCTGTTCCGCCAGCCGGGCAGACCGCCCCTGCCTGGCCACCTGTACGACCAAAAGACGCACACTCCCTTGCTCAGGCAATACCGCCATCACCTTGATCGAAAAAGGCACGACCCCGCCCCGTTTCATGGGAATGGTCACGTTTCCCAGCCAGTAACCCCGATGCCACAACGCATCATGGATCACCTGCAACTGATCGCGGGCTGCGGGATCATTCAAAAAACGATTGACATGCCGTCCTTGGACCTCACGACCTGCATAGCCGGTCAACAAAGTGAACGCCTCATTGGACTTGCGGATGATCCCGCGATGATCCATCAACAGGACGCCATCTTCGCTGTTCTCCAACAGAATCTTGAGCAGCCTGGCTTCCTGACGCGCATAAGCCTGGGTATCGGGCAGGCGTTTGATGCCAGTCGGGTCGATCATGGTCATCGATTCCAGTTCCTCGTCATGAACCGTTGGCAATCCACTTCAGCAAGCATACCACAACCCATCCGCAAAAGAAATTCTCCGATATCAATCCTCTCCATTGGTCTGCGATCCGGGGGAAAGCGTAGAAACAAACAATCTCCCGATAAAACGCGGATGCAACGTACGCAGAAAGATCTCCACATAGGTGGCACTTCCCGTAAAAGTATCCCACAACACCCGACTCATATCACGCCTTTCCCCGCGCATGGCTGCTTCGCTGCGTACCATGCGCACCATGCCGCGACGCAGAAACAACCATTTCTGGTACAACAAGGTGATCAGAAAAATCAGGGTGCCCACCCGGTTGTCCCGGGCAATCCCCCGGACCACCGGGGCATAACGCCGCCGGAAATCATTCGCCGACACCCCATAAAACAGGGCAGTCACCACCCCGGCCTTGGCCGTCATATAAGCGGCACCAATCCCATCCTTGTACAACCGGGAGATGGCCACATCCCCCACCAATACCACCCGATCTCCATACGGATTGAGCGCCGCACCCATATTCAAACGCGGTCCGCATTGACACGCCTGCCCCATGCCACAGCGCACCTTTTCACCGATACTCCAGTTCAGATCCGGCGGAAAACAGCTGCGGGTGGCAGGATCGCGCATGAACCGTTCGGCCAGCTCCTTGTCGATCTCATCTCCCAACAGGCACACCGTAGCATATTCGACCTTTGGAATGACAGCTGCAAACTTCAGTTTCGGAATGTCCAACAAAAAAATATGCATGGAGTTGCCCAGATATTTCTGTACCGTCTCCACGCCCAAATAGATCTCCGATACAAAACCACGCTTCACCGGGGGGGGCTGAAAGGCGATCCCCAACTCCTCGAACAACCTGGTGGCCCCGGAGTTGACGCCAATGGCACCAATGAGCAGATCATACCGTTCGATGCCCTGTTGGCTGCATCCGACCAACGGTCGTCCATCCGCATCCAAAGCCAACTCCGTCACCCGATACGGCAGGATCCGGGCACCCCGCTCCCGGGCCATCTCCAACAGATGCCCGTCAAAACTGACCCACTTCTGCTCCCCTTCCGGGGCACGCGGACCTCCACCCCGATAGACCGTGGCAATGCGCAACTCATCCACCGGGGTGGCAATGGCGACCGGTGGCAGATCCGTGGTATGCAACACATAGGAGTCGATCCCACGCTGCACCACCTCGGGGGGCAGATTGATCCCTTCAGCGGCCAGGGTCTGCACCAGCGATTCGGAAACCACACCGGCGCACATGTTGCACCCGGCAGGACCAAACCGGGAGAAATCCCGCGGCTCATACAGATCCACCTGGAGCCGCAACCCCACACGATCCGAAAGTTCCAACAAAAAATAGGCCGCCAGCGCACCGGCTGGTCCACCACCGACTACCGCCACTCGGGATTGATCGGCCAGTTTCATGGCTGCTCACCGTTCGGTTGGCACCCGTTCCAAACCCGGTTCGGCCAGAATCACCCGATTACCGCCACGGGTGCTCCCGCGCATCAGGGCACGATAGGCTGCCTGATTGAGTGTAATCGATTGCTGATGCTCCGGAAAAATGGCCACTCCACAGGTCAGGGTGGCAGAAAATTCCCGGCCTGCTGCGGAAAAGCTCTGTGAGGCAAAGACCGCGCGCACCTTTTCACACACATGGACTGCGGACGAGCCATCGGCCTCATACAACAATACTCCGAACCGATCTGCCCCAAACCGGCCTGCCACATCGGTACGCCGTACATGTTCCCGCACCACTTCAGCCAAACGCCGCGATACCGCCTCACCCGCTGCCTCACCCCACTGCTCGACCAGGCTGACATGATTGTCCACCACCAGAATCGCAAACGCCATGGTTTGCCGGAGGCGTCTGGCCCGTCTGATCTCAATCTCCAAAAAAGTGGCCAGATCGATATAGCTGGTAAAACCGCTGACCGGACAGGTCTCCATCTCCTGGGCATGGTCGCGCATCAACTCGTGATCCTGATCGTGAATGCGCTGCGCCAGTTTGCGGATCAGCCGGAACGCCATGGAGGGATCCTGATGCAACCGACTCAGAAAGGTCTTTTCATCCAATTGCAGGGCACGCACTTCGGTCACGGCCCGGGCCGTGGCAATGCGCGCCTTTTCGGCAAACAACGAAATCTCTCCGAAAATATCCCCATCTTTCAAGGAGTTCAGGTGCCGAGGCCCAAACTCCGACTCCATGACGATCTCCACGCGACCCTTTTGGATCACGTACATGCAACGGGCCGGTTCACCCTGCCGGAAAATCACCTCTCCAGGCTGAAACCGGGTTCCAAGTTCCCGACCACCCTTCATGAAGTCTCCAGGACAATGATCTCAGAATCCGTTTCCTCAGAGCGCATTGGCATCGCGCTCACCGGTACGGATGCGCACCACCCGTTCCACCGGCGTCACAAAAATCTTGCCATCCCCAATGCGACCGGTACGCGCTGCCCGCTCTATCGCCTCCAGAGCCTGATCCACCCGATCATCCTCCAAGACCACCTCAACCTTCAGCTTGGGCAGAAAATCCACGACATATTCGGCACCCCGATACAGTTCGGTATGACCCTTCTGACGCCCGAAACCGCGCACCTCAGTCACGGTAATGCCCTGAATGCCCACTTCGGAAAGGGCCTCTTTGACATCATCCAGCTTGAAGGGTTTGATGATCGCTTCAATTTTCTTCATGTTCCGACTTTCCTTCCGCATGTCGATGACCAGACCAAAAGAAATGCTTACACCGCAGGTTGCGCTCCGTCCTTGAACAGCTTGTATTGCAAAGCATCCATGATGGCCGCAAACGAGGCGGCAATGATATGTTCCGATACCCCAACCGTACCCCAGGTACGCACTTCATCGCGCCATTCGATCAATACCCGCACCATGGAACCGGTTCCCGCACGACCACTGGCCGACTGTCCCAGGATGCGCACCCGATAATCGACCAGGGTCATGGCATTGATCGCTGGATAGTGCCACTCCAAAGCGCGGCGCAGCACCGTATACAAGGCATCGACCGGACCATTCCCTTCACCGACAAAATGGACCGGTTGGCCTCCCACCACCAGCTTGACCGTGGCTTCAGCGCCCATCACCATCTTCCCGTCATCCCGCGCCATGCGGGTATCGATCACCCGGAATCCCTGCTCGCGAAAATAATCCGGCAACTGCCCCAAAGCCTTGCGCACCCGCAACTCAAAGGAGGCCTCTGCGGCGTCAAACTGGTAACCGCGAAACTCAAGATCTTTGATTTCGTTCAATAAAACCTGGAGACGCGCATCATCGGGATTGACATCGGTAATTCCCAATTCACGCAATTTGTAAACCACATTGCTGCGTCCGGATTGCTCCGAAACCAGAATGCGCCGCTCATTGCCCACCCGTTCCGGATCGATATGTTCATAGGTGGTTGGATCTTTCAGAATGGCCGACACATGCACGCCACCCTTGTGGGCAAAAGCTGAGGCGCCGACAAACGGTTGATTTTTCTGTGGGGAGCGATTACACAACTCATCCACGAAGCGACTGACCCCGGTCAGGCGCGGCAGCCCCTCCAATCCCATGCGGGCACTGCGTCCCATCTTGATCAACAAATTCGGCACCACCGAGGTCAAATCGGCATTGCCGCACCGTTCTCCCAAACCGTTGACGGTTCCTTGCACCTGCACGGCACCGCACTCCACGGCTGCCAGGGTATTGGCTACCGCCACACCTCCATCGTTGTGACAATGGATCCCGAACTTGACATCCGGCAAGGCGATCTGACGCATGATGGCCGTGATCTCATGGGGCAGAGTGCCCCCATTGGTATCGCACAATACCAGTGCATCCGCACCGCCATCCCGGGCAGCGGTCAACACCTGGACAGCATAATCCGGATCCGCCTTGAAACCATCAAAGAAGTGTTCGGCATCAAAAAAGACCGTATCCGTACGCTCCTTGAGGTAACGGATCGAATCGAACACCAATTCCAGGTTCTCCTGCGGGGTGATGCCCAGGGCGCGGGTCACGTGCAATGGCCAGGATTTGCCGAAAATGGTGATCACCGGGGTACGGGCATCCAGCAGCGCTCTCAGGATCTGATCCTGTTCTGCCGACACCTTGGCACGCCGGGTGGAGCCAAAGGCGGCCAAACGACTGTTTTCCAGTTTCAGCTCTCTGGCTTTGACAAAAAACGCCTCATCTTTGGGGTTGGCACCTGGCCACCCCCCTTCGATGAAATCCACGCCCAAAAGATCGAGCCGTCGGGCAATGCGCAGTTTATCCTCAACGGAAAACTGCACAGCCTCGCTCTGCGAACCATCGCGCAATGTGGTATCGTACACGGCCACATAACTGCGTGTACTGGTGCCTTTGGATGGTTTCACCCGTCCGGTCATCGGACTTTTGGCGGTATGATGGCTGTCAGTTTCGGACACGATCCCCGGCATCCTTATCCAGTTCAAAGGCCTGGTGCAAGGCACGCACGGCCAACTCCATGTATTTTTCGTCGATCACCACCGAGATTTTGATCTCTGAGGTGGAGATCATGCGGATGTTGATGCCGTCTGCACTCAAGGCTTTGAACATCCGTTGCGCCACCCCGGAATGGGAACGCATGCCCACCCCCACCACCGAAACCTTGGCAATATCCGGATCACCCTGCAAATCCCTGGCACCCAAGGCAGCCACCGGCTCCTTGAGTACGGTCATGGCCTGCTTGTAATCCCCTTTGGCCACGGTAAAGGTGACATCGGTCTCGCCACTGGAAGCGGAGATGTTCTGCACGATCATATCGACATTGATATTGGCATCCGCCAGGGTGCCGAAGATCGCCGCGGCAATACCGGGCCGGTCGGGCACACCCAAGACGGTAATCTTGGCTTCATCCCGGTTGAATGCAATGGCAGAGACCACGACTTGTTCCATGAGATCATCCTCTTTGGTCAACAGAGTTCCTGTTCCTTCCTCCAGGGAAGAGAGCACCCGGACTGGCACCTGATATTTCATGGCCAGCTCCACCGAACGGGTTTGCAACACCTTGGCCCCGAGGGAAGCCATTTCCAGCATCTCTTCGTGGGAGATGCGTTCCAGTTTACGGGCCTTGGGCACCACACGCGGATCAGTGGTATAGACCCCGTCCACATCGGTATAGATGTCGCAAAAATCGGCGTTCAAGGCCGCAGCCAGGGCCACAGCCGAAGTATCCGAACCACCCCGCCCCAGCGTGGTGACGGCATTCTGGTCATCGATCCCCTGGAATCCGGCCACCACCACGATGCGTCCTTCGTCCAGATCACGCAGGATGTTATCGGCTTCGACATTCAGGATACGCGCCTTGGCATGCACGCTGTCGGTCACAAAACGGACCTGCCACCCCTGGTACGAACGGGCCGGAACACCCAGGGATTCAATGGCGATGGCCAACAGGCCGATGGAGACCTGTTCGCCGGTAGACACCACCACGTCATATTCACGCTGACTGTAGGTGCCGCCGGAAAGTTCCTCGACCAGGGCCACCAGGCGGTTGGTCTCGCCAGACATGGCAGAGACCGTCACCACCACCCGGTTTCCGGCACGATGGGCTGCGACCGCACGCGCGGCCACGTTGCGGATCCTCTGGAGCGTACCCACCGAGGTTCCGCCATATTTTTGTACAATCAAACTCACGGTCGTCTCATCCCGATAAATGTTGCCACTACAAACGGAATCCACCCGACTCGCCGAATCCGGGCAAGACCGGTGCCACCGTCTCATACAGGGTCACCTGACGGACAGGAATGCCCGACACACGCACAGCGCGCATGGTCACATCCCCGCTCTGTCCGACGATCCCCACCAATACGCCATCCGGCTGCAACTGTCCGATGAGTTTGTTCGGCAGTTCTGCCACAGCGCCACAGATCAGGATGGCATCGAAACGTCCGGCATCAGTCCACCCATCGGCCATGGGAGCCACACGCCACTGAACCCGCGCCGGATCGGTCAGACGGGCACCGCGTGCAGCCAGATCCGCATCCGACTCCACGGCAAACACCTCCATGCCCATGGCGCTCAGCACCGCACACTCATAACCGCTGCCAGCTCCCACCACCAGTACCCGATCCCCGGCGGTCAGATCCAGCTCTTGAATCATCCAGCCGGTCTGCACCGGGGTCAGGGAGCGGCGTCCGCCATCGTCCCACAACACCGGATGATCCGAATAGGCGAACTCCCGATGCGCGGAGGTGGTATAATCCTCCCTGGGAATCCGCAACAACCCCTCCAGCAACGCCTGGTTTTGCACCATATTCGGCACTGCCTGGGATTTGACCATATTGACGCGCGCCTCGGTAAAATCCATTGCTTCATTCCTCACCTGGTTGATCCATCCATTCACCCTTGATCCTTATATGCCAACCCTGCCCCGATTGCAAACCGGTTTTTCCATGCCAACCGGGCCTCAGACAGTCGTTCCGGAGTCCCGATATCGGCCCAGAATCCGCGCATCACCACCCCGCACAGCCGTCCGCGTTGGATGGCATCGTCATAAAAACGATTGAGCGAAAACGGCTCCACCGGATAGTCCCGCAAGGCAGCTGGATGCAACAGTTGCAACCCCGAATAGATCCAGCCCGGCGCACTGCCACAGGCGCGCTGCAACCGGCTGGTCACAGGATCCACGACAAAATCACCGCACCCCGAATCCGCAACCGGCACCAGACCCAACAGGCCATCCATCCGCTCCGGATCAAAAGCAGCCAGCATGGGGTGCAGATCCATATCCCAGGCCACATCCCCGTTGATCACCAGAAACGGCTCAGTGCCCAACAGGCCCAAGGCCTGACACACCCCGCCACCCGTTTCCAGCAACACCGTCTCATGGGACCAGCGTACCGTCAATCCAAAAGCATGCCCATCCCCGACATGTGCGACGATCTGTTCGGCCAGGTGATGGACATTGATCACCACCTGCCCAATCCCCAGGGCTGCCAGGGCCAGCAGCGTATGATCCAGCAACGGTCGTCCACCCATATCCACCAAAGGCTTGGGCAGGGTATCGGTGAGAGGACGCAGCCGCTTGCCATAACCTGCGGCCAGGATCATGGCCTGCATGACGCCCTCTCCATCACTCCGGTGCATACCGATGGATCAAGGCAGAGAGATCGGCCAATTCGGGATAATCGGACAAGGCCGCGCGCACATAACCCATGGTGCGTGGAATATCGTTCAAATATCCATGCTTGCCATCCCGCAACGACAGCCGTCCAAAGATGCCGACCGCCTTCAGATTGCGTTGGATCCCCATCCAGCCCAGATCCGTACAAAAGGTGTTCCAATCCACCGCATACCGGGCGCGAATGGCAGGTGCCTGCCACCAGCGTTCCATGACCTGTTCGCGAAAAGGTCGCTCCCAGGCCACATAGCAATCCCGCAACAGGCTGGCCAGATCATAGGTGATCGGCCCCATGACCGCATCCTGGAAATCGATCACCCCCACCTGACCCTGACGCCACATCAGATTGCGGCTGTGATAGTCCCGGTGGACCAGGGTCCAGGGTTGACGCAGCACCCCGTCCAGCAGACGATGAAAGGCAGCGTCAAAGGCCAGACGATCTTCCGGGACAATGGGGGTGCGACAAATCCCCTCAATGTACCAATCGGTGAACAGGGCCAACTCCCGCCGCAGCATCGCACGATCAAACGGACGATGATGCGCAATGCAACTCCCATCGACCGGGGTGGCCTGCAAGGCGATCAGGGTATCGACGGCAATCCGATACAGAGTCTGCGCATCCTCCCCGGCCTCCAACGCCTTCAGATAGGTGAGATCCCCGAAATCTTCCAGCAGCACATATCCCAGATCCAGCCGTTCGGCCAGCACCTCCGGTGCCCCAACCCCGTGGCTGCGCAAAAACCGGGCAATATCCAGAAACGGGTGTGAATCCTCCTTGTCAGGGGGGGCATCCATCAGGATCCAGCTTTCCCGACCCTTCTCCACCCGGAAATAGCGCCGGAACGAGGCATCCCCAGCCACCTGGGTGAGTGTCACCCCGCCTCCCAGCACCTCTTCCACAAACTCCCGGGCCGTCTCAGCCACCTGACCCGCGCTGCTGTACAAAGTCATGCAAACAATCCCGACTCAAAGGTTCTTCAGCTCTCAGGGTGATGCGCCGCCACTGAGGATCGGCGACCCGATCCTCCAGACGCACGGTCAGCATACTCCCGAAACGTTGGCCAACCCCCTGCTCCGGCCATTCCACCAACACCACACCTGCACCATCCACATACTCTTCGATGCCGACCAGATCCAACTCTTCCGGATCGGCAATGCGATACAGATCAAAATGGGCTGCCGGCAGACGCCCTTCCGGATAGGGGTTCACCAGGGTGAAAGTGGGACTGGTGATACTCCCCGCCTCCACGCCCAATCCCCGCAACACCCCCCGGGCAAAAACACTTTTTCCGCACCCCAGATCCCCGGACAACAACACCGCAACACCGGGTTGTAAAAAACGGGCCAACGCTCTTCCCAACGCCTCGGTCTGTTGTTCCGAGGTGGTTTCCGTACTCCAAACCACCGACGGTCCGCCAGTCACATCAGGCCACCCCTTCCGCCAACATGCCACGGATCACGTCACGCTTGCCGATGATCCCCACCAGCTCATCACCGCGCAAAACCGGCAGCAGCGAAACATGACGATCACTGATCAAGGTGGCCACTTCGGCCAGATCGGTCTCTTCGTCCACAGCTTCCAGTTCCGTGGTCATGATCTCTTCGGCAGTAGAGGCGGCCATGCGGCGCAGATCCTCTTCATAGCGGCGTTCCCCGGCAATGGGGATCACCGCATCCAGAATGGTGATCAAGGTCGGCGGATGGATCAACTTGACCCGCGCCAGAAGATCCTCCTCGGTCACCATGCCCAGCAGACGCCCCTCTTCAACGATGGGCACCCCGCCGATCCGCTTCTCGGTCAAAAGCCGCGCCAGATCCCGCACCGGCATCTCCGGCGGTGCCGTGATCACCTCGCTGATCATGATCTCTTTGGCCTTCATGGCAGTCTCTCCCTTTTCCCAATTGTCGAGCATACACGAATTCCAGAGGGTTCCATATTACTCTGGACCAGCAGGCATGGGCAATGGTTTCCTGGAAGCAGGCGGACATACCCAACGTTCCTCCATCACCTCGCGCAACAAGGCCAACTCCAACGCCACCACCCGATCCAAAGAAAACGTGGCCAAGGCATAGGCACGGGCATTGCGACCCAAACGACCACGCAACTCATGATCCGCCAGCAACCGTACAACAGCCGCCCGCATCCCGGCCGCATCCCCGGGACACAACAATCCGGTCTCCTCATGCCGGATCACCTCACGCACCCCAGGGGCATCCGCACGACCGATCACCGCCATGCCACACGCCATGGCCTCCAGCAACGCCTTGGGATGACCCTCATAATCCGATGCCAGGACAAACAGATCCGCACCGTTCATCCACTCCGGCAATACGCCATGAGGCTGCACCCCAGGCAGGGATAAACGCACGCCATGTGCATTGGCAAAATCAGTCACTTCTCCACGCAGCGGACCATCCCCGATCATCACCACCTCAACCGGAACCCCGACTGCCGCCTCCAACAACAACAGCGGCGCTTTCTGATGATCCAACCGCCCGACACTCAACACCCGCACCCCGGCCCCGGGCTGCCCCCCAACCCGGGGCGCAAACCGCCCGGTATCCACATAATTGGGAATCACCCGCACCCGCTCCGCAGCCACCCCATGCTCACCCACAGCCACCTCAGCCATGGCTGCCGTGGTCACCACCACCCGATCCGCACCACGAAAAATCCGCCGCTCCTGTTCCAAAGCACGCATCGCCTCCTGCGAGGCATCACCAAAACGACGCCTGGCAAAATCAGACCGCAAATATCCACACCGGGCAATAAACGGTTTTCCAAACCTCCTGGCCAAGGCCAACGGGGTCTCGGCACCCGCCACCTGATTGCTCTTGAACACCACCTTGCCCCTCTTCCAAGAGGTCGGCATCCATGCCAGCCAACGCCAATACCAGGGATCAGACAACTTCCAACGGTTGCAGGCAATCGCAATCCCCGGCAACCGCTCCCGATACGCCAGATCACGACCGTCCCCATAGGTGACAAAAGAGACCCTCTGCCCATGCGCACTCAAGGCACGATACAAGGCCGTCTCCCGCTCCAGCATGCCCAACCGCTCCCACTCGGTCAACGACAGACCGGCGGTGAAAAACAAGGTCAAACCCACCTGCTCCAACTCCATGCTCCCCTCCATCCACAGGTGCAACCACTGGACATGCCACCCATCTTTGCACTACTCTTTGATGCCATGAACCCGCATCGTCTCCTGCTCATCGAGCCACCCTTCTACCGACTCTATCACGATCAGAACTGCCTGATCCGCTTTCCTCTGGGTCTGGGCTATCTGGCAGGCGCGGTCCTGCAACAGACCACCTGGTCGGTACGCATCCTCAACGCCGATTTCAATATCCAAGGATGCGCATCCTTCGACGATGCATTCATATTGGATACGGGTTTTCGCAACTACCAACACACCCTGCGCAATCCTGACGCCCGGATCTGGGAAGAGGTGGCCCAGACCATCCGTGAGGTCGCACCCACGGTCGTTGGCATCAGTGCCAAGACCCAGAATTTCGCCTCAGCCAAACGTGTGGCCGCCATCGTCAAAGGAATCGACCCCAACATCCTGGTGATCCTCGGTGGTCCCCATGTCACCATGGCCGGACCCGAGGTGCTCGACACCACTCCGGAAATCGATCTGGCCGTCCTGGGAGAAGGGGAAGAGACCCTGGTGGAGCTGTTGCACCAAATCGAACACCAGCACCCGCTGACCGATGTACCAGGCATTCTGTTGCGCAATGCCGGTCAGATCCACCGCACCCCGCAACGCCCGTTTGCCCCTGATCTCGATGCCATGCCCTTCCCGGCAGATGTGGCCGAAAAAACCCTCCTCCACTACGAACGGTTTCCCAAAACTGCGTTCCGTTACATCTTTGCCACCCGGGGCTGTCCGTACACCTGCACGTTTTGCGGCTCCATGGCCATGTGGGGACGCAAGGTGCGCTTCCGCTCCGTGACCAACGTGGTGGCCGAAGTCCAGAAATTGCAACAACGCGGCATCCGCAACATCCATTTCGACGACGATACCTTCGGCGTCAAAAAAAGCCATCTCCTCACTCTCTGTGCCGCCCTGGAACAGGAGTGTCCGGGATTGCAGTTCTCTTGCGAAACCTCGGTCAACCTGATCGACCCGGAAACCGTCACCGCCTTGCGCAAGGCCGGCTGCGTCATCATGCTGTTGGGGGTGGAATCCGGGGATGAAGGCATGCTTAAAGAAATCAAAAAGAACATCACAGTGCCACAAATCACCAAAGCCGTGACCTTATTGCGCCGTCATGGCGGACCCTATCTGCGCATTCATGCCTTTTTCATGGTGGGCTTCCCGGAAGAGACCGAAGCCACCATGCGCGCCACCATGCGCTTTATGACCACCCTGGCCGTGGATCAGGTGATCCTCAGCATCTTCACCCCCTATCCCGGCCTGCCGCTGTTCGAGCAGTGCCAGAAACTGGGGCTGATCGGGGACTCCTTTGATCACGAACGATTCAACCATCAAAGCCCGGAAAACTGCTTCACCGCCCGCATCCCGGTTGCCCGTTTCCGTGAACTGGTGGTCGAGGCCACCCGCATCACCGCACAACGCAACCGCCCCCGCTGGTGGCACCCGCTGCGCCTGTTCTGGCGCCGACTGGTCTGGAGTCTACGCACGACCGGAATCACGAATCTGGTGCGCCAACGATTACATCAGCTTTACTCACAATCTGTACAACGCTGATCGAATCTGCTGGCACCGTCCGCTCACCCTCACTGCGCCACTGCGGTGGCCCGCATCTCACGAATGACCGTCACCCGGATCTGTCCCGGATAGGTCATCTCGTTCTCCAGACGGCTGGCAATCTCACTGGCCAAGGTCATGGCCCCCTCATCCTTGACCCGATCATAGGCCACCATGACACGCAACTCCCGCCCGGCCTGAATGGCAAACGCCTTCTCCACGCCGGGAAACTCCATGGCCACACTCTCCAGTTGCTCCAGACGCTTGATGTAGGTCTCCACATTCTCACGCCGCGCCCCGGGACGGGCCGCAGACAAGGCATCCGCCGCATTGATCAATGGCCCGTACACCGAAATCGGCTCAATGTCAAAATGGTGCGACCAAATGGCATTCACAACCAAAGGATGTTCTTTATATTTTTTGGCATATTGACCGCCGATCACCGCATGCGACCCCTGCACTTCGTGATCCACAGCCTTGCCAATATCGTGCAACAACCCACAGCGCCGCGCCATGTTGAAATCCAATCCCAACTCTTCGGCCATCATCCCGGCAAAACGGGCCACCTCCACCGAATGGGACAACACGTTCTGGGTATACGAAGTGCGGAATTTCAACGTGCCCACCAGTTTGACCAGATCCGGATGGATCCCGGTCAACCCCAACTCGAAAATCGCCCGTTCCCCTGCCTCGCGGATCTCGTTGTTGACACTCTTTTCCGCCTTCTTGACCACACTCTCGATGCGCGCCGGATGGATGCGACCATCGGTGATCAACTCCTCCAAAGCCTGACGCGCCACCTGACGCCGCACTGGATTGAACCCGGAGATCACCACAGCTTCCGGCGTGTCATCGATGATCAGATCACACCCTGTCGCCGCCTCCAGAGCACGGATGTTGCGACCCTCCCGTCCGATGATCCGTCCCTTCATCTCCTCCGAGGTGATCGCCACCACCGTGACCGTGCGATCCACCACAAATTCCCCTGCCAGACGCTGAATCGCCGATCCCATGATCTCCTGGGCCTTGCGATCCGCATTCTCGCGCGCCTCCTCCTCGGACCGCTTCATGAAATTCGCAGCTTCGCGCCGTACCTGCTCTTGCAACCCCTCCATCAGTTGCGCCCTGGCCTGCTCGGCCGTCAGACCCGCCACCTCCTCCAAACGTTGGGCCGCTGCCTCTTCCTGTTTCTGACACGCCTCCTTGCGTTGCTCCAGGGTGCGCACATCCTGCTCCACCTGATTGCGCCGCCGATCCACCTCACGTTCCCGCTGGTCCAGCTGGTCAAACTTGCGATCCAGTTGCTCCTCACGCTTGTCAAACCGCTGCTTCAGACGTTCCAACTCCTCCTGTCGGCCTCGATACTGCTCTTTCAACTGCTCTTCGATCCGCAACCGCTCTGAGGTGGCCAACAACTTGGCTTCGCGCTCCGCAACCTCGCTCTTCTCTTCGGCAGCGCGCATCATCAGGCGCATCTGCTCTTCCCGCTCCTGAAACGCCCGATCCTGCTGACCCCGCCACTGCTGCATCAAAAACCAATACAACCCGGCACCCAGTGCCAAACCCAACAACAACATCAAAATTTCCATTGCCCAACAAACCTTTCAAGGTTTGCCAACGCCCCATGAGCGCCCGGCAAAACCCACTGGAGTCAACCACAAGCGTGCCGACAACTCCATACCCCGCATTCGGTCACGACCCATTCCATGGGCACATCGTGTCCTTCGCAAGGCAAAGAGGGCACTTCTTGAAAAGAGTACGCCAAACCCACACGGATCACGGATCCCGGCTGCCCGCTGCGTGCGGCCAAGGCGCGATCAAAATAACCGCCCCCAAACCCCAAACGGTTGCCAAAACGGTCAAACCCGATCAAAGGCTGACACACCAGATCCAAATCGAAAATCTCATGCTTCTGAGCAACCGCTTCAGGCACCGGGATTCCATATGGTCCCCTGTGCAACGGCTCTTGAGCATGACAGACAACATAATGCATGGAACGGCTGACTGGATCCACATACGGCACGAAGACAACTTGACCAAGCCGCTCGGCTGCGTGGAAAAGAGAGGTGGGATCTACTTCATGATCAATGGGAAAGTACAAGCCGATCCGGCGCGCCTCCCGATAGAAAGAGGCTTCCAAAAGATGGTTGACCACTGCCAGCGACAGCTCAACAACACGCTGACCGCTCAACGCCTGGCGCGCTGCGCGCAAACGTTGTCGCAAACTGGCTTTGGTCTCCGCCATGCCGGAATCTCGTACACGCCATGCATGCCATAGCCCCCGCCTGTGCCGTGGGATCGCACTCTCTGAACCCGTATGTTAAGGTGGATCCATGAATAACTGTTTTTGCGAACCCCGCATGGAGGTGGCAGCGGCAGTCAGGGCACGGCTCCCAGGTTCATAAGTTATCGGCTCAGGAGGTTGGTCTCCTCACGAACACCGCAGGGGTGGTTGGGCATGTTGGTTCATCCCTGGAGCAGGCGATCACTTTGGGCAATCATCCCGCTGATCTTTGCTTGCGCGACTTCCGTTTGCTTGGCCGTCTGGCGTTGGTGCTGCTTGAAATCATCTGCGATCTTCAAGGCTGCCATGATGGCCACCCGATCACCTGTGATGATTTGCGACTCCTGCGACACCTGGGCCATCACCTCATTGACATACTGGGCCAGCTCGCGGACATACTCTCCGCTGGCCTGGGATTTCAACTTGAAAACCTGACCACGAATGCGAACTTCAAAGGTCTCAGCCATGGTTCCCAGGTCCGGAAGGGGCGCGAACGCCTCTCTTTATGAGTCCAAATCTTCGTATCGGCTCAACAACCCCTCGATCTTGGCAATAACCCCGGCCTTCTCCTGCTCCAGGCCATCCCGCTGCTCCTGAAGCTGCAAGACCTGGGTCTCCAGATCCGAGATCATCCCTTTCTGCTCGGCAACCTGATCTTTCAGCCCGGCGATCTGTTCGCGCTGCTCGCGAATGGTTTTGGCCATCTCGTTCCAACGTTGCTCCAGGCCAGACAGCGAGGCGGCCAGCTTGTCGTCGTGATCCAGCGTTGATCCATTCATGTTGTCTGTCCCGAGTCCCTTCTGGTTGTCCAATACCGACACGATTGCACTACTTACGAGTAGATAGTAAAGCCCACCCCTCTGTCTGTCAAGGATGACCAACGGTCGTACGCGCCAAAACCGATTCCCCGCCCCGCAACCAGCCATCCACCGCCACAGCCGCACGCCTTCCGCCATCAATGGCCTTGAGTACCAACGATTGACCGGTGGCCATGTCTCCGGCTGCAAAGATGCCGGGTTGACTGGTCATGAAGTTGGCATTGACCGAAACATTGCCCCGACCATCCAAAGCCACCCCCAACCCCTCCAACAGTCCTTTTCTGACCGGATGCAGAAAACCCATGGCCAGCAACACCAGCTCTGCCTCCAGAAAGAACTCGGATCCGGCAATCTCGCGCATGGTCGGACGCCCGCCCCCCTCCTGTTCCACCCACTGAAGCCGAACACAGTGAACACCACGCACGCACCCATCCGGTCCGCCCACAAAAGAGCGGGTCAGAATGCTCCAGAGCCGTTCACACCCCTCCAGATGAGAGGTGGAAGTACGCAACACATTGGGCCACATCGGCCACGGGGTCTCGGGCGCACGTTCCTTGGGGGGCCTGGGCAGAAGCTCGATCTGGGTCACGCTGACCGCCCCCTGACGTATGGCGCTCCCCACACAGTCCGCACCCGTATCACCACCCCCGATCACCACCACCCGTTTGCCCTCTGCCCAGATCCTCTCCTCGGCAGGAATGGGGGTTCCAAACACCCGACGGTTCTGCTGGGTCAGATAGTCCATGGCAAAATGGACCCCGGTCAACTCCCGTCCAGGAACAGGCAGATCGCGCGGCTGCTCCGCACCGCCCGTCAACAGGATGGCCTCAAAGTCTGCCCGCAACGCATCCACCGGGTAATCCACCCCCACATGAACCCCGGTGCGAATGGTCAACCCCTCTGCCTCCATCTGGGCCAGACGGCGATCAATCACCTCTTTTTCCAATTTGAAATCCGGAATCCCGAAACGCAACAGCCCACCTGCCCGCTCGTTCTTCTCGAACAGGGTCACGGCATGACCGGCCCGGGTCAACTGCTGGGCTGCCGCCATGCCGGCAGGTCCGGAACCGATCACCGCCACCCGCTTGCCGGTCCGCTCGCTCGGCAGCAGAGGCTGAATCAAACCGCGCGCAAACCCCTCCTCGACCACGGTGCGTTCGATTTCACGAATGGTCACCGGATCGCGATTGATCCCAACCACACAAGCCGCTTCGCACAAGGCCGGACAGACCCGGCCCGTGAACTCCGGAAAGTTGTTGGTGCGGTGCAGCGTCTGAACCGCCTCCTCCCAACGCCCCCGATAGACCCAATCGTTCCAGGAAGGAATCAGATTGTGCAAGGAGCAGCCATTGTGACAAAACGGAATGCCGCAATCCATACACCGGGAAGCCTGGTCACGCAGCTTGTCTTCCGGGAACTCCTGATACAGCTCACGCCAATCGCGAATCCGCACGGCCACCGCACGCGGGCGGGGCGTCTCGCGTTCCACTTCCATGAACCCCTTGATCTTACCCATTGGCCGCTTGCTCCCGTTTCTTCTGTTCATCCAGCACGCGCCGATATTCATGGGGCATCACCTTGACAAACCGCTTCAGGGCAGCCTCCCAATCGTTCAGCAACCGCGCGGCCACCGGACTGTCCGTATACCGCGCATGCTCTTCCACCAGATTCTTGAGCCGGGCCTGGTCCTCTTCATCCACCACCGGCTCCAATGCGACCATGGCGGCATTGCACAAGGTGGAAAACTGCTTCTCGTCATCCAGGACATAGGCAATGCCACCACTCATGCCCGCCGCAAAATTCCGACCTGTCCCGCCCAGCACCACCACCACGCCGCCGGTCATATACTCGCAACCATGATCCCCAACCCCTTCCACCACTGCCTTGGCCCCGGAGTTGCGAACCGCAAACCGCTCACCCACCACCCCGCGCATGAACGCCTCGCCCCCTGTGGCCCCATACAACAGGGTATTGCCGGCAATGATGTTCTCTTCGGCCTTGAGCGTCGAACGGGGATGAGGACGAATCACGATGCGACCACCCGACATCCCCTTGCCCACATAGTCATTGGCCGCCCCATCCAGGAACAACGACACCCCCTGCACGTTGAACGCCCCAAAACTCTGTCCCGCCACCCCCTCGAAGTAACACTTGATGGTCCCGCGCGGCAAAGCCTGCAATCCAAACCGTCGGGAGATCTCCCCACCCAGCATGGCACCCACCGCACGATCCGTGTTCTGAATCGGCAGGCGGATCTCAATGGGACGCAAACTCTCAAAGGCACGCTCGGCCAGATCCAGCAGTTGATGATCCAACACCTTGTCAATGCCATGATCCTGGGCCTGCACACAGCGGGTTGCCACATTTGCCGGGGCCTCGGGCATCTTGAGCAGATCGGAAAAATCCAACCCCTTGGCCTTCCAGTGGGAGATGGCTTCGTGCACCACCAGGTGATTCGACTGCCCGATCATCTCATCCAGACTGCGGAATCCCATCTGGGCCATGATCTCACGCGCTTCGTTGGCCACAAAATGGAAATAATTGACCAGATGTTGCGCCCGACCGGTAAACTTCTTGCGCAACTCCAACTCCTGGGTGGCCACCCCCACGGGACAGGTGTCCAGATGACACTTGCGCATCATCACACACCCCATCACCACCAAAGGCGCTGTAGAAAAACCAAACTCCTCAGCCCCGAGCAATGCTGCCACCACCACATCCCGTCCGGTACGCAACTGCCCATCGGTCTGAAGCCGCACCCGCCCCCGCAAATCGTTCAACACCAGGGTCTGCTGGGTCTCGGCCAACCCCAACTCCCAAGGGGCACCCGCATGCTTGATGGAACTGAGCGGACTGGCACCGGTACCGCCATCGCCTCCGGAGATCAGGATCATGTCCGCATGCCCCTTGGCCACACCGGCTGCCACGGTCCCCACCCCGACCTCCGACACCAGCTTGACCGACACCCGCGCCCGTGGATTGACATTCTTCAGATCAAAGATCAGCTGCGCCAGATCCTCGATGGAGTAGATGTCATGATGGGGCGGCGGACTGATCAGTGAGACTCCTGGCGTGGTATTGCGAATGCGCGCAATGGTCTCGGTGACCTTGTGACCCGGCAGTTGCCCGCCCTCGCCCGGTTTGGCTCCCTGGGCGATCTTGATCTGCATCTCGTCGGCATTGGCCAGATAGTGGCTCGACACCCCGAATCGACCGGCAGCCACCTGCTTGATGGCGCTGCGGGCAAAGTCGCCATTGGGACGCGGTTCGTAACGCTCCGGATCCTCCCCTCCCTCACCGGTATTGGAACGCCCCCCCAACCGGTTCATGGCAATGGCCAAGGTCTCATGGGCCTCCTTGGAGATGGAACCAAACGACATGGCACCGGTGACAAACCGCTTGACAATCTCCGAGGCCGGCTCCACCGCGCTCAACGGCAACGGCTCCTCGGCCTTCTTCCAGGAGAACAGACCGCGCAAGGTGCAATGGGCACGATCCTGCGCATTGATCAGCCGAGCAAACTCCTTGTACAGACAATAATCATCCTCCCGTGTCGCCTGTTGCAGTTTGGAGATGGTCTCCGGGGTCCACATGTGGCGCTCGCCATCGTGCCGGAATTTGTACTCCCCACCCACATCCAGACTCTCCAGCAGGGCAACATTCCCCATATAGGCCCGTTTGTGCCGCTCCAGGGTTTCGCGGGCGATCTCCTGAATCCCCACCCCGTCCAAACGGGAGAAGGTTCCAGTGAAATAACGTTTCAGGAACAACCGGTTCAATCCGATGGCTTCAAAGATCTGCGCCCCGCAATAGCTGCGCAAGGTGGAGATGCCCATCTTGGAGAAAATCTTCAGCATCCCCTTGCCCAGGGCCTTGATGTAGTTGTACCGCACCCCGGCCACCCCCTTTTCCGAGGTCACCAGCCCGCGTGCATGCAACTCCTCCAACGACTCAAAGGCAAGATAAGGATTGATCGCTCCGGCACCATAACCCACCAGCAAGGCAAAATGCATCACCTCCCGCGCTTCGCCGGTTTCGATCAGGATGCTGGCCTGACCACGGGTGCCGGAGTTGATCAGATGATGATGCACCCCGGAAACTGCCAGCAAAGCCGGAATCGGTGCCATTTTCGGTCCCACCCCACGGTCGCTCAGGATGATCAGGCTCACCCCTTCGATCAAGGCAGCAGAGACCTGCCCGAACAGCCGGGTCAAGGCACTCTTCATCCCGTCCACCCCCTCATCCACGGGGAACAGCGTGGAAAAGGTCCGTGCTTTCAAAGATGGACGATCCACAGCGCGCAGGCTCTCCAGCTCGGCATTGGTCAGGAGCGGCTGCTCCAGCCAGATGCGCGCCATCTGTTCGGCAGACTCCTCCAGAAGATTGCCCGCCGGTCCCAGATAGGTGAACAGACTCATGACCAGCTCTTCGCGAATCGGATCAATGGCCGGATTGGTCACCTGGGCAAAAAGCTGCTTGAAATAATTATACAACAACACCGGACGATCCGAGAGCACGGCCAAAGCCGCATCGTTGCCCATGGAGCCGATGGGTTCCTGCCCCTCCGCAGCCATGGGGGCCAGAATGACCGACAGATCCTCTTCGGTATAGCCAAAGATCTTCTGACGGATGCGCAACGGGGTCTCTTCCACGGCTTCGGCACCACCAGGGGGCAGTTTGGCCAGCGGGGTCAACTGCTCCTGGATCCATTGACGGTAGGGCTGCCGGGCCACCATGCTCTCTTTGATTTCGGCATCGTCGATGATCCGGCCCTCTTGCAGGTCGATCACGAACATGCGCCCCGGCTGCAAACGACCCAGCCTGACCTCTTCTTCCGGCGGAAAGGTGATGGTTCCGGCTTCCGAGGCCATGACACACAGCCCGCTCTTGGTCACCAGATAACGGGCCGGACGCAAACCGTTGCGATCCAGGGTGGCACCGATGTAACGACCATCGGTAAAGGCCACGGCTGCCGGACCATCCCAGGGTTCCATCATGGCACCATGATACTGATAGAATGCCTTGCGATCCTCATCCATGTGACGATGATTCTCCCAGGCCTCCGGGATCATCATCATCATGGCATGGGGCAGAGAACGCCCACTGATCACCAGAAACTCCAAAGCACGATCAAAACTGGCCGAATCCGACAACCCTTCCGGAACCAAGGGGAACAGTTTTTTGAGATCGTCGCCAAACACCTCGGAAGAGAGGGCCGCTTCCCGGGCACGCATCCAGTTGATGTTGCCACGCAACGTATTGATCTCGCCGTTGTGGCAGATCATGCGGAAGGGATGCGCCAATCCCCAGGTTGGAAAGGTATTGGTGGAATAACGTTGATGCACCATGGCAAAGGCCGACACCAAAGCCGGATCAGCCAGATCCGTATAATAGGCCCGTACCTGATCGGCCAGGAACATCCCCTTGTACACCAGAGTGCGCGCAGACAAGCTGCTGATGTAAAAGGCTTTGACCTCATCCTGCCCGAAATCCCTGACCGCATTCTCCACCCGACGCCGGATGATGTAGAGCTTGCGTTCAAACCACATGGGATCCGCATGATCCGGACGGTTGCGCACGCCGATAAAGGCTTGACGAATCACCGGTTCCGACCCTTTGGCCGTATAACCGATGCGGGCCTGTCGGCTGACAGGCACCGTACGCCACCCCAGGAACAGTTGCCCCTCTTCGGCGGTCATCTGCTCGACCACCCGTTGACAGGAGGCCATGAGATCCTTGTCCTTGGGCAAAAAGATCATGCCCACGCCATAATCCCCTTCCGGGGGCAGCGGGAGCTTGAGTTTGGCCTGAGCGCGCAGAAAGGCGTCCGGGATCTGGATCATGATGCCAGCCCCGTCGCCGGTGAGCGGATCAGATCCCGCTGCCCCGCGATGGGTCAGGTTGACCAGCACACTCAATCCCATGCGCACCACATCGTGCGTCTTTTTGCCATCGATCCGGGCGACAAAACCGACGCCACAGGCGTCATGTTCCAGTGCTGGATCGTACAGCCCCTGTTTGGCGGGCAGACCGTAATTGGCCATGATGTTTCCTTCGTTGATGTCGAGACCCGTGGTTTCGCAACCATTCGCAATCCTGAAAAGGGATCTTTGCAACAAATCCGTCTTTCAGGTTAACAAATTGCCACCAGATCCGTCAACCGCGCCTTATGCACGGACATCGTCCCCCTTGACAACACGGCGCGCGCTCTGGTTTCTGATGCAGTCAAAGATCCATTTTCCACCTGAACCGGAGATGCGACCATGACCCCAGTCACCTTGGGCCGCTGTTGGATTGGCCGTCTTGCCCATGGCAGCGATCTTTTGGAGAGCCTGAACGCTCTGTGCCGCACCCACGCAATCCGCCTGGGCCGGATCGAGGGATTGGGAGCCGTGCAAAGGGCCTGCCTGGGTTTTTATGACCAACAGAGCCAACAATATACCTTCCTGGAGCGGAACGAGGAGCTGGAAATCACCCAACTGACGGGCAATGTCTCCCTGAAAGATGGTATGCCATTCGTGCATCTGCACATCACCCTGGCCGACCGGAGCGGACAGGCCTGGGGTGGTCATGTGGCACCAGGCACCATACTGTTTGCGGCAGAGGTGATCATTCAGGAACTGGTGGGTGCCGAGTTGCAACGGGGGTGGGATGAGACCACGGGTCTGCCCCTGTGGAACACCCCTTGAACCGGATGGAGCACCAGAGCGCATCTGCCCGGCTGTTCATCGCCTGCACGCCACCTTTGGCCGTGCGACAACAACTGGCGGTTCTGCTGCATGACGCGCCGCTGCCTGCCGGATGGCGTTGTCTGGAGCCTGACGGGTGGCATGTGACGCTGCGCTTTTTGGGGGATGTGGCGGTGGCGGGCATTCCAGAACTGACCGCCACCCTCACCCGCTTGACCCGGGATCATCCAGTCATGACCGTGCAGCTGACCGGCTGGGGTGCCTTTCCCACGCATGGACGCGCCCGTGTACTCTGGATCGGGGTGCAAGAGATTGGTTCCAATGCCCTGCACAAGCTGGCCCGGCAACTCGCCCTGCTGCCCCCGCCCGCCGATCCACGCCCGTTCCACCCCCATCTCACCCTGGCCCGGACCAGACATGCAACCGATCTGACGCCCACCCTGCCCAACCTCCCGGAATTCTCGGCAGAGTGGGAAATCACCGAACTCCACCTCATCCGCTCCTTTCTCAGGCCGGATGGGGCAGGGTATGCATGCATCCACTCCACGGGTCTGATCTGCCCATACAAACCTGCCCAGCAAATGTCGTCATGACACCCATCACCCCTCTCCGATCAGATACCCCACCACCTGCCGCGTGTGTGGCATCTGACGATGCTCACAGAGGAAAATACCCTGCCAGGTGCCCAACACCAGACGCCCCTGCACCACGGGAATGGCGAGGGAGACGCCGGAGAGGGTGGCGCGGATGTGGGCTGGCATGTCGTCCGGACCTTCATCCACGTGCCGATACCAGGAGGCCCCTTCAGGCACCAGACGCTTCAAGAATTCCGCCAGATCGCGCAATACATCCGGATCGGCATTCTCTTGAATGGTCAAGCCCGCCGATGTGTGACGACAAAACAGAGTCACCTGTCCCAGACTCACCCCCTCGGCTTGCAGCCAACGCACCACGTCACTGGTGATCTCATAAAATCCCTGTCCGCGCGTGCGCACGGTGAAAGTGGTATGACTCTGTCGCATGCCCAACTCCTGCCTGACCTTGGAAATTCCCAGCCGATTGGCTATCCTGTCACCCACTGGATTCGCCCGATTCACAACCCCGGATACCTCCCAGGCTCACTGGTGCCCATGAAGATCCTGATCGTCCTGCTCAAACACCTGGGGGACACCCTGCTCTGCACCCCGACCCTGGCCGCATTGCGACAAAGATTTCCCGATGCCCGGATCGATGTCGTGGTGCGCACCGGTTGCAGCGCTCTCCTGCAACACAACCCGGATCTGACCCATCTGGTGGAGATCGCCTCCATGGACCCGGAACAACGCAACTGGCGCAACGCACTCCGGGAATGGCACCAACTGCTCCATACCGTCTTGTGCCAACGCTACGACTACGCCTTTGATCTGTCGGATTCCGACCGCTCCAAACTGATCCTGCTGCTCAGTTGTGCCCGGGTGCGCGCCATGAATGCCTGGAACCAGCCCCCATCCTGGAAACACAAACTCTTGAACCGCCTGGCAACCTACCCGTGGCTGAATGCCCACCAGGTGGAACGGAACTACTACACAGTGTTCGAGGTGATTGCACCCGGCACAACCCTCCCGCCTCCCGGGCCGCTGGTGATGCATCAAGCTGCGGATCTCAGCCGCATACGCGCCCTGCTGCCAGACATCGATTGGAACCAACCCTATGCCGTGATCCACCCCACCAGCCGCTGGCGCTTCAAACAGTGGCTCCCGGAACACTGGGGCACCCTGATCCACTGGTTGCAAAACGAACTGGGATGGCAGGTGATCCTCTCCTCTGGTCCGGCCAGCGTCGAACAGGAGGAGATCCGAACCATTCTGGCTCATTGTCAGACCCGACCTGCCCTCTTGTCCGGCGGATTGAGTTTTCCGGAGCTGGCGCGTTTGTTCGGAATGAGCCGCCTGTTTCTGGGGGTGGATACCATGGCCATGCACCTGGCCGCATCCGTCCAGGTGCCGATTGTGGCCCTGTTCGGTCCCAGTCATGAATCGATCTGGCGGCCCTGGGGATGTCATCACGCCCTGATCGCCGGAGCCTGCCGCTGCAAACAGAACCGCTCCATCACCTGTGATAAAAGCCGTCCCTTTCCCTGCATGGCCAGCATCACCCCACATGAGGTGCAAAACCAGGCGCTCACCCTGTTGCACGCCACTCCCAGCCCGCCTTCCCGCTGACGACCATGCACGCACGCACCCTCTGCCCCATCTGTCAGACCCAGACCGCCCCCCTCTTCACCTGGCCCTATGCCGCCCCGGAACTGGCCTGGGTGGCCACCCGCTTCCCGACCCTGGCCCCCACCCTCTCCCGGCATGATTTCACCATAAGAGGCTGCACAGGCTGCCAACTGCTGTTCCAGGAGTTGACCCCGGACCTGGATGAACTCCTGAGCATCTACGGCACCCATGCCGCCATGCAGACCGGCAGCCAGCAGGCCATAGAACACGAGATCTCCCACCAGAAGCTCCACTGGTTTGCCCATCTCACCGAAGAGATTCTGGTCATGCGCCAACTGCTCGCCTCCCCCGCACCCAAAGTGCTCGACTTCGGGGCCAATTGGGGCAAATGGGCCAGCATGGCCCTGGCATTCGGTTGCCAGGTCCATGCCGTGGAACTCAATCCTGCTGCCGCTGCCTTTTGCGCCGGTCGCGGCATCCGCATGCTCCATGAACACGAATTGTCAGACCACCGGTTTGATTTCATCCATTGCGATCAGGTGGTGGAACATCTAGCCGCACCATTGACGCTGCTGCGCACCCTTGCAGGCTGCCTGCATGACCACGGCTACTTGATGATCTCAACCCCCCAGGACCAGACCCTGCCTGACAAGCTGCAACAGAGTCACACCGCACGCCACGGTGCCCTCCTCAACCCGACCGACCTGGATTCCCTGGATCCTTTGGTCCATCTCAATCTGTTCACCAACCACGCCTTGCGGGCACTGGGCCACCAGGCCGGGCTGCACCCGGTGCGCCTGCCCTTCTGGAAATGGATGGGAGCAGGGCAACTCTGGAATCTGCCACGCCAGCTCAATCGCAATCTGGTGGTTCCAAAAAAACGTTTTCTGATGCAAGGCACCTATCTGTGGTTTCAGAAACACATTACAACAGGTTCATGCCAAAGATGAGAACGGATTTTTCGCCGACACAGACTCCATGATGCGCAACAGGCTGCCCAAACGCTCCCCCGCGACATCTCCCCGTTCCACCGCCGCACGCAAGGCACAGCCCGGATCCTGGCGATGTCGGCAATCGGAAAAACGGCACTGCCCAACCCAAGGGACCATATCGCGAAACAAGCCGGGCACCTCTTCACGGGTCACTCCGTGCAGCCCGAACTCCCGCACCCCGGGAGAGTCGATCAACGCCCCCCCACACACCATCCGGTACAACCGCGCCGTGGTGGTGGCATGGCGTCCCTGTCCGGAAGGTTCATGGATGGCAGCCGTTTTAAGAGTGGCTTCCGGAATCCAACAGTTGATCAGCGAGGATTTGCCCACCCCGGACTCGCCAACCACCACCGAGGTCAACCCGGCCAAAGCCTCTTCCAGAGGTGCCAACCCCACGCCCAACAGGGCAGAAACCCGAAACAAAGCATATCCCATGCGTCGATAGGGAGAGATC
>JAANAU010000022.1 GCA_011089965.1 Magnetococcales bacterium
AAGCGCTGCCCAGGAAGTGATTCTGCACCGTCAACCGGTCTGATGTACCGTTGAGGGCAATCACCAGATCACGGGTCATCATATTCGTGCCGCTGACACTGCGACCCAAAGTCACCTCCGAAGGCAGCCTGCCCATGATGCGGACGGTATCCACGTTGCCTGACGTTTCGTTGTAGGCACGCACCATATCCTGGCCCGCACCCGCACCAAACAGCCAGGTATCATTCCCGGTACTGCTGCCCGGCGCGTCAATCTGACTCGACACCCCGTTGCGCAGATCGATGATGTCGCTCGCCGTGGTGGTGGTCACAGCCCCGGAGACCGCAGGAACCAGCATGGCCTGGTTGAACTCTGCCGCACCCCACACCGTACCATCCTCGAACTCGATTCTTTCAATGGTATAGGCATTACCCAGGAAGTGATTCTGCACCGTCAACCGGTCTGATGTGCCGTTGAGGGCAATCACCAGATCACGGGTCATATTCGTGCCGCTGACGCTGCGACCCAGAGTCACCTCCGAAGGCAGTTTGCCCATGATGCGGACAGTGTCCACATTGCCTGACGTTTCGTTGTAGGCATTCACCATATCCTGGCCCGCACCAACGCCGAACAGCCAAGTGTCACTGCCAACATTACCACTTGGCCCGTAGATCTGACTCGACACCCCGTTGCGCAGATCGATGATGTCGCTCGCCGTGGTGGTGGTCACAGCCCCGGAGACCGCAGGAACCAACATGGCCTGGTTGAACTCCGCTGCACCCCATACCGTGCCATTGTCGAACTCGATTCTTTCGATGGTACAAACACTGCCGAAAAAGTGGTTCTTCACCGTCAACCGGTCTGATGTGCCGTTGAGGACGATCACCAGATCCCGGGTCATATTCCCACTTTCAACACTGCGACCCAGGCTCACCTCCGCAGGCAGTTTGCCGAAGATCCGCACGGTATCCGTATTGCCTGCCGTGGCGTCATATTCATACAGCACATCCTGACCCGCACCGATTCCGAACAGATACGTGTCATCGCCCGTATTGTTTCCCCATCCCGGACCATACACCACAGTGGAGACCTCACTCCTCAGATCGATCACGTCATTGCCGCTCAAACCATTCCATGAAGCACCGGTCGGCAGTACCGTCTGCGTGGCATCAAACTCAGCCGAACTCCATATCGTTCCGTTGTCGAATACGGCTTTTTCGATTTTGAAGTCTTCACCGAGAAAATAATTGAACACGGTCATCCTGTCGGTCGTGCCATTGATCGTGAACACCAGATCCTGGCCCCAACCGGTCGCAGTGGTGTTGCGGCCAAACGTGATCTGCGAAGGAAGCAGACCGGTCATCCGGAGGGTATCGATGTTGCCTGCGCTATGGTGGTACTCGAGGATCTTGTCCTGGCCACTGCCCGCACCAAACAGATAGGTGTCGCTGCCAGCGCTGCCGGAAAGCGTGTCATTGCCCGGACCGCCCACCAGAACATCGGCTCCGTTCTCGCCATGCAGGGTGTCGTTGCCCGCACCGCCTGCCAGGATGTCATCGCCATCTCCTCCGGAAATCTCGTCGTTGCGTCCCGCCCCCACCAGAAAATCCTGTCCAGAGGTACGACCAGGCGCAGCATCGCCCGGACCGGCAAAACGCACCGTCCAATGGTTCAGATCTTCCGTGAACGCACCCAACTCGGGGATATGGTCCAATTGGGCAGCCAGAAATGCCGCACCGTGCCAACCCTGATTCTTGAGGTTTGTCTCCCCCATGACGTTCAAGAACTCGATCAGGTCAATGACCCCGTCGCGTGGATTGCGCGCAATGGCCGACTCGAAACTCTTTTGCAGGTTCCCGAAATCCGGCACGACTCGACCACCTCGCGATACCAGATCCAACTGGTTCAAATATCCACTGAGGCGGGTCTCCAACAGCAACGATTCATAGACATCTGCCTTGAACAGTTCATAGGCTTGAGAGATATTGGCACTCTGGGGATCCCAGAGCCGGACACCGATGATGCCCGCATTGACATTGAGCGGGGTCATACTGACCATCCCGCCCTGCCCACCATAGGTGAACCCCATGAAGCGTTCGACAATACCCAATTTGCGTACGAAACTCTCATACTCTGGCGTTCCCTGCACCAGACCATCCAGACTGTAAACAAGACGGACGCCAACGGATGCCAGGGACTCGGCCTGCATCTTGAGCGATTTCATTTCCGAGGTGTCGGCCCACAACTCCATGAGACGATCCAGCATGGCGAGTTGACCATCGCGCGTGGTCTGCTGTGCATACAATTCGACCCACTCTGCAAGATCGCTTGACAGACTGATGGCCTCGGACAGATCACGCACCCGCCCGGTTCCGCGCACGTTCGGCAATCTCCTGGCCTGTTCGGTAAGCGGAATCCGGTCGGTGAAGGTGCTGTGAAAGATGTCGGTCATCAGATCCAGGTTGGCAATCGTACCGTCGCTGGTCTCTTCTCCCGTTGCTCCGGTATTGCCCGTGCGGCCATCGGCATAGGTGAAGGTGCCGGCAGCGGTTTGTATGTTTCCACTGCCCAAGTCGATACGCACCGGGATGGAACTGACCCCGATTGCCATGATGCCATGATCCGCCAGGGTGGTCAGTTCCGCACTCTGGCTGATGCCATCCTGGTTCAGGTCGCGCCAGATTTGCAGCGCGGCAAAATCACCGTCCTGCTGGTCGATACGGCCATCCTGGTTGTCGTCCAACTCCCGCAGCGCATCAAACCCGTCACGGGCCAGTTGACCATCGACTTTCAGGGTGTTCACCCCAAAAAGTTCCCCACCCGAATCGATGGTGCCGTTCCCATTCCGATCCAGCACCAGCCAGCCGTCATCGGGCCGGATCCATCCGGTTCCCGCTTTCACCCCATCTCCGTCATGATCAAACACAACGATTGTATCGGCAGCAGTGACCTCAATCCCATCCCCGTCCAGATCGAGAACCAGAGGGTCATTCGGTGGCGGCGGTATAGTGCCTCGCCATGCGGCATCGGCCCCGTTGCCCCTTTTGGGATTCAACCTCATAGGGTAGTATTCCCACCTTCCGGTATAATCCCCGCCCGAATAGACCGGGAAGTTTCGCAACAGGTCGAGTACAGACTGATCCTGATCTAGGCTGGTTGCACAGAATGCCCTGCGGAATTGTCTACGAGCATCCTCGACGCTCAACCCTTCAGGCGTGTTTCGGATTTCCGAGATCCGACCGGGCGACATACCGACCTGCATTCCCCAATGTGGTTCAACTAACATATCTGGCAATATCTCTGACAAATCGGCGACATTGCTGACCAATGCTGGTATGGCGGTCTTTGGAATATCAAAGACTTTAGCCGCATCAATGTAACTTCTCTCGATTTGATTGGTATTTAAAAAGTCATCTTTTAATATTGTTTGCTCAATATATTGTTTCTGATGTCTTTGAGCCATTGGCATAAACTTTTCCGGATCGCCACCACCCTTCAGATAAAGGTAACCCCCGAGACTTGCACTTGGGGTCAGCACAGATCCACCAATAATTTTAGTTGCAGCCTTGGCATAGGTGTCACCTGTTTCCTGGTAAATCAATGACCATGCCTCTTCGACTCTGCCTGCTTCATTCAACAGGCTGGCACGCACAAAAGTATCCTGAATGAAGATTTCATTGCTTGCCATAGGAATCTCCGGTGTGAGATGAAATGGAAGTGTTGGAATCAACGGCCATGGTCGCATCCTCTCTAAAACCATTAAATAATTTTATAAATGCTTGATTCACAAATTCGATCTCATCAAGATATTGTCGCCCGAACGAGCCTTCCACCCTGGTATTATGGTGAATATTAGCATAAAAATTGCAACCAGGAAATATTTTAGGCTCTTGTCTATCACACGAAAGGAACATAATAGGGAAAAAGTTGCGAACCAAAATGAAGCGATCAGCATTATCCCATAATGGTTTTCCTGCTAGTACGGCTTGCAATCCATCCACCTGATAATTGATTCCATTCAGATTGATCATCCCGGCTTTTTCACCATTACTGATTACATCAATAACATTAGGATGATCATTACCATCTTGTACAAGCAACCTGATGCGACTACCAAACCCCGGTTCATCGAGCATCTCAGCAGACATTTTTGCGAGCGGCACCATATCCGGATACGAAAAATCGATGGCAACATGCTTCAAGACACCTGGAGATTTGAATGAGATACTCCTTACATAGCTTTTAGGTATTCGATAAGCAACACCTCCGATTGTCATGTCATAATAATTGCTTAACAATCGTGGTGCCTCTTGTCGCCAGAAAAAATAGCCAACCAAGTATGGAATCATCAAAATAAATAGCGTTGCAACAGTTTTTATCGCTCCCAATGGTTGAACAACCGCCTGCTTCCGGAATACAAAGAAAGCATGCAGAGGGGAAACAATGGTGATCGCGAACCGGATGAATTGCGCTGCAACAAACCCAAAATAAAGCGATTCGCTTGGATGAAACAGAAAGGCATTGGCAAACACCATCCGCACATCACCATATTGCGATATTTTTATCATAATAAAACTGCAAATCGAATATATAAAACTTAAAAAAAATGCCAACCCAACCCTTCCTAAATACATTTGACCCGTTCCAGGTGAAAACCATGAAGCAAGCATAACAACTATTATTTTTATGTATTTTTTCATAACACTTCCCAAAAATCTGTAAATGTCATATCGATTAACGGGACACCCCTAAACTTTACAGTTTCTCATGGTCACATCCAAACATCCATAACACCATAATCAGGATAAAAGCAAATTTAGCGCCAACTTGTTTACATGCAGACCATTTACAATCTTTGTGAAAAATTAAATAAAATCAATCGCCTGTCTTTTGAGATCCGCGCCGTGATTTCAAAAAAATCATCCAGGAATCATGCTTTTTTCTCATTTTATAGAAAACAACCACCTTCAGTTTCTCATTTTAATAATTTGTTAAAATCAGGTTTTAATATTATCAACCATATTATAACCATCAAGTGCCAGACTCTGTTGCCGGTATGATCTTTTCGGACTGGATATCCCAGCCGAAAGGGATCGTATTCCTCTTCTGGCTGGCCGATGCCACCCGACATCTCCTGACCACCTTGCGCTACAAGCAAACCCATGCTGTTTCCTGCACCAGATACCGATCTTGTCGCCACTTCCCGGTCCACAAGATGTTGAAACAATTATTTTTATCATTTCAGGAAAAGTAGCCGAATCATCGTCACGGATCGGATCCGGATCCGCGCCCGCAGCGAACAGCCAGCCATCGTTTCCGGTGCTGCTGCCCGGCTTGCAGATCTGACGCAACACCCCGTTGCGCAGATCGATGAAATCGCTTGCCGTGGTGGTGGTGGTCACAGCCCCGGAGAGCGCAGAAACATGCAGACTGCCCAAGAAGGGGCAAAGTCGGAATCAAGTACCAAACCGGGCAACCCGAACATCCGGAAACCGTGCAAGAGGTTCCAGACCTGTCACCAACCCGCTCAGACAGCCTTATCCACACCCACCATCCATCCAGGCCAGACCAGCCTGAAGACGCTGGCAACACTTTTCCCGCCCCAGCATCACCATGGTCTCGATGATGCCGGGTGAGGCGGCAGAACCGGTCAAAACCACCCGCAACGGTTGGGCCAACTGCCCCATGTTGAGTCCATGGGCAGTCAAAACCTTCTGAAAGGCGCGCTCGACCCCCTCAAAATGCCACTCTGTCACAGCCGTCACGGCTTGCAACAACGTCTCCAATGGAACACGCATGGATGGAAGAAGATGCTTGCGCGCGGCCTTCTCTTCATACGGCTGGACCGAATCGATGAAAAGAAACCGACATTTTTGCGCCATTTCCACCATGGTGGCGGCCCGGGCCTGAAACTCCGGCAGAATGCGGGCCAACTGCTCCACCGAAGGGATGGGATCCACCCCCAGACGACCGAGTTGAAAGGCCAACTCGGGCAGCAACTGGTCCGGCGTGGCGGCCCGGATGTGATGGCCATTGATCCACAAAAGTTTGGCACGATCAAAGATCGCGGCAGAGCGGCCCAACTGCCGCACATCGAAAAGCTGCTCCAGCTCGACCATGGTAAAAATCTCCTGCTCCCCATGGGACCAACCGAGACGGGCCAGATAGTTGTTGATGGCGGTTGGCAAAAATCCCTCCTCCCGGTATTGCAACACCGACACAGCCCCGTGCCGCTTGGACAGCTTGGCCCCATCCGCACCATGCAGCAACGGCATGTGGGCATACGCGGGAATCTCCCAACCCATGGCTCGAAACAGATGGATCTGACGCGGGGTGTTGCTGATATGGTCCTCGCCCCGGATCACCAGGGTGATGCCCATGTCATGATCGTCCACGGCCACGGCCAGATTATAGGTGGGTGAGCCGTCGGAACGGACCAGAATCAGATCATCCAGCTCGGAGTTGGCAAAACAGATCTTCCCCTGAATCTGATCCTCCCACTCCACCTCACCCGTATGCGGGGTTCTGAAACGGATCACATGGGATTCCGGACCCGGCGTGAGATTCCGGTTCCGACAGTGGCCATCATAGCGCGGCTTGTCCCCCACCTCCCGCTGGCGCTCGCGCACGGCATCCAGCCGCTCCCTGGAACAGGTGCAGATGTAGGCATGACCGGCAGCCAACAGCTCCTGCACCACCGCCAGATAACGCGCCGTATGGTCAGACTGGAAAGAGGGGGCTTCATCCGGAGCCAATCCCAGCCAACGCAACCCCTCCAGAATCACCTCCACGGCCTCGGGTGTGGAACGCTCGGTATCGGTATCTTCGATGCGCAGCAGAAAGGTTCCCTGATGGCGGCGGGTGTGCAGACAACAGAACAGGGCGGTACGCGCCCCACCGATATGCAGAAAACCTGTGGGCGACGGGGCAAAACGGGTGCGCAGTGTCATGATGGCCATCCTGGTAAGAGAGGGGAAACGACTCCGATCTATTTTTTTTCAAGAAAACGATTTTGTCCAGACTGGCGTTGCGTCGGTCTCTTGAGTAAGATTCACGTTTCGTTAAAAACAGTCTGATCCCATCCATTGCCATAAGGAGCCGTTCCGTGGGTTCACCCATTGACCTCAACCAAGCGGAAAACTATGTCGCGGCCTTGATCCAGGCCGTTCAGTTGAACAACGTCGAGGCACTGACCCGCTGGTTGGCCAACGACGACCAGGTCGATAACGGGCCATTTCACAAATGGTATCGTTATTTTGCCGAACGTCTGATGGCCATGGCCCCCAGGCCCGAACAGGGTTTTGCGGCGCGCACATCCCATCTCGTGGCCCCACCCAAAATCGGACGCAACGATCCTTGTCCCTGCGGATCCGGCAAAAAGTACAAGCAGTGTCACCTGGAGTCCGAACAATCGGTGGTCTGGAAACTGGGATCCCCGACTCCGGTGATCCGCGCCATGGCCACCTCGCAGATCATCCAGAATCTGCATCTGGATGTCCTGGACAACGTTCCTTTGGAAAAATGTTCGGCCCTGGCCCTGGCCGAGATGGCGGCAGCCTACCAGAAGGAAGGGGAAACCGATATGGCCTTGACCCTGCTCAAACAGATGCTGGATGGGGATCGAGACGATCCGTTCGTTTTGATCGACTACTGGATCGCCCGCTATGCCGAATGGCTGGTGGAGGCGGGTCTGGCCCCGGAAGGGGAACGGTTCCTGTTGGAAGAGTTCAAGAATCTGCGCAAGGTGGATGCCTGGCAGGTAGCCCAAAAGCTGGCCGCCTTCTACATCGATCAGGGCAATCTGGAGAGTGCGACCAGTTGGGTGGAGACCGCCCTGAAGGAAAAACCCGACAACCCCTTCAACCACTACCTGAACGGTTTGTTGCGTCATGGTTCCGAACTCTGGGAGCAGGCCATTGCCGCATATGAACAGGCCATGGCATTGAGCGCCGGCTTCCGCGAACAGGAGCAGGCCTACATGGTTCAACTGGTCAACGAAGCGTTGGAGCGCGCCCGCAATCGCCAACCTTTGGTCGAAGAAGAAGAGGACAATGCAGAATCCGCCGATCCGGAATCTGAACCGTCGGATCAGGCCATTGAGGAGAAGGGATGATGGAGCGCAGCCATTATTGCAACGATGTGCGTGAAAGCCTGGAGGGGCAGACGGTCACGCTGTGCGGATGGGTGAACCGCCGCCGCGACCATGGCGGAGTGATCTTTGTGGATCTCAGGGATCGCACCGGATTGGTACAGATCGTCTTCAGTCCTGACGAACCGGGCACTGCTCATGGGGAGGCCCATGTGCTGCGCAATGAATTCGTGTTGCAGGTCACAGGCAGCGTGGCCCGGCGCCCTCCGGAGACCGAAAACTGCAAACTGCCCACCGGTCTGATCGAAGTGCGGGTGGCCCGTTTGACGATTCTCAACAGTGCTGCACCCTTGCCGTTTCAACTGGACGAAGAGGTGAGCGAAGTGGTACGGCTGACCCACCGGTTTCTGGATCTGAGACGTCCGACAATGCAGCGCAATCTGATGGCCCGCCACCGCGCTCTGCAATCGATCCGCCGCACGTTGGACGACCATGGCTTTCTGGAGCTGGAAACCCCGATGCTGACGCGCAGCACCCCGGAAGGGGCGCGCGACTATCTGGTGCCCTCCCGTGTCAACCCCGGACAGTTCTATGCCCTGCCCCAGTCTCCGCAACTGTTCAAACAGTTGCTGATGATCTCCGGATATGACCGTTATTTCCAGATCACCCGCTGCTTTCGGGATGAAGATCTGCGCGCCGACCGGCAACCCGAATTCACCCAGGTGGATCTGGAGATGAGCTTCGTGGATCCGGATCAGGTCATGGCCCTGGTTGAACAGGTGGTGTATCGACTGTTCCGCGAGGTGCTGGAGGTGACGCCCGTTTTGCCCTTTCCCCGTCTCACCTATGCCGAAGCCATGGATCGCTACGGTCTGGATGCCCCGGACACCCGCATTCGCATGCAATTGACCGACTTGACCGACCTGTTGAGAGACACCGGCTTCAAGGTGTTTGCCCAGGTGGCCCAAATGACCGGCAAACGCGGCCAGCAGGGGGCAATCAAGGTGTTGCGCGTACCGGGCGGGGCAGCCTTGACCCGCAAGGAGATCGATACCTATACCGAGTTCGTGGGCATCTATGGTGCCAAGGGGTTGGCCTGGATCAAAATCAACGGCCCCTGGCAAGAGGGGGGCTGGCAATCCCCCATCGTCAAGTTCTTCTCCGCAACCGAACTGGCTGCCATTGCCGAGGCCACCGGCGTACAGGATGGGGATCTGCTCTTTTTTGGTGCCGACCAGCTCAAGGTGGTCAACGAATCGTTGGGACGGCTGCGGGTCAAGGTGGGTCGAGACTTGAACCTCATCGACGCCGTACCGTTCTCCTTTGTCTGGGTGACGGAGTTTCCGCTCCTGGAATGGGATGAAGAGGCACGGCGCTTCACTTCGGTGCATCACCCCTTCACCGCACCGATGAGCGAGGATTTTGCCTCCCTGGAGGCCGAAGGCAATACCGGTGTCGATTCTGTCCGTTCACGGGCGTATGATCTGGTGCTCAATGGCAGCGAAGTGGGCGGCGGCTCCATTCGTATCCACGATCCGGCCATGCAACGCCGCATGTTGGAGTTGTTGGATATCGGCGCAGAGGAGGCGGAAGAGAAATTCGGCTTTTTGTTGCATGCCCTGGAGTTCGGCGCGCCACCCCACGGAGGTTTGGCACTGGGCATGGACCGGTTGATTGCCATGATGTTGGGTGCGGAGTCGATTCGCGATGTGATCGCCTTTCCCAAAACCCAGAAAGCGGCCTGTCCACTCACCCAGGCCCCGTCGTTCGTGGATGCGGCCCAATTGCGGGAGTTGCATTTGCGCACCCTGCAACGGCCACGGAACGAAACGGCAACCGCACCCTGACTTGTTGGCACATTATTTGCTTAATCTTACCGTTCATAAGAGAAAATCACCACCCGTCACGCTTTCTTGACACCTCTTATGCACCCGGCGACCTGGCACCAAACCCGGTCGCTGGCAACGGTATTGACGGCAGACAACAGACAGGATCATTTTTTTCAATGACTGGAGCAGCGACAACCCGGTAAGATGCGCCGATTGGAACATTAGGGAGTCTGCCTTAACCGACTCCAAAGACTGAGACGCCACCTTACACAACACGGATCAATAAACCATGTCATGCAGGATCACGTCAGTCATCCAGGAGAACGTTGTCACTGTCAACCAGTACCGCACGGTATCCGAAGCAGTGGAAATCATGGTCGCCCGAGGCTCCGGCTCCCTGGTGGTCATGGAAGGGAGCACGGTGGTCGGATACTTCTCGGAACGGGATCTTCTGGTCCGGGTGGTGGGCAAACAGAAAGATCCCATGACCACCCCGATTCACGAGGTGATGACCCGGAATCTGGTCCAGATCGCCCACGATGCCAGCTGCAAAGAGAGCCTGAACCGCATGCGGGAACACCGCATCCGCCATCTGCTGGCCTTTGACGGACCCCGCTTCATGGGCGTGGTCTCGATGCGCGACATAGCCGCCATGATGGCCCGTTCAACCTCGCATGCCGACCTGACCGTCAATCTGGTGGGCGGACTGGTATTGCTGGTGGTATTGGGAGTGATCGGATTTTTGATCTATCTGGTGCCGGAAATGGTGGGTTTTGCCCGGCGCGTGACCCCCTGAACCACGCAACCGGACCAACCGTCAACACTGAACCCAGGGGAGACCGCGAAAACGCCAACCATTGACACTGGAACGATGGTGCTGCTCATCGCGATCCCCTTCAAAACCCTCCAGGACATGATACACCGCTTCAAACCCCTCCTGGAGCAGACGGTTGCCGGCATCAATGGAACGATGACCGGAACGGCAGATCAATACAATGGTGCGCGCCTTGCTCTTGGCAGTCCGCTCCACATCCTGGACAAAATCCGGATTGAGTTCAAAATCCGGAGCATCCTGCCAGGGAATATTGATCACGCCGCGTGGACAACCCACAAAGAAATGTTCCACCTCGGAACGGATGTCAATGAACAATGTCTCGGGTTTGGAGACCATCTCCAACGCTTCGTGAGGGGTCAGATGGCCAAGTTTGGGATGGGATGGACTGTGTGGAGCCGAAGGTAGCATGGAGAGTCTCTCTTGATACAGACCAGGGTTGATGGGACTTGTGACAAGAGGAAAACCGGTGCAGAGGGTTTTTGTCAAGCGACTTTCAACATGACCAGGTCAATGCCATGATCATGCATGCCAACAAACGCAAATCCGCCACCCGCTGGGTCACGGCAGAACGGACCCATTCACGGTTCGGACGCCCGTCCATTCTGGAGAACCAAAAGGTGCAACCACGCACCCGGAACCGTCTCCAGGAGATCCTGCCCGAAGCCAACCGCATGGAACGGGCTGCCAGCGTTGCACGTGAAAACGGACGGCGCCGCGCTGCTGCCGCCTCCTCCCACACCCACCCGTTCGGGGTGCGACTGCTGGAAGAGGGGGTGGTGCTGGCTGCCGGATTGTCGATGATGTTCCGCAACAGCTTTGAACAGATCGTCACCTGGTTCCGCGAGAGCCGAGACAAACTCTGGAAACCGGCTGACAAAACCCCATATGCCTGGGAACCGGAACCACTGGAGGAACCGCGCGACACTCTCGAAGAGGAGGTCTGGGATGGGGATCGCGATCTTCACATGCTCGATGAGTTCGACGATGCACACCCGCCAGAACCCCAACCCATGGCCTCTGCCAAACCCTCCTGGTTCGACTTCTTGAAATCTCCATTGCGCCGCGATGTGGAACAGCATAAAGTTTACAGCTTGGATGTCGAGGAACAGGATTTGCCGGATGAAGAGTTGGAAGATCAGGCCGGCGCCCTGCGTACCCGATTGGGCGGAGCGTCACGTTTGGATTGATCCTGTCGGCTTCCGGGTCCAAGACATGTTGCGGTATCCACTTAAACCCGTACCATCCGGCATGCACTCATGAATTCGGAACACTTCAGCAGCGCGCTGCCACCAGGGACAAAACTGCTCTGGTTTGAGATCGTCCGGGTTTTGGGCAAGGGCGGGTTTGGAATCACCTACCTGGGACGCGACACCAACCAGAACCAGTTGGTGGCCATCAAGGAGTATCTCCCCACAGCCTTTGCCACCCGACGCGGCGGCTCCGACGTGGTGCCCAACTCCACGGAAGACCGGAAAACCTTTGACTGGGGGCTGGACAGCTTTCTGAAAGAGGCACAGATCGTGGCCCGTTTCCGCCATCCCAGCATCGTGCGGGTGGTCAGCTTTTTTCGCAATGCCAATACCGCCTATCTGGTCATGGAGTATGTGGAAGGGGAAGGGTTGGACTCGATCCTCAAACGGCGCAAAGTGTTGCCTGAAGCGGCTCTCAAACGGATTCTGCCCCCTTTGCTGGATGGTCTGGAGCTGTTGCACAAATCGGCTTTCATCCATCGGGATCTGAAACCCCCGAACATCCTGATTCGCGCCGACGGCTCTCCGGTGATCCTGGACTTTGGCGCAGCCCGCCAGGCCGTGGCCGGTCAGGGGGACCAGATGACCAGCCTGTTGAGCATGGGCTACTCCCCGTTTGAACAATACGACTCCTCTGGCGACCGTCAAGGGGCCTGGTCAGACATCTATGCCATGGGCGGCGTATTGTATCGCTGCATCTCAGGCGACAAACCGGTGGATGCCTCGCAACGGATCTCCGCCCGTCTGCGGGCCGAACCCGACCCTCTGAAACCGGCCATCGAGATCGGCAAGGAACGGTACTCTGCCGGATTTCTCAAGGCCGTGGACTGGGCGCTAATGGTCCTGGAAAGAGAACGCCCCCAATCGGTGCGCGAATGGCGCGCCATGTTGCTGGGTGACATCCAGGCTCCCCCCTCTTCCGAACCCGCACACCACGACTCCCCCCAGACCATCCTGCGCCCCCCGGAAGCCGGAGTGGTGGGAGCAGCAGATCCGGGTGCGGTCCGCAAGAAAAGCAGTTGGCGCAGTTTCATCGCCTCGATGAACGAGTTTGCCACGCGCGTGGATCCGGAAGAGGTCCAGGTGCGCAAGCAGGAGTTGCTCCATCCCACCCGTGGCGAGGTGCCCAACCAGACACCCCATCCTGTGACAGAGCCGCCAGCATCAGATCCTGTGGTTTTGGTCAACCACCGCAGCGTCGAGCCACCGGCAACAGCAGCCGGTTCGGGTACAGTGCTGGGTTCGGCGGTTGTGCCGGCGATCCGCAAGCGGGGAGCGGTCTGGGTGGAACCGTTGACACGCATGGAGTTCATCTGGTTGCCGGGTGGAACCTTCAAGATGGGTTCACCAGCCGGTGAGTCTGGACGCCGCCAGGATGAGATGCCGCAACGGGAAATACGGGTCGAAGGGTTCTGGATCAGCAAACACCTGGTGACCTGGGGGCGTTGGAATCGCATCATGGGCGATTACCCGCCGGGTTTGTACCGGGAAAGCAAGGCCAACCATCCGGTCGCACGGGTCTCCTGGAGTGATGTGCAGAAATTCGTCCGTCAATTCAGCCGCCAGCTTGGCGAAGGGATCAACCTGCGGTTGCCGACCGAAGCCGAATGGGAGTATGCCGCACGCGCCGGCCATACGGCCCCGTTCATCACCGGAGACCCGGACCACTGGAGTTTGACCGATTATGCCTGGGTCAAAAGCAACTCCGGCGGCCAATCCCGGCCCGTGGGTGAAAAACGCCCCAATGACTGGGGATTGTTTGACATGGAAGGCAATGTCAGAGAGTGGACGGAAGATCGTTTTCAGGCCGATTTTGATACCAAAAGGGGGAGCCTGCCGTCAGCGGCTGGCACCCTGGACGAAGCCCGGGTGGTACGCGGTTCGGGTTTCAACTGCATGGCCAAAGAGTGCCGCATGGCCCGTCGGCAACGGATCGAAGCCTTCACTGCCCTGGACGATCTCGGCTTCCGCCTGGTCCGGGGAGGGTGAAAGGCAACATCCCCACTGTTCATGGAAGAGAAAAAGGAACACTCTTCAAATACAGGGTATCCGGGCTGAAATCCTGACCGTGCGGCCAAGCCACGAATCCGGATACGACCCGCACAGACCGGAAATAGAAAAAATCGCGCAACTCCTTGAAAATACCCTTATCCAGGTATGGTGCCACATCAAAACAGCGTTGCTCTCCATTGGCAAAGGACAACAACAACAACCAAGAGTCGCGCACCTCAACAGCAACAACATTAGGTGTTATCACTGCAATCTCCTCACTTCAACGGATCGATACGAAAGAGTTCACACCCTTCCTGGGCCAATTTCCAATCCGCCAACAACTCATCACGATGCAACTCAATCCACGCCTGGACCAAACGGACCTTTTGACGTGGCAACTCTCCGACCAGGATCTCGCCATCCTCAATGCTGAATACCGCGTTCAACTCCCCGAATTCCACATGCAAATGCGGCACATGATGCCGATCTGCATCAAAGAAAAACATCCGAACAATCAATCCGTAAAACATCGATATGACAGGCATGGATGCACCTTTGGGCAACATGATCCAGCCAACCCGGTCACTGTTCGCTTTCAAAGTCCAACCCGATACCCCGGGCATTGACGCGCGCGACCGTACAGGGGAACGAGACCTCATAACTGGCCCCACCCTCCCTCATCTCCAGAAAGACCACCCCCTTGTCCCCAACCTGGACAGCCAGGTTCGAGGTATCGGTCTCCATGAAAGCTCCGCTCATGCTGACATCCGCAGTCCAACCGCAGATGCTCTCACCCACAGCCACTTCCAGACGGATCCTGGTATGAAAGGCAAAACGGGCTTCGGCTCTGGGCCGTTCCGCTCCCCCGGCGGAAGGGAGGGATGGGGAGGGCATATCCGGGGTCATCGGTATTCTCCTGCTCAAGATCAATACGTGAAACCTGACCCCATTGTGAACCAATCCCCACAGAGAATGCAATCCAGGTCAAACAAGCGATTTGGATACGATCTCATAGCTGTTGCGTGACAAACCCGGCAGTGCCACGATCTCTTCGAGGGCAGCCCGCATGGCAGACGATCTGCGCGACTCAAAATGGCGCCAGCGGCTCAAGGCCGTCACCAACCGGGCCGCCATCTGGGGATTGTACCCATCCAGATCCCGAATCTGCCCAACCAGGAAACGGTAACCTGTACCCGAGAGCGCGTGAAACTGCGTTGGATTCCCGTGACAAAAAGAGCCAACCACCGCCCGGATCCGGTTGGGATTGCGGCCATCATAGGCAGGATGCCGCATGAGCCGTTGCACCTGCTCCAAAGCCTGCTCCACAGGTGCCAACGCCTGCATGGCAAACCATTTATCCATGGCCAGAGGAGTCTGCCGCCACCGCTGCTCCAACATCGCAAGCAGTGAAACCGCCTCGATGCGACCGGCATGGACCAATGGGACCAATCCCCCCATCAGGTCAGTCATGTTGTCTGCCTGTCTGACCTGTTCTGCGGCCACCTGCGCAGCCCGCTCCTCCCCGGGCAGGGCCAGCAGCAAAGCCAGTACGGCATTCTTCAGCGCACGACGCCCCATATCCGCCGGATCCAGACGATACGGCCCCGGAGTCTGATGGGTTGCATACACCGCCCACAACCCCTCACGATACCGCTCCGCCAAGGTGTGCCGCACCCGTTCACGCCCGGCAAACAAGGCCGCAGGATCGGCCGCCTCCATGGCATCGATCAACAGGCTCATGCCCGGCACGGAGATGGCCAGAGACTTCAGCGCCGGATCCAGATCGGCAGCGTGCAGCGTGGCCCCGAAAGCCGCCACGAAAGAGTCAGGCACCGAATCATCGGGCCTGCGCGCCAGGCTCAACAACACCCGCATCGCCAATTGCTGCCCGGCATTCCACCGGTTGAAAGGATCGGTATCCGCCTCCCACAAAAACGCCAACTCCTCATCCGACAGCGTGGTTTTCCATCGGACCGGCGCAGAAAAACCCCGCAAGAGCGACGGAATCGGTGCTTTGGGCAGGCCGATGAAACGCCAGGTCTCTTCGGTCCGGGTCAACTCCATGACCCGCTCACGCGGTGCGGTCAAAGGATCCTCTCCTGGCAGCGCCACGGGCCAAGGGGTTTTGCTCACCGGATCCAGCAAAGCCAGTGTCACAGGAATGGTCAACGGCGCTCCCGGCTCCTGTTGTCCGTGGACGCGACAGTGCTGGGTCACGGTCAACTGCAACGCACCCGCTTGTTCATCAAAACTCCGCTGGACGCTCAACTCCGGGGTGCCGGCCTGACGATACCACCTCTGAAACAGGCCAAGATCCCGCCCGGACACCGCCTCCATGGCGCACACGAAATCCTCCACCGTCACGGCCTGACCATCATGCCGCTGCCGGTAAAGATCCATCCCTCGCCGGAAACACTCCCGTCCCACCAGGGTCTGAAGCATGCGCACCACCTCAGCCCCCTTGTGATACACGGTTGCCGTATAAAAATTATTGATCTCCATGTAACTCGCAGGTCGCACCGGGTGGGCAGTGGGGCCGGCATCCTCCGGAAACTGGGCAGCACGCAAACGCAACACATCCCGAATACGCTGCACCGGGCGGGAACCCAGATCCGAGGAGAACTCCTGATCCCGGAAAATGGTCAACCCCTCCTTGAGACTGAGCTGAAACCAGTCGCGGCAGGTGATGCGGTTGCCGGTCCAATTGTGCAGATATTCGTGGGCAATCACGCTTGTGATCTCTTCGTAATTGGCATCCGTGGCCAGCAGGGGATCGGCCAGGACATACTGGGCGTTGAAGATGTTCAACCCCTTGTTCTCCATGGCTCCGGAATTGAAATCGTTGACCGCAACGATCATGTACAGATCGAGATCATACTCGCACCCGAACCGCTCCTCATCCCAACGCATGGCCTGTTTCAAGGAATCCAAGGCATGCTGGCACCGGTCGATGTTTTCCGGTTCCACCCAGATTTGCAAATCCACCGAACGGCCCGAAGCCGTGGTGAAGGTTCCGGCATGACACGCCAACCGGCCCGCCACCACGGCAAACAGATAGGAAGGCTTGGGAAAAGGGTCTTCCCAGACCACATAATGACGATTTTCCGGCAACATGCCCGCATCGATCCGATTGCCATTGGACAGCAGCACCGGATAAGCACTCTGATCTGCCTCGATGCGCACGGTGAAACGGGCCATCACATCGGGTCGATCCGGATAGAAGGTGATCTTGCGGAATCCTTCGGCCTCGCACTGGGTGCACAGAAGTCCGCGCGAACCATACAATCCTTCCAAAGAGAGGTTCTGGTGTGGATGGATGCAGGTCAGGGTTTCCAGGACAAAACGGTCCGGAACCCGGGGTATGACCAGATGTTCGTGATCCAGGAGGTACTGTTCCGAACGCAATGGCACCCCATCCAGTTGGATGGTCAACAGCTCCAGATCCCGGCCATCCAGCCGCAGCGACTCAGGGCTGGGTTCCACCAGAGGATTGCGCCGCATGTGCAGGCGCGCCCGTACATGCGTCTCCTCCTCCCTGAGCAACAACTCCAGGAAAATCTCATCCACCAGATAAGCGGGAGGCGTATAATCCGCCAGACGGGTGACCTGTTTTGGTTTGGCGCTCATGGCAATGACGTGATGGCAGCAAGAGGAGATGAAGACAGACAACATCCAAAAAGTCCATCATAACCCGGTGCTGACCCTCTTGGCCATGGTTGACCAAATCCACCTCTCACGCATCGACCGATGCAGCGGCGATCTGAAAATATCATCAGGCCGCCGGTTTTAGGGAAAATGACATCAAGACGATCAACGTTTCAGATCCTTGATCAGAGCGGTCATCTCATCCGCCGTATTGATTGCCTTTGATCCGGCCTCGTAACCGCGTTGATTGTTGATCATGTTCACCATCTCAGTAACCATATCGACGTTGGATGCTTCATACTTATGTTGCATCAAAGTTCCGAAAGCTTCACTCCCTGGAACACCCTCTTCCGGCTGACCCGCCTCTTCTGTGTGCATATATAAGTTATTACCTACTCGAATCAAAGCATCGGGGTTCATAAATACCGTCAACTTTATCTGCTGACCTTCAGTCGGATCTCCTGTGGGATGTTGAATCTGAACTCTTCCATCGGAACCGATGGTGATTCCTTGGATAGTTTGCGCCTCTGTTACTCCAAGATCAACGAGGGTCATGCCAGAGGAGGTTTTTATCTTTCCATCTCTGTCTTTGTGAAATGTACCATCCCGTGTATAGAAATCTCTGCCACGACCATCCGTAACTTTAAAGAAACCTTGCCCACTTATTGCCAACGTCACATCATTTGGGTCATTCTGATTGGCATCGACAAGGCTGCCTTGGCCAAAATTTGTCGAAATACTGGAAAGAGTAACGCCATGACCGATCTGAATACCTACAGGCGTTTTTGTACCATCTTCATTCTCAACTCCAGCAGGTTTCAGCAGAGCATAAAAGACATCCTTGAAATTTGCTCTTTGCGCCTTGAATCCAGTCGTCGAGCTGTTTGCCATGTTATTCGCAATCGTATCTTGTCTCTTGACAGCAGCTTCCATACCACTGGCTGCCGTATACATTCCACGGATCATTTATCCCTCCATTTGTTTGTGTTGACAGCGTTTTAAACTTTAATTGATAGTTACACAAAACAATATATTGTCTTCGTTTTTCGTAGATAAAAAGGCGCAATCCGCCCTTATCGCTATCATCATGCGTCAAAAATTCATATAAAATTGATTTGTCAGAATCGAAGCAAAGCCAATGCCAACTCTACGTAAAACGAAGAATCTCAAATTAACAAAACTATGTACTCTGGCTCTTTTCCTCTCCTGGCTATGGATCAAAGGATGGATGAGACACAGATCTTTGCAAAACGCTTGAAGGCTGCACGCATCAGGGCTGGCTTCTCTCAATTGGGGCTTGGCATACAGGCCGGTCTTGACCCGGACGTGGCATCTCCTCGCATCAACCGATACGAGCATGGACGCCATTCCCCAGGGGACATGCGTTTTGTTCAAAAATTGGCGACACTATTGGGTGTGCCCATGGCTTACCTCTTTTGTCCTGAAGAGGATATTGCGGCGATCTTGGTATTGCTAGGAAATATGGGAGCAGAAAAAAGAGGGGAGTTGCTGAAGTTTTTGCAAGGCCGCCAGGTTGGCTTCTCTCTTGAATCGTCCGATGCTGTGACGATCAGATCATGCTGAATGGCTCCAGAGGAATTACCTACACGGGCAGAACCATCCTGAAATTTGCTCTATTAATTTTATATGACAAGCAATACATAATTTCTATTTTTTTTATTTTATTATTGGATTGACTGGACTCTCCTAAAAAACAACAAAATAAAAATTATAAAATCCTCACCTGTCACTCATCGACCGAGGCCTGACACCATGGAACCTGCTTGTGCCCACCATCGTAGGGCGTGGCCAACCCCATCCGCAACAGCCGCGCCCCCACATCCTCTCCGTCCGCCTCCACACGGGCCACAATCCGAAAATATTTGTCCCGCCCCACCTCTTTCAAGGTGATCTCTCCAGCCCGAACCAACAGATGATGCAACTCCCGTTTGGCCACACGCGCCAACAGTTTCTCCTGGGCACACTGCCCACGCAGCTCCGGGGTATCCACACCCCGGATGCGGATCGAAATGTTCTCCCCGAACAAAGGAGGCACACCAGGGATCGTCACCCGAAAGGTATCCCCATCGTGATTTCCCAAATAGACCACGCCCGCCATGTCGTCATACGCAACCTTGGCAGCCTGGCCTCCGTATGGCAACAGCCATACAGCCAACACGATCAGCAAAGCAGAGATGCACTTCATGATTGTATAACTTTAGTTGTTTTTTTGCTTTTTTTTATTATATTCATATCCTGACAGTATAGGCAATATTAAAATATCGTAACAATTGATTCAAAAACTAATCAATCGCTCGCATAAAAAAGAAATCAACATCCCGCTCTGGCAGATCTTCTGATTTTCATTCCCATTCCGCTGCAGATTGACTAGGATGGACAAATCCAGACCATGGCAAACCCTGTACCCACGACAAGCGCATGACTGACCTGACCCAACCTCACGACAAGCTCTTCAAGATGCTGCTCTCAGACCCGGAGCATGCCGGAGCCTTGTTGCGTGAACAACTGCCCGCACCCATTGTCGCGCTGTTGGCTCCAGGCAACCCGGAACTGGTTCCCGGTTCATTCCTCAGTCCCGAATTGCGTCCGCATTTCTCGGATCTGCTGTACAAGGCACGCACCCTGGAGGGGACGGACCTCTATTTTTACATTCTGATCGAACACAAAAGCTTCCCGGATCGCCGTGTTGCCAGACAGATCGACCGGGGACGCAGCCGTTTCCTGGAACAATGGGAAAAAGAGCATCCGGATTGGCGGTTGTTGCCAGCGATCATCCCCATGGTGCTCTATCACGGCGTTTCGACCTGGAACATCCCCACGGATTTTCTCTCCCTGGTGGAACACAATGCCAGCATGCGTCCCTGGCTGCTGGACTTCACCTATCTTCTGGTCGATCTGGGCCGGATTCCGGATGCCAGACTCTCGGCCCATGCCCGGCTCCGCGCTGGACTCTTGACCCTGAAATACGGCACACACCAGCCCGAAAGCCAAATGCAGGCCCTGGAATCCATTACCCAGGCCCTCCAGGAAGCACCGGAACTCCTGATCGTGCTGCTGCTCTATATGATGACCACATTTCCCACTCTGGATCGGAAACACATCGATGCCATACTCATCCAGATCGCTCCACAGGAGAAAAACATGATGCAATCCCTGTTTGCCCGTGAAATCATTGATCAAAACAAAGAGACGTGGAAACTCGAAGGACGCGCCGAGACTCTGCTCCAGCTTCTTCAAGAACGATTTGGCACCATTCCGAAAACGATCCAGGAACAGATCAAAAGTGCCGGACTGGACGATCTGAAGGCATGGAGCAGTCGCATCCTGAAGGCTGATTCATTGTCTGCGGTTTTTCAATTATGACTGACCTGACCCAACCTCACGACAAGCTCTTCAAGATGCTGCTCTCAGACCCGGAGCATGCCGGAGCCTTGTTGCGTGAACAACTGCCCGCACCCATTGTCGCGCTGTTGGCTCCAGGCAACCCGGAACTGGTTCCCGGTTCATTCCTCAGTCCCGAATTGCGTCCGCATTTCTCGGATCTGCTGTACAAGGCACGCACCCTGGAGGGGACGGACCTCTATTTTTACATTCTGATCGAACACAAAAGCTTCCCGGATCGCCGTGTTGCCAGACAGATCGACCGGGGACGCAGCCGTTTCCTGGAACAATGGGAAAAAGAGCATCCGGATTGGCGGTTGTTGCCAGCGATCATCCCCATGGTGCTCTATCACGGCGTTTCGACCTGGAACATCCCCACGGATTTTCTCTCCCTGGTGGAACACAATGCCAGCATGCGTCCCTGGCTGCTGGACTTCACCTATCTTCTGGTCGATCTGGGCCGGATTCCGGATGCCAGACTCTCGGCCCATGCCCGGCTCCGCGCTGGACTCTTGACCCTGAAATACGGCACACACCAGCCCGAAAGCCAAATGCAGGCCCTGGAATCCATTACCCAGGCCCTCCAGGAAGCACCGGAACTCCTGATCGTGCTGCTGCTCTATATGATGACCACATTTCCCACTCTGGATCGGAAACACATCGATGCCATACTCATCCAGATCGCTCCACAGGAGAAAAACATGATGCAATCCCTGTTTGCCCGTGAAATCATTGATCAAAACAAAGAGACGTGGAAACTCGAAGGACGCGCCGAGACTCTGCTCCAGCTTCTTCAAGAACGATTTGGCACCATTCCGAAAACGATCCAGGAACAGATCAAAAGTGCCGGACTGGACGATCTGAAGGCATGGAGCAGTCGCATCCTGAAGGCTGAATCGCTCTCCGCTGTCTTTCAGCAGATGCCACAACCTGGATCACATTAATCCAGACTCTCCCGCGCCAAAGCTGCCCGCAGCCCGGGAATGGCGGCCTGGAATGCGGCCATGGCTGCGGGATGGAGACGCAAGGCTGGCACCGTATCCCGTTCCCGGGCCGACTTTTCGATCACGGCACACAACTCGGACAAGGCCATGGCCCCGACTGTGGCACTGTTGGACTTCAACGAGTGGGCCGCAGCGCGCACCACTTCAGGTTCCGCCCCCATCCCGCCCCGCTCGATGGCCTCCAACAGATTCGGCGTACTCTCCAAAAACTCCTCGATCACCAGAGAAAAGGCACCGGGCACTGCCTTCATGGCGTGCCAGAACCGTTCCAGACACTCCGGATCCAAAAACAGTGCCTTGCCCTCATCCGGATACTCCAATGCCACGGGTGATGGTGCAACCCGCTCTTTGCCATCCCGCTTGGGCAACCATTGGGAGAGCTTGGCGACCAGGCCATCCCACAACACCGGCTTGGGCAGATAGTCGTTCATGCCCGCCTCCAGACACCGTTCACGATCTCCGCTCAAGGCATTGGCCGTCATGGCGACAATCGGGATCTCCCCCTGTCCACGCAACCCTTCCCACTCACGGATGCGCCGGGTCGCTTCCAGTCCATCCATGACCGGCATCTGCATGTCCATCAGAATCACATCCGGACGTCCTGCCAAAGCCTTGGCCACCCCTTCCTCGCCATCGCGGGCAATCTCCACCTCCAATCCCAACTGCTTCAGCATGCTGGCTGCCACCTGCTGATTGACAAAGGTGTCTTCCACCAGCAGCACCTTGCCAGAAAAGGCCACCTCTCCCCGCATGCCCGACTCGTCACCACGCCCGTCCACACCCGCAGAGGCCAATCCCATCAATCCTTCCAACGCACGGACCAGGCGATGCGGACCCACCGGTTTCATGACCACTGCCCCGATCCCGGCCTCCTGCAAGACCGACTCTTCCAGATAGATGCCGCAACTGAGCATGAGCACTTTCATCTGTGGAATGGCCGGATCCTGACGAATGGCCCGCGCCAACTCCAATCCATCCATTCCCGGCATGCGCATATCAACGACCGCCAGATCAAATGGAGGCTGATGTGACTCCCGGGGCATACGCAACAGTTGCAGCGCCTCGACACCTCCCGCCACAGCCTGGCAATGCATGCCCCACATGTGAAAATAATGCTCCAATACCATCCGGTTGGTATCGTTATCATCCACCACCAACACCCGTACCGTACCAAAATCCGGCCAGGATGCGGGTGGAACCGTCAACTCCTTGGCAAATTCGATCTCAAACCAGAACATCGAGCCGCCTCCGGGCTGACTGGCCAACCCGATGGTTCCGCCCATGGACTCCACGATCTGTCTGGAGATCACCAAACCCAGACCGGTCCCGCCAAAACGGCGTGTCGTGGAGTCATCGGCCTGGACAAACGGTTGAAACAAACGCTCACGTGCCTGCTCTTCAATCCCGATACCCGTGTCGATGATATGAAAACGGACCCGAACACGCTCCGTGTTCTCCTCCACCAGATCTGCCCGAATGATCACCTCACCGCTTTGCGTGAACTTGATGGCATTGCCCGCCAGATTGATCAATACCTGACGCAAACGCACGGCATCGCCAATCCAGACCGGATGGATCCGACAGGAGAGGTGCAACACCACCTCCAACCCCTTGCCAAACGCCGTACCGGAAAGCATGGTCCCGATACTGTCCACCACCTCGAACCAATCAAACGGAATCCGTTCCAGAGTCAGCTTGCCGGCCTCGATTTTGGAAAAATCGAGGATGTCATTGAGGATATTCAACTGCAACTCCGCCGACTGGATGGCCACCGCCAAATATTGGCGCTGGATCGGATTCATGCGGGTTTTGCCGAGCAGGGTCAACATGCCGATCACCCCGTTCATCGGGGTGCGCACCTCATGGCTCATATTGGCCAGAAAAGTGCTTTTGGCGTGACTGGCCGATTCGGCCTTCTCTTTGGCCAGGATCAACTGCCGATCCACGATCATCTTGTCCACAATGCTGGCCAGGGTATTGCGTACGGTGCCCAGAAAATCCTCTTCGTCCTTGCCGCACACATGTCCCGGAGGCAAGAAGATCTGCATCACCCCTTTGACCGGTCCATCCGCGAACAGAGGTGCCGAATAATATCCCCACGGCCCTCTCAATCCTGGAATCACCCCTCCTGGCCAGTGTGCCGAGGTCATGAAACGAATTCCCGGGGTATTGCGCCCCCAGACCGTCTCCAGGAAGGCCTGACTGGCCCGCGCCGCACTCCCGGCATCCGGCAGACCGATCTGACACACCACATCGCAACCATTCTCCCCGGCGCCAAACAGATGGATGGCACCACGACCATCCGGCACAAACCAGGGTGCCACCAGAATCCTTTCCAACCCATCCTGCAGAAAATCGCGCAACCGACTGCTCCGCTCCATGGCGGCCAGCAACAACCCGTTGAGAATGTCCTGGGCCTGCTTGGAACGGAGCAGACGGGCCTGGGCAATCCGGCGGTCCGTGATGTCCGTGGCAATCCCGCAAATCGAAATACAACCACTGTCATCAGCCACCACCGGAAAACGGATGGTATGAAAAATCCGTTTCTCATCGCCCAACGGCACGATCATGTCCACTTCCGAGGCCACGCCCCGTTGCAAAACCGTGCGATCCGATTCGGCAAACCCCTGGGCGATCTCCTCGGAAAACAGATCCTGATCCCGATGACCGATGACAACATCCGGATCAAGCCGAAAGCTCTCGTGAAACAGTCGATTGGCCAGAAGATAGCGACCGGTCGGATCCTTCAGAAAAACCAGACTCGGCATGTTGTCAAGAATCGCCTGCAACCGGTTTTCGCTGCGTGCCAATTTGTCGAAGGTCTCACGCAACTGCAATTCGGCCTGTTTGCGATGGGTGACATCTTCCTGGGTGCAGACAAAATGGGTAATCAGGCCATCGTTATTCACCAACGGCGACAACGATGCGTGAACCCAGAACCGGGTGCCATCCTTGCGCACGATCTGGGACTCCTCACGCCAGGCATGACCGTTTCTCAAAGCATCCCACATCAATGCATGATCCTGGTCTGACCTGGAATCGGCCTGAAGAATGGCCGGGGTGGAACCTTGCACTTCACCGGCATCAAAACCGGTCAGTTGGGTGAAACGGGAATTCACATACTCGATGCGACCTGCGGCATCGGTGATCAGGACAATATTCGGGCTTTGCTCCACTGCCGTGGAGAGCTTCTGGATCACTGCCTGATCTGCCCGTTTCTCTTCCAGCAGCCGATCCCGGCGAATGGCCGCATCCAGGGTATTGGCCGCCAGTTGCATGGCATCGATCTCGCCGGAACTCCAGGTACGCTCCCGGCGACAATCCTCAAACCCCAACAACCCCCACAGACGGTCGTGGACCAGAATCGGCATGACGGCAATCGACAAAATGCCGCGCGCATTCAAAAAGGCCCGCTCCTCCTCCGGGAAATCCCGCGTCCTGCCAAACAGATGGTCTCCGCGCACAAACCGTTCCCGCCAACGGGCCAACCCGAAACGATCCAAAGGCGAACCATGCTCGGCATCCTCGATCTGACTTTGAATACCGGGCGCCATCCACTCATGTATCAAGGTAATCAAAATTGTATTATTCTCATCAATCTGCGCCTTGAGCAGATAGGAACGGCTGACATTGGCCGCACTGCCCAGATCCTGCAAGGCCGCATCGATATTCTGGTGCCATCCTCCCTGAAACAACAGCCGTTGGGCGATGGCCGCCACACTGTTCAAAACGCGGGTCCGTTTGGCCACCTGCTCTTCCAGGATCCTGCGATGTTGAGCCAGATCCTTTTCCGCCTGTTTGCGCCGTTTGGATTCGCGAATGGCCACAACCCCAAAGGCCAGGGTATTGGCCAATTCGGTCATCAATTCGATTTCAGCGGCGACAAAGGCATGCGGCCTGGCAGAATAGATGCTCAACACCCCGAACAGCCGTTCCCCATCGAGCATCGGAACGGCCAGGGTCGCAGCATAGCCATGGCGCACGGCCTGGGTGCGCCACTCTCCGGCCTGCACGTCATGCACCAGATTGGCCATCAAGGTGGGTGCGCGGTTGCGGATGGTGGTGCAGGCAGGCTCCTGGCGATTACCCGAGTCGATCCAGGTCTTGCGAAAGGCATACAGCTCTTCCTGGGTAAGTTTGGAGTGGGCCACCGGGGTGATGACCGGCTCTCCCCCCCCTTCCACAAAACCGCACCAGGCAAACCGGTATCCCCCGACCTCCACCAGCAAGGCGCAGGCACGCGCCAGGATCACCACCTCATTTTTCTCCTGGTTGACCAGTTTATGGCACTGCTCCAACAGGGTGAGGGCACGATTGGCCGTGGTCAACTCCTGTTTTGCCCGCGCATGGCGGCGTACATCTGCTTGCAGACGCAGATGCTGCATGACAAAAAAAACGGTCAGAAATACCCCGCCAAACAACAAAACCCAACGCAGATTTCCACTCTCATGGACCGTCTGGTGCGACAACCACCAGGAGACCAGAGTCGCTCCACATCCCAGACCGGCAATGCCCCATACCCAAAGCTGCCGCCACCATCCAGCCGCAAAGAGCGTGTTCATGCAACCTCATCTCCCGACCACTCCACGGGAACACCCAGATCCCGGAAATCCATCACCGCCGGAAAACCTCCGCCAGGATTGGGGGGCGACGAGGAGTTGGGCAGCAGCACCTGCCGCACATGGCCAAGGCCATAATTCCGGGCTGCGGTCAGCACCGGTTCGGAATCATCCACCAGCACGGTGGTCACCGGATCAACACCGAGCCTGGCTTGCAAGGCCGGCCAGAATTCGGCCTGTTCCTTGGCCCATCCCACCTCGTGACTGGTGATGGCCGATGTCAGATAGGCACCGATGGGGGTGCGTGCCAGTTTCATCTCCAGCGAGTAGGGATGGGCATTGGTGACCAGATGGACCGGTCGTCCAGAGGCCTGCAACGCCTCAAGAAACGGCAACACATAAGGATGCACCCGAATCAGGTGGGCCACCTGCTCTTTCAGAAGCGGAATGTCCAGACCGAGCCGTTGCGACCAGTGATCCAGATCGTACCAGGCCAAAGTGCCCTGCTGTTCGTGGTAGGCAGAGATGACCTGCTGCCAGGCACAATCAAAGTCAACCCCGAACTTGACGGCATAGGCCTGGGGAACCGTTTGCCGAAAAAAATGATCATCAAAATGCAGATCCAACAACGTGCCGTCCATGTCGAGCAGCACGGTCTGAATCCGGGACCAGGGCAACGGGATCCGGTTCACGTCCGATAGTCCGCATTGATCGTGATATAACCATGGGTCAGATCGCAGGTCCAGACGGTATGACTCTCGGTCCCGACAGCCAGATCGACCCGGATGGCAATCTCTTCTTGGGCCATGACAGCAGCACCCTGCTCTTCGGAGTAGCCGGGAGCCAACTGGCCGTGGGCCAGAACCAACACCTCGCCCAACCACAAAGAGAGTTCCTCTGGTTGCATCACCACCTTGGCCGTACCCACTGCCGCCAGAATGCGGCCCCAGTTGGGATCGCTGCCTGCCAGAGCGGTTTTGACCAGCGGGCTGTTGGCAATGGCCATGGCGGCCTGATCCGCCTCCCAGACGCTGGCTGCTCCCGTCACGGTGATGGTGACGAATTTGGTGGCACCCTCGCCATCGCGCACGATCATCCGGGCCAACTCCTGACACAAAGCGCACAGCTCGGTCAACAGGGTCTGGGCTGCCGGACTCTCTGCACGGGTGATCGGCGCATGTCCGGCCTGACCCGAAGCAAACAGCAGCACGGTATCGTTGGTGGATTGATCCCCATCCACGGTAATGGCATTGAAACTGACCCGTACGGCGCTCTCCAGCAGTCGTTGCAGCACGGCAGGCGTGACCGAGGCATCCGTGAACACAAAGCCCAACATGGTGGCCATATCGGGCCGGATCATGCCAGCCCCCTTGGCCATGCCGATCATCCGGACCGTCTGCCCCTCGATCTCACACGAGCGCACGGCCAGTTTGGGAAAGGTATCGGTGGTCATGATCGCCCGTGCCGCCTGCTCCCAGCCTCCTGCGGCCATCCTTTGGACCAGCTCCGGCATGGCGTTCAGAATCCGCTCTTCCGGCAGTGGCACGCCGATCACCCCCGTGGAGGCGACGAACAGCTCCTCAACCGGCAGAGCCAGCAGCCGTGCCGCTTCGGCCGTCACATTCCCGGCTGCCCGCAGGCCCGATTCACCCGTCACTGCATTGGCATTGCCCGAGTTGACCACCAGCCCGCGCGCCTGACCTTGGACCAGACGTTTCCGACACAACGCCACAGGTGCGGCCTGCACCTGATTGCGGGTGAAAACCCCTGCCACCGTGGTGCCCGGCTCCATGGCCACCACCACAAGATCCTCCCGCTCACGCTGGCCATTCTTGATTCCGCAACGCGCGGTTGCCAATCGAAATCCCGCCACTTCTGGCAGATCAACGGGAATGGGGGGGGGACGCACGGCCATGTTGGGATCTCCTGTGCTCTTGAAGCGTGGTGCCATTGTGGAAATCTGGCACGATCATTGAAAAGAATTCACGAAAATCGCACGGTTGGTGCGCAACACGGGCACGATTTCTTGACATTATAAGGAACAGTTGACCATGGGACAATACACGACCATCCGGATTCCCCCCAGTCGCGACGGGTTCAACGACCTGGAACCCGAATATCAGGAAATGTGGGATTGGTTCTGCCCGACCTCAGACCATGGCGATCCGCACGGCATGCCGTTAAGCTGGCGCGCCATGATAGCCGCCCACCAGATGCAACGCACCCATCCGCTGCGTGGCAGGTAACCAAAGCTTGATGCAAACATCCGGAATCCAGGGGGATCATCCCCTGGTAAAGCTTGGGACAGGAGCCACCCAAGAAAAAAAATGACACCTTTCAAAATGATTTTGGTTTAACACGCCTGATCTGCAATCTGAAAATCTGCCGGAATCTCTCCACCCCATTCAAACAGCAACACCTGTTTGACCTTGGCTGCGGTCGGTCCCTGACGACACCAAACGATCATCTGATTCACGGCCATAACCGAACCGGAGAAAAGCGCCTCCACCTGCCCATCGCTCCGATTCCGCACCCAACCTTGCACAGCACAAAAATGTGCCCTCTTCCACACCCAACGGCGAAACCCAACCCCTTGCACATGACCAACAATTTCCACCCGTTGCACCTTGCGTGGAATTTCCGCGCGACACGTCTCAGGAAACAACTCATCCAGCAATGCACCCGCCAGATCCCGGGCTGGACCATAGGTCGGAAAATGTTGCATTCTCAGATCTGGACTCGTGTTGACCTCAATGACACTCCACGACTGCTCATCTGGAGATTTGGCAATATCCTCGGCAATCAGGTCAAAGCCAACATGGAATGGATTGTAAATCGCCTGCCGCACCCGCACCGCGATCTTTGCAAACTGCGGATGCACCTGATCAGACACATCATGATTATCCCCCCCATTGGCCACAAAATGCAGTGATACCCTCTGCCCGTACAACGGCACCGTATCCGGATACACACCGACCTCAGCCAGATTGCACCGGATCATCGGAGTCAACTCGATCAAACGCATGGCATCCAGAGGATTGGTCCGCCGCTGTTCGTTCTTGATGGCAATCAACTGCTCAATGGTATGCTCACCATCCCCGACCACATGCGCCGGAACACGTTGGGTAACAGCACACAACCGGTTACCGATCACGATGACCCGATAATCGTGACCATGTTGACACTTCTCCACCATAATGGAGTGCGCACCAGCCTGCACGGCAACCTCCCAGGCCATGATGAAATGGGTGTGACTGGCAATGCGCGTCGTGACCCCTTTGCCACCCTTGCCATACACCGGTTTCACCACAATCGACGATCCCAGTTCAGCCGTATATTTCCAGGCATCATGCATCGCATTGGTGGCGAATTCCCGCCCTTCGGGGGTGGGAATACCCTGCTCGCGCAACAACCGTTTGGTCCATGCCTTATGATTGGATGCGCAACGGGCAAGCAAACGGGTACAGCTTGGCATGCCCATGTTAAAACCAACCTGTTTTCCATCTCGATGATAGATTATAACATTCTTACTAAACCGTTCCATTTGCAGATTGCGCGCCATGGCTGCCCGCATCAACAATTCCCGAGTGCCGATCTTCAGTCCGAAACACTCTTCTGCCTGTGATCGATGGATGATCGGAATCAACCCGATCTCAGGTTGACCAGCATGCCGCACGCCTGCCGTCTCATGCCTGCCCTGTCCCGCATAGATGAACAGCGCATCAATCAGACCTGCCGGAACAGGACCGGCAGCAGGAAAAACGGAAGTTGACAAAACAGGCAATGCATGGAGTCCCAACACACGAACATTCTCCGGGCCGACTGCTGCCGAGAAATCGTTGATCAGCAGATCAATGCCCAACAACGTGGCTCCAGGGATGATACGAAATATTCTTGCAGCCAATTCGCAGATGCTGCGATGAAGTTTGTCAATGATATTGATAACATCTCCCCCAGCATCCACCACAGGTCGCACAGTCAACCGCACCAGTGAACCAACTGCGGAAATCTCCTGGAGTGAACGACCATCGCGCCGCAATTGATCCAGTTTGGCATGCCTGATCCAGGTATCCCAGGTGGCGGGATTGGATTGACGGAGACGATTCTTCTGTTCGATCAAGGCTGCAATCGTTGAAACCCCATCCCCTTCCACATAGGCTGGGGTGATGCATAAAGCAGACAACACCCTTCCTCCCAGGACCATGATCCGCACCAGATCCCCATCAAAAAAATCTTCGACGATCACCTCTTTCCCAAACCGACGGGCACGCGCCCAGGCCTGATCAAACGCCACATCACTGGTAATGTTGATCGCAACCCCCCGGCCCCGCGCCGAACCCACAGGTTTCACCACTTGCGGAACACGGCGATTCAGAAAATATTTTTTGGCACGGACACCATTGTCAAAGGCTGCACCAGTTGGAACGAGAATGCCATTCCTGCTCAACACCTCCTTGGTCAACGCCTTGTCTTCGACAATTCTGGCCGCAACAACCGACAGGTCAGGGGAGTGGTCGAAGATCACCTCATGGTGACGACACGGATACATGATCACGGTCTTGCCACTTTCCACCTTCTCAACACGAATTTTCCGGTTCCGTTTTTTGGCAGCATCCTGAAACAAACGCCAGTTGAGAGCACTCCGGGTCAAGCGGTCAGTCTGCATTTTCTGCAAATAAGGTGAACTTGTAAAATCATTCTCCCGGGTTGCGCGCACAGCTTGAATGAGCGCCTGGTTGGCGGTGCTGACAAATACCGGTCGCCCTTCTGCCCCTCTGCCTTTCTCTGGATCAGAGCGTGCCACAGGCAGACTTGATTGGACCGGGGCAGAAACAGCCGACACACCCGGCTGCTTCATCATCACCACCGCAACGATCTCATCGGTGCGTCGCAACATCTCCACACACTGCTCAACCGCCTGCCCAGAGTGAAAATGAGGTCCAACGAGCAACTGCGGCAACAATCGGCGCAAATTCTCGAATTGAACATAATTTCCATAGGTCGCCACCATGGAGATACTGCTGGCGACAATCAACTCCACCAGAACCGCCTGCTCGGCTGGCGACAATGGAGCGGCATCAATATGAGCCAACAACAAAATTCTCGCACGCTCTGGGGGCACATGGAGCAATGCCAGCTTGCGAATGGCCTTCTGAATCGTTGCACTCACCGTCGAAGATGGTATCATGGTTCAACTCCTGAGTTGGCCAAGTTTCGGCAGCGCATCAGATGATAAAAGTCGTTCAGACTCCGCAGCAACCGCAGCAATCAAACCATCGATATCCGCTTCACAGGTCCGATGGTTGACAATTGCAGCCCGCAAAACGGTCAATCCAGCAATCCGGGTGGTAGAAAAAACGCCTTCCCCGGAAAGTTGCAACTGTTGCACAATACGCGTATTGAATCCATCCTGATGCGCAGCGTCCCACCCCTCCGGTGCTGCACTGAAACAGCAGATATTCAAGGTCACAGGTGCAACCAGACGCAAACCAGCCGTAGCCGTCACCCGTTCCGCCATCCGCATGGCCAACCGACAGTTGCGGGAAATCGCCTCTCCGAAAGCCTGGCTGCCGTGGGCACGCAAGGCCGACCACACCTTCAGAGCGCGAAAACCGCGCGACAGATCGATCCCATAATCACAGTACCACGGTTCCCCACTCCCCACTCCCTGGCTCTGTTGCGCCAGATAGGCCGGACGCGCGGCAAAGGCGGCACGATGATCCGCCTCCTCCCGAATGAGGACCACTCCGCAATCGTACTGCACATACATCCATTTATGAAAATCCAACGCCAATGAATCGGCCCGTTCGATCCCGCATACCCGATCCCGCCACGGGGCATCGGCCAAACGTGCCCAGGCCCCGAACGCCCCATCGACATGCAACCAGATCCTTTCTTGAGCACAAAAATCGGCCAGACCTGACAGATCATCAAACAACCCCAAATCCACAGACCCGGCGGTGCCAATCACACAAAACGGCCTCAAACCCGACAGACGATCCTCTGCCACCTGGCGCGATAATGCATCCAGATCCATACCACCATTGGACCGACACGGAATCGTGCGCAACGCCGCCCCTCCCAACCCCAACAATTCCAACGCCTTGATCAAGGCATTATGCACCCCGACCATGGCATAGGCGGTCAAACGAGGCAACCCCTGGATCCCTTCCGCGCGCGACCCGGCACCCAGTGCCCGCTGACGCGCACAAGCCAAGGCAATCACGGTTGCCTGAGATGTGCCCGCAACCAGAATCCCGCTCGTCTGCTCCGGCAGCCCAAAACAACGCCGACACCAGTTGATCACCTCCCGTTCGACATAAACAGCCCCATGATCCCGACCACCACAATTGCTGTTCATGGTGGCTGCCACCATTTCGGACAACACCCCAACCGCCAATCCGGTCCCATGCACCCATCCAAAAAAACGCGGATGGGTATTGCCAGTGGCAAAGGGCATGATCCGCTCGACCAGATCCGTCACCAGTCGATCCATCCCCTGCCCTTCCACAGCCTCACCCAACTCCAACGCCATACGATCCTCTGCCGTAACAGGCCGCCATGGAAAATCGCGCGCATGTGCCAATCGATCCAGACAACGATCCAGCAGTGCATGGGCCTGAAGTCGGAACTGCTCCCAATCCACAGGATCCAGCGGAGAACAGGTTTCGGGTTGCGATTCCATTATCTTACTCATACCTCTTCTCTTCCGACTCCAATCGCCACCAGTTGGCGGCCAACAGCCCCACTTTGGCCATGGCGCGCCGGGCATCGGCGATTTCCGATTGCAACATGGCCTCCCTGGCCAAACCATGCAAATATCCAATCGCATTGAAAAACCTGGCACCCAACACCAGACGGAGCGCCGTGATCGCCTGTGTTCCACTCAAGGTGACCGGTTGCCCCAGATGGGCCTGGGTACGTGCCAGGGTCTGATCGGCCAATCCCAGGCCAGGAAGCCAGGCGCTCATATCCCGATTCAAGTACTCAAACAGCTTGCGACAGGATCGCTCGGATAGTGGTTCCAGACAACCATCTGCCCGGCTTCCCAACACCTGGAAAGACAAAATGGACAACCGGGCAAAGGAGTCGGCATCATCCGTGACAGCACCCTCCCCCATCTGAATCGGCAAAATATACCGATTGTCCGCCACTGCGCGCAATATCGCCTCACGAAATCGCACAAAAGCCGCATGCCGGAACTCTTCCGTCAGATGGATCAGCAACTCCGCTTCCAGCAGGGCCGGCAACCATCGGAATATCGGCCCGAAACCGGCAGATGGAGCCGAGGATTCCGGCAGACACTCCGACCATCCACACGACCAATCCAAAGGGTGCCCCACCTCCGGATGCTCCACCAGGGTCTCCCCAACCCTTCCGGCCCGTTGGCGCAGTGCTGCCGGTACGATCAAAGCGCCAGAAAAAGGGGGGCCGGTCAAAAATTTGGAGCCTGTCACCTGAATCATCCACCCCTTGCGCACCAGGTTGCCCAGCTCTTCAAATGAGGTGCGGGTCTGACAGGCATCCACCACCACATCCACCCGTTGCGGATCCAGTGCCACCAAGGCATCCACCGCAACCAATGATGGCGCACTCAGACCGGTCTTCGAGGTGATCAGCACATGCGCCAATACCCGACACCCCTGCTCCAACGCCTGCCGACCCTGCTGCAAAAACTCCGCATCAATCACCTCCAGGGAACGGGGCTGACCAGAATGGTCACGAATCGGGACATCCACCAACGGAATCGGACCCTCTGGCCACAACGGCTCTCCCTTGCAGACCGGAGTTCCCAATGCCGACCACTCATCAAAGAAACAGCCACTCCCCGCCAGCTTGACACCACTGCCAGACTCCTCCGGTGACACGATGATATTCACCAGAGGACCGCATTCCCCCCCCTGTCTGGCAATCGCAACCGTCAACAATTCCGCATCCGTCCCCGAAGGTGAAATGGCCACATCGGCCTCTTCCGGATGGAGTTGCAACAGGGTCAACAGTTCCAATCCCAACGCCCGCACACTCTGCGTCCGCAACCGGGTCAACGCAATGTCATCACGATCTGACCAACACACCAGATCACGGCGCAACAGCTCACAAAACATCAACCCGTGCTCGCTGATGGCCGAAGCGGTCGAGGAGGAGAAATGGACCGCTTCCGGACGCGGACGCGGCGGAACACCATAACGGTTCAAACAGGTATCCGGATCCAGTGCCAACCGTCCATCCCCGCCAGCAACCAGAATTTTCTCCACAGGCCATGTCAACTCATGGAGATCTGCCTTCGCTAAACTTTCTGCATGGGCAGGAATGACCACACCCATCCGATCCGCGATCCAGGCCAACACTCCCGGCGACCAGGGAGCTGCACGTTCATCCCACAAATCCCTGCGCAGAGGTTGCGGAAGCAAACCCAGAAAAGCCTTCTGGGAGTGAACCGGCACAGATTCCAACAAACCCATCCCATACCGCAGCAACGCCAGCACCGACGTTCCCACATCGGTGATACGCTCCCTTTGGAAACACGCCTCCAAGGCCCAGCGTGCCGCCACAGCCAAAACATGGATATTTTCCAGACAGACCGGCGACAACAGCACCAAACCAGTCGCATCGATCCGAAACGGAAAATCTTCCACCCCCCCCAAAGCAACATGACACGGAATCACTTTGAGCAAAGCCACCAGTGCAGGATCCGCCAGCAAAGACCGACGCAACAAATGATGCGGAATATAATCCTCTATAACGCTTTCAGAAAAGACAACTCTCTGGGATTGAATCCCAATGTTATTAATTAAACGGCGATAAAAGGATTCCAACCGTACTGCTTGTGGTATGACATGCCGGACACCCGTGCACCGGGCAGGATCTTCAGAATCGTTCATGGCAACCATGGCAACCATAGAAACCATACATTATCAAACGAAACCCAACGCCTCTTGCGCTTCATAAGAGACGTTGGGAGCAGTCGTTCATCAGGGCCGCAACAAGGCTGCCTCCACCTGGCGACGATTCTCGACACCGGTCAGAATTTCCACCAAAGTCAAAGCAAAATCCATGGCGGTTCCCGGACCACGTGAAGTCACCACCCGCTCATCCCGCACCACCGGATCATTGCAATAGCTCATGGTGGGCACCAAAGCCTCGGGCATGCAGGTTGGATAGCTGGTGGCCCTTTTCCCGGTCAGCAATCCGGCATTGGCCAACACCGATGGGGCCGCACAGATGGCCGCAACATATTTCCCTTCTTTGTCCATGCGTTGCAACAAGGCATGAATGCGCGGATCCGCATCCAGATGGGTGGTACCCGGCAAGCCACCCGGCAACACCATCATGTCGAAACTCTCCGAAGCCACGGCATCCAACGTGGTATCCGGAACCAACACAATACCATGGCTGCCGGTGACCGGTCCGCCCACATCCAATCCGGCGGTCACCACGTCCACCCCGCCGCGCCGCAACAGGTCAATCAAAGTGACCGCTTCCAACTCTTCACACCCTTCTGCCAACGGAATCAAAACGCGCTTCATGGCTCTACTCCTCCAGAATGTGTCATTGCCTTTGGTGTTTTCAACTCCTGCAACAGCGCCTTGACCTCCCGATGCAAGACGCGCTCACCGGTATGACGTGGTGCGGTCACGACCGGTGCGGAGACCGGCGATCCGGCAGAGGTGCGCTCTGCCAGATCCACCAGAGAACGAACCGCCTCCCCCAGACTCTTCAACCCCTTGCGCACGCGATAGGTCTCCAGCAATTGATGAGCCTCGCGCGGCAAGGTGCGTCCGGCCATCTCCAACAACTGTTTGACCGCCAGTTCCATGGAGCCTTGCCCCTCGCCAAAGGCCCGGTCCCGATAACGTTTCAAGGCGTTGCGCGTCTCCTGGGAGAGAATCACCTCGGCAGCCTTTTTGGCGGCCTCGAACTGGGCCTCACGCAACTCGCCAAACATCATGGCCCGGGTCTTTTTCACCATGTGCCGATCCAACCAGGCCCCGAGCAAGGCCGTGGCCTGCCCATCAGGATCCGGTGATTCGGGTATGGCATGAAAAGTCTCCAGCGGCCACCCGGAAAAATTCATCCGGCCTTTTTCAATGGCCTGCAAGATATATTCGCGCACTGCGACATGGTTGGCCGCAGTGACCGTATCGTCGGGTTCGGCCTTGACGATCATTTCCGGTTCGCCCCTCTTCACCCAAGGTCAAAATTCCTCAAACTTTCATGGAGTTTGGCATTGACAACCAGGGAGCGTCAACGGTTAATTGCCAAAAAACGCAAAAATTTACCGACACAAGGGTGGCAAACCCACCATTGGCAATGGCAACCTGCACCATTGAGTGCTATACTGAAAACATGATATGGAAATTTACCGCCGCACATCGGAACGCTCGGATGCCAACGATGGGTGGCCAACTCCACCCGCGTGCTACCGGTATACGTCGAACTCCATGGACAAAATCATCGTTCGGGGCGGTCAAGCCCTGCAGGGAACCATCCCGATCAGCGGAGCGAAAAACGCCACCCTTCCGGCCCTGGCAGCCACGCTGCTCACCAGCGAACGGGTCCATCTTTCCAACATTCCGCACCTGAAAGATGTCACCACCATGTTGGAGCTTTTGGGCCAGCATGGGGCAGCCATCACCGTGGACGAAAAACTCGGCGTCGAGATCAACAACAGCGGAGTCAACAACTGCCGCGCCCCCTATGATCTGGTACGCACCATGCGCGCCTCGATTCTGGTCATGGGACCGTTGGTGGCCCGCCATGGCCGTGCCGAAATCTCCCTGCCCGGAGGATGCGCCATCGGCTCACGACCAGTCAATCTGCATATCGACGGATTGCGCCAGATGGGGGCGGAAATCACCCTCGATGAAGGTTATATCCGCGCCCGCTCCAAACGGTTGCACGGAGCGCACATCCATCTCAATCCAGTCACGGTCACCGGCACCGAAAACCTGATGATGGCCGCAGCCCTCGCCGATGGCCGCACCATCCTGGAAAACGCGGCCAAAGAACCCGAAGTGGTCGATCTGGCCATCTTTCTCAACAAAATGGGCGCACGCATCCAGGGGGCCGGAACCTCCACCATCATCATCGATGGCGTGGAAACCTTGCACGGCGCCCAACACCGCATCATCCCGGATCGCATCGAAACCGCCACATTCATGGTCGCCGCTGCGGTCACGCACGGGGATGTCACCCTGACCGACGCCGATCCCGACACCCTGGAAACCCCCATCGAGAAATTGCGCGAGGCAGGGGTGGCCGTCGAATTCCCGGAACCAGGCCGCATCCGCGTCCATGCCGCCAACCCCTTGCAACCGGTCAATCTGGAGACCTGCCCTTATCCCGGCTTTCCCACGGATCTGCAAGCCCAGATGCTCGTTCTCGACAGCCTGGCCCAGGGGGTAAGCCAGATCACCGAGACCGTCTTTGAAAACCGCTTCATGCATGTTTCGGAGTTGCAACGTCTGGGTGCGGATATCCGGATCCATGGCAATATCGCCGAGGTCCATGGGGTGGACCATCTGCTGGGCGCACCGGTCATGGCCACGGATCTGCGCGCCTCCGCATCTCTGGTGCTGGCTGGTCTGGCGGCCCGTGGTGCCACCGTGATCTCCCGCGTCTACCATATCGACCGTGGCTATGAACGAATCGAAGAAAAATTGCACGCCTTGGGTGCAGACATCCAGCGCACCAGTTCCTGAACGGCTGCCACCATCCACACCAAGAACAACCATATCATGATCATTGTCATTGATTACGGCTCCGGCAATCTGCGTTCCGTGGCCAAGGCCCTGGAGACCACCGGTGCCACCGTGCGCATCACCGGTCAACCGCAGGATCTGGCCCATGCCTCCCATCTGGTGTTGCCAGGCGTGGGCGCCTTTGCGGACTGTCGGCGCAATCTGGAAACCGCTGACCTGATCCCGCCAATCCTCGACCATGTCCGCGCCGGCAAACCGTTTCTGGGCATCTGCGTGGGCATGCAACTGCTCTTCTCCGAAGGACATGAGTTCGGCATCCATCCCGGACTCGACCTGATTCGCGGACAGGTGGTGCGCTTCTCCAACCGCATGCCCGATCCCAACCAGACCGGTTCTGCTCTGAAAGTTCCCCATATGGGCTGGAATCGACTCCGTCTCACCGGTTCACATCCTCTATGGAACCGGATCGCCGATGGCACCCACGGATATTTTGTCCACTCCTACCATGTGCAGGCCGACGATCCACACACCGTGGCAGCCTGGTCTGATCATGGCATCGCGTTTCCGGCAGCCATCGCCAAAGAGAATCTCTTCGGCACCCAGTTTCACCCGGAAAAAAGCCAGGAGGCCGGATTGCAATTGTTGCGCAACTTTGTCGAATGGAGACCTTAGAAAAACCATGCTCCTGATTCCAGCCATTGACTTGAAGAACGGTCAGTGCGTGCGCCTGTTCCAGGGAGAGATGGAACAGGCCACAATCTACTCCGACAATCCGGGTGCCATGGCAGCCCACTGGCAGTCATTGGGTGCCAAACGGCTGCATGTGGTCGATCTCAACGGCGCCTTTGCCGGGGAACCGGTCAATGGCCAGGCTGTGCGCACCATACTCGCCGCCTTGACCATTCCGGTGCAACTGGGTGGAGGCATCCGCTCTTTGGAAACCATCCGCATGTGGCTGGAGGCCGGCATCGCCACGGTCATCCTCGGCACCATTGCCTGTCGCGATCCGGAACTGGTACGCACAGCCTGTCGGCTCTACCCCGGTCGCATCTCGGTGGGAATCGATGCCCGCAATGGTCGCGTTGCTGTGGAAGGGTGGGCAGAAACCACGGATCTGTCCGCTCTGGAGCTGGCACGCCGCTTTGAAGATGCCGGGGTGTACGAGGTCATCTTTACCGACATCTCCCGCGACGGCGCACTGAGCGGTCCCAACATCGCAGCCACCCGCGCCCTGGCCGAAGCGGTCAACCTGCCCTTCATCCTGTCAGGCGGGATCTCCAGCATGACCGACATCCAACAGGCCAGGCTCCATGCCGGTCCCTTTGCCCGTGGCGGACGGATCGCCGGAATCATCACCGGCAAGGCGATCTATGACGGACGCCTGGACTTTCAAGCCGCCAACCAGTGGTTGGCTCAATCGGTCGCCCCATAGGGGCTGCCGACCCCTCTTTTTGTACGGGTGTGTCATGCTTGCCAAACGCATCATTCCCTGTCTGGACGTTCGTGAAGGTCGCGTGGTCAAAGGGGTGCAGTTCGTCAACCTGCGCGATGCCGGTGACCCGGTGGAAGCGGCCCGCCGCTATGACGAAGAGGGAGCGGACGAGTTGACCTTTCTGGACATCACCGCCTCCCACGAAAATCGCGATACCATCCTGGATGTGGTCCGACGCACTGCCGAGCAGGTCTTCATCCCTTTGACCGTGGGTGGCGGCGTACGCGTCAACGAGGACATCCGGCGTCTGTTGCAGGCCGGTGCCGACAAGGTGGGAATCAATACCGCTGCCGTGTTTCGCCCTGAATTCGTCCGCGAGGCCGCCAATCAATTCGGCTCCCAATGCATTGTCGTGGCCATCGATGCCAAATGCGTGGCCAGGGACGAGGAGAACCAACCCGTCCGTTGGGAGATCTTCACCCATGGCGGACGCAAACCAACCGGCATCGACGCCATCGCCTGGGCCATCCGGATGGAACAGTTGGGGGCCGGAGAGATTCTGCTCACCTCCATGGATCGGGATGGCTCGAAAAATGGCTATGACCTGGCTCTGACCCGCACCATTGCCGATGCCGTGACCATCCCGGTCATCGCCTCCGGCGGTGTAGGAACCATGCACCATATGCTCGAAGGGCTGCGAGAAGGTCGTGCCGATGCCGTTTTGGCCGCATCGATCTTTCATTTCCGTCAACACACCATTCCCGAGGTCAAACAGTATCTGCGCCAGCAGGGCGTGGAGGTACGTCTGCCCATGGACAAGGAGTCCGCATGAACCCGTTACCCGATCTGGATGAATTGAAATTCAATAATTTTGGATTGATCCCAGCCATCACCCAACAATATGACACAGGTGAAGTGTTGATGATGGCATGGATGAACCGGGACTCTTTGATCGAAACCCTGAATTCCGGAGTCGCCTGCTACTGGTCGCGCAGCCGTCAAAAATTCTGGAAAAAAGGGGAAAGCTCCGGCCACATCCAAAAGGTCAAGGCGATCCGTACCGATTGCGATCAGGACACCCTGTTGTTGCTGGTCGATCAGGTGGGGGTGGCCTGTCATACCGGACGCCGCAGTTGTTTCTTTCTGGAGGCATCTCCCGGCACCTGGAAGGCGATCTCTGCCCCGGAACTGGATCCAAGCCAGATCTATGCCTCGAAATGACCAACGTTGACCCGTTCTTGAGCCGGTTGCAGGAGCGATTGCAAAGCCGCAAGGATGCTGACCCGACCACCTCTTATGTGGCGGGTCTGCATGCCCGGGGTCTGGACAAAATCCTGGAAAAAGTCGGGGAAGAGGCGATTGAAACCGTGATTGCCGCCAAGAATGGCGATCAGGCAGCCATCATTCACGAAACCGCTGACCTCTGGTTTCACACCCTGGTCATGCTGACCCATCTGGGACTCTCTTATGAACAGGTACTGGCAGAGCTGGCACGACGCTTTGCCGTCCATGCCAGCTCTGTAGACTCCTGAACCGGTTGGCTCACTTAAACAGCTTGCACCACGATGTCATGCAACACGTTGCCGGCTCTGGCCAGATGGTCGGCGCAGTTGGACATGTGACGATAGATCTCACGCCGCTTGAACATATCCATCACCTGCAACAGGGCCTTGGAATCGGCGCCAGGGGTGTTGGAATCCAACTCCTGCATCATCTGGGCATCGGCCTGGAACAGGCTGGAGATGGCACGACGATAAGCCTTTTCGGTATTGCGCTCGGCCTTGATGACCGCAGCCGCATCCTCTGCCACCTGCTGAGGATTGACTTCAAGATTTTTGAACCCTGTGCTCAGGGCGACCACCCCATCTTTGATCAGGACTGCGATCTCCAGGGTGTATTGATCCGGAGTCAGGGCCAACACCTCCATCTCCCGTACCGTGGTTTTGGCATAATTGATGATCTGATCAATCGTCGTGATGGCCCGGTAGATGTCCTCGCGGTCCAGCGGAGTGGCAAAGGCCTGACCCAGTACCGCCATATTGCGGGCCTTGATCTCATCACCCTTCTTTTCCAGCTCACGGACCAGATTCCCTTTGGCCGGATCATTGGTCTCCATGAAGGCCACCAATGCCTCCAGGGATTCCACGCAAACACCGCAATGCTCCTGGATCATGCCATAGAAATCCGGCACTTTCGGAAATACATTGTTGATCAACTTCTGGGTCAAGGTCATTGATTCGTTACTCACATAACCACTCATTTTTCTGGCCTCCCTCGCGTTATCTGTTGTTCCAGTCAGCCTGGATCGTGTTTTCGGAACTCAAGAGACCCGGTATCCAGGAGACCCTTGGCACTCCGCGCATCCACCGGGATCAACGCACTGATCCCGTCACATTAAAATCCGTGAATTTTATCTGGCCTTTATTAACAACAAACAAAGCAATGGTTAACCCTTGATGAACATCTGATTAAAGACACGACCCGATATGCACACAGATCCTTGACTTGCATGGCCACCCGTATCCACACTCACCCATTGTGCCGCCTTGTCGTGCGCCCGATCACCACCCATGGATACATAACCTCATGTCCGGAACCGAAGAACAGACCAGCAAGCCCATCCCTGCCAAGCGTTTGATGGTGTTTGTCGATGATGCCAATTTCGGCAATACCGCAATTTTTTTTCGCAAGCAGCCGGACTATCTGAAGTTACGCGAGTTTCTGGTCGCACGCGCCAATGCGTTGCTGCTGGAGATGGTCATTTACATTGGGTATCCCCCCCAATGGAAAGAGGAGACCTTGCCGGCAGAGTGGAGATACTCCCGCGACAAAAAAATCAAACGACGTGACTTTCTGGATTTCAACGGCTTTATGACCGTGGCCTGGTATGGCAAGGAGAAGGGTGAAACCAACGAAAAAGGGGAGCGTCTTTACACGGCCAACGTGGATGTACTCATGGCCATGGATGTCATGGAATATGCGTTCGAGGTCAAACCCGACATGGTGATCCTGGTGACCGGCGATCAGGACTTTGCCTATCTGGCCAAAAAACTGCGTCGCAAAGGAATCCGGGTGGAGGTGGCCAGCATCGAACCCACCATCAGCCCGGAACTCAAAAAAGCGGTCAATGGATTCATCGACCTGAAAGCGTTCTTCAACACCTTGCCCGAAAGTCGGAGCAGTACCGAGACGTAGTCCACATCACAGACTGTCATGGAGTCGATGGATCAAAGCCAGATTTGACCCAAGGTCACGATGCAAACACCTCGTCCACAGAGTTGGCGAACACAAAGTTGTCGCTCCACACCTCAATCTGTTCCAGATTCGCTGATCTCACCTGTTCGAGAACCTGGTCTGGCATCTGGCCAAATTTGCGCCGCATCAGTTTCAGAAGCATGGAAGCGGCTTCTTCCTGGCGTCCTTCCTGGCGTCCTCTTTGCTCACCGATTTGCATGCCTTCCTCTTTGCCAAGTTGCATGCCAGCCAACATTCCCTCTTCCATGCCTCTCTTGTGTCCGATCCGTTCCACGCTTGTGATATAAGGCATCGCCTTGTTCTCCTCGAAATTGGACAGATGGTTCCAAAAAAGCTCATCCAGTCGTGCGGGCAGATTCAATACCCAGTCAATGAAGCGGAAGAGGTCGATGATCTGTTGACGGCTGAACCCGCGTTCGTAAAGCATCCGGGTCAAACGCATCTTTTGTCGGAAACGCTCTTCCGGCTGGTTGCGGGTCTGTTTGCCTGCCAGATGGGCCAAAACGACCACGGCAAACGAATTGCCGGATTGTTCCAAAAGATCCATACGGGGCACATAATCCAACAATTTTACAGCATTGAACCGGAAATCAACCTGTGACCCCCACATCCGGTAGCCAAATGCATTGGGCCGCCAGGCGCCATCTTCGTCCGCAAGGATGACCAGAGTGACCACCGGCCTTTTGTAGAGATCAAACACGCGATATTGACAGGTGAACATCCGCTCCGCGAAATGCGCATGACGATTTCCCTGGATTTCGACATGGATCAGAACCCAGAGATCCCCACCGTCCAGCAACCATACCCTGACCAACAAATCAACCCGACGATTGCCAGACTCTGCCTCCCGTGTAATCCGATCCAGTTCCTTGTCCAGAAATTCCGGGCCACGCGCCCAGTCAATACCGTCATGCGCTTCCGGAAGAAAAAAGGCCAGGAACTCTTTGAAATATCCCTTCAGAATCTCCTTCCACGGCGAGTCATACTCGGTCGTTTGATTCTGGGGTTGGTGATTTGTCATGCGTTGCTCCCTGATACCATGCGAAGGGATGCAAAACTCCTTGGCGTTCCATTTTATTCCCATGGGTCAGAGAGTGCCAGTGGATTTTCAGGGATCCGAAGACGCAGGCCATCCTTGGATATGAATCTTTTAATACACCCCTTTATCATTCAGATAGGTACTGTACTGGCGATCTTCATTATGGATATGCCGAATCAACCACTGCACAAAGAATCCATTGAAATCGACCTGGCGCAAGGTGGTGATCTGTTGCACGTTGGCGCGGAACTCCAGAACCTGGCGGACCAGTTGACGATGTTTCTCCTGGTGGCGTGGCAGCTCCGGATAACCGTAACGCGCCATCAGCCGCTCTTCGGCCTCGAAATGGTATTCGGTGTAATCGACCAGGGACTCGAAAGCGTTTTCCAGTGAACCCCGATCCTCACCCGAGTGCAGAATCTCCAGGATGGCATTGGCAATCTCCACCAGACGTTTGTGATGGGTATCCATCTCCAGGATCTGGATGTTGAACGAGCTGTTCCAGCGCAAACTCCCGGCCTCGGCATCCCCGCCATGCACCACCAGGATCGCCCGGTTGTGATAGGACTCGAACAGCTTCCAGCGGACAATGGGAATCTCTTGCACCTGCTCGCCTGAAAGCTGCAACAGCTCCACATCCTCCAAAGCCGTCAACCGGAACAGACAAGGGGTGTTGAAAACCGCCCGCTCCTCGCCAAAGTGGTCCCCGGCCTGCAATTGATCCACCTTGACACCGGCAATGGAGCGTTCGATGCGACCTGACTGGATGATATTGAGTCGGCTCAGATCCCGACAGACCACGATCTCGCCCGCAGGGATGGTACGATGGGTCAGCTCTTCCAGCAATTGGGCCATGACCGGCGGCGACATGCCCTCGGAAAAGAGCGGAGTGGATTGCAAAAAGGCACCGATCTCGGAGTGGCGCAAGATGCGTTCCATGAAGCCGTTCCGTTGCACCAGTTCCCGGTAGAGCCTGACCGGAATCTCCAACGCCTTGACAAAACAGACCGTGCTGAAGGTGTAACGGGAGACCGAACCCAGCAATCCCGCCATCTCCCCGATCATGGCCCCGCTGCTGACCCGTCCAAAGATGCCATCGCTGGTGCGGATCTTCTCCACAGCCCCGGTCAGGATCAAATAAATCTGCTCCGGCACGTCTCCAGCCTTCAGGAGAATCCGACCCGGCGGGAAATCGACCAAAGGGCAGTTGATCAACATGCGCAGATGGTGCAATGGAATGGTGGGAAAAGCCGATTGCAGCAAGGCAAAGGCCCGACGCCGGACAAAATCCGACTCTCCGGCAATCAAGACATCCTGCATGCCGTGCGGGGCGCTGGAGCCGATCTCTTTTTCCGCCGGATTCAACTCGCGCGCCAGATGGGACAACAAAATGCGCTGCGAACGATCTGCCACAAAATCCTTGGCAAACCCGTGTATCATCCCGCCGCCGATATCGAGTTTCTTCAGATCGACCGGGGTCAGATATTCGCTGCGCACCCGCTCGAAGCAGGCACGATCCACCCCGGGCTGACCCGGCTCTGAGACCACCATCTTTTCCAACAACTCCAGCGACACGATGTCGGCAAAGTGGGCATAACTCCGATAGCCCTCCTGCCACAGGGTCCGGAAGAGAAAAATGGTCGTTTCCACCGGATGGGGCGACAGGATCGGACGCACCTCCAACCCTTCGATATCGTTCCAGACCTCCGGATTCAAGTCATGGATGTCGAAGAATTCGGCAAACCGCTCCTCTTCGATGGAGAGCAAGGCGGCCCACTTCTTTTCCACCGTGGCCCGGACCAGGCGTGTGGCGTAATAACGGATCTTGCGACCCGAACGCATCAGGGAGGTGATGCCGGCAAAGTGATCATCGTGGGCATGGGTGTGAAACAGCCCTTCCACCTCATCGATGCCAATGCCGAGGGCAGAAAGATTGTAGTAAAGATTGGGTCCGGCATCGATCAGATAGATCTTGCCGTGAAACATCAGGATGCTTGACATGCTGGGACGATTGACATCCCAGCCATCCCCCTCCCCGGAATGGATAATGGAGAAATAATCTCGCGGCAAATGCTGGAATCCCAGAGGATAGGCCGACTCATAACGCTGATTGGCCTCCAGATTGAGATCGACCTGCACCCGTTCTTCCTTGTAACGGAATTCATAACGGTTCCGCCCCTTGCGCACGACATAAGCGCCATTGCGGATCTCCACCTCCTGATCTCCCACCACACAGCCATCCAGCAAAGTGCGCGACGGACGAATGGCCCCAAAGGCAAAACGGAGCTTCATGCGCATGATGGCATCGGTGCATGCCTCATCCACGCCACAGGCGGCAATCTCCTCACGGGAGATCAGACCATAGTTGCCACGAAAGATGTATTGCATCTGGGCATTGACCTGCTCGGCCTGACCGATCAACAACGGCTTCTGACCGGTATTGTTCGGGTGGCCGGGCAGGATCATCCCCTGCTTGTAGAGCATCTGCAACACCGGGAACTCACCCAGATTGGCAAACTCGCCGTTCTGCAACATCACATCCGACAGCAGAATGGCATTGGGTCCGGTTTCGCACGGAACGCCACTCTTTTCCGTCGGCATGATCAAGCCGCGTTTCATCAAATGCTTGACACTGTCCATGGGACAGCCGCACAAAATCCGCAACCCGGCTGCCGGGATTTCCAGCCAGTAGATCCCGGTGGCCACAAAGAGTTTGATCAGCTCCATAAGGATAATCTCCAAAAAATATCGCCCGATCCGTTGCATGATAAAATACCGCATGTCGGGAACGAACACCATGTCTTGCCACTCTTATGGTACTGGACGTAAGCTGGAACTTTATACTTCTGCCGACAGGAGCGCATATGAACCCCGCCATGCCCCGCATCATTCCGATCCAGGCCGAATCCACCGCAGAGCCGCCCACACTGACCCCGGCCCAGGAGTGGAACGAGGATCGGATTGCCCTCGATCAGTTGAGCCGGGAGGGCCAATGGCCCGAAGTCCTGACCATTCTCAAACGGCTCTCCACCAAACACAAAAACAAGGATATCTACAAGGCCCTGGCCCAACGGATCTGGGTGGGACTCAAGACCGAGGCCCCGGCCATCGAGGTGGTCCAAGCGTTGTTTCACCTTTTGAACACTTTGGGGCCGCGCCACGAACTGGCTCCGGCCATCTGCGCCCTGGCCCATCTGCTCGCCAAACACCGCACCCCGGACCATGAGGATCGCGATCTGGCGATTGGCCAATCCCAGCAGATGTTCTCTCTGGTGTGCGACACCTTGAAGGTGATCGGCGAAGAGGCGTTCCAGATCTGGGTCAAGGCCATGCACCTCGATGATCCGGATCACTATATCCCCACCATTCTCAAGGGATTGGAGATGATGGTCGGGGATGAGTGGTGGATCGACCGGGATCAACTCCAACGCTCCCTGGAACAGGCACAGAGGGCGGCTTGATCCGGGAGAGGTGCCATCATCCCACCCGGCGGTCATGGCGACTGCTGGTCGTCTTTCTCTTCCTGTTCTTTTCAGCCATGGGGATGAAGGATCCTATCCGGGCCGAAGAGATGGCAGAGAGCGATCCAGAGCAGGTGCATCTTGAGGTGCGCCTCTCTGGATTGGAAACCTTGCCGGAAATCGAGGCCGAAGCACGCACGTTACTGGCCTTGGAGCGCGGCGACGAACCGCAACCAATCCCCCGTTTCCGACTGACCCGCCACCTGAAACAGGAGCGCAAGAAGCTGATCGACCTCTTGAAATCCCATGGATATTTTGATGTCGAAGCTGAAGCTCGTCTGGTGGAGCAGCCGGACCGGGCAGAAATCGCGTTGCACGTTACCCCCCATACCGGCTATCGGCTGGCCACTCCGCAACTGCGCATCACCCCCACAGACGCCCGCTTCACCCCTCCATCGTGGCAACAACTGCGCCTGACAGCGGGCGCACCGGCGGCCAGCCAACGGATCATACAGGCTGAAAACGATCTGCTCACCAGCGCGCGTGCGCAAGGATTTCCCAGGGCCAGAATCGCCAAACGTCAAGTGGTGCGTCAGCGCGCGACACAAGAGATTGCCGTCACCTATCATATGGAGACCGGTCCCAAGGTGCGACTGGGAGAGGTGGTACTGAAGGGCGCACCTGGTGTGGATCCGTTTTTTCTCAAGCGTCGGATCCCCTGGAATCGGGGTACCCTGTTCCACCCCAAACATCTGGAAGAGACCCGCCAGGCATTGACCACCACCGGACTGTTCAGCATGGTCCGGATCCGACTGGCAGACACCCCGGACGAACGTCAACTCTGGCCGGTTGAAGTGGAGTTGACCGAACGCAAGGCACGCACCTGGCGCGCTGGCGGCGGCTTCAGCACGGATCGCGGCATCGTGGTCAACGGCGGCTGGGAACATCGCAATATTCATCAGGGCGGCGAACGGTTGCGCACAGAAGCCAATTTCGGGGTCAAAACCCAGACCTTGTCCGGATCTTTCACGATTCCCGATTATGCCCAACGGGGTCAACAGTTAAGATTTCTTGGAACGATGGACAACTCAAGCGAGGAGGCCTTTGAAAACACCGCTCTGGATCTGGCGGCCACGCTCATCCGCCCGGTGTTGGCTCCAGGTGGCGAAGGGAGTCTGACCATCGATTACCGCCTCTCCAGAGTGCGGACACTCAGTACCAATCAAGAGGCCACCTACAGCATCCTCTCCTTGCCTCTGGCCATCACCCTGGACCGTTCCAACGATCTCCTCGACCCAACCTCTGGCTGGCGTTTGACCACGGAACTGGCCCCGCACATCGTGGTCACGGGTTCCGGCTCTCCGTTCATCCGTCTCAACCACAAGATCAGCCGCTATCAACCCTGGCCAGACCACCCGGATTGGGTGATGGCGGTCCGGGCCGAACTCGACAGCACCTGGGGTGCCAAACAGAACAACATCCCTGCCGACACGCTCCTTTATGCGGGCGGTGGCAGTTCCGTGCGCGGCTATGGGCAACAGATGGCCGGAACAGTTGACAACACGGGCAAACCTCTGGGCGGGCTGTCGGTGCTGGCTTTGGGGGCAGAGGTGCGCCACAAGCTGACCGACACCATGGGCATTGTCGGTTTTGTCGATACCGGACGGGCCTTTGACTCACCCTGGCCCACGCGCCTGAGTGATCTGTTCACCGGGATCGGCAGCGGCATCCGTTATCAAACGCCGGTGGGTCCGTTGCGACTGGATATCGGCATGCCTTTGGAACGTCGTGCCGGCATCGATGGTGCCTGGCAGCTCTACATGAGCATTGGACAGGCATTCTGAGTGAGGCACCATGCTCAAGGCTCTGATGACGCTGTTGCTGACAATATGTGCGCTGTTGACCGGCGCGCTTCTGGCGTTGCAATCCGCACCGGTCCAATCCACCCTGCTTGCCTGGCTTCACACCACACCTGCCATGGCGTGGATCCGCGTGCAGGGAATACATCTTGATCTGACCCAACGCATCGCAGTGGAACAGTTGGAACTGCGTGATCCGGACGGAGTGTGGCTGGTGGTGGAGCAGGCCAGCATCACCCCCTTCTGGCCGGATCTGATGCGCGGCATGGTCCGACTGGGCGATGTTCAAGCCCGGAAGATTCAGGCCCTGCGCATCCCCCGCTACCCGGCCACCCCCTCCTCCGGGACGCCATCCTTGCCTGCTCCCTGGATTCCGACCCGTTTTGTTCTGGAATCAATACGGATGCCGCATGTGCAGTTTGCTCCAGAGCTGTTGCAGAGCCTGCCCCCCATATGGCGGCAACATCTGGCCACCCTGGCCATCCAGGCCGATCTCACCATGGATCTGACCCGGGAAAGCCTGGCTCTGACCACTCTGACACTCCAGGGGGAAAAGTTCCGGCTTGCAGGAGATCTCACCGTCCAACCCGCAACTCCCGGTACGCAGGTGACCCTGAACCTCCAGGCCAGCCACATCACCGGGGCACCACCCGCCTGGCAGCCCCTGCTGAACGGATCGCTGCACGGATCCATGCAGGCCAGGGTGCACCCCGATCACACCTCCATCGAGATTCCCAACTGGAGCCTGACAGCGCCAACCTGGCGTGTGCAGGGATCGGGCGGCGTGAACCGGCGTGACCAGACCCTGCACGGCCAGGCCGACCTGACGCTGCCCGATCTTGCGGTGCTGACCGATCTGGTGGAGCACAAAATCGCCGGTCAGGCACGGGTGACAAGTCGCTTCTCCGGCCCCTGGAATGCACCCAAAATCACCTGGCAGGCCGAGGGGAGCGAGGTCATGGTGGCGGAACAGTCGTTCAAAAAAGTGCTCATGACCGGCGATCTGTCCGATCCTGGACACACGCCGCATGGCCATCTGGAATGGAAACTCGTGCAACCTCCGGGCAACCTGCTGGTCACGACGCGCTACCGTCTGGAACCTCCCGGCCGGATTGTTTTGGATGATCTCCATCTGACCGGGCCTGGCACCCGTCTGAAGGGTCATTTGACCGGGAGCAGCCACCCGGTACGCCTCTCCGGGCAACTCCAGGGGGAAGTCGAGGAGCTGGCTGCCTGGCAACCCTGGACAGGTCACAAGCTGGGTGGCCGTCTGACTGTGGATCTCAAGTTGGAGCCAACACCCAAGGCACCGGTACATGGACGTTTGCAATGGCAAGCCCAGAATTTGACCACCCCGTTTGGCCGTTTGACCTCGTTCCAGGGTGAGGCCACAGGGACACCGGAGCAACTCATCTGGAGCGTTGCCGCCCAGGGTGCTGCCCGCTGGCCCTACCGCATGACGGCCCAGGGTCAGTTCATGCACGCCAACCAGGCCATCCGAATCGAATGGAACCAGGGGCAAGGAGAACTCGCCCAGGAGTCCTGGAAAATTGCCAAACCGCTGGTGATCGATCTGCGCGGCAGGCAACTGGAGATCAAACCCTGGGAGATCACCCTGGGGCAGACCCGTCTGACCGGAGCCTGGCAGCAGACCGGCACCCGGGTGGAGGGATGGCTCAAGGGCCATGGGGATCTGGGCCTGTTCAACCGGCTGTTCTCCTGGCCGGTGCGCGGGGCCATGGCATGGGAGCTGCGTGGCAGCGGTCATCCGGATCGACCCGAGCTGTCTGCCAACCTCGATCTGACCAGACTGCACGCCCTGACCGCCCAGCCCACCCGCATGCCGCCTGCCCGCGTCACCCTGCATGCCAAGGCGGCACCCGGCCAATATCCTGATCTGACCCTGACGGCACGGGGGCTGACCTCGGATGAAACCAGAGCAACCCTGACTCTGCCGGTACGCCTCATGGCCCGCGCCCCCTGGTTGGTCTGGAAGCCGGAGGGAGCACTGGCCGGGACGCTCCACAGCACGTTGCAACTGGAAGAGCTGGAGCCGTGGCTGGGACTGGATGCAGCACACAAGATCGCCGGAATGGTGCGCTTGAACCTCCATGCCAGCGGCACACCCAACCAACCGGTACTGGGCGGCCAGGCCACCCTGGAGAAAGGCCGCTACGAACACGAAGAGATCGGCACCAGCTTGCACAATATGCGTGCGCGCCTCCGCTCTGCCGGAGAGTCACTGATTTTAGAGTCCCTGGAGGCCACCGATGGTGCCAAAGGGCAGATCACGGCCAAAGGGCAGATGCGACTGGATCCCGGACAAGGGTGGCCCGCAACATTGCAGGTGCAGCTCACTCAGGCCATGATCGTGCAGCGGGATGACGCACAGATCGTGCTCCACGGACCGCTGACCATCAACGGCACTCTGGCTGCCATGCGCGTGCATGGAGATCTGACCCTGCATCGGGCCGAACTCATGCCTGCCATCGGCACAACCAGCGCCATCACCGTCGTCGAGCTGGATGAACCCGCCTCCGTCACCTCCCCGCTCCCATCCACAACGCCACGGACCATCCCCATCGGACTGGATCTGAACGTCACCATTCCCGGTCGCGCCTATCTGCGCGGCCATGGTCTGGATTCCGAATGGATGGGGGCTGTGCGCATTTCCGGATCCAGCTCCCAACCCAAAATGGTGGGCCGGTTGCAGATCAAACGGGGAACTTTGGATCTTCTGGAGCGTCGGCTGCAACTGACCAGCGGGGCTGTCACCCTGGATGGGGCCTGGCCGCCTGATCCCTGGGTCGAGATGGAGGCCACCCTCAAGCGGGGTGAACTGATGACCCGAGTCGGACTGGAAGGGACCATCCACCATCCAAAAGTGAAGCTGACCAGTGAACCACTCCTCTCTGAAGAGGAGATTCTCTCCCATCTCCTCTTCGACCGCACCAGCGACACCATCACCCCCACTCAGGCCTTGAAACTGGCCTGGGCCATCAAGTCCATGCAGACCAACAGTATCGGCATCCTGGGGCGATTGCAGCGCGAACTGGGCATTGACCGGTTGGATGTGACCGGCGATTCGGCCAAAACCGGTGCGGTCAGCGTCGGCAAACATCTCACCGACAAGATCTATCTGGAGGTGGAAAAAGGGGTGAAACCCGATGCCGGTCGCATCAATGTGGAGATGGAGCTGTCCCCGAACATGATTCTCAAGACCGGCGTGGATGCCAAATCCAATGGGGATGTCGGGGTGCAGTGGAAAAAGGATTATTGAACGGGAAAGACTTTCCAATCCCCATCCAGTCATAACCCCAACTCAACCAAGAATGGCCAAACCATTGCGGTCAATCAGATCGAGCAAACGTCGTGCTGGCCCGGATGGTTTTTTCAGACCCTGTTCCCACTGTTGCACCGTGGTCTTGCCAATGCCAAGGAATACCGCAAAAACAGCTTGACTGACATGATTGGCCATACGAATGCGCCGGATCTCTTCTGATCCGAATTGCCGTTGTGGCGGCAGGCACAGTGCATCCACCCTGCGCATGGTGATTTCATCCATTGCACCAACCTTGACCAGATCGCGGGCCATCTCGTGGGCCACTTCCATAATCTCACTCATCGCACACCTCAAAAATCGCACCATCCACCAACAATGCGCTGATTTGTTGATCCGTGGCCGCAAGAAAGCTTTCTGCGGAAATGCTCAGGGATGCTTCTTCCTTATCCGTTATGTTCACTTTCGCATTTTTCGGAAAGGCAAAGAGGAAAATGATCCGTCTTGAATCAGCCCTTCGATAACCAATGATTGTTCGATAACCTCCGCTTTTTCCACCACCTGTACGCGCCAACCTTTTTTTGAACAAGCAGCCCCCAAGATTGGCTTCAACCTGTCCCGCAACGACTTCTGCCGCCGCCGCACGCAATAGGGCATCGGTCACGCCCTCGTTCCGCGCCCAACGGTTAAACCATCTATTCTTGAATATTCTCATCACCCAGACTATAACATTTAGCGATACGCTTTTCAAAACATTGTCTGAATGTTTCCATGGTCTTGGACCATTCAAGTTTCCGGGCCATGCACCTCATCCCACCCCTCCTCCCCGAGCAGAGGCACGAAACGACAGGCGAATTGCGGGATGATCTGAACCTCACCTGCCTGCACGCGCCGTACCAGACAAAGCTGTTGCACAGCCCGCGCGCCCAGGGGAATGATCATGCGGCCCTGATCCGGACAGAGCTGCATCAGCAAGGAAGGTGGAATGCGTGGTGCTGCTGCCGTCACGCAGATCCCATCAAATGGTGCCCACTCCGGAACGCCCAGTGTCCCATCACCCAATACACCCGTAATATTGTCCAGGCCCAAGGCTGACCAGCGTGCCCGGGCTGCCTCCAGCAACTCGGGGATCCGTTCCACAGCCACCACCTGACGGGCCAACCGGGACAACACCGCAGCCCCGTAACCCGATCCGGCCCCCACCTCCAACACCACCTCATCCCCCTGCAAGACCAAAGATGCAGCCATGGCCGCCACCATGAACGGCTGGGAGATGGTCTGTCCATGACCGATCACCAACGGACCATCCCAATAGGCCAACGACTCCAGCTCCGGGGAGACGAAACACTCCCTGGGAATGGTCCCCATGGCCTCCAGCACACGCGCATCCTGAATGCCACGCGCCGCCAACTGACTGGTCACCATCTCCAGCCGTGTTTGATGCAGTGCCCGTTCCAGCACGTTCCTCACGGCCTCCGTTGCCAAAAAAACGAAATCAGCAATGCCCCCCTGAAAAAGAACGCCCCCCTCCGTTGCCCCCATCCTCCTTGGTGCGGCCACCGATCTCCCCGCTGGCCACAGCCTGAAACAGGGCCTCGATATCCTCACGCATGCCCAACAGATTGGCCCGGAACTGCTCCTCCCCGGGAAAACCGAGAGGACGATCCACGAGCAGGGTCTCTTGCAACAGGGTGAGCATCTTCGGATCCTCCTTGACCAGATTGAGCAGCATCTGCAAGGTCTTCTCCACCCAGGTGCGATAATGGGGATCCTCCTGAAGCCTGCGCAGATGCCGGCTTCGCGCCTCACTGGCGGCAACCGGTTCCGGCATCGGCTTCCGGGTATTCTCCCACATGTTGCGGCTCTTGGCCAAATAGGCCTGATCCTGTTCATGCACGAGTTGATCGATGGTCTCTTCGTACTGATCAAACTCCCGACACAACTGCAAAAACAAGACACATGTCGGCACCGGACCCGGCAGTTCCCGATCTTCGGGAACCGGCGCGCGGCCATGATCGGTCAGCTCCAGCAACTCCAGCCACAACGGCTCATCCGGATCGATCCCGCCCAACAACTCCTCAAACCAGCGTGCCTTCTCCACATCCAGCAACACATCCTGATGTTCCTGTCTCAACACATACTGTGCTCCCACCTTGTCGCGAAATGCCGGATCCATGACCGACAACAGCAGACGCTGCGACACCTCCTGAATCTGCTCCTTCCGGGTGGCCAATCCAAAGGGGGAGAGCAGATAACGGATCTCGCCGATCAGCCGCAGATAGGGGCTGTCCGCATCCAACTGCCGTTTCATGACCTCATCCGGCGGGCCACGCCGTACAAAACGGAGATCCTCCTCTTCCTCCAGGATCCCCTCTTCCAACCAGCTCCGCATCACGGCGTCGGCCTCGTCCGCCATGTTCTGTCCCGGTTTTTTCTTGCCCATGATCTTTCATCCCGATCCAGAGTTCATCTCACATTTTGAGCAACACATCCGCAGCTTCGGCAATCACCCGAAACCGCTCACCATCCCCACCCCGATCCGGATGGTGCTGCCACGACAACTCCCAATACCTCTGCCGGATCTCGGCACGCCCGGCACCACTCTTCACTCCGAGGATCGCCCGGGCCGACTCCTGCTGCTCCCAACGCCCCATCTGACGCCAGAATCCGGCGATCATCCCGATCACATCCTGACGGGTCGTGGTATCCAGGTGGGTGGTATCCAGATAATAGGCCCGCATGGGGTCTGCCTCTTCCACACCCGGAACCTCCCCACACCAGGGTAACAGGATGATTCCCAGACAGTGAATACGCAAGTCCCCACGTTGTTCCCGCCGCAACACCCCCTGCAACAGATACAACTGATGAAACAGAAAAAAATGGATCCGGAACAAGGTCAATTCATCGGCCAGATCGCTTTCGGCAAACGGTTCCACCCCCTGATGCTGCAACATCTTGATCAGCGCATGCTCCCGCACCCCTTCGGGATGGGCCGACAGGATCTCAAGCAACAGCGTACCCAGTGGAGGAGAGTTCAAAATCGCACGCATAACAGAATCATCCGGCACCAAAACTTGACAAAATGTCACCATCCAGACCAGAATATATCGTTTGTGCCCACTGAAAACACACAACAACACCCGCACCAGATCGGGTGTACCATGGAGGCGCGTGCATGAAAATCAATCTGTTCATCCTGGACGACATGGATTCTGCCCAAATCAGCGCCCTGCTGACCCGTTCGGAAAACGACATCGAAAACCTCCTGCCGGTCGTAACCCCGATCATCGAACGGGTCAAAAACGAAGGCGATGCTGCGCTCATCGATTTCAACGCCCGCTTTGACAAGGTGGAGATGGAGATCTCCCAGCTCAAGGCCAGCGAAGCGGAGTTCGAGCAGGCGCGGCGCAATCTCCCGGAAAAGATCAAAGAAGTGATCCGCAAATCCGCGGACAACATCCGCTCCTACCATGAAGCACAGATGCCGGAAACCATGTGGTTCAAGGAGATCCAACCCGGCATCCTGGCCGGTGAAAAGATCACCCCCATCCCGTCCGTTGGACTGTATGTTCCCCGTGGCAAAGGGGCGTTTCCATCGGTGATGCTGATGCTCGGCATCCCGGCCCAGATTGCCGGTGTGGAACACATCATGGTCTGCACCCCGCCCTCTCCGGGTGGCAAAGCCGACGATGCCACCCTGTTTGCCGCCGAACTGTGCGGCATTCGCGAAGTCTACAAGACCGGCGGCGCCCAGGCCATAGCAGCCATGGCCTATGGCACCGAAACCATACCCAAGGTGGTCAAAACCAGCGGTCCGGGCAGCAGCTACGTCTCGGCAGCCAAACGTCTGCTCTACAGCAAGATCGATGTGGGCGCACCTGCCGGTCCAAGCGAATCGATCATTCTATGCGATCAGTATGCCGACCCCATGGTCGCAGCCCTGGATCTGCTCATCGAGGCCGAACATGGTCCGGACTCCACTGCCATGCTGGTCACCCACGACCGGATCCTGGCCGAACGGGTGCGGGAGCTGTTGCCAGGCCTGATTGCCGATCTGCCCGAGATGCGCCAGGAGTTCTGCCGCCACGTGCTCTCGAATTATGGCGGTATCGTCCTGACCTCCAGCCTGGAGGCCTCGATTGCCTTTACCAACGATTTCGCCCCGGAACACCTGGAAGTGATGACCCAGGATCCTCTGTTCGTGGCCAACCGCATCAAGCATGCGGGCGAAATCCTGCTGGGTGCCCACACCCCGATCACGATTGGCAACTTCTCTTTGGGGGTGAATGCCATTCTGCCCACCGGCGGTTTTGCCAAGAGCTTCTCCTGTGTGACGGTCTTTGATTTCCTGAAACGCTCCTCTTTGGGTTGGGTCAACCGCCAGGGTTACGAGAACATCAAAGACACCGCCCGGCTCTTTGCCGAATATGAAGGGTTCTCCTCCCACGCCAATGCCATTCTGAAACGGCCCCGTTAAGGGGGGGATCTGCAACCAGTCGGGCATCTCTGAGAGGCTGTTTGGTGATTCTTATATGATCAGTAGAGAGTCAATACACCATCATCAGGGGTCCAGGGGGGTTACCCCCCTGGTGGGGTCCAGGGGTGAAACCCCTGGGAC
>JAANAU010000060.1 GCA_011089965.1 Magnetococcales bacterium
CCCCCCCTGGACCCTTGATGATGGTGTTTTGACTCTCGACTGATCAATCAAGTTAAAAACCATCCATCCTGACGGTCAAAGCCGTAATTTTTTCACGAATCTGCCGAATTTCCCGCTCGACCATCACCAACCGCACCTCTTCCGATTCCTGGGAGGAATCCACACCCTGCAAGGCCATGGCATCCCGCACCTCCTCCTCCTTGGCCTGTTCCATGCTCTCCACAATTATGCCGAACAGCAAATTCAAGGTGGTGAAGGTGGTCAGAAGAATGAAAGGAATGAAAAACATCCAGGCATATGGCAACTCTTGCATGACTGGACGCGCCACATCCGGCCAGCCTTCCATGGTCAAAAACTGAAACAATGTCAAGAAAGTCACCCCAAGATCGCCAAAATTCTCCGGATCAACCTCGCCAAAAAAATTAACAGCCATGATGGCCGAAACATACAAAATGACCAGCAACACACCCGCCACCGATCCGGTTCCAGGCAACGCGGCAAACATCCCCACCATCACCCGACGCATCGATGGAATCGATTTCACCAACCGCATGAGTCGAAACACCCTGAAGGCGCGCAAAACAGACATGGTTCCCGTTCCAGGAATCAACGCCACACTCACCACGATGAAATCAAAAACATTCCAACCGTCCCGAAAAAAACGCAACCTCTGTCCCATCAACTTCAAAACGATCTCGAACGTAAACACCACCAGACAGCCGTCATCCACAAAAGAAAGCAGCCTGATCGTCCTGGGCGTCAGATCCGGATCGGTCATCACCCCCAAAATCCCGGCATTCAATAAAATAACCGCCACCACAAATCGTTGGAACAACGGTTGATCGGGCAACGCATTCAGTGCAGGTGTCATGAGTTTTCCTCCAGTCTGGACGGGATCTCAGAACGTGCGGCCAGTCGCACTGCGATCTGACGTTCCATGGCCGCTTCAAGCTTCATCAGATCATCGGAGATCTTCTTCACGTCGTTTCGGATCATGGCGATACGCACTTCGTTGCTCTCCTCGCTGACATGAACCCCCTGGGCTGCCATCTCCTCCCGGGCACTCTCCTCTTTGGCCTCTTCCATGCCGTTCACAATGATGCCAACAACCAGATTCAGGGTCGTAAAGGTGGTGAAGATGATGAACGGAACAAAAAACAGCCAAGCATAGGGCAAGGTTTTCATCATCTCGCGCGCCATGGTTGGCCATCCCTCCGTGGTCATCAATTGAAAGAGGGTAAAAAAGGTCAACCCCAGATTGCCGAATTTCTCCGGATCCAACTCCCGAAAGATTCCAATGGCCAAAATCGCGGAGACATAAAATATCACCAACAGCACGCCAGCGACCGATGCCACTCCAGGCATAGAACAGAACATCCCTGATATAACTTTTCGCATGGAAGGCATGGACGATACCAAACGCATCAACCGCAACACCCGCATGGCACGCAATACCGACAAAGAACCTGTGGCCGGCAACAAGGCAATGGCAACCACAATAAAATCAAAAACATTCCACCCATCCCGAAAGAAACGCAACTGTTGCACCATCAGTTTCAACACCAGTTCAATACAGAAAATCACCAGACATGCGTGATCCAACCACTCCAGAATCTCCACGGTCACCGGAGAAAGGTTACGAGAGGTCAACACCCCGAGAACAGCCGCATTGAACAGAATGACCCCCACAATACCATTCTGAAAGCTGCGCGACGCCAAAATGTCGGAAAAGAGTTTCAACATGACCCCGCACCTCCGATGCGTGGATGGACAAGAGCACAAAAACGCTTCACTGTATGATATTCATGGATAAAAAATCAAGGATTCCTGACAAAAATGCCAAAAATCACACATCAGAATCCTTGATCTCCTCTCCAGGATGGTCCGCACAACGACGCCTGAGAGCCAGGGCGTACAACCAGGAGACCGGTCGTCCGCTCTGTTCCGCCACACGGCGCGAGGCGTCCCGCACCCCAAGCCCGTCGGCCAGGGCGGCATCCATCAACCGAAAGACCTGCTCGTCGGAAGGGGGGGCCACGGTCGCCCCCTCCAGCACCACCACGATCTCGCCACGCACGTTTGCTTGCGCAAACCGGGCAGCCAACTCGGTCAGGGTGCCCCAGTAGCAACTCTCGTGCAACTTGGTCAACTCCCGCGCCACCATGCCCAAACGCGCCCCGGCACCGATGGCAACCAAATCAGCCAGGGTGGCTGCCAGACGCTGGGGAGACTCAAAAAAAACCACACTGCGCTCTTCTTGTGCCACAGCCTCCAAACGGATCTGCCGCTCCCGTCCCTTGCGCGGCAGAAATCCTTCAAAAACAAAACGGTCCCCGGAAAACCCACTGCCAGACAAAGCCGTGGTCACGGCTGATGCACCGGGCAAGGCCTCAACCACCCCCAATCCGGCAGCCGCCCGCACCAACGCCACCCCCGGATCGCTGATCCCCGGCGTGCCCGCATCCGAAACCAGTGCCAAATGCGCTCCGCCACGCAACTCCTCCAGAATTCCTGGCAACAATCGGTGAATATTGTGATCATCCACATGGATCACCGGTGTGCCGATCTTCAAATGCTGACACAATATCCCGGTACGCCGCGTATCTTCGGCCAGAATCTTGTGTACACACCCAAGAATGCGCGCGGCACGCACGGTGATATCTTCCAGGTTGCCGATGGGTGTGGGAACAATGTACAATCGACCCGGTAACAGGACGCGCTCTGGCATGGTCTGGGAACTCCCAATGACGGATTCTGCAAAAAAAAATCATACCCTCTCGCATGGCGCCCGTCGGCTTCTGATCGGCCTGATCCTGCTGGCCTGGCTGACGCCGCTCCCTGCCCACGCCGATCCGGTGGCCACCTGGCACAACCTGATCCAGGAGATCCTGGCCGCACCGGAACCAACACGGGGCAAAACCACACTCCACCGCATTCCTCCAGCACCCGTGGCACCCGAAGAGATCCGCGCCGTCCATCTGGCCCTGGAACCTCTGGACAAAGAGGAACTCCAGCTCCTGCTCCAGCGTCAACCCGCCACCTCGCCGCTGGCACCGTTTCTCCATCTGTTCCTGGGCGACCGGGCCGCAGCCGAAGGACAGGAGTCCGAAGCCCAAACCCTCTGGAAAAAGGCCGCTGGCCACCCGCAGATCAACGCCGAAGCCCAACGCCGCCTGACCAGCGACCAGAAGGATCAACCCGGCCTGACCGCTGGCCTGATGGTGCCGATGAGCGGGGCTTCAGCCGCCATGGGCAACACCCTGGTGATGGCCGCCCGCAAGGCCCTGGCCGATCACCGGGATGTCCAGATCCGTCTGGAGGTGATCGACAGCGGAGGCAGTGCCGCAACCGCCAAATCCGCGGTGGAAAATCTCGTCGCACGCGGGGTCCAGGTGATCGTGGGTCCGGTCTTTCATCCCGAAGCCGTAGCCGCAGCCAAAGCGGCCAAAACGGCCCACATCCCGATCCTCCCGTTGAACCCCAGAGCCGAAATCTCGGAAGTGGGCGGCGCCATTCACCTGAACGCCTTCCACCCCGATGCCCAGGCACGGGTCATGGCCCGGCATGCCATCAAAAAAGGTCTGAAACGGTTCGCCATCCTGGCCGCTGACACCGATTACGGACAACTCCAGGCCCAAACCTTTGCCAACGAAGTGGTGGCATTGGGTGGGATCGTGGCCCGCTCCATCCTCTTCCCGGAACAGGAGACCGATTTCACCACGGCCCTCAAAATGCTGGTCAACCTGGAACCGGAAGCGGCCAAAGGACGTCTGGCTGCGGCCCGCTCTGCCATGCTGCTCGACCCTCTGGATCGTCCGGCCCCCCGCTCGGAAAAAGAGCTGGAAGCACTCCTCGACTTTGATGCGCTCTTTCTGCCCGCCACCGCCAAACAGGTCCGCATGATCGCCCCCCAGGCTGCCCTGTTTCAGATCCGCTCCCCAGCCATCACGCTGCTGGGCAGCTCGCTCTGGAACCGGCCAGAACTCCTGGAAGAGGCGGAGCTGTTGACCGGTGCCACCTTCTGCGATATCGACATGGACCAGCGGGAACAGTTTGCCACAGTCCATCGCAAAGTCCTGGGCACCGCACCGATTCCCGCCCTCTCCATGCTGGTCTACGACGGCATTGCCATTCTGGCCCAACTGCTGCGCGATCAACGCCTGGGCGGACCGGAGTGGACCCACGGCCTGACCCGCGACAGCGGTTTCCATGGCAGTGCCGGATTTGTCCGCTTTCTGCCCAACGGCACCAGCGAACGATATTATCATCTCTACCGCATCCAGGAGAAGAAAATCCTCTTGCTGGATCAACCGGCCCAAACCGGCGCCCCGGATCCGGGTCAGATGAACCACTCCTCTGCTGCCACTCCGGATGATGGCATGCGTCTGCACCCTGTGGATGAGCCAGCCGGTCACGATGCCATGCCATCCACTTCATCCGATGCAGTCAACACCCCTTTGCCGATCTCACGGGAGTAACAGCCATGTCCTCCATCTCCACCATTGCCCCGTCTGGCACCTTGCGACTCTACAAGGCCGCCGCAGCAGTGACCCGTCCGGAGCCACCCCCAACCTCCAGTGAACAGGCTGCCGCAGCGCGCACGGCCTCCAAAGGATCCCGCTCCAGCCACCCACCCCAGGAGGCCCAACACCCCAAACCAACCTCACGGAGCACGGCCAATGCCAAACGGGCGGATCGCACCTCCTCGGCCAGCGAAGCCGAAACGTTGCGTCGCCTGCGCCTGGAACGATACCAGGCCAGATCCCAGGAAGAGAGTCGCCGCCCTCCGCCCCCCCCGGAAGCGCAACGCATCGATACCTGGGCGTGAAGCGAGCCGGATGTGATCCGTCTGTTCTGGCACGAAACCGGCTGGTGGCTGGTGCCAATGGTTTTGGCACTCTCCTGGTTCTTCGGCTGCACCCAGGAACCGAAGAAACCAGTCAAAATCGGCATCCTCCACTCCCTGACCGGCACCATGGCCGCCAGCGAACAGCCTCTGGTGGATGCCATGACCCTGGCCATCGAAGAGATCAATCACGCTGGCGGCATCCTGGGACGCCCGTTGCAGACGGTAGTCGCAGATACCCAATCCGATCCCCACACCGCTGCTCAAGCCGCAGAACGCCTGATTGTCGAAGAGCAGGTGGCGGCTCTGTTCGGATGCTGGACCTCAGCCTGTCGCCTGGAGGTCAAAGCCGTGGTGGAACGTCGGCAGCATCTGCTCTTTTATCCGTTGCAATACGAAGGGATGGAACGCTCTTCCCACATCATCTACACCGGAGCCACACCCAACCAACAAATCATTCCCGCCCTGCTCTGGGCCATGGAACAACTTGGCCCCCGGCTTTATCTGATCGGCTCGGATTATCTGTTCCCCCACGCTGCCAACCGGTTGATCCGCACCCTCGCCCCATCCCAGGGGGGTAAAATCGTTGCAGAACGCTATCTTCCCATGGGATCCGGTCAGGTGGAACCGATCATCACCGAAATTTCCACCCTGCAACCCGATGTGGTGCTCAACACCATCAATGGCGACTCCAATGTGGCGTTTTTCAACGCTCTGGAACAGGCCAACCGCAACGCGGTCAAACCCGTTGCCGTGCTGTCGTTCAGTATCGCCGAGGTGGAGTTGGCCCAACATCCAGGCCTGATGCAGGGTCATTATGCAGCCTGGGGCTATTTCCAGTCCATCGATTCACCCCGCAACCGCGCCTTCATCCACCGGTTCCGGAGCCGTTTTGGTCAAAATCGGGTGCTGGATGATCCCATGGAGGCGGCCTATGTGGGAGTACACCTGTGGGCACAGGGGGTCAACGATGCCCAGACCATCGCACCAGACCGGGTGAGCCGGGCTGTCCTGCACCAAAGTCTGCAAGCCCCGCAAGGCATTGTCTCGCTCGATGCCGCCACCCGCCATCTCTGGCGCACCGTGCGCATCGGACGCGCCCAGGCCGATGGCCAGTTCGCTCTGCTCTGGTCTTCGGAACGCCCGGTGCGTCCCTCCCCGTTTCCCGCCTGGCTGGACAAGCCCCGGGCCGACACGCAGCCGGTTCCATGACCATGACGATCCGCACCATCCAAACCCGGCTGCTGTTGGCCATGGTGATCCTGATTCTGACACCGATTCTGATTCTGAACGAACAACTCCGTCAGACCCATCTGGAAAGCCATACCCGCGCCCTGATCCGGGGCATGACCCAGATCGCTGACAAAAAAGCCGGTCAAATCGAATTTTTCATTCAGGATCATCTGGAAGAGATCCAGCTTCTGGGTCACACCCCCCTGGTGATCGAAGGAATACGCACCTTGCAGCGCATCTGGAAAGAGTCTGGCCCGGAATCGGATGCCTATGCCCGCGCCGACACGCTCCTGCGCTCCCAGTTTGCCGAATATCTCAGAAGAGGTCACTATTATGATGCCTTTCTGATCGCACTCGACGGCACGGTCATCTTTTCCATACGCCATGAGCCGGATTTCGGCACCAATCTGCGCACCGGTCCCCTGCGTTTCAGCGAATTGGCCAAAGTGGTCAAAGTGGCCCGCACCATGCTGGAGCCGGACTTCTCCGAATACGATCTCTACCCCCCCTCCAATGCCCCGGCAGCCTTTCTGGCCGGACCGGTCATGGATGGGCAGCAACTGGTGGGGGTGGTGGCCATGCAATTCGACATGCACCTCTTTACCGAAGTGATGCTGGACAATACCGGTCTGGGCGAAAGCGGCGCAACCCTCATGGCCCGGCTGGAAACGGATCAGGTGCGTTTTCTTCTGCCCATGAAATCCGATCCGGAAGCCGCATTCCGCCGTACCCTGCCCCTTGCGTCCAACGACCAGCAGCCGATCATCCAGGCAGCCCAGGGCAAACATGGTTCGGCCTTCACCCGGGATCATCAGGGAGAGAACGTTCTGGCGGTCTGGCGCCATCTGCCAGCCTTGCGCGTGGGGCTGGTGATCCAGATGAACGCCAACGAAGCCATGGCCGAATTCACCCAGAGCCGCTATTGGGAAAAGATCTTTCTGGCCGGAGTCGTGGGTGCGCTGCTGCTCATCTCCTGGTATGTGCATCGCGCCGTGGTCCAGCCGATCCAGGAGTTGACCCGGGTCACCGAAGCCTTGAGTGCCGGCGATCTGGGACAAAGGGCCTGGGTCGTGCGTCAGGATGAGACCGGACGACTGGCTGCGGCCTTCAACACCATGGCAGACAAACTGTTGACCGCGCAACTCCAACTGGAAGAGCGCGTCCAGGCCAGAACCGCCGAGTTGCACGCAGCCAATCAACAACTGCACATGCAGATCACCCAACGCAAAGAGACCGAAGCCCGTCTGCTCCTGGCCCACAAGGTGATCGAAAACGCCGGCGAAGCCATTCTCATCACCGATGCCCAAGGCTTCATCACCCATATCAATCCGGCCTATGAACGGATCACCGGCTGGTCACGCGCCCAGATCATCGGCAAAAAACCGAGCGTCACCAAATCCGGTCGGCATGACCAGAATTTCTACCAACAGATGTGGCAAACCCTGAACGATACAGGCCGCTGGGAAGGTGAAATCTGGGATCGACGGGCCAATGGTGAAACCTTTCCCAAATGGCTCTCCATTACCGCCATTCATGACGACCAACACCAGGTGCTCCACTATGTGGGCGTCTTTCTGGATATCAGTCAACGCAAGGCCGACGAACAGCGCCTGGAACATCTGGCCTATTATGATCCTCTGACCGCTCTGCCCAACCGTTCCCTCTTCCACGAACGCCTGGAACGGGAGATCTCCGGTTCCCATCGGCAACGGACCGGTTTTGCGTTGTTTTTCATCGATCTGGACCGCTTCAAACAGGTCAATGACACCTTGGGACATGGCGCCGGGGATGAGCTGCTGATCATCGTGGCCGAAAGACTGCTCAGCCGGGTGCGGGAAAACGATACTGTGGCCCGACTGGGCGGAGATGAGTTCACCATCATCCTGACCCATGTCACCCGCCCGGAGCAGGTGTCCCCCGTGGCGCAAAATCTGCTGGATTCCTTGCAAACCCCACTGGTGGTGGCTGGCCAGGAGGTCCGCATCGGCGGCAGCATTGGCATTGCCCTCTACCCCCATGACGGCACCAGTCGCGAACAGCTCACCCAGAATGCCGACATGGCCATGTATCTGGCCAAGGAGAAAGGACGCAACAACTATCAGTTCTTTTCCAAAGAGCTGCAAACCCGCATCCTGGATCGGGTCACTCTGGAAAACGAACTCACCAAGGCGATCCAGCATCAGGAACTGTTGCTGCATTATCAACCCAAGTTCAATCTGGAAGGGAACCGGGTTGCGGGTGTCGAATCCCTGGTGCGCTGGAACCATCCGGAAAAAGGGTTGATCTCCCCCGCGCGCTTCATCCCTTTGGCCGAAGAGACCGGACTGATCCTGCCCATGGGCACCTGGATTCTGGAAGAGTCCTGTCGGCAGATCAAGATCTGGAACGCAAAAACCACACACCCCTGGCACATGGCAGTCAACCTCTCGCCACGCCAGTTCCAGCAACCCAATCTGCTGCCCCTGATCAAGGAGTTGCTGGACAAAACCAACATTTCTCCGGAATGGCTGGAATTGGAGATCACCGAAGGGGTGTTGATGGGCAATGTGGAAGAGTCCATCGCCATCATGAACCGATTGCGCGATTCCGGCATACGTCTGGCCATGGACGACTTTGGCACCGGCTACTCCTCCTTGAACCATTTGAAACGTTTCCCGGTCCATACGCTCAAGATCGACCAATCCTTCGTACGCGAGTTGACCCCGAACTCCACAGACGCCATCATCGTCCAGGCCATCATCACCCTGGCGCGCGCCCTGGGTCTGACCGTGGTCGCCGAAGGAGTGGAAACCGTCGAACAGCTGGAATTTCTCAAAAAACAAGAATGCCATCTGGTGCAGGGTTATCTCTTCTCCAAACCATTGCCAGCTCAGGATCTGGAGCGATTCTACACATGAGTTCCAAGGATCCCTTTGCCAATGCCACGTTGTGCACCCACTGCGGCTACTGCCTGCCGGTCTGTCCAACCTACCGCTGCGACAACGACGAAACCCACTCCCCGCGCGGTCGGGTCTCCATCATTCTGGCCGTGCGCTCCGGAACACTGTCACCCCGGGAAGCCACGGAAACCCTTTCCAGATGTCTGCTCTGCCGCGCCTGTCATGTGGCCTGCCCGGCAGGGGTCAAACCCGCCAAACTGATCAGCCACCTGCGGGGTCAACACCCTTTGCCACCCCTGCGCCTCACCCGCTGGCTCCATCGCATCACCAACCATCACCCGCGCACCCGCCACGCTGCACGCCTGCTGCGCTGGTACCAGGCCAGCGGGTTGCAGACACTCCTCCGGCGGTTCCGATTCCTGCGTTTCTGGCCCTCCCTGGAGCAGATGGAAGCCTTGTTGCCCGCCCACCGGATCGATCCCATCCCGGCCTGGCCGGATCCCCCGTCCACCCCCACCCGACGCGTGGCTCTTCTGTGCGGCTGCATGGCACGCCTGTTCCATCCGCGTACCGCACCGGCAACCGCCAATCTGCTTAACCTGGCCGGGTGCGAGGTGGTGGTTCCGGACGGCTTTGGCTGCTGCGGCGCACCCTATCGGGAAAACGGGGACAAACCGGCCTTTGTGACCCGCGCCCGCGCCACACTCGCCGCCTTTGCCAAGGCAGCACCCGTGGATGCCGTGATCTGCGACAGCGCCATCTGTGCCGTCACGGTTCAAGGATATGCCCGCACCCTCGGTTCAGATCCGCAACTGGGCCAGGCTGCCCGGGAACTTGCAGCCAAGGTTGTCGATCTGGCAACTTTTCTCGGTCCGCTCCTGGCCAGTCAAGGGATCGCCTTTGGTCCACCCGATCAAGTACGCACGATTGCCTATCATGACCATTGCCAAACCCGCTTTGGATCGGATATTATTGAACAACCCAGAAAATGGCTGGAGCAATTGCCGGTGACCCAGCGGGAACTGGTGACTGCAGGCACCCAGGGATCCTGTTGCGGAGCAGGAGGAGAATATCTGCTGCGCCATGCACACCACTCCCAAACGATCCGTGCCGACAAACTGGCCACCATCATGGCCAGTGGCGCGGAAGTTGTGGCGGCCAGCAATCCCGGCTGCATCCTCCATCTGGAATCCGGATTGCGAACCAACGGTGCCAATGTCGCCGTACGACACATCACCGAAATCTTTTGGAACGCTTATCTCAACCGCCCTGACCAACCCAACTTAAAAGAGCTGCCATGAAAAACAGACATCCCATCTTCTTGTTCTTTCTGTTTATGCTCGGATTGGCCATCGCCATACCCGTACTGGAGGCCGAAGCGGCCCGCGCCGGAGGAGGCGGATCGGTCGGCTCACGCGGCTCGCGCAGCTTCAACACCCCGCGCGAAGCCCCGCAACAACGCTCTGACCTCTCCCAAAGTGCCACCCAGGCAACCCGCCCGGCAGGCGGCGGTTTCGCCTCTGGTCTGATGGGCGGTCTGGCCGGTTTTGCCCTGGGCGGACTGATCGGTTCGCTGCTCTTTGGCGGAGAAGGGGGCGGTTTCGGATTGCTGGAGATGCTTCTGATCGGTGGCGTAATCTGGTTTTTGTACAAACGGTTCAGCGGCAGACGCGCTCCCGCGCCCCAATTCCCCACCATGCCCACCCCGCAACCGGCCATGGAGGGTCCGATCTCTTTGCGCAAGGTCTCTCTGGACAAAACCCCGCCCCAAACCGGAACCAGCCAATTCCAGGGCCAGGGTATGCCAAACGCCTTTTCCTTTGGTGCAACACAGGATGAGGTGAGTCAGGGTCTGGCCGAGATCCTCCGCATGGATCCGAACTTCAACGAAGCACACTTTCTGGGGGGGGCCAAGGGAGCTTTCCAACAGATCCAAAGTGCCTGGAGCGATTGGAGCGTGGATCGGTTGCGTCCGCTGTTGACCGAACGGATGTGGTCGATTTTCGAGCAACAGGCCCGTGCCCGGCAGACTGCCGGACGCCGTGACATTCTGGAAAAGATCCGTTTTCTCACCGCCGAACTCTCCGAAGTGTGGCAAGAGGCGGGCGAACATTGGATCACCGTCCATTTTGTGGTGGAAATGGTCGAATATGAAACCGATGTGGCGGGTCGTGTACTCAGCGGCGATCCCAACCGTCCGGTGCAGGTCGAGGAGTATTGGACCTTCTGCCGCCCGATGGACAGCAGCAATCCCAACTGGTATCTGTCGGCCATTCAACAACCCGGTGAAGTGGCCAGATCTGTGCCGTGAACCTGTATTTGCACCTGATCCGCATGCGCACCTCCCTGTTTCTGCTGTGGGCAGGCATGTTTCTTTGGGTGGCGGGCTGCTCTGGTCCGCCACCAGACACCAAGAAAATCACGGATGAAACCAGCCTGACACAGATCTCCTGGAACCAGGTCTCCAAGGTTCTCAATCACGATGCCGACCTGACCACCTGGGCTGATGCTCTGGAGGCCAGCGTCACCTATTATTCCAATCTGGATCCCGACACCCCGATCCGTTTTGGCCCGAGAGTATTCAAAGCCAGCACCATGGCTGAAGCCTGCAAGGAGTTGATTCAGGCAGCCCGCACCATGGCTCCAGCCCCGTTTCAGGCTCACCTGAAAAAAAATTATCTATTGTTTCATGCGGTTGGCAGCGATCCACAGGGGGATGTGATGGTGACCGCCTATTATGAGCCTTTGCTCAAAGGGGCGTTGACCCAGACCAAAAATTTCAATCACCCCATTTATCGTCGTCCCAATGATCTGGTGGAAGTGGATCTGACCCAGTGGTCCACAGACTACAAGGACAAAAAGATCGTCGGACGCATCGACAAGGGGCGTTTGTTGCCTTATTTTGATCGCGCCAAGATCGACCAGGAGAAGGTTCTGAAAGGCAAAGGGCTGGAGTTGGCCTGGGTAGAGGATCCGATTGATCTGTTTTTCTTGCATATTCAAGGATCCGGACGGGTGCAGTTGCCCGATGGTTCCACTTTGCGTGTGGGCTATGCTGCCACCAATGGTCAGCCCTACCGTTCGATTGGTGCGTTACTGATCGAAGAGAATCAGATCACGCGCGAGAACATGAGTCTGCCTGCCATCCGGCAATGGTTGAAGGAGAATCCAAAGCAAAGGGATCGCATCTTTTACGCCAATCCCTCCTATGTTTTCTTCCGCAAACTGGAAGGTCCGGCAGTGGGCAACATTGGCGTTCCGTTGACTGCCGAACGTTCCATGGCCACCGATGCCCATCTCTTTCCCAAGGGTGCGCCCGGTTTGTTGTATGTCACCTTTCCGGAGTTTGCCGACGATGGTGTGACAGTAGCCAATTGGAAACCCACCTTGCGTTTTACGGTCAATCAGGACACGGGTGGGGCCATCAAGGGGGCAGGCCGAGTGGATTATTTTATGGGTTTTGGCGACAAAGCGTTGCGCACTGCCGGAATCATGAAGCAGAAAGGCTCCTCACTCTACTTCATCGCCCCCCGGCCCACCGACGAACCCAGGGGCATGTTCACCTGGTTGCGGGAGTTGTTGAACGATTGATTCTCACCCGGGTCGAGCGAATGCACTCCCTGTTGCTGTGGTACTCTTGATTCAATCGTCTATTAGGGTCTGTTTGGTGATTCCTGAGCCGAGCATAATTATCCAATGATTGAAAAAAAAGAGGGGGTCTGGGGGATTCATCCCCCAGGGTTTTAATGTTTAAAAGATAAATTATTAATATTTTTGCTAAAAGATTTAAAAGATCTGGACTTTAGAGGCGCACCCCTGCTGTCCAAGATAGGAGGACTCATGGAAAGGATGGCATACAAGGGGAAAAGGATTGATTCTTGACCGTGTTGCGCTATGTGGAGTCTCAACCGGTCAGCAGGATGCCGTTTGGGGGCATGAATTTCTGAGACTTCGGATCCCACCAGTCACGAACCCGGATATGGGAAAAAACTTTCTGG
>JAANAU010000061.1 GCA_011089965.1 Magnetococcales bacterium
CCGTGGAGGTGGTGAGCGCGGCCCACTTGTCGGGACCAGCGCCGATGGTGGTCTTGCGATACCACTGGCCGGTGTCCTGGGCGATGCCCAGCGACCCCACGGCCAGCTTGTCGGCCTTCATCCCGGAAGGCACGGAATCGAACACCTGGAACTGCACCTTGCCATCGACGTCCAGGCCACCCTTGATGCGAAACGGAACGGAAATACCCATTTTTTATACTCTCCATGCTGATGTTGATGTGAAAACCTCAAGAAAACAAACCGATCTTCATGCTTCTGGCCTCCAGTACGCCGTCATGCCCCGACGTGACCATCAGCCGCACCTCGTTGTCATCCACGACCAGATCGACCTCGTACCGAACCAGATCCGCGTCCCCGATGACCGCGAACTCGGTGAATTCAATGGTGCCGCCTTTCATAAAGGCGTTGATCTCGCTGCTGATCCCCAGGCCATGGACATCATCGGAGATCAGCAGCAGCCACTTGACCACCCGGTACTTGCCGGGCATGGCCACCCGGTCCACCACGGTTGGAACGCCCGGAAGCAAGACGCCGCCGCGCTTCGGGTTCTCTCCGAATGGCCAGCCGGTGGAGAGGATCGGGAGTGTGAAGTTCAAAACTGCATCGGAAACGATGACCTCGACCGGCTGTTCACCGACCATGACCGCGATCTGTTGTTGGGTGGTCATGTCACGCTCCATCCCGGCGCGTGACATCCGGCAAGACGTTCAACCGTCCAAAGGTGAGGGTTGTCACCACCGGCGGATCGCCCTCGATGACCCACTGCATGTCGTACAGATAGACTCCCGGCCTGCACCTTCACCAGGATGCCGGGCCGGTGGCACATGGGCAGAGGATTGGACTGGGTGTGCAGGTCGGTGCCGCGCTCGAATTTTCTCGGTTCCTGCTTGGCGTAGAGCGGCTGACCCAGGGTGTTGACCGACTCGTTGAAGTCCGCCGGGGCAAAGTAGCTGGCGAAGGTCTGGACCGTGCCGACGGGAAAGGCGTGGCCTTCGTTGGCGGCGATGAAACGACGCACCGTGCCGTTCGGATCGGTGGCTTGTCCCCGGTACTCCTCGAAAGTCACCCCGGCGAAGGTGAAGCCTTTGCGTTGATCGGAGCGCAACGCCTCGCCTTGCTGCCACAGCTCCCACGCCTTGACCACCTTGGCGTGTCCGGTGAGGGCGTCGAAGAACTCCGGAGAGACCAGACACCCCACGCCGGTCATGAACTCCCCGCGCAGGTTGTCCTCGATGTGCCGTTTGAGTTCCAGGCACTTGGCCTTGACATCGGTGGCGGCGTTCCCCAGATCGAAGGCGATGGTCTTGGGGGTGATGCTGAACTCCACATAGAGGTCGTAGAGGATGGATCCATCGGCGTCCAGAATGACCCCTTTCAAGGCTCCCATCCTCAAGTGTTCCAGGGTGATGGCGTGCTTGTCCCGCATGGATTGCAGATGCATGGCCATGACATCGGCCAGGGCGGCCAACTCGCCCTCGGAGCCGAAGGCGCGGATGCCCTGGACCTCTTCGGGCAGCACCACGTCATCATGGGGGATGTGCGGGATGACGAAAGAGCGGATCTTGCGCTTGCCTCGCGTCCCGACGGTGCCGGGCGAGCCGACCACGGCGGTGGGCAGCAAGGAAAGCACCCCGTTGCGCTCCTCGATGGCGATGTTGCGCAAGCGCACGGGCCGGGCGGGCATCAGGCCCATCTCCTCGACCCGTCCGTAGCGGTTGGGCAGAATGTTGATGGCAGCGGTGAGGGCCACCGCGCCGAAGGCGTCCTGGGAAAAAGGATTGGCGGCCAGCATGATCAGGCTCCTTTGCGCACGAGAATGCCGATGGCCTTCAACTGGCCGAGGGCGGTGGTTTTCTGGTTGGCGGTGATCCCGGCTGGCCAGACCAGGGCGATGTCGGCGACCAGGGCATGACGGGCGACCATCACCCCTTCAGTGTCGGCACCGGTGGCGTCCACCGTCTGGATCAACACACCGGCGGCTTTTTCGGTGCCGTCGGCGGCGGCTGGTGCGAGGGTGTGGGCCTTGCCATCGGCGGTCTTGATGCCGATCACGCTCCCCAGCGCCAGGTTCTGGCCGGAGGCGACAACCACCGCATCCCGGCTGTAGAGGTTGGGTGCTTCGTATTTCAGCAGGTCGCCCAGATGGTTCGGTTCGGTGATGACGGGCATGGTTTACGCTCCTCCCTGGGCGGCATGTTGGGTGGCCATCTTCCGGCAGGCGGCGACCACCGGGTTGGAATCGAGTCGGGCTGCGGGCTGGATGCGGGTGCCATCACCCGGCAGCACCTGGGAGTGGATCTCCGGACCGGAGGCGCGACGGGACATCAACTCCTTGCGCACCTGCGCTTCGCTCATGCCGCGCGCGATGAAGTCGCCCGCCAGATGGGTTGCGTCGGCCAGGGTGCAGAGATCGACGATAGGCGATAAGCCCTGATGCCGCTTCGATGGCCCCAGCACGCTTCACCAAGGTGCCGTGGAGGGGCACGATGGCGATGCCGTTCGGAGTAACAATGATGTCGTTCGAGGACGTGGAGGCTGGACCATCGGAAGCGAAACAGGAGGCATCAATGCCGACACGAGGTCCGATCACGGCCAGAATGGTCTCCAACCGGGCGCGCTCCACCAGCAGAGGAACGCCAAGCACCCGACCTGCGAGATGTGGCAGGAAGTTCATTTCTTATGGCCTCCAGAAATGCGAAACCCCGCCGGAGCGGGGTTTGAGTTGGTCGTTTCAATGGATGCGCTTGGCAACATCCATCCTGCCTGCCACATCAGCCATGCACCGGAGCCGTTTTTTGAATACGGATTGGACGTGATCGGTTTTCCGGCTGCACGCGCCTGTTGGCCATCGCTGAATATGTTCACGGATTCTCCGGTATTCATGTCTGTTCCAATCGACCTCCAGAATTGGGTTCAAGGAATGCTCCTCTTTGAACGTTGGAATAATGGAATTTGTTCCCCATATGTGCTACAATGGAAAAAAGTCTCAACAAGCAGCCAAGGAGAACAACCATGTCCAAAACCGGGATGATCCGGGCGCGTATCGAACCGTCCGTCAAACAGGATGCCGAAGAGATCCTGAAGGATTTGGGATTGTCCGTAACCGAAGCGATTACCTTGTTTTATCGACAGGTTGTGATGCATCGGGGATTGCCGTTCCAGGTGCGCATACCCAACGAAACCACACGGGCAGCCATGCAAGAGGCCCTCGATGGCATCAATCTTTCAGAATGGACGGATCTGGATGCTCTCAAGGCCGGGCACCGATAGATGCCGACAGCCGCCCTCAAGACAACCCGGCAGTTCGAAAAGGATCTTCGGAAAGCCGGGGAACGCGGAAAGCAACTCGACAATCTGTGGGCAGTGGTCAAACTCATCCAGGAACATGAACCGCTTCCGGCCCGCCATCGGCCTCATAAACTGACCGGGCAATGGAAGGGGTTCTGGGAATGTCACATCGAACCGGATTGGCTGTTGATCTGGTTGGATCAGGTGCATACCATCGTTCTTGCCCGAACCGGAACTCACGCCGATCTGTTTTCCTGAACCGCCGCCCCGGTGCGGGTGCGGCGTCTCGGGTCGGAATCGAGGGCCAGGCCCAGTCTGTCGGCCCGTTCATTGGCCGCAGCACACTCCCGGTCGATCTCCTCGGCGTCATAGCCGTAGGTGGCCACCGCTTCGTCCCGGCTCATGAGACCGGCACGAATCGCCATCACCACCGCATTGAACTCCTTTTGCGGATCGACCCAGGCCCAGCCCTGCGGAATCCACGGCACAGGGCTCCGACTGTTCTTGGCTGTTGTGAATGGGTACCAGCATAACTTATTAGGAAATTTTGGCGTACATAGCGATTATCTCTTGATATATTATTATCCTTTTGTGATTAGTTGCGCGCGGATGGTGACGATATGATAGTTCGCAAACTTTTGCTCTCTTAAGGCTAAGAACAGTCGGATCCCAGTGCCATTTGTCCCCCTGTCCCCGGATTTGTCCCCTCACAAAAAATGTCTGCTGCCTCCGATTGCCTCGTTGGATGATGTGATGCGACAATCCAGGAGCAACAACGCGAGCGATTCTGGCCATGGGTCATGTTAACTTTTTCAAGCCGGAAAGGATATGGATATACTGTCCCCGGATTTTCCAGGAAATGGATATACTGTCCCCGGATTTGGCGGATTTCCTGGGATTTCCTGTCCCCGGATTTCCCCCGCGGATTTCCCCCGGATTTCCGGATTTCCGGATTTCGACCCTACCGGACCCTACCGGATTCCGGATTTATTAAGTGCATCGTTAATCAAAACCATCGAAAGATTCCCAAGAGAAACGTTTTGTTTATTTGCAATTACTAATTTTTGGTACAACCCAAACATAATAGTATTATTAAGTATTTCACCAAGCCTCCAATCAATTACTTCACCGGTCTTTGTCAAGCCTCCACCCATCAACAACCTCATTATTACTCCTAGATCAGGAACATCCCATGAAACAACAGGATATTGTTGTATAGCACCTTGCTTTTTTGGGACAGGATAACATATTAGACGATCAATTGACCATAACGAATCGACTCCAACAATATTTGCCGCACATGCAATTCCAATCCAATTCTGTGATTGCTCTAACTCGTGTGCATCTATGACAGCTTGACCATAAATTACGCTACCCCATGCAACTTCTCCATAAACAATAGCACCACGAATCGGAAAGGAATTTTGTATTCCACCAAGAAGAATCTCTCTTGAAAAACAAACTAAATTTTCAAAATTGTTTTTTCCTGGCTCTACAAAAACAAAAATAGTGTCTGATATCAATTTGATATCATCGATATTAAATTTTTTCGCAGCGTCGCAAACCAAATCCACCCATTCTTTAACCCGAACAGCGAGTTGTTCCTGGGACAAGTTCCGCACCATTTTGCTGAAACCCATCATGTCTGCTACTAGCAAATATCCAACACTGCCCATTATTATTACTCCTTAGGGGCATTACGGGGACAGTATACGCTTTTTTCTTATAGCCATAATGAAAAAGGATATACTGTCCCCGGATTTCAGATTTATGAAGTGATTGAAATTGAGTTCCTTTCCTCATTCGGCGCGCCAGTTCTTGACCCTACCGGATTTTAAGAACAATCTGATCGTCAATAATCACTATATCAAGGTTTGACGCGATCCTTCACTCGGCTGAACGGTTACGTCGTCATGCAAGAAGTTTAAAGAATTCTCTGGTATAATCAATAAACTCATTAAGTTTTTTTAATGGCTCAAACCAATATATGTCTTGCGATGGATAATCTATTAATTTTTCATCTGAAGATATATCTATTCCTGTTAAAGTTTTATACCTTTCAATATATTTATCATCTATAAGCCCGGAGTTATGCGCATATAAATGGCGATGCAGCATTATTTCTTGAACTGAAAGTAAAAATGAATTAGTGTTAAGGTCGCAACCAATTTGCTGGTAAAAAAGGTTGATTGCCCCGCCAGAAGTATTCCAGGGCTGAATTCTCTGAAATATATTTTGTGAGCAATGAGGATCGCTCTTTAACTCAGTTAAACTTGAGTATAGCTTTTTTTTCATATAGTATGATTTAAGACCAATTTCTATACTAGTACCGAGACGAATCATCGTGCCCATATCAAAAAAACGGTCAGAAAAAGATCTTTCCCAGTATTCGCCGTAATTATTGTATTCACCAACAAACTTTTTTGCCTCTGTAGTAAAAATTTGTTGTGATAAAGCTTTAATCAGGCATGGTCTCAAAAAAAATGCGTTTCTGCAACACATTCTAATTCTTTAATTTCTTTATTACTCATAACAATACTTCTATATTTTATTTAATGATTTTCGGACGAACATCGGCTCACATTATTGGGAAAATTCTTCTTTATCATAGATCCAACCCGGACCCAAGTTCGAATCCTCCCCCCATTCTCCGCAACCAAGTTTCACATCGAAATGGTCCAGCATCAGGAGTCAATGATATTCTCCCAATATCATACCGTTAAGTGGGTCCGTAATTTCCGGACCCACCCAGGGCGGGTCCACAGGTTTTGGAGAATGGGGCCGGAGAGAGAATGATATCCGCCCGTTTCGACTCCCGCAAGTCCGAATTTTGACCAAGTGCGATTTCGAACCATCCCGCGCAACCATTGGAAACATTGGACTTTTTCGTCCCCACGCAGGCCACTCCAGAACCCGATCCAGGCAACGAGGCAAAACTATTGAAAAAAAATGGTGGGCCCACCAGGATTCGAACCTGGGACCGACCGGTTATGAGCCGGCGGCTCTGACCGCTGAGCTATAGGCCCGCGCCACCACAAGGTGGGTTCAAGACTCCAGGAAGCTGCGCAGCTTGCGTGAACGGGTGGGATGCCGCAGCTTGCGCAGGGCCTTGGCTTCGATCTGACGAATGCGTTCGCGGGTGACGTGAAACTGTTTACCCACCTCTTCCAGAGTGTGATCGGTATGCACGCCAATCCCAAAACGCATGCGCAAGACATTCTCCTCGCGATCTGTCAAGGTCTTCAACACCCGACCCGTGGTATCCCGCAAATTGGCCATGATCGCCAGTTCGGACGGCGACAGCATGGACTTGTCCTCAATGAAATCCCCGAGATGCGAATCTTCCTCGTCGCCCACCGGAGTCTCCAGCGAAATCGGCTCCTTGGCGATCTTCAACACCTTGCGCACCTTGTCCAAAGACATATCCATGCGCTCTGCGATCTCTTCCGGGGTGGGTTCGCGTCCCATCTCCTGGACCATCTGACGACTGGTGCGCACCAGCTTGTTGATGGTCTCGATCATATGCACCGGAATGCGAATGGTGCGCGCCTGATCGGCAATGGAACGGGTGATCGCCTGCCGGATCCACCAGGTGGCATAGGTGGAGAATTTATACCCCCGCCGCCACTCGAACTTGTCCACCGCCTTCATCAGACCGATGTTGCCCTCCTGGATCAGATCCAGAAACTGCAAACCCCGATTCGTATATTTCTTGGCAATCGAAATCACCAGACGCAGATTGGCTTCGACCATCTCTTTTTTGGCCCAACTGGCCTTGCGTTCGCCGGTGATGATTTTTTTATTGGTGTTCTTCAGATCCGTGATCGACTGACCAGCCTCGGCCTCGATCTCGGTGATCCGATCCCGCAACGCATACAGCTCTTCCCGATGCTCATAAAACCGTTGCCAGGAGGGTGACGGGTGGTTGGAAAATTTGTCCACCCACGATTTGCGACCATCGCTCCCCTGATACTCTTTCAAAAAGGTCTTTTTCGGAACGCCCGCAATTTCAGAGACCTTCAGAATCTCCATCTCGACCTCGCGCACCCGTTCGACATATTTTTTCAGGATGCGCACCATGCGGTCAATCTGTTTGTAGGAGAACTTCACCCCTACAACGGCCTTGACAATCCGTTCGCGTCGATCCCGATAGCGGCGACGCAGACGTTTGACCCCTGCCCCATCTCCGGCCAGCCGACATTTCTCCTGTTCGACGCGAATTTCGTTCAGGATCACATTATCCGCAGCAATCGAATCAAAGACCGCCTGGGTCTGCTCCAAAAGCTCCTGAATCCGCAGATTCTCCTCTTCGCTGGTCTTTTTCATCGACAAAAGACCATCGCCGCCATCCAGATCCTCGGACTCCTCATCATCCATCAGATCATCGGATTTATCCCCAAGATCATCATCCTCCTCCTCTTCGTCTTCATCCTCATCCTCTTCTTCTTCATCCTCGCCCAGTTCATGGGCAGGGGCCGGGATATCCAGAATATCGCGCAGGCTGACCTGGCCATTGCGCAACTTTTCTGCCAATTGAATGATCTCCTGGAAGGTGACCGGCGAATCACAGATCGCGGAGATCACCTCATTGCGCCCGGCCTCGATGCGCTGGGCGATCATGATCTCCCCTTCCCGGGTCAACAGATCGACCGATCCCATCTCACGCAGGTACATGCGCACCGGGTCATCGGTCTTGCCCAGATCGATATCCTCGATTCCGGCATCTGCCCCGCCGCGTTTGCCGAACAGATCATCGCCATCGTCCGGATCATCCATATCCACATCGCTCAGATCCACATCCATCTCATCCACGTCCACATCCCCCAAAGGAATGGACTTGATGGAAGAGACCACTTCCGGCTCTTCCACCAGATGGATGCCCAGATCATCCAATACCGTCACCACGTCTTCGATTTGCTCGGCAACATTGACATTATGGGGCAGGACATCGTTGACCTCGTCGTACGTCAGGAAACCACGCTCCTTGCCACGTTCGATCAGGATTTTCATCTGAGTCAGTTTGGGATCATCACCCATATTTTTCATCCGTTTCCCGATTGTTCCTGTTGACACAACGATCCGATCCTAACCAGTGGCCCCTGGTGGCATCGTTTTCTGTTCCAGCATGCGCTGTTCTTCCAGTTTAAGCGCGCGACAGCGGGCGGTCAGACCATGATCCTGATCCCCTTCCAGATCAATGCGACGCATCAGGTTCAACCGTTCCCGACGCAGCGCCTGCAAACGCACACTGATCAGACACCCTGCCAACTCCTGTTCCACCTGTTCCGGTGCCACCTCTTCCGAGGCGAGAACATCCTGCGCACACCGGTTCAACTCCGGATTGGAAAACCATGCCCATGGGGGGTGATCCGGCGGACGGACACTCCGGGATGCCATGGAGATCAGTTCGGTCAACAGTGGCGCGAGTTGAGCATTTTCCAGATGCAGGCGACCCAATTCCTCTTCATATTCCGACACCAGACGTGGATGCCGCAACAGCAGTGCCAAAAGTGCCTGTTCGTGATCCCTCTGCCGGGTGACACGAGCGGCGGTTCCGGCCCGTCGCGTGACAGGCACACGTTGCGGCGGGGGCTGACCCACACGTGGTCCGGCCGGATGCACGCGGTTGGCTCCCTGAACCCATGGGATCGGCAGTTGCAATCGTTGACCCAGGGTCTCCAGATAAAGTTCCCGCAACAACGGATCTCGCACTTTGGCCAGCAGGGGTTGCGCCCGATGCACCACCGCAGCCCGTCCTTCGGGAGCAGACAAATGGAGGCCCGCGCTCAACCGTTGCACCAGAAAATCAACCGGTGCGACCGCAGAACCGATACGCTGCACAAAACCGGCAGCTCCTTCACGCCGCACCAGTTGGTCTGGATCTTCTCCAGACGGCAAAAAGAGAAAATCGGCGTGACGATCTGCCTCCAGACCGTCAAAATAGAGTTCCAAGGCCCGCCAGGCCGCCTTTTCGCCCGCCGCATCCCCATCAAAACAGAAATGGATGCGCCGGGTATGCTGCCACAACAGTTTCAGATGATCGGCAGTCAAGGCCGTGCCCAACGTGGCCACCACTGGCAGGATCCCATGCTCCACCAGTGCCAGCCGATCCATATACCCTTCCACCACCATGGCTGCACCTTCGCGCCGGATGGCTTCGCGGGCGCTCTCCAATCCGTAGAGCAGTTTGCCCTTCTGGAACAGCTCGGTCTCAGGGGAGTTCAAATATTTGGGTTCGCCCGGCCCAATCAGCCGACCCCCAAACCCCACGCAACGCCCTTTCAGATCGTGTATGGGAAAAATGAGTCGATCCCGGAAACGATCATAGGGGCGTTCTCCCTGGCTTTTGCGGGTCACCAGTCCGGCGGATTCCAAAAGTTCAACCGCTGCGTCGCCACCGCCAAAACGGTCCAACAGATGGTTCCAGCCAGCGGGGGCATATCCCAACCCTTCGCGTTGAATGGTCTGGGCATGCACGCCTCGTTGGGCCAGATAGTGCCGCGCCGAAGCACCACCAGGGGCCTGCAAGGCCGCACGATAGAACTCACGGACCATGGTCAGCAATTCCAGAAGCTGCTGCCGCCTTTCGACCCGTTGACGCTCTTCCGGAGTTTCCGTGCTGGTGCGCGGCAGTGGCAGACCGGTCAAGCTGGCCAACTCTTCCACAGCCTCGTTGAATCCACAACCCCGGGAGCGCATCACAAAGTCAAAGGCATCGCCCCCTACGCCGCAGCCAAAGCATTTATACCCCTTATCCGGACGCACCGAAAACGACGGGGTCTTCTCGTGATGAAAGGGACAAAGACCCAGCCAGCCATTTCCTTGTTTCTTGAGGGGAACCTGACGGCCCACCAGCTCCACCAGATCCACGCGCTCGCGAATCAAGTCGATGAACGAATCAGGGTAGCGGGGCATCCGGCCCTCCTGCGCAAAACACTGACGCCATGGCAGACGCACGCCATGCCCATCCAGCCGACAAGTCACTCCAAAGCTTGCGGCCTAACAGATTATTCGACTATGACGCTCTCCATTTGTCAAGCCCTGACGATGAAACCTCCGAAACTGCTGCACTGCGTCTGCGCTTACCGGCAGACCATGGGTCCAACCCGACGCCCGCCCAAGATGTGAACATGCAAATGATCCACCTCCTGCCCACCGTGTTCACGGGTATTGATCAGGGTGCGATAGCCCGATTCCGCCACACCCAACTCCCGGGCCACGTGGGCCACCCGTTCCAGCAAATGGCCGGCATCCATCCGATCCTGTTCACCCAGATCATCCAGACAAACCAGATGCCGCTTGGGAATCACCAGGGCATGCACCGGTGTCTGGGGACGTATATCGTGAAACGCCAACACAACATCGTCCTCATAAATCTTTTTCGCCGGAATGAGACCCTGCACAATCTTGCAGAAAATACACTCTTGAGACATGACAAATACTCCACGGTTGCAGTTGTCGGTTCACACCATGCCGTTGCCCGGCACAGGCTCATTCCATCACTCCCGGAATCCAACCAAAATGGAGCATCTTTTCATCCTTTTCAAGTCAGAATACATTGACTTTTATCTCCCTCCAGTCCATCTTATCGCAAACGCACGTCGCCACCTCTGCCAGCAACCATTGACAACCCGATTGCACCTCAAAAAAAATGGAGACTCCAAGCATGAAAAAGACCATTGCGATGTTTGCCTGCCTGTGTGCCCTGCTCTCTCTTCCCTCTTTGGCCCTGGCCAGCGGGGTGGCGGAACTTCTGGCAGCCATGCAGGATACCCGCGCCAAACTGCTCACCCTGGTTGACAGCACGGATCAGGCGGCCCAGGCCGGCATGATCGCAGATCTGATGAAAACCCATGGCGATATCGATGCACGCATTGCTGCCATGGCCAAAGGCAGCGACGCCGATGCCAAAGCCAGAATGGACAAATTCAAACCCATCTGGGACGCCTTCAAAGAGACCCGCGAAAAAGAGATCTTCCCGGCTCTCACGGCAGGTGACAAAGCCAAAGCCCAAGCCATTGGCAAGGGTGTACAGGGTGGTCGGTTCCAGCAGATGGTTGAAATCTTGAAATAATCTTGCCCGGACAAGTTGCTTTTCAACCCATCTGGACCGGACGTGCGTTCATGGACCAGATGGGTTTTTTTATGGCATCCATCTCCAGGTTGGCATGAATCCATATTTTTCATACCGTAATCGTCATTATCCAGGATAAGCCGCATGAACAAAATCACACGTGCAAACATCAAACTGGCCATTATCGGACTGGGGTATGTGGGATTGCCCCTGGCCGTGGAGTTCGGGCGCTTCCGTCCGGTTTTAGGCTATGATATCAACAAAATGCGCATTCAGCAACTCGGAGAGGGTTGCGACATCACACTGGAGACCGATGCAGAGGAATTGAAGGCTGCGCACCATCTGAGTTTCAGTGCCAAGGCCGAGGATCTGGCGGATTGCAACTGTTTCATCATTACCGTCCCGACCCCCATCGACCGTCACAAACGTCCGGATCTGACCCCTTTGCTGTCGGCCAGCGTGACGGTTGGCCGGGTTCTCAAACCCGGATCCCTGGTGATCTATGAATCCACGGTCTATCCGGGCTGCACGGAAGAGGAGTGTGTACCGATTCTGGAGTTCCACTCTGGTCTGAAATTCAATCGCGATTTCTTTGTCGGATACTCGCCGGAACGGATCAATCCAGGCGACAAGGAGCATCGGCTCACCACAATACGCAAAGTCACCTCTGGATCCACACCCGAGATCGCGGAACTGGTCGATGCTTTATACAATGAGATCATCACCGTCGGCACTCACCAGGCCCCTTCCATCCGGGTGGCCGAAGCGGCCAAGGTGATCGAAAACACGCAACGTGATCTCAACATCGCTCTGATCAATGAACTGGCCATCATTTTCAACAAGCTGGGCATCGACACCGAAGCGGTCTTGCAGGCTGCCGGCAGCAAATGGAACTTTCTGCCGTTTCGGCCCGGCCTGGTGGGTGGTCATTGCATTGGGGTGGATCCCTACTATCTGACCCACAAAGCCCAAAGCCTCGGCTATCATCCGGAGATCATTCTGGCTGGCAGGCGACTGAATGACGGCATGGGCAGTTATGTGGCAGCCCAACTGATCAAGGCCATGACCAAACGCCGCCTGCTCATCACCGGGGCGCGCATTCTGGTCATGGGACTGACCTTCAAGGAGAACTGCCCGGACCTGCGCAATACGCGGGTGATCGATATCGTGCAAGAACTCAAAGATTATCAATGCCAGGTGGATGTCCATGACCCCTGGGCCACCAGTGAACAGGCATACGAGGAGTATGGCATCACCCTGATTCCCCAACCTGAACCCGCAGCCTATGACTGCATCATCCTGGCCGTGGCCCATCAGCAATTCCGGGAGTTGGGGATTGAGCGGATCCGCGAATTTGGCAAACCAGGCCATCTGATCTATGATCTGAAATTCCTGTTTCCCGCCGCATGGACCGATTTGCGACTGTAACCATCTACTGGAGCGACAAAGCTAACCTGACAGGCTTCCGTTAATCTGTTACACTCCTGCCTCCAGGGAATTCGAGCAGGAGTGTATGACATGGTCAAGTATGTGGTTCGTCTGACGACGACAGAGCGG
>JAANAU010000062.1 GCA_011089965.1 Magnetococcales bacterium
TCACCGTCTGCGTCGCCATCGGCATCGCCGTCTGCGTCGCCATCGGCATCACCGTCTGCGTCGCCATCGGCATCACCGTCTGCGTCGCCATCGGCATCACCGTCTGCGTCGGCGTCGCCATCACCCTCTGGGGCCAAAACAAAGTCACCTTTGTTCCAGTTTATTTCTGCACCATCTTCCACATAGATCGACATCTCAAAATCTTCCACGGAGGTCGCTTCCCCACCTTCCGTGTTGATCAGAACGACCGCATCACCCGATGCCAGATTCTGCACAAAGATGCTGCCTTCAGCGGTCGCGGCAATGGTCGTGCCCTGCTCCACATCAGCAGTCGTTGTGATACCCACAGCCGACAGATCGATCTTGTCATTCCCTTCGCCAAAATCACGAATCACATCCACACCGCTGTCCATCGCAGAATCAGCGTCGGTGTAATCCCCAAGATCACCACCCGCGGAGTCACGGACATCTTCATACAGGAAGACATCGTCACCAGCGCCACCGGTCAGGTCATCACCACCCAACCCGCCGGTGATGGTATTGTCTTCGGCATCTCCTTCGATCTCATCAAAATAAAGATCCTTGGCTGCCTCTTCCTGAAGGTCAGAAATGCCATCCAGTCCTTGCTCAGGATCCAAATCAGCAATCAATTCCAGGTTGTTCACAATCGAATCAGGCAGCTCGAAACCCTCAATATCTTCTCCGACAGCCTCCAGAAAAGAACTGAGATCATTCAGATCAAAGCCACCATCAGCCATCGTCTCGGATATGGAACCCATCAATTCACCGATATCCGTAAGGCCACCCTCCAGAGCCGCTGACACCATCAAAGCCACCAGGGCGTTGACCTGCTGCATGGCAAAGGTCACATCTTCAAGATCCTCGTTGGCCTCATCCAACGGGTCAAACGACAACAGGCTGAAGCCATCCGGCAAATCCACATCGCCGAAGAGCTGCTCAATCAGATCCCCCTCCGCATCTTCTGCGGCGGCTGCCAACTCATCTGCCGTCATCCCGGCCAGAGCCGCATAACCGCCCGCTGCTTCAACCATCGCGGCAACGACCAGCGAGGTCAGAGGATTGATGATAGAGCTGCCCGCCGGAGCAACCAGGGGCATGGTATTGGGTTGATTGGTATCAATGTTGATACCACCAACAGCCTTGATCGGTCCGATATAATCCGCATGTTCTGCCGGGAGTTGGAAAGCACCGGTTTCGTCCGTCGTCGCACCGGAATCCAGCCAATGTTCGCCGTTCTCATCTGCCGGAGCATCGTCATCCCAGATAAAAATCTGGGCACCCTTGATATAACCGTCCGCCACACGGCCAGCCGGTGCAGCACCACCGCCACCGCCGCCGCCATCACCACCACCACCGCCTGCGGCAGCCGCCACACCGACCGCCACAATGCCTCCGATGGCCACCATCATCCCGGCAGACATGGCTCCGGCACCGGCAGCCGCACCACCACCCGCCGCAGCGCCACCACCCGCCGCACCACCGGCACCACCTGCCGACGAACCACCACCGGCACCCGCACCCGCCGCACCAGAGGCATCGGCCACGATGATCTCAGAGGCGTCCTGGGCCACGAGCAGATCTTCCGGCACACCCTCTTCCGGGGTCACTTCAGCCAGAATCTTGTCAATGTTTTCCTGTTCTTGAGCCAGCTCCTCCGGGGTCATTTGCCCCTTGACGACTGCCTCTTTGGTAGATCCCTTGGCCGCATCCGGGAGCGTCTTCTTCTGGGCCAACAACTCTTCCTGTGTTTTGGTTTGCATAGCCATTGCCGTTAATCAACCCTTTTTTTTCTGTGTTAGAGAGATCCCGGCCACACCGGGTCTGACGGTTACCCCCTGGAAAAACCACGATTCCGGAAAACGGAGTTATCAAACATGTTATTTGACCGATTTAATGGTTTCATGCAATACCGGACAAATGGTTTTCTGGGGTGTTGTGAAACGGTGCACCGGCATTGCGGTCACCTTCAAACTCAAGAAGGTTGCTTGGAATTCCAGACACCTCCTCGCCCCCATGGATGCGCCATTGCCTGTTGATACGCACCAGCCGGGGGGCATGACACCGGTCGCAACCGGCGAAACAAACAAACATGTCGTGCCGCGACAATACATGAACGCACGCACATGTCCGAAACACCATTAATTTCCAAAAAAATCAACACAATTCTCAATCACCAACAGGTTTTTCCATGTGGTTTGTCACGATCAGACACCCATTACACCTGCACAGAGATGGTCAATAGAGAGTATTCTGGAAAGAGAATATCAGATGCACATGTGGAATTCAACAAAAATCGACACTCTGCACATGCGCACAGGCATGATCCAAAGGATGCACACGTGACAGCACACTGATAATATTAACGAATCCTACAACCCAATACCATGATTGCGAACCCCGGACACATGATATTGACAAATTTGATCCCGATCAAGGAGAGCAAAAAAAAATTACAGATGATCTCAAGCCATGCAACCCAACCCGTCACCGTCCTGACGGCTTCCACTGCCGCGCCTTGGCCTGGGCCTGGGCAATACGGGTGGAGTTCATCACCTCTGCCAGATGGCCACGTCGTTCAACCGCCACGGTATTCCCCTGCAAGGCTGCCAACTCCAGCCACATGTACGCCTGGATATGATCCTCCGAAACCCCCTGCCCCAAGGCCAACATGCAGCCCAGGGTCTGCTGGGCCACATCATACCCCTGCTCTGCCGCCAGCCGACACCAGCGGGCAGCCTCCTGATCATCCCGATCCACACCTTTACCTTCACTGTAGAGACGACTCAACCGGAACTGGGCCTGGGGCAAACGGTGTTCCGCCGCTGCACGAAACCACTTCACTGCACTCTGGAGCGACTTGGTCACACCATGCCCACCCTCAAACAATATCCCCAATTGATAGCACGCATGAGCATGTCCCTGCTCGGCAGCCCGTTGCAACCATTGGGCAGCCTCGGCATCGTTTCTGGTCACACCGCTGCCGCGCCGGTAACTCATCCCCAAATGATACCGGGCATGGGCATTGCCTTTATCCGCAGCCAGACGGAACCAACGCACGGCCTCCGCCGGATTGGCCGTCACCAGTTTTCCTGCTTCGTAGATGACGCCAAGATTGTACTGGGCATGCACCGACCCTTGTTCTGCGGCCAGTTTGAACCATTTGACCGCCATCGGCCCGTTGCGTGGGACTCCCTTGCCCTGATAATACAACAACCCCAGATTCTGCTGCGCCACGGCATCCCCCTGTTCCGCAGCCAACCGAAACCATTTCAGGGCCTCCTTGTCATCCTTGGAGATCCCATCCTGCTCCCCGGTCAAATGCAGCGCCCCCAGTTGACACTGCGCTCGCGCCTCACCCTGCTCCGCCGCTGTGCGCAGAGCTGCGATTTCCTTGCGATTCATCATGGTGTTTACGCCCCTCCGCTCAACCATGCCCCGAAATCAATTGCCGCGCTGCCATTTCTTGCGTTCGTGTTCCTTCAACAATTTCTTGCGCATGCGCAGACTCTTGGGAGTCACTTCCACCAGTTCATCGTCATTGATGAACTCCAGACACTGCTCCAGAGAGTAATTCAAGGGGGGAGTCAACAGGATGGCATCATCCGCTCCCGAAGCCCGGATATTGGTCAACTGCTTCCCTTTCATGGGGTTGACCACCAGATCCTGATTGCGACTGTTGATGCCAACAATCATTCCCTCATAGACCGGCACACCTGGTGCAACAAACAGACGCCCACGCTCCTGAAGATTCCACAAGGCAAAAGCCACGGTCTTGCCCGCATCCATGGAGACCAGCACCCCATTGCGCCGGGCACCCAGACTGGGCTGGGTCAGGGGACCATAATCGTGAAAGATGCGGGCAATCAACCCGGTGCCAGAGGTCATGGTGCGAAATTCGGTCTGGAACCCGATCAATCCCCGTGCCGGAATGATGTAATCCAGACGAACGCGCCCCCGGCCATCAGGCATCATGTCCTTCAAATCGCCACGCCGCATCCCCAAAGCCTCCATGACCGCTCCCTGATGCACCTCTTCCACATCCACGGTCAGATACTCATACGGCTCCCGGAACTCCCCATCGACCTTGCGCAGGATCACCTCAGGCCGCGATACACCCAGTTCATACCCTTCACGACGCATATTTTCAATCAGAATCGACAGATGCAACTCGCCGCGCCCGGAGACACGAAAACGGTCACTGTTGTCCGTCTCTTCGACCCTGAGGGCCACATTATGTTCCAACTCCTTGAAGAGCCGCTCACGCAACTGCCGACTGGTGACATATTTCCCATCCTGCCCGGCCATGGGGGAGTCGTTGACCTGAAAGGTCATGCTCACCGTGGGCTGATCCACGGCCAAAGGGGGCAAAGGTTCCACATGTTCGATGTGACAGAGGGTATCGGAGATGCCCAACTTCTCCACCCCGGTAAAGGCAATGATCTCACCAGCCCGGGCATGGGTGGCCTCGATCCGCTCCAGACCGAGAAAACTGAAGATCTTGGCCATTTTGGCATTGCGTCTCTGGCCATCGGGTGCCACCACCGTGACCAGACCATTGCTGACCGCCGTGCCCCGTTCCACCCGGCCAATGCCGATAATGCCCAGATAATTGTTGTGGTCCAAAGCCGACACCCGCATACGGAACGGACCATTCAGATCCACTCTGGGCGGCGGGGTGCGATCCACAATGGTGGAAAACAACGACTCCATGTCGCACCCCTTCTGATCCGGCTCCAAAGAGGCCCACCCTTCCAGGGCCGAAGCATAGACTACCGGAAAATCCAACTGTTCGTCGGTTGCACCCAACCGGTCAAACAGATCAAAGGTGCGATCCAGAACCCACAAGGGTCGCGCCCCGTCCCGATCCACCTTGTTGATCACGACAATCGGTTTGAACCCCATGTCAAAGGCTTTGCGGGTGACAAAACGGGTCTGGGGCATGGGACCATCCACCGCATCCACCAGCAACAATACCGAATCCACCATGGACAGCACCCGTTCCACTTCGCCGCCAAAATCAGCATGGCCCGGGGTATCCACGATATTGATCCGATATTCCCGCCATTGAATGGCCGTGTTCTTGGCCAGAATGGTGATCCCGCGTTCCCGCTCCAGGTCATTGGAATCCATGATCCGTTCCTGGATATCGCCCCGTTGGGCCAGGGTTCCGGATTGCTGAAGCAGTTTGTCGACCAGCGTGGTCTTGCCGTGATCCACATGGGCGATAATGGCAATGTTGCGCAACAAATCAAGCACGTGTTCGTTCCTTCACAAGCAGGCAGTCACTTTTTTTTCTTTTTTCTGGCCGGGGAGGCAATCTCTTTGACCAGGGTCGATGGTTCGATGCGCCGTGTCTCCGGCGTCCGGGCAGGCGTCACCCCACTCCCCAGCAGCCCGGAACGCAAGGTATCGGTCAATTCCCGTTCCCGTTCCAGTGCAGAGGTCAACTGCTGACGCAACATGCTGGCCTGATTTTCTTTGCGCCCCAGCAGGGTGAAAGCCGCACGCAACACCGTGGTGAACGACAAACCACCTTCGGGAAGATGGGTGTTGGCCTCATCCAGATAGCGCCGCATCGCCTCCTCAGCCACACCCGCCATCCAGGCGGCCTCGGACAAGGTGCAATTGGGCAGGGCCTCAAAACGGCCAGGGTCCACGCGCTCTGGCATGGGGTCGGGTACGGAAAGCGGACGTTTCATTCCAGGATCTACCTGATTCAAGGAGAAAAAACAACATTGACATCCGGACGGATACAAGTGGATCTCGTATCATGACAGATCCCATGCAGGATGCAAAGTTTTTTTGCATACCCCCTCTTGCACACACCCTGCCGTCGCCAAAAATGGCGTTGAGTCAGGAAAAATATTATGGTACTTTTGGCAAGTATTGTTGACGCAATGAGCGTTCAGAATCGTGCTCCATTTCATTCATACCCCATCATTCAAGGATACTCTGGATGTTCCGCTTGTCCATCACCGCCCTTGGGTTGTCCTGCCTGCTGGTCGCCGGTTGCGCACCTGTCGAACCGATCCAGGTGGAACAACTTCCCAACCGCGAACCCGTCATCAGCACACCACTCCTCAAGTCAACGGGAACACCGGCACGTCATTTGAAACGCAAGGTCGCCATCGCCCGTTTCAGCAACGAAACCCGCTATGGTCAAGGCTTTCTGGTGGACGAAAACAAGGATCCGGTCGGCAAACAGGCCATGGATATCCTGTCAACACGACTCACCAGCACGAATCAGTTTCTGCTGTTGGAACGAGCCGACCTGGACAAGGTGCTGCGTGAACTCAAAATCGGCAAAATCGACCCCAATCTGACCCAGGCCGATTATCTGATCGTGGGTTCGGTCTCCGAATTTGGCCGCAAAGCCACCAGCGATGTGGGCATCTTCAACCGCACCCTCAAACAAACCGTGCATGCCAAAGTCAACATCCGCCTGGTGGATGTACACAGCGGTCAGATCGTCTACTCGGAGGAGGGTGCCGGGGAAGCCATGTCCGACAGTTCCACCACCATGGGAGTGGGCACCCAGGCCGGTTATGACGCCTCTCTCCCCGACAAGGCCCTTTCTGCCGCCATCTCCAGAATGGTCAACAATCTCATTGAACGGCTTTCGGAAAAACCATGGCGCGGCTATCTGCTCGCTCCCGAGGGAGAGCACTACCTGATGTCCGGTGGCAAATCCCAGGGCATCCGGGTTGGAGACCGATTCCGGGTGATGCAGAAAGGCGAACGGATCAAAAATCCTCAAACCGGCATGATGATTGACCTGCCAGGCACCGAGATCGCTGCCGTAGAGGTCACATCGCTCCTCGACCACGCCGATCCGAATCATGAACTCTCCATGGTCCGGGTGGTACAGGGCAGCATCAATCGTCTCAAACTCTCTGAACTCCATCTGCTGGAAGGCACATTGCGCCGCTGAGAACAGCCGTACACCACGACCCACAGACCCTTTGCAGGAGTACCTGCTGCATGAAACAACCGCTCATTCTCTTGTTGATGGCCAACCTGTTGCTCGACGGTTGTGGCCATTACAGCGAATCCACGACCCAACTGGATGATCGCGGCCATCTGCTGTTGACCGGCAGATGGGAAGGCACGGAACTCGCCATCGATGGCCAGGCTCCGGTGCCCCTGCTCCCGATGGATCCCGCAACAACAAAACGTACCTTTGAAATACCCACCGGAAAACATCGTGTCGTGATTACCCAACAGGGGCGCGTACTGGTGGACCGTTCGCTGTTCTTCACCAGTCAGACGACAACCGAGGTGCATGTACCGTGAGAATGTTGCCCTGTTCTCTGATCGGAGTCACTCTGCTCACCGGTTGCGCCACACAAACACCACCTCTCTATTCGTGGGGCACCATACCCGACAGTTATCTGAAAATGGTGCAAGAGCCGGGTGATGCCAGCAGTGCGGCTTATGAATCCTCCCTGATGACCACCATCGATCAGGCCAAACAGCAAAACAAAACCGTGCCTCCGGGTGTCTACTGCGAATTGGGCTATGTACGCTTCAAACAGGGACGCATGGAGGAAGCCAGACAGCTTTATGATGCAGAAATGGCCCTCTATCCCGAATCCCGCGTTTTCATGGAGCGGCTGAAAGACAAACTCCAAAAATCCCGCACCTCTTCTCCCCCCACCTGATCCGGAACCTTCTCCATGCATGCACTCTTGCTGCTCATGTTCGTTTCAGCCTTGTTGCTCAGCGGTTGCCAGACCATCACCCCGCTCACCAAGGCCAGCTCTTTTCCTCATATGTACGACCAGCAACGGCCTGTCACCATTCTGATGTTACCGCCGATCAACAAAACCACGGCTGCCGATGCCAAAGAGCTGTATGCCACCACAGTGGCCGAACCCGTCACCCAGCATGGCTACTATCTGTTTCCCCCAGCCGTGGTATTCGATCTCTTCAGGCAGGACGGCATCGACGATACGGAAACCATGATCAACACCCCGCCCCGGGTGTTTGGCCAGAAATTCGGTGCAGATGCCATTCTGATTGTGGAACTGACGGAGTGGAACACTGCCTATTATATACTTGGCGGCCATGTAAGCGTTGGCTTCAACATGAAACTGGTCTCCACCCACACCGGAGAAACGATCTGGGAACGCGACACCTTGCAAATCGTGGATACCAGCGGTGGCAACAACTCTGGCGGAGGTCTGGCCGGATTGCTCGTCAAAGCCGTGATGGCAGCCCTTCAGACCTCTGCCACGGACTATATTCCCATCGCCCGTCAGGCCAATCAGGTCGCCCTGCACGCCCTGCCCCACGGCAAATACCATCCCCGCTACAATGTGGACAAAAACGACGAATTTCTTCCAATCACCAGACCGACTACTCTTGGAACATCCAAATAGAATACAAAGTAAGTCCCCTGAAAAGAGCCGCCACGTTACGTGGGCCGCCTGCCCATCCAACAACCTCTTTCGGCTGAATCGTGTACCATCGTCACACAGACTTCTCATAATTTCATGATAAAAATATAAATAACGAACCCCAAGACCCAACATTCTTTAGTTATCTTATTAGGATCAATTTTTTATCAACCATCCCCCCCCCTGATCACGCCGCAATGGCTTGCCCTCTTCCACGACGAAACGGGCCAGGGTAGAAATCCCGGACTCTTCATCGCGCACATCCTCCAATACCCGCAACTCCACCACGGCCTGTGTTGCACTCAACTCCACCACACCATATCCGCGCCGTTCGGTATTGACCAGCACACAATGGGGATTCTGGGCTGCATGCTTTTCTGCCACATGCTGCGGACGCCCCATGCGCGAAGAGATGCTGGTGCCGACAAATTCGCTGGCCACCACAGAAGAGCGGACATCGTACGGATCCAGATGCACATGCGCCACCCAGTTCTGGTGAATATCTCCGCCGATCAACACGGTATTGCGCGGTTTGTGGGTGGCCAACGCCTGCAACAGTCGCACACGGGCCTCCGGGTAACCGTCCCAACGATCCGATGAAGCCTTCTTGCCTGCTCCATCCGGATAGTTGGCAGGCGTGAAACGATTTTGATGCACCACCAGATTCCAGGGAATCTTCTGTTCCGCACAGAGTCGCACCCCTTCATCCAGCCACTCTTCCTGGGGATGACCCAACATGCTGCGTTTCTCCTCTGCCGGATCATCCCGATATTGACGGCAATCCAACAGATGCCACATGGCCAACGAACCAAAGGCCACACGTTGATAAATGCGCATCTCTGCTCCGCGCAACATCCCTTCCAACCCGGCCACCAGGGTCGCAGCACGCAACGGCATATGCTCGTAATACGCCTGATAAGCGGCAGCACGCATCGACAAAAAATTGTCCGTATTGTAAATCGAGAGGACACCCCTATAATCATTTTCCACTTCATGGTCATCCCAGATCACCAACCACGGACAGTGAGCATGCATGGCCTGCAACCAGGGATCACTCTTGTAAACGGCATAGCGAGCACGATAATCCTCCAGTGTACGGGCAACCGGCAGATGATGACGACGCACCACATTGGGATCGGCACTGGAAGCATATTCGTAAATATAATCCCCAAGAAACAACACGACATCCAACTTCTCTTCCAGCATATGACGATATCCGGCATAATATCCTTGTTCCCAATGCTGGCAGGAGACATAGGCAAAACGCAGACGCTCCGGCATTGGACCATCCATGGGCGGCAAAGTCCGGGTCCGCCCCGGCATGCTGACCTGCGTCCCAACCCGAAAACGGTAACCATACCAACGATTGGCAGCCAAACCTGCCACCTCCACATGGACCGCATGCCCCAATACGGCCCTGGCCACGGCATCTCCTTTGGCCAGGATCTGCGTCGGATCTTGCAGATCAAACACCTCCCAATGCACGAGGATGTCCTGACCAACCGGCACCCTCTCGCCCATCAGGCGTGTCCACAACACAAACCCGTCCGCACTGGGAGAACCACTGGCAACGCCCAGCACAAACGGGAAAAAATCCGGCTCCCAGGACAAAGCCTCCCCTGCCCGCACATGATCTGGCACGCTCACCAATGCAGCCAACGCCACCAAACCACGCAGAAACTCCCGACGGTCCATGGAGATACTCCCGGATGAGATCATGTTGCACCTCTTTGCGATCAAAAATCAGACAATGCGGTATTGTTTCAACTCGTGCCGCAACCGCCTGTAGTCGGGCAGAACCTGAGCCACCCGCAACCAGAACGCTGCCGAATGATTCATTTCCAGACGGTGGCACAACTCGTGAACCAACACATAATCAACCAGACGCGCTGGCAACTGCATCAAACGCCAGTTGAGATGAATGGCGCCGGTACTCGAACAGCTTCCCCAACGGGTGGTTTGACCCCGTATCGTCACCCTGGTCACCGTGACCTGCATCCCCTTGGCCCACTCCCGCAATCTCCGTTCCAGATAGCTGCGCGCCTGCCTGCGATACCACCTTTCCAAGGTGGCATCCAATCCTGAAGGCGTCAATGGCGTCGGCACCCACAGCTCCTGATCCGTCTGGTGCACCCGGACCAACCCTTCCTGATCAATGCGCAGCACAAGTTGACGATCCAACAAAGGCAGTTGCGCGCCATCCTGCCAAACGTCCATTGCCATCCTCATCACCGAGCGCACCCCTCTACCCGCACCAACCGTGGTCAACCGCTACCGAATCATGCCATAATGTCTGCTCCATCTCCATCGACCGCAGCCCGGACCGGAAGTGACCATGTCGCAAACCTTTCTCGAATTTGAACGCCCCATTGGCGAATTGATGTCCAAGATCGATGATCTGCGCCATCTCTCCAACAGTTCGGACATCAACATCTCCCAAGAGATCGCACGCCTGGAACAAGAGACCATCCATCTGACCGAACGGATCTTTGCCAAACTGACCCCCTGGCAAAAGACCTTGTTATCACGCCATCCGGATCGCCCTCTCACCACCGACTATCTGGAGACCGTGTTCAGCGATTTCAAAGAGCTGCATGGCGACCGGGTCTATGGTGATGATGAATCCATCATCGGAGGTTTGGCAATCCTTGATGACACCGATGTCATGGTCATCGGTCAGGAGAAGGGACGGGGCACCAAAGACAAGGTGCGACGCAACTTTGGCATGCCCAAACCGGAAGGATATCGCAAGGCTCTGCGCCTGATGAAGCTTGCAGAAAAATTCAAACTGCCCGTCATCTGTCTCATCGATACGCCAGGGGCCTATCCGGGCAAGGGGGCGGAAGAGCGCGGACAAGCCGAGGCCATTGCCCGCAATCTCAAAGAGATGACTGTCCTGAACATCCCGATCATTTCGGTCATCATTGGCGAGGGGGGATCAGGCGGTGCCTTGGCATTGGGCATGGGCAACCGGGTATTGATGATGCAGTATGCCACCTATTCCGTGATCTCACCTGAAGGGTGCGCCTCCATTTTGTGGAAGGATGCTTCCAAGGCCGACCTGGCCTCGGAAGCCCTGCGTCTGACCGCACCGGACATCCTGGAACTCAAGGTGATCGACGAAATCATTCCCGAACCCATCGGGGGTGCCCATCGCAATCCGGAAGAGACCGCCATGCTGCTGAAACGTCACCTGATCCACCATCTGCGCGAACTGCGCCGCAAGACCCCCAAAAACCTGATCAAGGAACGCTTCGATAAATTCATGGCCATGGGCATGGTACTGGAAGGCAGCAACAACCTGTAATCCAGATCAGCAAGCCCATATCAAATCCAGGGGGGAGGTGAACTCCCCTCTGGCAAGCAAGCACCAACATCACCCGAACACAACCGTCACAGGCTGGAAACGCCACATGGAGGATCTCTCCGGCAGGCGGATCAGCTCCCGCAGGCTGATAGCGGCATTCCAGCACGGTTCACCGTTGTACGGATCCAAAAGCCACGCAGCAGATCAATCACCATCTCCGGGTGGGCGAAGAAGCAATGGTAGAGCGAATCGGATGCGAGGGTATGGACTGCCATCAGAGAGTGTCCCTTGCGGCTTTGATGTTTCCGTTAGTTTTCAACTCGCCACCATCATAATCTGTGCCGCCGACAAAGACGAGACATTATTCAAGGTGGCGATGCTGACTGCGGACAAAGGCCCGGTCCCATCCGGGTCATAGCGCAGCAGTCTGGTTCCGGTGTTGAACAGAAAACGCTGACTGGTGCTGCTGGCCGCACCAGTGCTGCTGGATCGAAACCGGGTGGAGGCCAGGGAACCAGCAGGAAGATTGCCGAAATTCGGGCTGACGAAGACCAGTTTGTCGTTCTGGGAGGTGCTGAAATCGGTGATGGTGTCCCGGCCCTCGGTCCGCAGGGTGAACTTGAAGCGGTCGGCCCCGGCGCCGCCAGTCAGGGTGTCGCTGCCGCTGCCACCCGTGAGCGTATCGTCCCCGGCCATGCCGTACAGGGTGTCGATGCCCGCCAAGCCGCTGAGGGTGTCATTTCCGCCCGCCCCGGTGAGAGTATCGCTGCCCGCAGTGCCGGTGAGGATCTGGTTGGGATCCAAGGCGATAACCCTCTGGGTGACCGAAGCCGCCTCTGCCGGGGCCAGGGTGAGTGTTTTGGTCCGATATCCGCTCTTGGAGATCTCCAGTGTGCCGCCTGTGGATGGGATCAAGGTCTCCAGGCTGCCGTTGCGTTCGCTGTTGCCAATCAACTGACCGTTGAGTCGCAG
>JAANAU010000023.1 GCA_011089965.1 Magnetococcales bacterium
TGTTTGCGGACGATCCATCGGTTGTGACTCATTGATGCAGCGGATCAGGGAGTGACCGGATCTTGATCTGCGGTTTTGGTGAAACAGTAGAGAAACTCCTGATTGCCGGTGGCCCCCAGAATCGGGGAGGGCAACAGGTGCATGGGGGTCAAACCAATGGTGTGGCCGATCTGTACCACCTGTTCAAGGGCGCGTTGATGCAGGGTTGGATTCGTAATCACCCCCCCTTTGGGAATGCACTCTTTGGGAAGCTCGAATTGCGGCTTGACCAGGGCCACCCCATGTCCTCCGACACGCAGACAGGCAGCGGCAGGCGGCAGGGCCAGTTTGAGGGAGATGAAACTCAGATCCAGAGTGAGAAAATCAATCGGACCTGGAAGATCGGTCGGTTGGAGATGACGGACATTGCAGCGATCCATCACCACCACACGTGGATCCTGCACCAGCTTCCAGGCCAGTTGTCCATAGCCCACATCCAGGGCAAAGACCCGTAATGCCCCGCGCGTCAACAACAGATCGGTGAATCCGCCGGTCGATGCCCCGACATCCAGACAGATCAGACCTCTTACATCGCGCTGGAGGGCTGTCAGGGCCGCTTCCAGTTTGAGCGCCCCGCGTGATGCCCATGCCAGGGCAGGCTCTTTGATGCGGATCGGCACCTGTTCGGCAACCTGGGTGCCAGGTTTGAGGACCGGACGCTCGTGAACAAGAACCTTGCCGGTCATGATCAATGCGCGCGCAGCGGCCTCATCTGCAACCAGGCCGCGCTGGATCAGAACCTGGTCCAGACGTTGTTGAGGCATGGAGCTGGTGCGTCAGGCGGGAAGTGGGCGGGCCAAAAGCTTTTGCACCCGTTGGACGAGACCTTGGGTATCCAGTTCCAACTCGGCGCGTAGTTCGGCCTGGGTGCCATGGGGGATGAAGCGGTCCGGCAGTCCCCAGGTGCGCACGGTCAACCCGGTGTCCAGCAACCCTTCCGCAGCCAGAAATTCCAACACCGCAGCCCCAAAGCCGCCCATGGTGGTATTCTCTTCCAGGGTGACCAGGGTTTGGTATTGAGCCGCCTGACGCAGCAGGTTCTCATCCAGGGGTTTGATGAAACGGGCATCAAAGACCGCAGCCGAAATCCCCAGGGAGTGCAGGGCATCGGCAGCTTGAACCGCGACATGGACCAGTTGGCCGACGGCCACGAGAGCAATATCCTGACCTGTTCGCATCTGTCGTCCGGTGCCGAGCGCAAGGAGCTGCAACGGTTCCGGGGGGAGATTCAAGGCTGAACCACGAGGATAGCGCAAGGCGACCGGTCTTTCCAGGGAGATGGCAGTGGCCAGCATGTGGCGCAATTCGTTTTCATCGGCTGGAGCCATCAGGACGATCTCGGGAATGGCGCGCAGGAAGCTCAAGTCAAAGGCTCCGGCATGGGTGGCACCATCCGCGCCCACCAGACCGGCCCGATCCACGGCAAACACCACGGGCAGTCTTTGCAAGGCCACATCATGGATCACCTGGTCATAGGCGCGCTGCAAAAAGGTGGAGTAGATGGCAACCACTGGAATGTATCCTTCACAGGCCAGCCCGGCAGCAAAGGTGACGGCATGCTGTTCGGCAATGCCGACATCAAAGAAGCGATCCGGAAACCGTTCGTTGAATTCGTGCAGTCCGGTTCCTTCCGGCATGGCGGCGGTGATGGCCATGATTTTGGGATTGTTGTTGGCCAACTCCACCAATGCATCGGAAAAGACCTGGGTGTAGGAGGGGGTCACGTCACGTGTGGGCAACACCCCTTTGCGGCGGTCAAAGGGATTGACCCCGTGATAGGTGCAGGGGTTGCATTCCGCTGGGGTGAAGCCTTTGCCTTTCTTGGTGATGACATGCACCAGAATCGGGCCGGGCAGTTGTTTGACATTGCGTAATGTGGGGAGCAACTGGTTGAAATCGTGACCATCGATGGGTCCGAAATAGTCAAAACCCAGCTCCTCGAACAGAGTCCCTGGTGTGAACATCCCCTTGACATGCTCTTCTGCTTTGCGGGCAGCATCGAGCAATGGCGGGGAGATGCGTCCCAGCATGCGGCCTGTGCCGCCTTTGATGCGCGTGTACATCCGACCGCTCATGATGCGGCTGAGATAGGCGGAAAAGGCCCCGACATTGGCGGAAATCGACATTTCGTTGTCATTGAGAATGACGATCAGATTGGCCTGTTTCTGGTGTTCTCCGGCATTGTTGAGGGCCTCGAACACCATGCCGGCGGTCATGGCACCATCGCCGATCACGGCCACGGTATGGCGGTCATGTCCCTGATGGCGACTGGCCAGGGCCATCCCCAGGGCGGCGGAAATGGAGGTGGAGGAGTGACCGGCCCCAAAGGGGTCATAGATGCTTTCGGTGCGGTTGGTGAAACCGGACAGACCATGGCGTTGCCGCAACGTGGGCATGCGTTCGCGCCGTCCGGTGAGGATTTTGTGGGGATAGGATTGATGACCCACATCCCAAATCAGTCGATCTTCCGGGGTGTTGAAGACATAATGCAAGGCAATGGTCAACTCCACGACGCCCAGGCTGGCGCCCAGATGGCCACCGGTCTTGGATACGGTGTCAATGGTGAAGTCGCGCAACTCCTCAGCCAGTTGTCGCAAGGCGGATTCCGGCAAAGCGCGCAGCTGATGGGGTTCTTGAATGGTGCGGAGCAGTGGGTGCATGAATGGCTTGTCCGTTCAGTGGGTCCGGTCCAGCAGCAATCCGACCAAAGCGCGCAACGGGTCGGCAGCCGGGCCAAGGGGAGAGAGGGCCTCCAGGGCCTCTTGAACCATGAGTTTGGCCTCTTGTCTGGCCTGGGCAAGCCCCATGAGGGCCGGATAGGAGGCTTTGTGGTTTTTCTGGTCTGTGCCCGGTTTTTTGCCCATGATACGGGCATCACCGATCACATCCAGAATGTCGTCGGTGATCTGAAAGGCCAATCCAAAGGCTTCGCCATAACGGTTGATGCGGCGGATCTGTTCCTCATCTCCACCGCCGAGTCTGGCTCCAATCAGACATGCGGCCCGAATCAGGGCACCGGTTTTGTGGATGTGGATGTTTTGCAACTCTGCCAGGGTGGTTTCGCGGTTTTCTGCCTGGATATCGAGCATCTGTCCGCCCACCATGCCGAAGATGCCGGCATCGCGCGCCAGTTGGGCAATCATGGCCAATACCGTGCTGTCCGGCTGTCCAGGAACCGGGGTGGCGGCCAATTGAAAGGCCAGGGTCAGCAAGGCATCCCCGGCCAGGATGGCCGTGGCTTCGTCAAAGGCTTTGTGACAGGTGGGAATGCCACGGCGCAAATCGTCATTGTCCATGGCGGGAAGATCGTCATGGATCAAAGAGTAGGTGTGAATGCACTCCAGGGCGCAGGCCATGGGAAGCACGGGTTCCAAAGAGCTGCCCACGGCTTCGGCAGAAGCCAGCAGCAGAATTGGACGCAACCGTTTGCCTCCTCCTCCCAGCAGGCTGTGGCGTATGGCGGCATTGAGGCGTTGCGGAGGGCGGCTGGCTGAGGGCACATGGAGATCGAGGTGTTTTTCCACCAGAAGCTTGCGATCATCCAGATAGACTTGCAATTCCAAAGGGGTCATCGGGCAGCTCTCTCTTCTCCGGGGTTGGCCAGCAGCTCTTCAATCCGTTTTTCTGCGGCGTCCAGCCGCTGTTGGCAGTGACGGGAGAGACTCATCCCCTCCTCAAAAGCGGCCAGCCCCTCTTCCAGGGGGAGATCTCCCTGTTCCAGACGGGCGACCACCTCTTCCAGACCTCTCAAGGCACGTTCAAAATCGTCAGATGACGGTGTATTCATCAAATCGGATCGTCCGTTCTGGTACAGGTTGGCAGCACACAAATAAAGAAAGCATAGCACTCCGGGAGGCTGGAAGCAATCATCGTGATCGCGATGGTGCAGAGCGGTGGCAAAAAGGGGCTGGTGGATATGATTTCACTCCCGTTCCTTGCGGATGCCGGGCAGAGAGATGGGGTCCACGCGCGCTCCGCGTACCAGAACCCCCCAATGGAGATGGGGTCCGGTGGCGCGCCCGGTCTGTCCGATGGTGCCGATGGGGGTTCCGGCTGGCAACCATGCCCCTTCCTGGACCCGCATCTGCTCCAGATGGGCGTACAGTGAAATGATTCCGTGGCCGTGATGGATGATCAAGGTGTTACCGGTAAAAAAATAATCCGGACCAGCCAGAACCACAGTGCCCGGAGCAATGGTCGTTACCGGTGTTCCGACCGGGGCGGCAATGTCCATTCCGTTATGGGGTTTTTTGGGTTGGCCATTGAGAATGCGGCGGCTGCCAAAGACTCCGGAAAAGCGACCCTCCGCCGGCAAACGAAACCCCTGCTCAAAGCCGGTACGACCGGTACGCAGTTTGTAGGTGGCGGTGATGGCAGCTGTTTCGCGGTTGGCGCGTTCCAGATCCTCCGGATTGAGATCGACCTTTTTGGGGGGGAGCTTCAGGTGTTCTTCTTTGTAGGCCCGTTTGGGGATGGTGAGGGTTTTGGTGAGGGTTTCTGGTGGGCCGCTGCGGGGCGTGATGGACACTTCAAGGGAGATGGTTTTGGGGGGATGTTCCATGTCCAGGGCGAGCAGGGCCACCCCTTGAGGTGTGATCGGAAAGGGTTCCTGATCCAGCGTGCCGCGCAATCCAGCCCCGGCAGGGAAATCCCGGACCGTCAGTTGGACGGCAGTGCCGGGTTGCAGGGGACCGGAGAGTTCCAGCCAGGCGCAGAACAAGGGGCCTGGAACCAGGAAAATCATCAGAGACAGATACAATATCTGTAACATTCAGGAATGCTCCGCATGGGTGGTGACCTGGACGGTCAGTTCTCCCTGGGCCAGTCGGATCCGCAAACGGGTGCCGGGGGGATAACGGCGGGCATCCCGGACCAGAGTACCCTGTTCATCCTGGACCAGTGCATAGCCGCGCGTCAATACCTCAAGCGGCGAAATGGCGGTCAAACGGGCCTGCAACAGTCGGACTGTTTCCCGGTGGTATTGGATTTGCCGGTTGATCTGGTGGAGCAGACGGTTGTGCAGGCGGTCGAGACGGGCTGTGCGCACTGCCAGAGGATGCCCTTCCGCCCATCCGGTCAGTCGGGTGGTTTGATGTCGTGTGGCATGACGGTGACGGTTGACAACCCCTTTCATGGCCATGAGCAGTCGTATTTGCAACTCATCGCACCGTTGCCGGGTCTGTTCGATCCGGCGGCGGGGGTGGATCAGGCGGCTGCGTGTCAGTTTGAGCTGTTCTTGTTTGGTGCGCAGCCGGGTGGTCATGGCAGTGCGCAGGCGCTGTTGTCCTCCCTGCACGCGGGCTGTGAGGGTGTTCCACTCCGGCATGGCCATTTCGGCGGCAGCAGACGGGGTGGAGGCACGCGCGTCTGCGGCCAGATCCGCCAACGTGACATCGATTTCGTGTCCGACTGCCGAGATGACCGGAATGGGTGAGGCGGCAATGGCACGGATCACCCGTTCGCTGTTGAAGGCTGCCAGATCATCCGCCGAGCCACCGCCCCGTCCACACAGGATCACTTCCGCACGACCATCCCGGGCCAGACGGAACAAGGCGCGGGCAATCTCTTCCGGAGCCTCTTCTCCCTGGACGCGCGCAGGTGCCAGAATCAGATGATATCCGGGAAAACGACGGTCCAACGTGCGGATGATGTCATGGATGGCAGCACCCGTTGGGGAGGTGACCACTCCGATGGCCCGGGGCAACAAGGGCAGGGGACGTTTCCGTTCCGGAGCGAACAGACCTTCGGCGCTCAGTCGGGCATGCAGGGCAAGCCATTTTTCCCGTTCGCTGCCTGCACCTGCTGGCCGCACCCCTTCCACCACCAGTTGGTACTCTCCGCGCGGGGCATACACCGTGATTCGACCCGTCACAATCACCCCATCCCCGGAACGGGGCAAGGTCGGGATGCGGGTGCGCGTGGCTTTCCAGATCACGGCACGGATGCGCGCCTGGGCATCGGCCAGGGTGAAGTAGATGTGGCCGGATGGGGCCATTTTGTAATCCACGACCTCTCCTTGCACCTGGAGATAGGGATAACCGTTTTCCAACAGTTCCCGGATCTCCTCGGTAAGCTGGGAGACGCTCAAACAACCGATTGAGTCTTTTATCATTTCAACGCATCTCGGTTTGGGTCTCCAGGGCGTGAGACAGGCCCTTCAGGGAGTAGTGAATCGCCTGGGCACCGGCTTCCGGATCCGGATCCAGTCGAAAAAAAGCACCGGCATTGGGAGTTTCTTTCCAGGCATCGTGAAAGCCCAAAATGCAATCCTTGCTGTGCGTGGTGGCAAAGAGCTGAATATCAAGCTGGTTGGCCAGATGAAACAGAATTCGCCATAACTGATAATGTACGGTCCAGTGCAGTCCGTTTTCCATCTCGTCCAGGAGTACCACTCCGGCATCGGCATTGACCATGGCCAGAATGATCGGCAACAGGCGATTGATGCCGGAGCCGAGAGTGCTCAGGGATGTGCGTATCTGGTTCAGAGTGACAATGGCCATACGGTGTTGGTGCTCACCATTGGGACCGATGAATGCCAGGCGGGTAATCTTGGGGTAGAGAATGTTCAGTGCCTCGATTACCCACTCTTCCCGCGTGGTCAGTTGAATCCGATCCCACAAATGATTGATCTGGGCATGGTTCAAACCGCCTGGTCGGATATATTGGATCCTGGTCATGGCCATCGATGTTGGCCAAAGGGTGTTGGATGGGGCTGGAAGAGGTGCGGGGGCGAGTATCTGGACGATGCCGTTGATATCACAGACAAGGCTGGGATTGGTGCCCTCTTCTTTTTTGGCATCATCCGCCAGATAGATCCGCAGGCGGTCGTGGTCCGTAAAATTGCCGATCTGGATGGACTCGTGAGGGCCTGATGGGAGTTTTCCATCCTTGAAAAGGGTATGTAACGGGAGGGTTTTATCTTCAACCGTATGGATTGGAGAGGGATGGATCAGGTTTGACAGATCATTCTGCCGGTCGATCAGTTCCAGCAGGATGCGTGGGTCGGCTCTTCCATAATAGATGTACAAGGCGTCCAGCAGACAACTTTTTCCGCTGCCATTTTTTCCGGTAATGAGATTGACCCTGCCCAATCGTTTGATCCGGAGTTCGCGGAACAGTCGAAAGTTGGCAATGAACAGGGAGTGCAGCATGTTACTCCACCATGGGCAACAAACAGGTTTTGGCTTGCAGTTCTTCGGTCAGAACGCGGACATTTTCCGAGTAGTCCACTGGAATGTCGATCAGATGCACACCTCCCAATCCCAGACATTTGGTCAGAAGTGGACGCAGTTCATCGGCACGGGTGACGCGGTGACCTTCGGCTCCGTAACTCTGTGCGTAGCGGACAAAGTCCGGATTGCCAAATTTCAGCCCATAATCCGGCAACCCCATGCTTTCTTGTTTCCAGCGGATCATCCCATAGGCATCATCGCGCAAGATCAGGATCACCAGATCCATGTCCAAACGCACGGCAGTCTCCAGCTCCTGGGAGTTCATCAGGAAACCGCCATCTCCGCAGACCGCCACCACCTGGCGTTCCGGATGGACCATTTTGGCCGCAATGGCCGAAGGCAGACCTGTACCCATGCTGGCCAGGGCATTGTCGAGCAGGACGGTGTTTTGTTGACAGGCCGGATAGTTGCGGGCAATCCAGAGTTTGTACATGCCGTTGTCGAGTGCCAGAATGCCGTTGTCTGGCATCACCTGCCGCAGATCGCTCACCACCCTTTGCGGCAGCAGCGGGAAATCCAGGGCATCAGCCCGGTCGAGCACATGGCGGGCATGGTCCTCACCCACCTGGTGAAAATAGGAGAAATCCCAATGGGGGGATGGGGTCAACAACCGGGTCAAGGCTTCGATACCACGGGCGATGTCGCCGATCACCTCCAGTTCCGGGAAGTAGACATCATCGATCTGGGCCGGAGTGAAGTTGATGTGGATCACGGCGGCAGAGCTGCCGTGTCCCATGATGGCCGGGGGTTTTTCGGTGACATCGTGACCAATGGCAATGATCAGATCGGCCCGGTCAATGGCGCAGTGGAGATAATCGCCCTCGCTCAAGGCGGCGGTGCCCAGGTAACCGGGGCGGCGTTCATCGATGACCCCTTTGCCCATCTGGGTCGAGACAAAGGGAATGCCGGTTTTGTCCACAAAGGCGGTGAGTGTGGCAGAGACCTGCTTGCGGTTGGCTCCGGCAGCAACCAGCAACAAAGGTCGTGTGGCCTGCATGATTCGTTCGGCAGCGGCCAGCACAGCCTGGGGATCCGGGGCAGCGCGCTGGGTGGGAATGCTGCGCAGCGGTTTGGCATCGGTATATTCCCGGGCAATATCTTCGGGCAGCTCCAGATGGGTGGCACCCGGGCGCTCCTCTTCGGCCCGTTTGAACGCCTCGCGTACCAGGGAGGGGATTTTCTCTGCCGACGGGATCTGTTCTGCCATTTTGGTGATCGGACGCATGGTCCCCACCACGTCGATGATCTGAAAGCGGCCCTGTTTGCTTTTTTTGATCGGTTTTTGGCCGGTGATGGCCACCAGTGGCAAGCCGCCCAGCTGGGCATAGGCAATGCCGGTGATCAGATTGGTGGCTCCGGGTCCGAGTGTGGAGAGTACCACGCCCGGTTTTCCGGTCAGGCGTCCAAAGGTGGCGGCCATGAAGGCCGCAGCCTGTTCGTGGCGCGTCAACACCAGCTCAATCGAGGAGGTGCGCAACGCTTCCAGCAGATCGAGATTCTCTTCGCCCGGCACGCCAAAGATCCGTTCCACTCCTTCGGCCTCCAGACACCAGACAAACAGATCCGCAGCCTTGATGGCACCGTTGGCATAAGGTTCAATGGTTTCTGACATGGGAGTTCTCCTTTTGTCCGGTCATCATCCGACCGGAAAGGTGGTGCCGAGAATGGTTTCAAAGGTGGCGGCATTGACCGGTTTGTGAAACAGATAGCCTTGACCCATCTGACAGCCGCGAGTACGCAGAAAATCGGCCTGACTGAGCGATTCGATCCCTTCGCCGATCACCTTGCGATTCATGGCCTGGGCCAGCGACAGGATGGCCTGGACCAGTACGGCGCTCTCCGAGTCCACGGCAATGTCCGGGATGAAGGTGCGGTCGATCTTGATGCCATTGACCGGCAGACGTTTCAAAACGCTCAACGAGGAGTAGCCGGTGCCAAAGTCGTCCAGCCACAGGTTGACCCCCTGGCGGCTCAGGTGGTGGAGCATGTCCATGGCCTTGCCTTCATCTTCGGAGAGGATGTTTTCCGTAATCTCCAGAATGAGGGCCGTAGGTGGCAATCCGGTGGCGCGCAGGATGTCCGGGATTTTGTCATCGGTGGAGAGTTCGCGGCAGCGGGTGCAGGAGATGTTGACCGAAATGACGAAATCGGCGCTGTCCGGACGTTGACGCCACTGTTGTGCCTGTGCGCAGGCAGTCTGGATGGTCCAGGCCGTGATCTGGGCGATCATGCCGATCTCTTCGGCCAGGCGTACGAAGGTGGCAGGTGAGACATTGCCGCGTTTCGGGTGTTCCCAACGCAGAAAGCTCTCGGCACCGATCAACCGGCCTGAAGCCAGATCAACGATGGGTTGATAGTGAACCACCAACTCGCCCCGTTCCAGGGCATAGTGGAGATCCTTTTCCAGGGCCATGCGCTCTTCGGCTTCGGCATGCATGTCCGGAGTGAAGAAGCGGTAGGCGTTGCGACCATCACTTTTGGCCCGATACATGGCCGTATCGGCATTCTTGAGCAGGCTGTCCAGATCATCGGCATCATCGGGACAGACCGTCACTCCGACCGAACCGGAGATGAACGCCTCCTGTCCCATCAGGACAAAGGGTTTGATCAACTGGGAGAGGATTTCGGCAGCCACACGTTCGGCATAAGGGCCGTGGGCCATGTCGGGAAGAATCACGGTGAACTCGTCGCCGCCCAGTCGGGCCACGGTATCCGATTTGCGTACGCACGACAGGAGTCGTTTGGAGGTCTGGCGCAGCAGTTCGTCGCCGGCGGCATGGCCCATGGTATCGTTGACCCACTTGAAGCGGTCCAGATCGATGAACATCAAGGCCACACGGCTGTGCGAGCGTTTGGCGCGGATCAACTCCCGGTTGAGACGGTCCAGAAACAGGCTGCGGTTGGGCAGTCCGGTCAGGGTGTCGTAGTTGGCCTGGCGTCGCATCTCCTCTTCGCCCCGTTTGACCTGGGTGATGTCCCGCAAGGTCGACAGCAGTGCCGGTTCCCCCTGGAACATGGTCCAACCCGTGGCAATATCCACGATTCCCTGACGGTGGTCGCACCGGGTCAGCTCCATTTCAGCGGTCCAGCGTCCCGGTGTCATCGGGGGCTGGTCGTCGATGGACTGGAGTTGGCGATTCCAGGCATCGTTGTTGAAAAAGCCGCGCAATTGGGTTCCGTGCAACTCTTCTGCCTGACCCATGCCAAGGATGACGGCCGCCAGACGATTGGCCAACAGAATGGTGCCGTTGCGATGCAACAAGATTCCATCCGGAAGATTGGCCATCAGGAGTTGCAAATCCTCCAGGGCGATCTGACTGGTGGTGACGGAGGAGGTTACGGGTTCTGAATTGTCCATCGTTATGTTTTTCCTTGGATTTTAATAAAGATTCCCGTCAGGCGCAATGCAAATATTATATCTTAGCAGACTTGGATCCGGACGGATAGCCCTGGATGGGGAGTTTCTGAATCCATTGTACATCATGTGCAGAGTATGGCACGATTCACATCCACTTTGCCTTTGTTGATACGGGGGTGCGTGACTGTTATGAGTGTCAGCAACACCATAGTACCGGATGAGCCGTTACTGGATATTGTCCGGCCCCATGATCGGTTGTTTAAAGTGTTGCTTTCTCATCCTGAAAGTGTTTATCACCTGCTGCGGGAGCATTTGCCTGAAGAACTGGTGGTGCTGTTGGCGGATGAATGGCCAGAAGCAGTAGAAGGATCATTCATACCCGATGCATTGGGTGAATTCTTGTCTGACAAGTTGTTTCGTGTGCGTCTGGCCGGTCAAGATTTTTGTTATGTGCATGTATTGACTGAGCATAAGAGTTTTCCGGATCGTCGGGTTGCCTGGCAGGTGGTGCGTGGGATCATGGCTGTGATGGAACAAGAGGTGCGTGCCACCGAGGGGGAGTGGGTCCATTTGCCTGTGGTCATCTCATTGGTGGTCTATCATGGAAATGCGCCTTGGTCGTATCCGACCGATCTGACTTCTTTGATGCGTGCCGATGCTGTCTGGCATCCGTGGTTGCTGAATGTGCGGTTTGTCCTGGTTGATTTGAGTACCGTAGCCGATCATGGACTTTCCAGCTATGCCCGATTGCGGGCTGGACTGTTGGCGTTGAAGTATGGAACCCGTTCGTCTCGCGAGCAGATGCGGGTGATTCATCAAATCGCCGCAGCCTTGAAGGAGGCACCCGAATTGTTGGTGCCAGTGGTTTGCTATTTGATTGTCACGTTCGAGGATGTGCGACAGGACGTTGTGCGGGAGATCGTTGCTCACGTCAGACCTGAGGAGCAGGAGTTCATGTTATCCATCTATGCGCGAGAGTTGTTGGCCAAGGGCGAGGCCCGAGGCGAGGCCCGAGGCGAGGCCCGAGGCGAGGCCCGAGGCGAGGCCCGAGGCGAGGCCCGTGGGTTTGTCAAAGGGGGTGTTGCCGTGCTGATGAGTTTGTTGCAGCATCAATTTGGACCTTTGCCGACCTGGGTGCAGGCACGGCTTGAGGTGGCTGATCTTTCGGATCTGGAACTGTGGACCACGCGGATTCTGGCCGCAGGTTCACTGGATGAGGTTTTTGAGGGCAATCCGGCGGGCAAGCCGCATTGATGAAGGTCAGCCGAACGGCGGTCTGTTTGGTTTCGATAGCGAGGTAAGGCATGATCCTTGGTTTTTTGGTGTTGTTGATGGCGGTTGGGTTGGTGTTTGTGCCGCTGTTTGGGGGTTATTTGACCGCGATTTCTGGCGTGCTGGCCTTTTTTGTCCGGCGGGCCGGGGCTGAGATGGCCCTGGTCAGCGTGTTGATCAGTGCGGTGCATGTGTTGTTTGGTTCAGAGTTCATCCGTTTCAACGCGGTGGTCGGCATGCAGGAGGGGGTCTATCGTCCGGTAGTCGTTTATGTGGGGTTGGCGCTGTTGCAGGTTGCTGCGGGTGTGGTGATTGCCTGGCGTCATCTGGTGGCCAGAGATGACGTGGATGATGATGAGGAGGATGAGGATCCTCAAGCCACTTTTTGAAATGAAAAAAAACCGCCCGGAAACCTTCCGGGCGGCCTTCATGCAGACTCGCAACCATGCAGAGCAATCAGACGCTGTAGTACATCGAGAACTCGACCGGATGCGGGGTGTGCTCCACCCGATAGACATCCTGCATTTTGAGTTCGATCCAGGCATCGATCAGATCATCGCTGAATACATCGCCTTTCTTGAGGAACTCCCGGTTTTGATCCAGGGCCTCCAGAGCCTCGCGCAGCGAACCGCACACGGTGGGAATCCCTTTCAACTCTTCCGGTGGCAGATCATAGAGATTCTTGTCCATGGGTGCGCCCGGATCGATCTTGTTTTCAATGCCATCCAGTCCAGCCATCAACAGGGCGGCAAAGGCCAGATAGGGATTGGCCGACGGATCCGGGAAGCGGATCTCGCACCGCTTGGCCTTGGGATTGGTGGCTGCCGGAATGCGGATGCTGGCCGAGCGGTTGCGGGCCGAATGGGCCAACAGCACCGGTGCCTCAAAGCCCGGGATCAACCGTTTGTAGGAGTTGGTGGACGGATTGGTGAAGGCATTCAGGGCGCGGGCGTGCTTCTTGATGCCGCCGATGAAATGCAAGGCCATCTCCGACAGATCGGCATACTGGTTCCCGGCAAACAGCGGCTTGCCATCTTTCCAGATCGACATGTGGACATGCATGCCAGAGCCGTTGTCACCGCTCATCGGTTTGGGCATGAAGGTCACGGTCTTGCCCTGCTGATGGGCCACATTGTGGACCACGAATTTGTATTTCTGGATGTTGTCGCCCATGGAGACCAGGTCGGAGAACCGCATGTCGATTTCGCACTGACCGGCAGTGGCCACTTCATGGTGATGGAATTCGATGGTCAATCCCATCTCTTCCATGAGCATGCACATCTCGGAACGCATGTCCTGATAGGAGTCCACCGGAGGAACCGGGAAATAGCCGCCCTTGATGCCAGGCCGATGGCCGGTGTTCCCTTCTTCGTATTCGGTATCGGTGTTCCAGGCCCCTTCGATGGAGTCGATTTCGACAAAGACCTTGTTGATTCGTGAGGTGTAACGCACCGAGTCAAAGATGAAGAACTCGGCTTCCGGCCCCAGATAGGCGGTATCGCCAATGCCTGTGTATTTGAGATAGGCGGCAGCCCGTTTGGCCACGGCGCGGGGGTCACGGCTGTACCCTTCGCCGGTGAACGGATCCACGATGTCGCAGATCAGGATCAGGGTCGGGATATCGGTGAAAGGATCCAGCACGGCAGTTGTGGGATCGGGTTTGTACACCATATCGGACTGATTGATTTCGCACCAGCCGGCAATGGAGGAGCCGTCAAAACCGAACCCGCTCTCGAACACATCTTCGGTGAGCATCTTGGCGGGCGTGGAGATGTGTTGCCATTTGCCATGAAAATCCGTGAAGCGGAAATCCACGAAACGAACATCGTGGGTTTCGATCATGGCCATGACATTGCGAATCGCTTCTTGATCAGACATTCGGGTAAACCTCGTCAAATTTGGGGTGGATGTATAACAAAACCTTATAGGATTGAAGAGTGGGTAACGCCTTATTCCAGATTGTACCCTCTTTCATCGTGCAGAACCAGATCCAGACCTTCCGTCTCTTCATCCCTGGAAACACGCAGACCCACAAAGGAATCGATCCACTTCAGGATCACGACGGTGAGCAGACCGCTCCAGAGCAATGTGGCCATGACACCAATGCATTGCACCCACACCTGGGAGGCCATGGTGACCCCTTCCGGATAACCGATCCCGCCAAATATCGGGGAAGCGAAAATTCCGGTCAGGATGGTTCCCACAACACCGCCTACTCCGTGGACCGGTGAGACATCCAGAGAGTCATCGATCTGGTACTTCCGTTTCACCAGTTGCGTGGCAAAATAACAGACTACACCGGCAATCGCCCCGATGATCAACCCGCCAATGGGTCCGATATACCCGGAAGCCGGAGTGACCGTACCCAACCCGGCCACCATGCCGGTGACAATACCCAGTACACTCGCCTTGCCGTGGCGCAACCACTCCACGATCATCCAGGAGATCGACCCGGCGGCGGCTCCCATGTGGGTGGCCAGCATGGTCATTCCGGCTGCGCCATTGGCCCCCAAAGCACTGCCCGCGTTGAAGCCGAACCAGCCCACCCACAGCATGGCCGCACCGGTGAAGACCATGGTCATGTTGTGTGGAAGCATCATGGAGGTCGGGAAACCGCGCCGCTTGCCCATGACCAGGGCAGCGACCAAAGCAGCGATGCCAGCATTGATATGTACCACTGAACCACCGGCAAAGTCCATGAATCCCATGGCTGCCAGCCAGCCACCTCCCCAGACCCAATGACACAAAGGAAGATAAACAAACGTTACCCAGAGTATTGTGAACCACAACACCGCAGAGAAACGCATGCGCTCGGCAAAACCACCCACCACCAGAGCCGGAGTGATGATGGCGAAGGTCATCTGGAACATGGAAAAAACCGTCTCGGGTATGTCTCCTTTCAAGGTGTCAGGACCGATCCCGCGCAGAAATCCTTTGTCCAATCCACCAATCAGCCCGTTCCAGGCCCCTCCATCCCCAAAGGCCATGGCATAGCCATAAATCAACCACATGACCGACACGACACATGTGATGGCAAAGCACTGCATGAAGATCGACAACACATTCTTGGTGCGGACCAGACCACCATAGAACAGGGCCAGACCCGGCAACGTCATGAACAGCACCAAGGCAGTGGCAGTCAAAAGCCAGCCGGTGTTGGCCATGTTCAGTGCGGTCACAGGTTCCGCCCAACCTGTCGCAGGCATTGCCAACAGAATCACAAGCATCCATGAGAACGTCATATTTCGGCCTCAACGACATGGTCAACAGTTTATACCATCCGCACATTTTTGTCTTTGCCCTCTGTTAGCGCAAACACCATTCCAAAACGATATGTTTGTTTTATCTGTTTGTTTTTTTAATTTATTTTTTAAAAAAGGCATCTGATTAACCTGTTGTCCCGCCTGATTTCTCAGCACGATGACTCATTTTTGAGCACACGGAATTGTTGAAAAAATAAGCAGATGTCTGGCGGACATTTCCGATGCCGTGCAGCGATAATTTTTCCCATTCCCTCTTGCATCCGGATCGAGGATGCCTATATCCAGAAACGGCCAGTCTGTCGTTTGTTGGCCACCTGGCTCGTCGCTTCACCACCGAGGAATGAGAAAGAGATGACGGAAACCATGATCCACCTGTCCGGGGTTTCCCGGAGCTTTGGCAGTGTCAAGGCGCTGGACCAGATCCATCTGGAGGTACGCCGAGGGGAGGTGATGGGGTTTCTCGGGCCAAATGGCGCGGGCAAGACCACCACCATGCGCATTCTGGCGGGTCTGCTCGCCCCTACCGAGGGGAGTGTGGCGGTGGCCGGAGTGGATGTGCTGGACCACCCTGTAGAGGCCCGCGCCCGCATCGGTTTTTTGCCGGAAAATCCTCCGATCTACGGCGAAATGACCGTATATGAATATCTTGGCTATCTGGCCACGCTGCGTCGCGTGCCGGGGGTTGGCCTGAAACAGGCCGTGGAACGGGCCATGGAACGGTGTGGCCTGACTTCTGTGCGTGACCGGCTGTTGCGCAATCTCTCCAAAGGGTTCAAACAACGCGCCGGTATTGCCCAGGCCATTGTCCACAGTCCGGACGTGGTCATTCTGGATGAACCGACGGTTGGACTGGACCCGATCCAGATTCGCGAAATCCGCGCCCTGATTCGGGAGTTGGGCGGGGAACACTCGGTGTTGCTCTCCACCCACATCCTGCCGGAAGTGCGCATGACCTGTCAGCGGGTGGCGGTGATTCATCAGGGCCGGATCGTGGCCGATGACACCCTGGATGCCCTGGAGAGTCGCGCCCATGGCAGCACCATGTACTATCTGCGGTGGCGTCAGCCGCCGGTCATCGAGACCTTGCGTCAGATTCCGGGCGTGGGCAGCGTCACCCCCAAAGAAGAGGGGTGGTTGATCCGGGCCGAGTCACCGGACGATCCTTTGCCGGAACTGGTGCGGCTTTCGGCAGCGGAAGGCTGGGATCTGCGGGAGTTGACCCAGGCCGGAGGCTCTTTGGAGGAGATCTTCCTGCAACTGACCACCCGCGAAGAGCGCCCGGATGAGAACGAGGAGTCCAAGGCATGAAAGCGATTTTCACCATAGCCCTGCGCGAGTTGCGCGGCATGTTTCACTCCCCCTTGGCCTGGAGCCTGCTGGCGGTATTGTTTGCCATCTGCGCCTACATGTTCAATGCCGGTGTGCTGACCTATCAGATCCAAATGGTGGAATACCAAAGCTACGGCATGCGTGGCGGGCTGCCTTTGACCGAACGGACCATTGCCCCCATGCTCGGCAATGCCGCTGTCCTGTTGCTGCTGCTCATGCCTTTGCTCTCCATGCGCCTGATCGCCGAAGAGAAACGGCAGGGCACCTGGCCGGCCCTGGCCTGCTCGCCGTTGTCACCCATGACGATCATTTTGGGTAAATATACGGGGTTGCTGTTGTTTCTGGCCATAGCCATCGGTTTGCTGGCCATTCCTCCTTTGACCCTGTACTCCTTTGCCAATCCCGATACCGGACAGTTTCTCGCCGGGCTGTTGGGGCTGTTTCTGACCGCTGCCGCTTTCGGAGCTGTGGGGCTGGCAGCATCGAGTGCCACCGAGAACCCGAATGTGGCGGCAGTGATCTCCTTTGGGGTGCTGTTGATGCTTTGGATTCTCTCCTGGATGGGCAATGCTTCGGGTGGGGTGGTGGACAAGATGCTGGCCTATTTCTCGTTGCTCAACCACTACCAGAATTTTCTTTCCGGCATCATCAGCAGCGCCGATTTGAGCTATTTTCTGCTGTTGTCTGCTGCCGGACTGCTGTTTGCCCGGCAACGGCTGATGGCAGAACGGATTCAAGGATAAGCGATCAACTGCAAGGACCGAACGACCATGAAGATGGACCGTGCCACCCGTTTGAATCTCCGCTCGCAGAACTTCGTCCTGGGCGTGATCCTGACGGTTCTGCTCGCCCTGGCCGCCTACGCCAGCCACCGCTATCCGGTCCGCTGGGACTGGACCCGTGGCGGCCTCCACACCTTGGCCGAACAGTCGCTCAAGGCCGTCAAATCGTTTCCGGATGGTGTGACCATGACCGCCTATATCCAGGAGCGGGGCGACCGGCGGCAACAGATTCAGGATTTGTTGGAAAAGTATCAGGTGGCCAACCCGGGGGTCACGCTGCGCTATGTGGATCCGGATCTGGATCCGGCAGCGGCCCGTCAGGCTGAAGTGGCGGTTTACGGCACCGTGATCCTGCGTGCTGGTGAAAAAACCGAAAAGATCACGGAAGCCACGGAAGAGGCGGTCACCAACGGTCTGATCCGTCTGGCCAAAGGGAGTACCAAGACCATCCGCTTCATCAGCGGTCATGGCGAACACCCTCTGGACGCCACCGGGGATGCCTCTGGCAAGGATCGGTTTGCCTATGTCCAGGCCAAAGCTCTGCTGAAAGGGGAGGGGTATCAGGTGGAGAGCCTGAATCTGGCCGAACAGGACAAGGTGCCGGACAACACTTCGGTATTGATCCTGGCCGGACCACGCAAGCCCTTGTTGGAGATCGAAACGCAGCGGCTGACCCAATGGATGGAGACCGGAGGACGGTTGCTGGTCATGGTCGGACCCGGCAGCAAGGCAGGGATCGATGGATTGCTGAAATCCCACGGCATCACCGTGCTGAAGGGAGTGACCCTGGATCCCACGGCCCAGATGATCGGTGGTTCCGCAGCCACACCTTTGATCAGCCGCTACCCTTCGGACCACGCCATCACCAAAGGGATGAGTGCCGCCACCATCTTTCCGGATACCGGCGGGTTGGAACTGGATCCCTCCCCGGATGGCAAGGAACAGAGGATGGCTCTGTTGGAAGGAGCGGCACGCGGTTGGCTGGAGACCGGGGCACTGACCTCCGGGAGCGTGGAGTTCAATCCGGATCAGGATCGCAAAGGGCCGATTCTCATCGGAACCGCGATTCAGGCTGACAAAAAGCGTCTGGTTGTCATGGCCAACTCCAACTTTGCTGCCGATGCCTATGTGGGGGCGCTCGGCAATGCGGATTTGTTTCTGAACATCACCCGTTGGCTGGCTGAAGATGAAGATTTCATTGCCATCAAACCCAAGGAGATCCAGGATTCCGGTTTGAATCTGCCGGCAGGCAGTGCCATGCTGCTCTTCTGGGGACTGGTGGTGATCATTCCCGTGGCGCTGTTGGCCATGGGAGGGGCCATCTGGTATCAAAGACGGCGGCGTTGACGCATCTCAAAGAGGAGGAGTCATGTCCAAGGGTTGGCGAAACAATCTCATTTTGGCTGCGGTCGTGGCTTTGGCCGGAGGTGGACTCTGGTTGCTGGACTCCCGGGAGAAGGCCAAAGAAGAGGCAGACAAACAGGCGCGTCTCCTCTCGACACTCAAGGCGGATGCTATACGCGCCGTGGAGTTTCAGGATGGCGCAGGCACGCAGCTCACCTTGACCAAAGAGGGGGAGGGGAAGTGGCAGATCACGGCTCCGACCAAACTGCGCACCCAGACCTCTGCCGTGCAGGGTCTTTTGGATCTGATGCAAAAAAACTATGAGAAAAAGGTCGCGGAGAGTTGGACCGATCCGGTTCCATACGGATTGGCCACGCCCGCAGCCCGGATGCAGCTCACCGATGGCTCAGGCGGCAAGGCTCTGTTTCTGATCGGGGGGGCCGCCCCGGCCAATGCCCAGAAACGCTATGTCAGTCTGGGAGAAAAGGGACCAGTGGTGTTGATGGCGCAAAGTGATCTGTCCAGGGTCATGCAACGGGCCGAAGATCTGCGTGACAAACGGTTGGCCATGACCAACTCCCAGGATCTGACCCGTATTCGACTCATCCAATCACCCGGTCAGGAGCTTGCGATTCAGAAGGACAAAGAGGGTGGATGGCACCTGGAGACCCCGTTTCAGGATCAGGCCGATCCCAATCGCATCAGTGCCTGGATCTTTGCGCTCACCGGCACTCAGGGTACGGCTTTTCAGCCTGTCACCGGTCCGGTGGCCAGCAAAAGTGGAGAAAAACCGGAAGAGTGGCGGGTTGAGTTGACCCCAACCCAGGGCGATCCGGAGACCATCATCATTCAGCGCCTGGGTGAAGAGCTGGTGAGTCAGCGCCCGGGTGAGCCGGACCGGATGGTGCTCCCCAAATATCTTGCCGAAGAGCTGAACAAGAACGCTTTGGAGTTGGTGGCCATGCGGCCTGTCAGCGCCAGGAACGGTCTGGAGGCACTGCGTCTGGAGATGGCAGGGAAAACCCTGCACGCCGAAAAACAGGCCGGCAAGTGGCCAAAAAACGAATGGGGCGAGATCGAAGAGATGTTGATGCGCGATGCCCATCGGGGCGTTGCCCGTCTCACCTCGGCCACTCCCTGGGTGACCGTGACCCATGGTACTGGGGACCAGGCCCGGACATTGACGCTCCACCAGGTTGAAAAGTCCCTGATCGTCTCTCCGCCGGATCGTCCGGTTTCTCTGGAGTTGACGCCCTTGCAGGCCGAAACCCTGCAAAAGGCCATTACTGCTTTGTTGGCACCACCCTCCACCTGATTCGGGAGTCCAGCAAAATCTCTTATCCTGGCGCAGTTTCCGGACGAAAAGGGTCTCACACATGGATGGACCCCAAGCCGAGGAATGGAGCCTGACCACAATGAAAAAAGATCCCAAGCTGGATGCCTGGATCGCTTTGGACGATTATATCTTGAATGGTACACGCAAACCCAAAAGTCGGATCGTACATCAGATTGGCAAGCATCCCGCGCCTTTGCCAGACACCTGGGTCAACTATGAGGATTATCTCCTGCACGGGGTGCGGAAAAAACATGTCATTCCTGAAGACGAAGCCTTCATCGACCCTTTGAAACCGCCACCGCCCCCTCAGGAGGTGCCGGAAGAGGCGTATCTGACCCTGTTCGATGCCTTGCAGGAGATCTGGGCCGTCCCTTCGAGCCGAGGTGCGGTCTTTTCCCGACTGACCATGATGGGCATGGCCGATCTGGCCGACTGGCAGGAGGGACGCATCACCGAAAGTGAATTCAAACGGCGTCAGAGTGCCATTGAAGAGATCCGTCTGCACTATGCCGTACGTGCCGAAGAGGCCACCGAATGGTTTTTGAACCAAAGATTGCGTCTGTTTGAGACCCTGCCCAACGCTTGAACCTTTTGCCAACGGGGTGCTGCATGAAAGTCGACTGGCCGCAACAGGCTGAGAAACTCAAGGATATGTTGGTCAATGGGGAAGATTTCTCCGCAACCTACAACTTTTTTTTCAACCAGTTCGGAGAAAATCTCGACTTTCTGCGCACCTCGAAAGATTTGACTCATCCGGCGCTGCGCGCTTTGGTTATTGAGATGCTGGAGCAACGGTTCAAGTGCAAAAAGGAGAAGATCAACACCATGTTCCGGCGTTCACGCCTGGCTCCGGATCTGGTACATGGTTTTTTCCAGATGCCCGGGGGTGGTACGGGTATGGTCATCTATTTCGGGTCGGTCAACAAGGGGATGTTGGCCATACCACGGCGCGACGGATCCAGCATTGTGGATTATTTTCGTTTCACCACCATTGCCGTGACTGAGGACAACTTGACCCTGATGCCTGGAGATCCTTCACGGATTCACTGAGGAGGTTGGATTCACGACGGCTCCAGCCACCATTGGGTGGTTTCCGAGATCGCCTCGTTGTTGGCGTACAGCGACAGAAAGCGATACTCTCTGGACAAGGTGCGGAACTGTTCCATATTGCCTGAGGTGAACATGTAGTTGTTGATGTCAAAGTGATGAAACCGTCCAAGCCGGGGTTGGGCATGCCGCAAGAGATGCCAGCGTGCCAAGGTCAAAGCCACCTGATCGATGAAATCGGAAACCAGACCCCGGCTCATCACCCGCACGATATAGAGCCTTAGAAAAGCGGCCATCCGTTTGGCCAGTGGCGTAGGATGGAACAGGGTCATATTGGCGACGAAACGGTCCGCAATGGTCATGGTGGCCCGATTTTCGTTGAAGACCACGTCGAAACCGGCACAGCGATCCAGCATCTCCCGGATGCCACGGGTCAGAATCAGATCCACATCCGTACACAAGACCGGTACGGCGAATGTGTCCAGCAGCGTTTCCAACAGCACGAAGCGCATGCATCCATAATAGCGATAGTCCACGATGGGTGGTTGGGGATCATGGCCGCATACCATCAGGCGCTCATCCCGGATGCCAAGAGAACGGACCAACGAACACAACCGTTCCCCGCCTCCGATGATGCAGAGTACGATCCAACCGTTCATATCGGATTTGGCCAACAGCCCTTCGACATACACTTTGGCATATTTGGTGAAGTATTTTTCATCCATGGCGGCCAGAAACAGCAGTTCCACCCCGTGTTGTGCGGCGCGCGCGCGCCAGGTGGCCAAGGGAACCTCCTGGCCATCTCCATCGACCCACAACAGATTTGGCCAGGGTATGACCGGCGGCTGCGGATCCAACACCACCTCCAGATCCATGGCCACCAGCAACTCCTTGAAGCGGTGGTTGGTTTTGAGCATGGCGGGATCCAAACCTTCCAACAGGTAACCGTCATATTGACGGCCGGCATGCAGAAGATTCTGCAACTGCCCGGTACGCTCCGGCGAGATGTCGGCAAACAGAATCAACGCGCTGATGGCATGATAGAGATTCTGCAAATGCAGGACGCACTCGGAGACGGTTTGCGGATCGCTGGCAGCCTGTGTCACCTTGGCATCGATTTCGGCTTCAGAAAAATGGACCTCCCGGGTTACCAGAGCCACATGGGCTTCGTGATGCTGGGGATTGAGGCTCAACAGGGTCGAACCGAACCGATCAACCTGATCCGGTCGATTCAGGATGCCGTTGACGCGCAATGCCATCTCCAACACCGGCTGACTGTTGGGGTAACAGACCGTGGCCAGAAAATCGATCACCCGTGCGGCCTCGTGCCACGCACTCCGTGCCACGGCGTCGTTGAACCGTTCCAATAAAAATGTTGAGTGGGTCTCCCGCGCCTCGGGCTGTTCCTGCCATCCCTGCATGGCCCGTTTCACACGCCACTCCTGGATCGAGGGGAGCGTGGTCAACCGGGTTTGCAAGGTCAGCAGCAACCCGGTATCTTCGTAATCCCGGAACCGTCCTTCATCGGTCAACAGTCGCTCACAGGCAGCCAATTCGGCATGCGCGGCCTGCATGGCGGCTCGGGCCAGCTCCTGACCTGCGGGTGAGCGGGCACAGATCATGATGGCCAATGCGGGATGGCCGAGCAGCACCACATGCACCCCGCCAGGAATGGCATGCAACTCATCCGGAGTCCAGAGATGCACCCGGTGATTGAACGGACGTTCGGCCCAAACCGTGGCATGCCACTCCCCGAGCGGCAGTGAGATCAGTACATACTCCATTCTGGTCAACAATCGGTTCACCACGGCCACGGCTTGGGGCAGGCTCATCCGATCCAGCACCTCTCCCAGCAGTGCCACGCCACCATCCGGAATCAGAGTCAGATCCAGACATTGCACATCGGCAATGTACACAGAATCATACAATCCATTCAGACAGGCCGATTCCACCTCCGGTCCCCAGATCTCGACGGCGCTCCAGGGGGTTTGCGGCAGCAATTCGCGCATCAGTCGGGCATGACTTCCGCTGCCTGCTCCGATATCCACGACAGCCGTCAGTGGTCGGGCACGCTCCAGATTGCACAAGGTCAATGCCATGAGGTTCCGTCCCTCATACAGTTCCAAAGCCATGCTGCTCTCCCCAAACAATCCACAGGCTCTGTGGATAACTCTGTGGATAAACTACTGCCAACGACAGGTTGCCAGCAGACAATGATCTTGCAGATCCACGCCCTGCACCTCTACCGGCACCAGGGCGCCACGCCACTCCTCCCGGCCCGCATCCACCAGCCGCATGGGCAGGAAACCCGCACTCTTGCCCACAGCCCGTCCCGATTCCAGACTCTCCACCAGAAGCTCTTCCCTGCCACCCACACGGGTACGCAACACCTGTTCCAGTTGATTCAAACCGGCCTGTCGCAGGCGTGCCGCCCGGGCGCGTATCGTCTCCCCGGGAACCTGAAGCGTCTGGGACCAGGAGGCTGCCAGGGTATCCGAACGCACCGAATAGGGAAAGACATGCAGCAAGGCCAATTCCGCTTCAGTGGTCAACTCCAGGGAACGCTCGAATGCTGCTGCGCTTTCCCCAGGAAATCCGACGATGAAGTCCGCTCCCAGCACCAGATCCGGACGGGCGGTGCGCACCCGGGCAATCCGTTCCAACACCGCATCCCGGCCTCGTCCCCGCCCCATGCGCCGCCGCACGTCATCATCCCCGGACTGGATCGACAGATGCAAATGGGGACAAATTCGTTCACAATCAGCCAACAGGGCCACCAATCCGGCATCGATATCCAGAGGGTCCAGTGAGGAGATGCGCAAACGCCAGCCGGTGGAGATCTCCAGAAGCTGCCGTGCCAATGTGGCCAGGGAGGGATCTCCCGGCAGATCCCGTCCATATGCGCCCAAATTGATCCCGGTTACGACCAGTTCCCGGTATCCCGCATCCAGAAACCGACGCGCCTGCTCCACCACCCGTTCCGGGAGCACCGAACGGCTTGGCCCCCGCAGACGTGGAATCACGCAATAACTGCATGACCGATCACATCCATCCTGAACCTGCAAAAAGGCGCGGGCACGCTCGCCAAAACGGTCCACCAACCCCCGTTCCGGTACGCGGGTCAGATCGTTGACATCGCCCACCCGGATGTGTCCATGCTCTCCGTCCGCCCCTGGCAATTGATCCAGCCACTCCCAAAGTTGACCCTTTTCACCGTTCCCCAGCACCAGATCCACACCCGGCAAGGCCGCAGCCTGTTCCGGGGCATTCTGGGCATAACAGCCGGTCACCACAATGCGGGCACCGGGATGGTCGCGTCCAGCCTTGCGAATCAACTGTCTGGCCTGACGGTCGCTTTCGCCGGTCACCGAACAGGTGTTGATCACCACCAATTCGGCCTGCTCTCCGGTATGCGCCAAACGATAGCCGCGTGCGCTGCCTCCCTCTTCGAGCAGTGCGCTCTCGAACTGATTGACACGACACCCCATGGTCAACACCATCATGGGTCTTCCGGTCTCCCTGGGACCATTGACGTTGGGTGACAACGGGTCTAATGTATCGGCAGCCAAACTTGACAAGGACCCCATGATCCCATCCTTTCCTAACGCTTTTGCGCCTTTTATCCGCAGCCTGTTGGACGATGTCAATCGTCTGATCGGGCCGATTCATCTTGTGGGCGAGGCACCCATCTGCGGTCTTCTGGGCAAACCTTTGCCCAACACCCTGGAACTGCTCGTGGCCCGTCCCTTGACCGAATGTCGCAAGCGGCTGTTGCGCGGCGATCATCCGGATGCCGTCATGGGACACAAGCATAACAGCCTGTTGCTTCCGATCAAAGAGTGGAACCATCCCAAGGTGCTGGATATCGGTTCTTTCCGGAACCGACCCAACCATCTGGCCACCTTGGAAGAGGATCTTTTGCACCGGGATGTCACGGTCAATGCCATGGCCTATACCTGGCCCCATGGTCCGCTGATCGATCCTTTTCATGGGCGTCACGATCTGCTGAATGGGGAGATCCGACTGGTCAATGGCGAAGAGACCCTGCGGCTGAATCCTCTGCGCGCCCTGATCTTTTTTCGGTTTGCCATTCAGTTGAACCGTCCCATGCATGCCGACGATCTGGATCTGGCCATGCAAACCCCTTTGGATGCGGTTCCTCAAGAACTGGTTCGTGCCGAGTTGGATCGAATTCTCTCTTTGCCGCTTGCGGATGAAGAGACCCAGAACCATCTGCGCATTCTGTTCGCCTCGCCTCTGGTCGATCCGATCCTGCCTCACCTGGCGGCCTTGAAACATATGGGCGCAGGTCCAAGCGGTGAAGATACCTGGAAACAGATTCTCGATACCACTCTGGCCATTTCGGCTCCGGCAGATGGCGAGGAGATCTCTCTGTTGGATCTGCGTTGGGCCATTTTGCTGGGCGGTTTTGGTTTGTCCAAGAGCACATCGCAGGATCTCATGGAGAGCAGCCTGGGACTGGTCAACCGGCGACTGGATGCTTTGGAGTTTTCCAAACGCCGTGCCCGCCGCATCCTCAATCTGCTGCGCAACCTGAACAGCACCATCAATCCGACCGACCGGCAACTGAAACGTTATCTTCAGGATCACATCCCCATGGAAGGGGTGTTCCGTTTGATCCAGGCCATCACCACGGCCAATCCGCACCTGCCCGAAGAGGCGCGCATCCATGAAGAGTTGAAATTCCAGGAGATTCGTACCCGCTGTCGCAACCTGAGACAGGCTGAACATCGGGTACGGGCCACGGATCTGGCGTTGTCGGGCGGCGAGATTCTCGATATCGTCCGTCTTGCGCCCGGTCCCTGGCTGGGGGAGATGCAGCATAAACTGGTGGACCTGGTGAGCCAGGAACCCCACCGCAACAACAAAAACGAATTGCGCAACTACGTACGCAACTGGATCGCCCAGCAACGCGAGCTATGAATCAGATCGCAGAGCGCTTTCCAAATCCATCAGGGCCGTGCGGGCCGTCACAAAATCAAACCGATCCAGGGCACTGCTCACCGCCTCGATGCTTTTTGTGGGGAGGATGGGGTCCAGGACCGGACGCAACCGTTCCCACCCCTTCAAGGCAATGAAATCCTGATTCTGGATCAGCTCTGCCAGCTCCCGCACCTGTCCAAGCATCTGTTCCGGTTTCATGGAGACCGCATCGGCATTTGAAACCATCACGGTGGCCGCAGACCAGGCTCCAATCCCGCGCAGTACCTGCTGCAACTCCAGATCAAACCTCTCCAGCACTTCCGGCAAATGTGTATGATCTTTTGTGCGCAAGAGTTTTTCCAACTCCCGCGCTGTCATGAAGACACCTTCTGCACCAATATTGCCCGCCACCCCCTTGATCGTATGGACCCACTCTCCAGCCGCCTTCCATTGTGCAGTGGTCAACAGTGTTTTCAGATGGGGCATGGCATCCAGATAGTCCCGCCGGAATCGTATCATTAAATGATGCAACAACTCATGGTTGCCATCCATCCGCTCCAGGGCGGCCAGGGCATCGATACCCGGAATCGCCACCATCTCCTCAGTGACGAGACCGGAGTCAGCGGGTATGGATAACGATGCACCTGCCGACTCTGCCGGGTTGCGCCAGGCGATCCAGTGCAACAAGGCACGATACAGCTCTCTTTTGTCAATCGGCTTGGCCACATGATCGTTCATGCCAACAGCCAGACACCGTTCCCGCTCTTCCAGCATGGCATGGGCCGTCATGGCCACAATGGGTACATCATTCCGCACGGGATGGGCGCGAATGCGACGTGCAGCCTCCAGACCATCCATCACCGGCATTTGCAGATCCATCAATACCAGATCAAAAGGGGACTCCAGGACTTTGCGCACCCCTTGCAAGCCATCCTCGGCCACATCCACGATCAACCCCACCCCACGCAACACTTCGCAAGCCACTTGACGATTGATGGCATTGTCTTCCACCAGCAACACCCGCGCGCCCCCGATTTTGCCGCGCACCTCTGTTGGGGTGATGGCCACACTCTTTTGGCGGGCTGGAATCGTTGACGAGGGCTGCTGTTCCAGATCGTGGCGGCGGGGCATCCGGATCGTAAAGAAAAAACAACTGCCGATCTCTGGTGTGCTGGTCACCCAGATCGTACCACCCATCCGTTCCACCAATCGCTGGCAAATCGCCAAACCCAGTCCGGTCCCCCCAAACCGGCGCGTCATGGAGCCATCGGCTTGCACAAACGGTTGGAACAGTTTGGCGATCTGCTCTTCCGTCATTCCCATGCCGGTATCCTGCACCTGGAATTCCAAACTTACGGTCGGATTCTCCTCCAGAATGCGCACACCTACGCCAATGGCTCCTGTCTGGGTGAATTTGATGGCATTGGAGAGCAGATTGCTCAATACCTGTTCGAGCCGCAAAGGATCCCCAACGAGAACGCAGGACCACTCCGGGGTGCGGGGCAGGTTCAACACCACACTTTTCTCCCCGATTTGACCGGTGAACAGGGTGGACAACCGTTCCATGACCTCGCCCAAAGCAAACGGGATCGACTCCATCTCCAATTTCCCGGCATCCATTTTGGAAAGGTCCAGAATGTCGTTGATGAGCCGCAACAAGGAGTGGGAGGCATCGACCACCTTGCACAAATAGTCACGGGTATTGGGATGCAATTCGGTCTGCAATGCCAGATCGGTCAGACCGATCACGGCATTCAGTGGAGTGCGCAGTTCATGGCTCATATTGGCCAGAAATCGGGATTTGGCGGTATTGGCCTCCTCAGCCGCCTGCCGTGCCTGCTCCAAGGCAGTCATGGCCTGACGTACAATGCGGATTGAAAGCGTGCGCACCGGGAAGAAGATCGCGAATCCCAAGATTGAACTTGTAATGATAATAATAATAAATCCCAGCCACAACTCCCTGATCGACCGGGTGATTTCGATCTTGCCAACCAGCTCTCCATAATCGAAGAGATCTTCTTGCAGAGTCCAATGGGGCCAGGGCAAAGGCTCCACCAATTCACTGGCCATCATCAACTCCCCCTGTTTCCCCAGATGCAGCACGTGTACCGAGGTGTGTGGGGCATGAATGTCTTCCAGGATTCCGCGCAAACGAATCCCCTGCGCAGACCAGATCTCAGGGTTTTGACTGATAAACTTGTTGATGAAAATGGTATGGATGCGCAACTCGGAGTGGATCTGTTTCTCGACATGATCCCAGCCCAGATAGCCGAAAATCAACGGCGGGAGCAAGACCACCAGACCGGCGATCACGCCCGAAGCGGTCGTGATCAGACGTGGCAGAGGTGTCCCCTGCTGGAAGGGATCAACGGGTTCGGTTGGAGATGCCAAGTGCATGTAACGCTGCCTGACCTTCCGGAGTTCCCAGATAATCGGCAATCCCCCGTACCGTTGCCGAGGCATCGGTACGCATGATCAGAAAAGCGGGTTTGATCAGGGGATAGCGGTTCTCCTCCATGGCTTTCACGGTCGGCTCCACCCCATCGAGGTGCAAGGGTTTGAGCCGGCGTTTTTCTGCGAGGATCAAGGTCAATGCCACCGATCCCACCCCCCCGGGCACCTTTTCCACCAGATCCACCAGATCGATATCGGTTTCCGCCAGACCGGAACCGGGCTGCCGGTTGGCATGGGCCAGGGTCAGAGCCTCTTTCATGGCTGGAGAGATGGCTGTCAGAATGGCGGTGTCGGCATCTGCGACAGGACGCAGAATCACCCGAATACGTCCGCCTTCTGCCCAATTTTTTTGACGACCGGCATAGATCTCTGTCATCTCCTGCATCGTTGTGTGCGATACGGCGGCACCCTGATGAACGACAAAGACAAAGGGGGAATGACCCAAAGCGATCTGGATCAAACCCGCATCCTGCTCTTCCGGTTTCAGGGGGCGTCCGGTCAAGGCCAGATCCAACTGTTTGAGCGTCAGCGCCTTGATGGCGCCACTGCTCCCAATCGGGGGAAACCGGAAATCAAAACGGATCTCGGATTGGTTCTGATAGTGTCTTTCAACAATTTGCTGAATGGCGCTCAGCATGGCTCCCGTGCCGTTGACCCGAATCGACTCTGCGTCCACCCGGGATGCTGACATCAGCCAAACCAACACCATCCAGATCCAGAAGATGCGACGAGAAGCTGGCATGGATCATTCTCCTTCGGTTCCAGTGAGCAGAGGCATGCCATCCTTTCCGAGGCGACTGGTCAATGGGGCTTGTTGCCCCTGATACTTGGCACCTGGTTTTTTGCCATAGGGGCGCAGGGCAGGGGACGAGAGGGTTTCAAACGAGATTGCCCCGATGCGCAATCCGGGGTGCAGGGCCAAGGGGAGACGACCGGCATTGAAAAATTCAAAGGTGATGTGACCATCCCAACCCGGATCAATGGAGTGGGCGGTGATGTGGACCATCAAACCGAGCCGCGCCAGACTGCTGCGACCATCCAGCCAGCCAACCAGGTCATCCGGTATGCCGATCCGTTCGCGCGTCATGCCCAGGGCAAACTCACCGGGGTGGAGAAAAAACCGATCCTCGTCTTGCAGACGGATCTCCTCCATGCAGGCTTCCCCGACGGCATGAATACTCTGCGAGTCGGCCAGATCCAGATAGGGCACATGCACGTGCCGAAAGGTGCGAAACCGCCACCCCAGGCTCACATCCACGGAAAATGAACCAAAACAGTGATCCGGCGGCAAAGGATCGATCACAATCCGACCCGCCTGGATGGCGGCCATGATCTCCCGATCAGACAAACGCATCCGCAATCTCCTTGATCAAGATGATACGGGTGGGTTCAGGCCAGCAACGTGGCAGGATTGGTGGATTTGCGCTGCTTCTGGATGCCATCGAAGACCGCGTTGAAATCCCGGAACAAGGCCTTGTATTGGGTTGGATCCCGATACTCTTTTTTGATGAATTCGTTCGGAAGCTCTTCCAGTTCCACCACGTCGTCCCATCCCTTTTTGAGAGCATAGGCATAATACGGATATTCATGGGGTACGTCCACCGCCAATACGATATTGATCGGCACCCCAAGACGCATCGCCGTATAGACCCGGTGCATACCGTCGTTGATCAACGGGATGGTCCGACCATCCGGTTCCAGGGAGTGTTCCACGACCGGTGGCATCAATGGGATCGGTCCCTCTTCACCGTGCGGGGCGTCCGGATCTGCCAACCAGAAGAACAGTCCACCCTCCAGATTGAAGATGTCGATCCCTTCATGCCGGAATAGATGATACAAATCAAACAGACGTTGATGATCGGCGCGCAACACGTAGCGTTGCGCTGGATAGAGCGTGGCCGGATCGACCCGGCGTACCAGCTCCAGCCTGGCCCGGGCATAGATCAACGGTTGCCCGTGACCGCGCAATCGCGTGGTCGCGAAGCGCTGCAACAGTTCTGCTTCACCGATCTGTTCCATACGGGTAATCTTCATTTTGTGCTCCACAATGCCAGTAATCGTTCCACACGCAACGCCTCCATGGAGGCCAGGGTCAAATCCGGAGTGGGCTGCTGACGATTGAGGAGTGCCACCAGGTCGTCCCGCTCTTTTTCCGGTCGATGCAACAGCCAGACGCTTTTCATGCCCAGGTTGATGGCAGGCAGCATGTCCATGGCATAGGTATCCCCGATCATCACGGTCTGTTCCGGTGCCAGACCAGACAGGGTCAACGCCTGCCGATAGATCCCGGCATCCGGCTTGGACAGACCGGTCTGGCACGAAGCCACCACCGGAGCCTGGGCATACGGCCCGGGAAAGAGCCGGGCAAATCCCAACAAAAACGGGGTCCAGATATTGGTGATGAAACCGTACCGAATGCCTTCTGCTTCCAACTGTACCAACAGATCCCTGGCGCCCGGCAAAGGGAAACAGGTTTCAATCTGTTGTTGCCAGAATCCTTGCACCACCTGCCGGGTCTGATCCGGGTTCAGATCATGGGTCTGGAGCAGTCGTTGCGTCAACTCTTCGGCAGAGCTTAACGGGGTGGTGAACAACCAGCTTTTCAAGGTCTCCTTGGCGTTCGGAGGCAAGCCCAGGGCGCGGATCAGCCAGGCTGAAGGTCCGATCTCCGGTCCGCCGATCATGGTGAAGCCAATATCGAGAAATACAAAGATTGACTTCATGGTTCCCCCTTGCCCCGTTGCAGACTCTTGAGTCTGGCTTCGGCCCGTCCCAGCTCGCGTCCCAGATAGAGGGCATGGCCAATATCGGAGAGGGCGCAATCCAGCACAAGTTGGCGTTCCAGCTCCTCGGCGCTGCGTCCGGTGTAGCGATGCAACTGTTGTCCTTCAAAACGATGATCCACCACGATCATGCCGTTCTCCCCATGGACCGAAATGATAAAATCCCCATGTGGATCGGGCTGGAAACGGTTCTCTGCCCGCAGCTCTGCATTGCGGAAATCATGGATGGCTCTGGCTTGATCCAGACCGCCGCCGCCCGGGTCGATGGTGATCGAATGGCTGATCAGGGTGAGTGGTCCAGGGGTCAATCCGCAGCCCGTGGCAATCAGTCGCTGGATGGCGATCAAGCCATGAACATTCATCAACCACGCCTTCAGGGCATTGTGGGTGCGAAACAGCGCCGTCAGGGTCAACACCTCCTCAAAACGGCGCACGAACAGAGAGACCAGGCACGGATGACCCGGCAGATCCGAAAGCAGATCCCGTCCCGTATCCCACAGCGCGACAAAGGCATGCCGGGAGTCGGGATCCCGGGTCAGCAGACGGACCATGCGCATCAGGGTATCCTGTTCGGTGGTCCCGAAATGGCCACGCAATCGATTGCCGTAACCATAGTGTTGATCCGGCGGCAGTGCAGCGGACAGAATGGCCTGTTGATAGCGTCGGAATGCCTCCGGATCAAAACCATGCTCTTGCAGAAGTGTGTCCGGCTCCTCTTGCGGCACTGTGATCGTGACTTGAACGTTTTGCAATTCGATGCGTTCACCCTTGGCCAGAGTCACCCGATGGCCAAAACGATAGAGCCGGTGAATCAACTCCTTCCATGCTGCCAGTGGCGAGGAGGCCCGGATGCGATGGCCGCGCGGATCCGAGGGCAACCGGGTCACCTCGAACCGGGCCAAAGGCACGGCACATCGTTCTGCTGTGACCGGTTCAGGTGCGGGCAGATCGGCAAAGAAGGCACGCAGCCGGTTTCCGGAGTCCGGATCTGCGGGTTTGCCCAGATCGAACAGACGCAGTCGTCCGGCAAAGGCCTCTGGCAACACCCCGCAATCGATTTTGTGATGGGTTCCCACGATCTGCCACACCTGCTGGCCAAGACACAGGGTCGGTTCCAGACCTTGCCCGAAGAAGTTCCACAAGGCAACACGGGATCCACCCAGATCCACTCCAAACAGAACCAGATGGCGGATCTGTGGATTATACAGCAAATTGCGCAGCATCTCGGGCAACCCTTCGCCGTACAGGGTGCCCAATACCGCCACCCGTGCCTGCTTTGGATCCAGTTCCACCCCGGCCCGGTGCAGATGCTCCTGGACCACGGCAATCGGTGACCACAACGTGACCACCCCGACATCGCCCTGCGGGTTGATCACCGTCACCCGGTCCGGGTAATGCAACGGAATGAATTCCATCCTGTTTTCCTTCCAGTGTACTCCCGAGCGGTCCAAAAGGGACCATTCTGACGGGCGTGAGTTGACCGTGGAGCGCGAAGCCTTTCTTCTGCCGTCCCATCCAGGCCTGAGGATTGGAACTATGGCTTTACGGTGTGCAAAATCCCGGCTTCCAGGCGCAAATGACGGTCGGTACGCGCAGCCAGATCCGGGTTGTGGGTCACCAGTACCATGGCTGCATGCCAACTTCGGGCCAAGCCGAACAACAGATCCATGACGCGATTTCCAGTCTCCTGATCCAGATTGCCGGTCGGCTCATCGGCCAGGATCAGGGCCGGACGTGCCACAAAGGCGCGTGCAATGGCCACCCGTTGCTGTTCTCCTCCGGACAGTTCCAGGGGACGGTGCTCTGCCCGGTCGCCAAGACCAACCTGTTCCAACAGTGTACGCGCCTGGGACATGGCCTGTGGACGACCGGCCAACTCCAGAGGCAAAGCCACGTTCTCCAATGCGGTCAAGGTGGGGATCAAATGAAAGTCCTGAAAGACGATGCCAAGTCGTTCGCGTCGCAAACGGGCCAACCCCTCTTCGGCCAGGGTGGCCAGATCCAGTCCATCCACCCGGATCCGGCCTGAGGTTGCCCGTTCCACCCCGGCGATCAAAGCCAGCAGCGTACTTTTTCCGCTTCCTGAAGGTCCGGTCAGGGCCACGAACTCCCCGGGGGCCACCTCCAGATTCACCCCGCGCAGGATCTCCAGGTGGCGTCCGGAGTGATCCACGGCATACTCTACCGATGACATGGCAATCATGCGCTTTCGACTCCTTTTTCATGTCTTCGCGATTGTGATTTTCATGGAGGATCGTCCATTCATGAGATATGCTGTCCAAAGAACTTGAAGTGGAATCGTTTCTCTGTATGATTTCTTGAAGTTGGTTTCAACGTGTGACATGGCAATGATGCGCGCTCGATCCTTTCTGCTTTGTTTGTTTGGCTCTCTGCTCTCGGGACTGCTTTTCATGAACGCTTTCTCCCATGCCTCGGAATCGGCACCGGTGATCCTCTGTCTCGGTGACAGCCTGACTGCCGGATTCGGGGTCATGCCGGGTGAGGATTATCCGGCCTTGTTGCAGCAACGGCTGCGCGCGCACGGTTTTGCCCATCGTGTCATCAATGCCGGACTCTCTGGCGACACCACGGCTGGTGCCATGCGTCGACTCGACTGGTCGTTGCGTTCCCAACCTAAGATCGCCATCGTGGTTCTGGGTGCCAACGACGGCCTGCGTGGACTCGATCTGGCAGAGATGAAACAGAATCTGCTCACCATCATGACCCGCCTGCGTCAGGCCAAGGTGGAGCTGATGTTGTTGGGCGGCATGCAACTTCCTCCCAACTACGGCGCAGGCTATGATGTTCGTTTCCAGGCCATCTATCCCGAAGTTGCCGAAGAGACTGGTGCAACCCTGATTCCGTTTTTTCTGGAAGGGGTGGCAGGACAGCCGCACTTGAATCAATCCGATGGCATCCATCCCACGGCAGCCGGTTACCGGATTATTGCAGAGCATGTCTGGCGTCACCTGCTGCCATGGTTGAACGGCTCCTCTTCCTCCGCTGCATCCGGGTCATCGCCCTGACAAACGGTCAACGTGCGTCTTCAGTCATTGGCAGATTTGCGCAGCTCTTTTTTGGCCTGATGCAAGGCTTTCTGGGCCGAGTGCAGCTCCTGATCGGCAGCCAGAAGTCGTTGCATGGCCTGTTCGATATCTGTTCCGGCCATCATGCGCGAAACCCGTTTGATCTCCTCTGAGGAACCTTCCAGGAAATTGAGCGATTTGGTGTTTCTGGTCAGAACCGCAAACAGATGGTGACAGATGGAGTCGTGTTTTTCGGAGGCACAGCTACAGGTGCAGGTCATGTTGCTCCCTTCGCGCCGGAAATGCATGCGATAGATCTCATGACCTTCATCCTCCTGGATCAACAGCTCGATCTCTTGCAGCGGATGTTGTATGGATTCAAATTCTTCCACTGCCTTTTTGACCGAGATGTGAAACAGATGGTGGCCCAGATCATCCGAGATGCCGACCTTTTTCAACTGTACCAATAAAGGATGAGGGGCATCGGCAATCCGGACCTCGATTCCCTTGGATTTCATCTCGTGCAGGAGTTCGGCAAATCTTTGGCCAGCCGTGATATCCATGTCGGTGATGGCCTGGGCATCGAGGATGAGCCAGCGAATGGGGGGGTCGGTCACGGCCACGAGCTGGCGCAACCGGGAGGTGACATGGCGGGCGTTGGCAAAGATCATCGGGGCGTAGAGCCGATAGACCAGCAAACCAGGGGTTTGTTCCGCTTCAACAGGTGGACTGGCACCGAAATCATGGTGTTTTTGTCCAGGTCCGAGACGGTACAAGACGGCATCTCCGGGCCGGGAGATCTCCACAATGATGGCGATGAGCGAAATCAACAGCCCCAGAATGATTCCGGGGACCACTCCCGCCAACAGAATTGCCACCGTCACGATCACGGACATGAAGCATTCAAAGCGATCCATCTGATACAGTTCGCGTAACGCCTTGATTTCCAGCATGCCCAAAGCCGTCACGATCAGGATGGCCGCCAGGGCCACCTTGGGCAGATCCATCAACAGATCCGTGCCGTAATTGAGAAAGAGCAGCAGGCCGCCAGCGGCAATCAGTTGCGCCAGTTGGCTTTTGCCTCCGGCAGAGTCCACGATGGAGGTGCGTGACTGGCTGGCGGAAACGGGGAACCCCTGAAACAATCCAGCCGTGACATTGGCTACGCCCAAGGCGGTCAATTCCCGATTCGGGTTGATTTCGTAGCGATTTTTGTCGGCAAAGGCCTGTGCCAGCAAGATGCCGTCGGAAAAGGCGAGAAAGGCAATGGCCAGGGCAGCAGGGGCCAGGGCCGGAATGTCGGTCCAGTACATGCTGGGCAGTACCAGATCGGGAGCGCCTTGGGGGACTTGTCCCACCAGGGCGATGCCACTGTCATGCAGTCCAAACCAGCGCGTGATCACAATCGCGGTCACCGAAACCAGCAATGCACCCGGAAGGGCAGGAAATCGGCGCGCCAGAACGATCATCAGCACGATCAAAACCGCGCCCAGGGTCAGGGTGGGAAAATGGGTATTGGAGAGACCGGTGATGATCTGCCACATGATGGGAAAGAAGTCTTCCCCCTGGGTTTTGATGGCAAAGAGTTTGCCGATCTGGGTGGAGGCAAGGATCAGCGAGGCACCGTTCAGATAGCCGATCAATACCGGACGGGAGAGAAAATCGGCAATGGCTCCGATGCGCAACCGGGCAGCCAGCATCAGGATGATTCCGGACAGCAGGGCCAGTGTGGCGGCCAGCATGGCGGTACGGATGGGATCTCCTCCGGCCAGAGGCAGAATGGCTGCTCCGGCCAACAGGCCAATGGCAGCATCCGGACCGGCAATCACCTGACGGGAAGAGGAGAACAGGGCATAGCCGATGGCTGAAGCCAGGGCCGCGTAAATGCCGGCAATGGGTGGCATGTGGACCAGTTCGGCATAGGCCAAAACCGATGGAATCATGATCACGCACGCTGACACCCCACCGACCAGGTCTCCGGTCAACCAGGCTGGCTGATAGTGACGCAATTGGGAGAAGATGGGTGGGATCCAATTGTGGAGATGCAAGAAGCGCTTCCAAGACATGAGATCGAGCCTGAATGGACAGGGGGTGGACACTCTCTTTTCCAGCCGGAGTGTAAGGCGCCAAAGAGGGAGAATGATAACCGATCATTCTGAATTCTTCCTGAATAATTTTTTTTAAGCGTGAGCATCGGAATGATCGGCTGAGGGTGATGAATAGGAATGTCTGTAAGGTGGAGTGCTATTGCCTGGTTATTATTTCGGGATGAGATGCATATCCGAACCGTTGCTTTGTTTCTTGAATGGCTGTAAATAGTTTGACAATATATGCATTCTTGACATCGTTTGCTTGCATCATTGTGGATGATATGGGATGTGACCTGTGCAATAATCCATGATGTCAGGTTGGGTATGAGCCGGTATGGAAACAACACAGAAGGTGGAACAATAATTTATAGGATTGGAGGATGTTTTATTGGAATGATAAAAATATTTTTTATTATATTTTTGATCGTTGGATCGTCCGCCCATGCAGCAGAGATCCTGAATGTGGCTGGATCCACCACAGTGGAAAAGGGGTTGCTGGAACCCACTGCCAGTGCCATGGAACAGGCCATCGGAATCAAGGTCCAGGTACGCGGTTTGAACTCCGGAAAGGGGTTTGATGAGCTTAGAGATGGCAAGATCATTGCTTCCGTCTCCTCGGCACCGTTGTCCAAATTGTTGGAAAAGGCCGGGTTGGCCGGGGACACTTCGTATCAGGAACATGTCATTGCGACTGATGTCATTGTGCCGATTGTGCATCTGGAGAATCCGGTCTCTGAACTCACACACGCCCAGTTGAGCGATCTGAATACAGGCAAGATCGGCAATTGGCAAGCGGTGGGTGGTAAGGATCAGCCTGTGGTGGTTGTCACCTCTCAAAAAACCGCTGCCACCCGGTTGATGTTTCAAGAGCAGGTGATGCAGAAGGCCGAGTATGCTCCCGGTGTGCGCGAGGTCCGCTCCACCCGCGAGGAGATCAAACTGGTCAGCAAATTTCGCGGGGGCATTGGGGCGGTTTCCGAATCGTTCATCAAGAAAAATCCCGGCAAGGTGAAGGTTGTCAAGTCCAAGGCCATTACACGTCCCTTGAGCTTCATTACCAAAGGCGTACCGGAGCCGATGGTTCAAAAGGTGATCGATTTTCTGCGATCCGACGCAGCCAAGGCGATCTACCAATAGACGGGTCGTGATCCAAAGTGGCTTTCTCCAGTTATCAATATTCCAGGAAAGTTGCGAGAGTAGACTATGAAGCTGCATGCAAAAACCGTCATCATACCGACAGGCATTATGATGGCGATTTTTCTGGTGACAGGTATCGTGTTTTTTGTGCAAATTTTTCAAAACGCACAACAAAATCAAAAAGATGTCATGTCGCGTCAATTGCGTGCGGATGGTCATTTGTTGATCAGCAATCTGGGTTTGCTTCTTTCGACCGCCGGACCTGCCGAAGCCCTTTTTGGATTGGGCGTCAAAGATGACGGTGTGGTCAAAACTCTGTTGGAGTCGTTGCAACCATTGGGCTTGAGCGAGGTGATCATCACGGACAAGTTGGGCAAACCGCTTTATCCGGCCAATGCCACCTTGCCGGAAGGGTTGGCAGGCAATCTGAATCGATCTGCGCCGATCATGGGTGCAGCGCATCTGGTCATGCAACCGGATCGGATCCTGGTGTATGGCCCGATCATCGATGTGGAGACCCATACCGGTCATCTGATATTTGTCGTGCGGTTGCCTGACTCGTTTCGAGAGATTCCTTCCCCCTGGCCGGAGGGGCTGACCCGGGATCCAACCAGGAACCAGCTCAGGGGATCCATGAGTGAGCAGTTGGCAAGCGTGTTCCAGGAGACCGAACAGCGCGAGGACAAATTTCTGCAAAGAATGATGCTGGTGAATGGCGGGGTTCTGGTGGTCTGTCTGGCTCTGACCCTGTTGGTCCAGAGGATGGTTGCCACAGGCATGTTGCGTCCGCTTCATGGTATCATGCAGGGAGTGGAGGAGATGCGTTCGGGCGATCTCACGAAGCGAATCCCGGTTCGGACTTCTGGTGACGAGATCGATGATCTGGCATCTCATATCAATCAATTGGCGGACAGTTTGACCGGGACGGTCGGTCTGGTGCGGCTGCAATCGGAAACCGCTTCAGCCATTTCGTCTGCCTTGTCGGGAGCCTCCCGGAGCATGTCCCGGGATTCTTCGCTCATTGAGGAGATGGCGCACAATTCAGTGGGAGAGAATGACCGGGTTGATGCTGAAACGCGCGCTTTGGTGCAAAGTATTGAGCTGGCTACGGAGAATATGTCCGGGGTTAAATCGGGGGTGGAGCAGCTCTCTCTCAATATTGGCGCTCTGGCGCGGGAGGGGGAGAAGGCCAGCCTCAACGTCAACACGGTGGCCACTGCTGCCGAGGAGATGAGTACCAATCTGGAAGGGGTCAATCATAACCTTGATCAGGTGCAGGGAGCGGTCCTTGCGGTTTCCGGCTTGATCAGCGATTTGACCGGTTCGTTCGACGGGGTTCGGGAACGGTGCGCCAATGCCAATGCCGAAACCTCCAGGGCGATGCGCATGGTTCGGGAAAACAACGAAATCATGACTCGTTTGGTGGCCTCAGCGGTAGAGATTGGTAATGTTGTGCAGATCATCAACACCATTGCCGAACAGACCAACATGTTGTCGCTCAATGCGGCCATTGAAGCCGCAGGAGCAGGCGAAAAGGGGGCAGGATTCGCTGTGGTGGCAGGGGAGGTCAAAGAGTTGGCCCGGCAGACCGCGGATGCCACCTCCGGAATTTTCCGCATGGTTGATGAGATTCAAGGGCATTCCAGAAGTGCCATGGATGCGGTTCAAGGGGTGACGGTGGCTTTCGACCGAATCAACGACTCCAACATGGAGATTGCGGATGCGGTCAATGAACAAGGCGAGATGGTCAACCGCATTTCCGGTTCCATGGACAATCTGAAGGGGGCTGCCGAAGAGGTGACCCGCAATGCCCGGGAGATCGGAGCGGCTGCTCAGGATGTTTCCCGTTCGGCGCTCGAAGCCGCGCAAAGTACTGTTCAGATCGCTGATCTGGCAATGCTGGCAGAGGAGGCGGCCCAGTCCCTGACTCGTGATGGCGAGGAGGCGCAATCACGCATTCACCAGGTTTTGCAATCGGGACAGGGGATTCTGTTTTCATCGGCTGAGGTTCAAAAGAAGGGGGTGCAGGCATTGGACCGCATCCGCCTGATGAACGGTTGGATTGAACAATCGGTCATGTTGACCGATGTGGTGCGTCATACCAGTCAGGCCATGGAGCAGGCTACCCAGGGATTGCAAACCGGAGAGTCGCCGTTTGATGTCCGCAAAGTCAAAGAGTTGCATCTGCACTGGCTGGGACAGCTTGGACAGGCGGTGCGCGGGGCATCAGGCATGGAGGAAAAGGTGGTCAGCAGCCATCACGAATGCGCTTTTGGTAAATGGTATCATCAAGAGGGCAGGCAACGCTTCGGGGAGCATCCTTTGTTTCAGGATGTGGGCAAGGTCCACGAGGAGATACATCGGGTTGGTGCCGACGCATTGCAGGATGCGCGGCAGGCCCGGTTCTCCGAGGCTGCGCAAAAATTTGCGACTTTGAACGAGATACGTGCCCGTTTGTTTGCACGGCTGGATGATCTTTATCTGGCAATCAGTCAGTAGGCCATTTGATTCAGTCGGCTGCCCTTGGGATCCGGTGGTATGCAGATCGTATCCGCATGGATGCCTCACACCTCACCGGTCATTTCGTGATGATGGACAGTCAGCACTACGGCAACTTGCATGCAGATGGTGCAATCGGTTAAACTGAACCGTTTGCCAATTATCTGAATATGGACCGGTGCCGGATCGATGACTCAGACCGTTTTTTCCTGCATTCTTGGACATGCCGCACTTGTGGCCCGGTTGCAGTCGGCCTTGCACCACGGTTCTCCAGGCCATGCCCGGCTGTTCCATGGCCCCGAGGGAGTTGGCAAGCAGACCGTGGCCCTGGCCTGGATCCAAAGCCTGTTCTGTCTCCAACCCGTGACGAACGATCAAGGGCTGGCCGGATGTGGAACGTGTTCCTCATGCATCAAGTGCACAACAGGCAATCATCCGGATCTGCAACGCCTGGAGCTGTTGGAAAAGAAATCCCGCATCTCCGTGGATCAGGTGCGCGAGTTGACCCGCGCCATGAGCTTCACCCCTCTGGAGTCTGACAGAAAGGTGGCCCTGATCGATGATGCTGCCCTGATGAATGAATCCGCTGCCAACGCCCTGCTCAAAACCCTGGAAGAGCCGCCCGCCCATTCCGTGTTGATTCTCATTACCAGTCGGCCTGGGGCTTTGTTGCCAACCATCCGTTCCCGCTGTCAGCAGGAACGATTTCATCCTCTGGCACCCGCAGAGATGGCGGCACTGTTGCAACGATTGGCCCCGGGACTCTCTCCTGCGGAACAGAGTGAGACCATTCGTCTGGCTGGAGGCAGCATTGGTGCGGCCTTGCGGTTGGCCGACCCCGGCGTGCTGGAACAGCGCCACCGTTTTTTTCGTACCCTGGAGAGCCTGTCTGTCGGCTCTTTGAACGATCTGATTGCCGCAGCTCAGGAGTGGAGCGAAAGCGAACGGTTTGCCCAGGTGCCGGAGTATCTGGAAACATGGTTTGCGGAACGGATTCGTGCTAGCGTACAACAGGGTGCCAGCCTGGATATCGGGCCAGAGCAGTGGTTGGAAGGAGCCAACCAACTGGTGCGATTGGCGCGGGAGGCACGGATTTTCAATCTCAATGCGCGTCTGACCTTGGAAGCGATCTTCATTCGTTTGGCACGCATGCGCGGAGTGGCGTTTTGATGAGTGGTTCAGCTCAGGATCCCATGGCAATCTTGGATGCATCGACTCCTGTCCCTGCGGGTCAGTGTCTGCTCGGGTTGAAGATTCCCGACTCCTGCATGGAGTACCGGGTGTGGTCAGATCTGACAACCGTGAGTGCCGGGGATCAACTGTTGGTGCAGGTGCGCGATGGGGAAACCATCGCCACGGTCCAAAGACGGTTTCAACTGCCGGTCGAGCCTTTTCCTGGGCCGATCACCAAGATCATGCGACGTTTGAATGACAAGGATCTGCGTTTCTTGTCGTGGCGGGCCGAGCAGGAACCCCGGGCACAACGCATCTGTCGGGACCGGATTCGAGAATTGCAACTGCCCATGAAGCTGTCCAGGGTGGTCTATCCGTTCGGGGGCGGCAAGGCGATCATCTATTACACCTCGGAAGAGCGCATCGATTTCCGCGATCTGGTGCGCCTGCTGACCGCAGATCTGCGGGTGCGGGTCGAGATGCGTCATGTGGGGGTGCGTGATGAAAGCAAATTGCTGTGCGGATTGGGTCCGTGTGGGAAGACCTTGTGTTGTTCGCAATTTCTGACCCGTTTTCATCCGGTTTCGGTCCGCATGGCCAAGAATCAGGATCTCTCCCTGACACCGGAAGGGATTTCCGGGGTGTGTGGTCGTTTGATGTGCTGTCTGGCCTATGAAAACGATGCCTATCTGGAATTGCGCAAGGGTCTGCCCAAGGTCAAATCCAAGGTGGTGCTCAAGGATGGTCGCGAAGGGGTGGTGCGGTCGCTCTACCCGTTGCTGAACCGGGTGGAGATCCTGTTTGGTGAAGGTGTGACCGAACAGATGGATGTGGAAAAACTGGTGGGGGATTTTACGGCAGCTGCGGTGGTGGAGGCAGGAGGCGAAGAGGAGGAGGAGAATGGCAAAAAAGCGGATGGCGTACCGACCAGGCCGGTGAAAAAGCCCATGGCTCCGGAGCGTTCCCGAGGGGCCACATCGGGAAGAACACCGCAGAAAACCGAACCCCCAACATCCAGAAAAAATCGTCCACCTGTCCCCTCTGTCTCCAATGTCGCACCTCAGCAGGTGGCGGTTGTGCCACTGCCGGAGGCGAGCGTGGCTGAAGAGATGGGAGATCCCGGTGGCCAGAGTGGTCAGCCGGAAGAGCAGGCTGCTGCAACTTCTGCCAAACGTCCTCCACGCCGTCGCCGTCGTGGTCAACGGAGCGCATCGGGAGGGGGGGGAGATGCGGCCAGCATGGAGGTCACGCCAGCAATGGACCTGGCAGGAGCGGAACCGGTTGCGGCTCCGACGCCATTGGTGCCCATGGCCTCTGATACAGAAGATGCCCATGGCACCGGGCAGGAGCAGCCCGTGCGCCCGGCAGGCAGCGGGCGGAGGCGTCGTCGTCGCTCTGCCGTCCGACGTGGTGGGGGGGGAGAAACACCTTCGGCTGCAACGGAAGGAGGCCAGAAATGATCCGTCTGGCAGACAGTCATGCCCATTTGAACTTTCCGGATTTCCAGGAGGATCTGGCCTTTGTGCTGCAACGTGCCCGGGAGGCCGGAGTGGAATACATCAACTCGATTGCCACCCGTTTGACCGAGGTGGAGCCGCTGTTGAAGCTGTTGGAGCCGTATCCGCATGTCTATACTTCGGTGGGGATCCATCCCCATTATGCAGCGGAAGTTCCGGACGATTCGGTGGCAGCGATTGTGGCCCATGCCCGGCATCCCAAGGTGGTGGCCGTGGGTGAGACCGGGTTTGATCTGCATTACGCATTCAGCCCCAAAGAGCGTCAGGAACGGGCGTTTCGTCATCATATCCAGGCAGCACGGGAACTGGGTTTGCCGCTGATCGTTCATACCCGTGAGGCTGAGGCCGATACCCGCCGGGTGATGGAGGAGGAACGGGCCGCAGCGTGTGGCGGTGTATTGCACTGTTTCACCGGTTCCACCGCCATGGCCCATTGGGCCTTGGAGCAGGGGTTTTATCTGTCGTTTTCCGGGATCTTGACCTTCAAGGCTGCACAAGAGTTGCAGGAGACTGCCAAAACCTTGCCCCTGGAACGGCTGCTCATCGAAACCGATGCCCCTTATCTGGCCCCCATGCCGTATCGTGGCAAGCGCAATGAGCCTGCCTGGGTGGTGCGGGTGGCTGAGACCCTGGCCACACTTTTGGATCGCTCTGTGGATGAAGTGGCCCGGATCACCACGGAGAATTATTGTCGTCTGTTTCATGTCGGGGCTGTGCCTGCTGTAGGGCAGCCTGTCGATCATCCTCCGCTGTTGGCCTATCCGATTGGTCACGGGTTGTATATCAATCTGACCCGTGCCTGCACCCTGCATTGCGGCTTTTGTCCCAAATGGAGCGCAGCACCGGTGGTCAAGGGGCATGATCTGACGTTGCGGCGTCATCCGAGTGCCGCAGAGGTGATTGCAGCCATGGGAGATATCACGGGTTATACAGAGATCGTCTTTTGCGGATTCGGGGAGCCGACCTTGCGGCTGGAGACCTTGCTGGAGGTGGCGGCTGAAGTCAAACGGCGTGGTCCGTTCCGGGTACGGATCAATACCGACGGCTTGGCCAATCGGGTGTATGGCGTGGATGTCACCCCGCGCATGCAGGGGTTGATCGATGCCTTGTCCGTGTCGCTGAATGCCCAGGATGCCCAAACCTATGACAGGATCTGCCAGCCGGCTTTGAGCGGCTCCTACGAAGCGGTCAAGGCGTTCATTCGTGCTGCCCGGGTGCATGTGCCCGAGGTGGTGGCTACAGCGGTTCAAGGGGTGGAAGGGGTGGATATTCCCGCCTGCCGCCGGATCGCGGAACAGGAGTTGGGTGTGGGTTTCCGGGCGCGTTATCTGGACCGTTTGGGTTAGGAGCGGTTGTCGGAGGGGGAGGGTTGTTGGGCGGCCTGCCGTTTGGCGCGATGGCGCTGAATCAGCCGGATGGTCCAGACATAGCCGATCCAACCGGTTCCGATTCCCCAGGGCAGTGAACCGATGAAGAGCGGCAGACCAAACAGTTCCCACAGTTGTACCAGTTGCAGCCAGAGCGATTCCAGCCAGTTTTCGCCCCCATGCATCCCTTGCAGAGTCTGGACAAAGCGGTCGAAATCATTCGTTTCATCCCAGTTCCCGAGCATCAGACGACCGGTGACGATAAAGGTGTAGTACATCGGCGGTACAGTCGGCAGACTGGTCAGCAGGGTCCAGGCGCTGGCAACCCCGATGTGAAACTCCCAGCGGGGGAGCAGCAGGCGGGTCACGCTCCAGATGGCCACGATCAGAGGGATCTGCGCGCCAACAGAAGGGGTGAAATTCATGAAAAATCCGATTGCCGTTGCCCGGGCATAATAGGCTGGATCGTGTTGCCCCCGCAGCATGGGAGTGATCAGGCGACGCCGACCGGTGATCCGGAGAATGGCCAACCAGCGGCGCCAACCGCTGGGACGGGCAGATTTGGCAGGAGAGGGTGGCAACATGGCAGGGTCAGTCACGGAAAGGGAATCAGGAATGTCGTACAAATGTCAATGGGTTGCAGCATGGTTGCTTCTGGTGTTGTGTTTCGGTCATGCCTGGGACTCCTGGGCAGTGGAAAAGAACGTTTATCTCACGTTTGACGATGGCCCGCGCGAAGGCACGAAAGAGATTCTGGAGTTGCTGACCCGCGCCGGGTTGCCTGCGACCTTTTTCATTGTGGGCGGCCATATCATCAATGCTGAGCGTCGTGAGGTGTTTGCACAGCTTAAGGTCGCACCTCTGATCCAGTTGGCCAACCACTCTTTCACCCATGCCTATGAGAAATATCAGAGCTTTTATGCCAATCCGGACGGGATGTTGGTGGATTTGTCCAAGAATAACGAGATCCTTGGATTTGTGCAACCGCCATTTCCCACCCGGCTTCCTGGCCGGATCGATTGGCGTTTTGGCGAGCATTATATCGATACCCGCTCCTATCCGGTCCAGAGTCCTGCCAAGGTGCCTGCCGGAGTGGCCAGGCTCCATGAACATGGTTTTGTCATTTATGGTTGGGATGTCGAGTGGGGCCGTCCGGGCCGCAAAAATCCTTTGGAGCCGGTGGAGTCATTGGTCAAGCGTATCCATCGGCGTTTGGAGACCGGGCAGACGGTCAAGCCGGGTCATCTGGTCTTGTTGATGCACGATTTTCATTTCAATACAGCGGCGGCATTGGCAGGTTTGCAACGCCTGATCGATACCCTGAAACAGGATGGGGTGCTGTTCAAGAACATGAAAGATTATTGAGCTGTTTCCGGATGATGAGAGAGATGACGTTGCTGTCTGGGTGGGGGATGGCTGTCCGGGTGTTTTTGAGATTTGGCATGCCAGTTGGCTTGATCGTGTTCCAGTGCGGATGTGAACCGGGCCTGTTCCCGGGCATCCAGAAGTGGCAGGAAACACTCTTTGACCAGCATGGCCAAACGGGGCAGGGCAATGCGATGGGTTTGACCTGAGACGGCATGGAGCCGGTCGGAAAAGGCCAGAAAGGTGGCAAAGGGAGGGTGATGCGAAAAGATCGCGCGCAAGGCATGGGTGAAACGTCCGGAGTTGCCAACCAGATCCCAATAGCGGGCAAACCGCTTGAGACGCCGCATGGTCAGAAAATCGAGTTGCCGGTTCTCCAGCAGCTCATAAGGAGGGTGGGGATCAAATCGCATGGCCTCGGAGGCGCTGCTGGAACACAACGGAGTGCCAGCCAGTCGTTTCAGAATGCCGACTTGTATCTCATGCGGTCCGATGGCGATCAGACGATCAAATCCCTGGGCCAGGCTCTCCAGACTCTCCTGTGGCAGTCCGACGATCAGATCGGTGTGAATATGGGCCTGGGTGGAGGTCAGCAGCCAGCGGAGGTTCTCTTCGGCCCGCCCGTTGTCCTGATGGCGATCAATGGCCTGCAAGACCTGCGGGTTGAAGGACTGGATGCCGATCTCCAGTTGCAGGCTGCCGGGCGGAAAGGCGGCCAGCCGTTCCTGAAGGCCAGCGGTCAGCCGATCCGGGACCATCTCAAAATGGATGAACAATCCCGGGATCTGGATCCGCTCCAGAAAAAAGTCCAGAATGGCGGTGGCATGCTCTTCGCCCAGGTTGAAGGTGCGATCCACGAACTTGAAGTGGCGTCCACCGCGCGCGATCAGGCTCTCCAGTGCGGTCAGCAATCGGGGTATGGGAAAGCGCCGGACCTTGTGATCCAGAGCTGAGAGACAAAAACTGCATCGATAGGGACAGCCGCGCGACGACTCCACATAAAGATGGCGGTGGGCCAGATCGTGGGCACTGTATTCATCATGTGGAAACTGCACGGTGGCAAGATCCGGGGGTGGGGCCAGAATCTTTCTGGCCAGAGGAGGGTGTCCATGCAACAAAGCGTGGCAGATATCGGGAAAGATCAACTCCCCTTCGCCAACCACCCGGTGATCGGCCAGCTCGCCCAGGGGGTGATGATCCAGGGCATGACTGGCCTCGGGACCGCCCAGAACCAGCTTGATTTCGGGACGGATGGTTTTCAACAGGGTGGCAAAACGGGTCACCAGTGCGGTATTCCAGATGTAAACCCCGCAACCGATGATGCGTGGATTCAGGTGCAACACTGCTTCCAATGCCTCTTCCGGCCGTGTTTCCAGATCAAACTCCAGCAGAGCGGTCTGAGGACGTAAAGGACCGAGATTGGCGAGCAGCGCGCGCAATCCCATGGAGGGATGGGAAAAACGGGCATTAAAGGCGGTCAGAACGATTTCAGCCATGTGTCATGGTGTCAAACGTGTTAAGCTGTTGACCAGGATGGTTATCAACAGCGTATTTTAAGAGGGGATTATGACGCAATCCGATCAAAAGACAATTCCATATGCCGAGCAGGAGCAGCATCCAGGGGATGAGAGCATACCGGTTGGTTTGCGTCGTCCCCTGACCACTGCGCTGACCCGCATGTTGGCTGGCCGCTCCCTGGATGAAGAGATCCTGGATCCGGCCAATCCCAATCTGCAATGGGAGCGTACCACGCAGGATCATGCATGAACAGATCAGGAGATCAAATGTCCATTCAAACATTGGCAGTGATGTTGGTGTTGTCGGTTGGTCTGGCCACCCCGGCCTGGGCCAAAAATGAACTCTCTTGTCCGGATTCGGTCAAGAATCTGCCGCGTCTGGTGGCGGATGGGGTGGCCCTGGAGCCTTCGGGAGTGGCCTGGGATCCGGTGAACAAGGTGGCGGTCGGGGTGTCGGATGAGGCATCGACCGGAGCCTTGTTTGTGTTTGATCCGGCAACCGTCAGCGGGGACAAGACCATTCGTGCCACGCCGCTGTTGTCCTCGGCCCAGGTGGAGCAGTTCAAGCCCAAAGATCTGGAGGGGATCACCCGTCTGGCGAGCGGAGAGTGGGTTGCGACCGCTTCCCATTCGCTCAACAATGGCAAGGCCCGTGATACGGTCTTGCGGTTTCGTCTGGTGAAAAAGGGGGCACAGTGGAGTCTGGACACCCTCCAGAAAATACCGCCCTCCGGAGGATTTCAGAAATGGTTGACCCAGAGCGCCAAGACTCCGTGGGATGGCAAGTTCAATCAGGCTGAGGGCGAAGCAGGGATCAATGTGGAAGGATTGGCGGCTTCCGAGCGTGACGGCAATCTGTTGTTCGGTTTTCGTGGCCCGGTGATCGGCAACAAACCGGCATTGTTGGCCGTGCGTCTGGAGGCCAACGGGACACCGACCGTGGCAAAGTGGTATTCCTTGAAACTGGATGCCAAATTTGATGAAGGCGGCATTCTGGGTCTGGCCAAGGAGTCTCTGGGTGTGCGGGATATGACCCCGTTGGCTGGCGGCAAAGGGGAGTATCTGATCGTGCTGGGAGCCAGCGGTTCGGGTAGCGATGTCCCATTCCAGCTCGGCTTTTGGCGTGAAGGGCAAGAGGAGGTCGCTTATGTGGGCAAGTTGACCAAAGGGTTCCGCGCCGAAGGGATCACCGTGCTGTCGGAAACACCGGAGTCGCAGCGTCTGTTGCTGGTGAGCGACAAGGGGGGGCTGGTGATGGAGTGTCAAAGCACCTTGAAAAAGCGATAATTTGGATTTGAATCATCTGTTTTGACAAGGATCATGCACATGGCTGATGTCAATGATACCGTTTCGTCCCTGATGGAGGGTGCTGCTGAGGCAGAGTCCCGTTTCAATATGCGGGTGGCAGCACTGGCAGCCATTCTGGCCACCCTGTTGGGGGTGTTCAATGTCAAGGACGGCAATATCGCCCAATCCATGGCACAACATCAGGCCCATGCCGTGGACTCCTGGGCACATTACCAGTTCAAGAATGTCAAACAGCATCTGGCGGAAAACATGGTCGACTCTTTGACCCTGGAACAGGCCAAAGGCAACCCATCTGCCGAGTATCGTTTGCTTCTGACCGAAAAGATCGCCCATTTCCAGAGTGAGGGGCAACGGTATGGCCGTGAAAAAGAGGAGATCCGGGTGCGGGCCGAAGGGCATGAGAAGGAGTACGAAGCCCTCAATTTCCGCGATGATCAGTTCGACATGGCCGAGGCAGGCATCGAGATCGCGATTGCCTTGTTGAGCATCAGTGTGTTGACCCGGCGGCGCTGGCTGTTCGGGGTGGCATTGGTTTTTGCCGGGTTTGGGATTGCCACCGGGTTGTCCGGTTTTTTTGGTTGGTCGTTTCATCCCGATCTGGTGGCCCAGTGGTTGAGTTGAGATGACCCATGTCCGCCTCCTTTGACAGCGTTTGCTCTTTGGATTGTCCCGGAACCTGTGCCCTGAAGGTCACAATCGATCAGGGACGTCTGGTCTCGATGGCTGGTCACCCCGATCATCCCCTGACAAAGGGAGTGATTTGCGGCAAGGTGAGCCGCTATGCAGAGATCCAACACGGACCGCGCATCATGCAACCGATGTTGCGTCAGGGGCCGAAAGGCTTGGGAGATTTCCGACCGGTTTCCTGGGATTGCGCCCTGGACCATATCGCTGAACAACTTCAAGCGATCATGGGTCAATTTGGTCCTGAGGCGGTATTGCCATTCCATTATGGCGGGACCATGGGGGTGATCCAGCGTCGCGCTTATCAACGTCTGGTGACCCGTGCCGGTTTTTCCGTGCTGGATGGCAATATTTGCTACTCCATAGGTTGGGCTGGCTGGCGGGCGGGTGTGGGATTGGCATTGGGTCCAGACCCTATAGAGATCGCAGCCAGTGATCTGCCGATTTTGTGGGGGATCAATGCTGTCTCCACCCATATCACCCTCATGAGCCATGTCAAACAGGCACGGCGTCAGGGTGCCCGTCTGGTGGTGGTGGATCCTTATCGCAATCCGACGGCCCGTCTGGCGGATTGGCATCTGCCGGTACGCCCTGGTACGGATGGTGCCCTGGCTGTGGCCATGATGCATGTATTGCTGGATGAGGGGTTGGCACAGCGTTCTTATTTGCAACGTTTGACCGATTTCGATGCCGAGGTGGAAGCCCATTTGGCATGCCGGCCACCCGAATGGGCAGCGCCGATCACCGGTCTGGATGCGTCCACGATTCGGGAGTTCGCGCGTCTGTATGGTCAGGCGCGTGCGCCGTTCATCCGTATCGGGTTGGGGATGAGCCGACAGTACAATGGGGCAGTCAATCTCCATGCGGTTTCGTGTCTGCCTGCCATGACCGGAGCCTGGGAAAAAGTGGGGGGCGGTGCTTTGTTTGCCACGGGAGGTGCTTTCAACCTGACCGGGGAACCCATGCCGCCCCCTTTGAATCCTCGGCATACGCCACGCAAGCTGGATATGAGCCGTTTGGGTGCGATTCTGACCGATCCGGGTCTGAATCCTCCGGTCAAGGCCCTGCTGGTCTCCCATGCCAATCCGGCAGCGAGTTGCCCGGATTTGCAACGGGTGTGGTCGGGTTTGGCGCGGGACGATCTTTTTACCGTGGTCCATGAACAGGTGATGAGCGATACCGCCCGTTTTGCCGATGTGCTGTTGCCAGCCACCACCTTTCTGGAACATGAGGATCTGTACAAGGCGTATGGGCAGTATACGCTGCAACATGCCCGTGCGCTCATGCCTCCGACTGGTGAGGCGCTGTGCAACCATGATTTCGTGAACGCACTGGCCCGGCGTTTGGGGTATGATGATCTGCCGTTCCAGATGGGGGTGACAGAAACCATAGCCGCGATTCTGGAGCACTCTGGACTCCCACCTGTGGCGCGTTGGGAGCGCCCCTGGATCGATTGCGCCCCGGAGTGGCGCGCGGGTCATTTTCTGGATGGATTTCCACAACCGGATGGTCGTTTTCATTTTCGTCCGGGCTGGTCGCAGGCCCGGATGCCGGAGTTTCCTGACCATTGGCCGGTCAATCGGCGTGACAATCCGGTTGAGGCTGCGGTTTATCCTCTGGATTTCATGACGCCACCAGCCATGGATGTGTTGAACTCGACCTTTTCTGACACCCCCAAGGCCAGACAACAACCGCCCCGATTGTGGATCCATCCCGCAGATGCAGCCCAGCGTCAGATTCAGGAGGGGGATCGGGTGGTGGTTTTCAATGGTCAGGGACAGTTGACCATGCAGGCACGGGTAACAACGGACGTGCGGCCAGGCTTGACGCTGTGCGAATCCAATCAGACTGCGCGTGCCTTTCCACAGGGGATTGGCTTGAACACCTTGACCCATGCCGATGTGGTGGCACCCGATGGGGGACCAGCCCTGCACGACAACCGGGTGGAGGTGTACCGGTTGCCGTGAGGTTATGTGTGAGAAGTGGGGTAGATCAGGACCAGGAGAGCCGCATGAAACGGGGCAGTACCCATGCCAGGCGGGCCTCACGGCGTGCCCGATAGAGTTCCACCAGGGCAATGGCCAGAGCCGCGCCCAAAGCGTCTGCAAGCAGATCGAGCAGATCTCCATACCGACCCGGCACAAAGAGTTGATGCCACTCGTCCGTGATGCCGTAACCAACCGCATAGACCCAGGCCCATAACCAGCAGTGACGCAATAAAGTCCATTGCCGCAGAGCCAGCCACGCCATGATCGCCATGAAGCCGTAAGCGACCAGATGTTCCAGTTTGTCCTGGTTTTCGAAGAATGGCTGCGGCAGATCCAGATTGGTCAATGAGGAGAGGCTGAAGATCATCAGCGAGTACCCAACCAGTATTCCGGCAAGCAGTGCCCTTTTTTTCCAGTTGGCAGGAAACCCAAACTGATTGATCGGTGCGCGTTGCATTTTTGTGGACCATATCCTAGTGTTGGAGGTGTGATCACCTTTTACTGAACAGCTCCTTGCTGAGGCCAGGCAGGATTATAGCAGAATGAAACCGCAAATCCACCTAATTATCGCACTTCAGGGTCCAGAGCCTTCAGAGGCGGAATTGACCTTTTTGAATCGGGTACGACCAGCCGGCGTGATCCTGTTTGGGCGCAATCTGATCGGGGTGAAGCAGATCAGCACCTTGATCAAGGCCATTGGCGATACGGCGGGCGCACCGACCATTTGGATTGATCAGGAGGGTGGACGTGTCCAACGACTCCGGGATCCCTTGACCCGCTATCCCAGTCCCTATCAATTTGCCGTGCTGGCGCGCACGGATCCCATACGCGCCGAGCGGCTGCTGTTTACGGCAGGTCGACTCTGCGGTGAGGAGTTGGGGGCATTGGGTATTGGTGTCAACTGTGCGCCTGTCTTGGATATTCGTGAGGCCGAGGCTGATCCGGTGATTGGGGATCGCGCTTTTGGATCGCATTTTTCCGAGGTGATCATGAATGCGACCTCGTGGCTGCACGGCTTCCGTCAAACAGGTGTCATGCCAATTGGCAAGCATTTTCCGGGCCATGGTGCAGCTTTGGCCGATTCGCATCATGCCTTGCCGGTTTTGGATAAGAGCATCAAGGCGATGGAGAAGTGGGAGTTGAATCCGTTTCGTGCTGTTTTGCCGCATTTACCGGGAATTATGACTGCCCATCTGGCCTTGTCGCGGGTGGATGACGGTGTGCCTGCCACCTGGTCGCGCACTCTGTTGCACAAGCTGTTGCGTCAAAAATGGCGTTATCCGGGTGTCATAGTTTCTGACGCTTTGGAGATGAAGGCGTTGCACGGAACCATGGAAGAGCGGGCACGACTGGCCATGATGGCGGGTTGTGATTTATTATTGTGTTGCACAGGGCGCATGGAGGATAACGAGGCGGTTATCGAAGGGATTGCGCGCGCCACCAAGGCCATGGATGCACAAGAGGTCGAGGCGTCGCGACGGCGGGTGCGTCATGTTTTGGCCCCGTATCGTTTGCAACCCGGATCCATTCGGCGTCTGTTGAAAGATCCCGGCTACCGCAAGAGACGGCAACAGGTGGAAGCGGTTGCCGAGGAGGTGTTTGCCCTGGATCCCACCATTCCATTGGCTTAAGGGAGTTTCTGGTCCATGTCATACGGAAGTCAACACATCCCCACCGAGATTCGTCAGAAGCGTGCCGAACGGGTGGTGGAGATCACCTGGGATAGTGGTGAGAGGTTCAGCTATTCCATGGAGTACCTGCGGGTTCGTTGCCCTTGTGCCAAGTGTGCGGGTCACACTCCGGAAGAGGCGCAGCTGGTGGATGGCAAGCAGGATGTCACCATAACGGCCATCACTCCGGTGGGGCATTATGCGGTCAAGCTGGTTTTCAGCGATGGGCATGACAGCGGTCTGTATTCGTGGGAGACCCTGTTTGAACTGGGAGTCAATCAAAATGCCATCTGGGAGAGCTATTTGGAAGAGCTGCGTCTGGCTGGCAAGCGACGCAAATCCAACATCATTCCGATTGTCCCTGCCTCCTGAAACGGCGGGTCAAGAGAAAATTGTGCAGTCTGATGCAAAAAAGTTCCTTGCCCCAGGAGTCATTTACAGGTAGAAAAGGCGCTGTTCCGCCACGTCCCCATCGTCTAGTGGCCTAGGACGCCGGCCTCTCACGCCGGTAACACGGGTTCGACTCCCGTTGGGGACGCCATTCAAATTTCGCGAGGGCACTGGGCTCCGACTATTCGCACGATCCCATCATGGCGTGAATTTGACCGACCAACCCCATCGGCTCACCCCATGATCAAGCTGCTTTCCTCATCCGCAAGATCGCTTCCACCGTCAGAGGTGCCTTCCGAATCCCCAGTTTGACTGCTGGAACCTCACCTGTCGTCCAATGTCGAAAAAAAGTTATGGTTGATCAAATGGACATCCAGCGTCCTTTGCAGCCCTTCCGTGGTCTTGGCATAGGTGTTCGTTCGTCGCCGAAAGGCGCTGTTGCGACGACGGGTGGCGGCATTCTGCCCCTCCTGATGGTTGGCATGGATCTCCTGATCACGGATGTCTTGCACGGTTTCCGGATGTTCGGGTTGCGGAGCCTGGTACTTGGGCCGTTTCGGTCCTTTGTTTATGCTTCTGGCTGCCTTTGTTCTTGATTCTGACTTTGACCCCTTTGGGCAGCACACATGCCGAGGGCGCCCCCTATGTCCAGTTCTCAAGACCTCCGAGCACAGATCAAACAAGGTCTGCCCGTAACTGAACAGTTTGCCGTCTTTCTTGCCGCAACACTGATCCACCAAAAACCGACTGCCGCGCTCCATGATGATTGCCGTCCAACCCGATGATTGGCTGGGATCCATGCGCTTGCCAACGATTGTGTACAGGTCATCTCCTTCAAACGTAAGGCGCAGGAACTCATGGCACAGGCCGTACAGCATCAAGGTCTCTTTCTGACCGGCAAAGCGTTCCTCCCACTCGGCGATGTCTTCTTGTGAGAACCAACGACACGTCCCGTTGCCCTCAACCCCATGCCTTCGTCGCGCATCCTGATGGCCAACGACACTTTGCTGATCGGTATTTCAAATGCTCCATGGGCGTCCCATGGGTCTCGGAGAATCGGGACACCGCAGGCTTTACATTGAAGCAACTCACGAACCCCGTTATGCACGGTGGTGTAGTGGGTCAACAAAGCTGAATTGACGGGTAAAGACGCTTCAGTTTGATCCTCGCGTCCTGAGCCGTGAACTA